>JACPWG010000116.1 GCA_016197205.1 Planctomycetota bacterium
CTGGCGGGCGTCGGCACGGCGGCAGCGGGCTTGGGTGCGGGGGGCGCAGCGGGTGCGGGAGCGGGGGCCGCGACGGGAACAGGAGCGGGCACGGGGGCGACCGCGGCTGCCGCCGCGGCGGGGGCGGGTTTCGGCGCAGGCGCGGGCGCGACCGCCGCCGGCTTCGCGGCCGGGGCCGCAGCCGCCGCGGGGGCCGCCGCTGCGACCGGCGCCAGCGGGGCGAATTGCAGGTGTTCGTAGCCGACCGCGCCCGGGACGCGCATGCCGGTCTTCACGAAGTCGATCACGAGGGTGTCGCGGTCGAGCGTGCTCTTGTCGTACGCCGGCCCCATGACGATGCATTCCGTGGGGCACGGGTCCGTGCAGAGGTTGCAGAACATGCACTTCTTGTAGTCGATCGCGTACTTCGTGACCGTGACCTTCTTCCCCTCGCGCTTCTTGACCAGCTCGATGCAATCGACCGGGCAGATCTTCACGCAGAGGTCGCACGCGATGCAGTCCTCGAGCTTGAACTCGTGATACCCGCGGTAGCCCGGCGGGATCACCCACCGTTCTTCCGGGTATTGCATCGTGACGGGCGACTTCAGGAAGTACTTCAGGGTCAGCCGCATCCCGACGGCGACCGACCACATCCCCTTCACGATGTCCCGGACCATGCTGATCATGTCGATAACCCTCTCTACATTTTTGGCGAGGGGTCCGTTGTTTCGTCTCCCGCGGCACGCGGGACGCGCCGGTCAAAGGCGGCGCTAGCGGTCGATCTCGCCGAGCACGATGTCGATCGAGCCCAGGATCGCCACCACGTCCGCGATGTACACGTTGCGCGTAATCTCCGGCAGCACGCTCAGATTGCAGAACGAAGGGGCCCGGATCTTCAGGCGATACGGGATCTCCCGCCCGTCGCTGATCAGGTAGTACCCCAGCTCGCCGCGCGGGTTCTCGATCCGGAAGTAGACCTCCCCCTTCGGCAGCTTCGGCGCGCGCTTGAACTTCTCCATCCAGTACTCCCCCGTCGGCATCCCGTCGAGGGCCTGCGTCACGATGCGCGCGCTCTCGGCCATTTCCTGGATGCGGACGTAGTACCGGTCCCAGCAGTCGCCCACCTGTCCGTCGTGCCCCTGCCCGAGCGGGACGTCGAACTGGAACTTGTCATAGCCGGAGTAGGGCTCGAACTTCCGGACGTCGAGCGAGTACCCGGAGGCGCGCAAGTTCGGCCCGGTCACGCCGTACGCGAGGGCGAGGTCGATCGGGAGGTACCCGAGCCCCTTCGTCCGGTTGATGAAGATCTGGTTGTACGAGAGGATGTCGTGGTACTCCCGGACCTTGTCCGGGAACTCCTTGAGGAACTTGCGGCACTCGGTCTCGAAGGTCTTGTCGATGTCGCGCATGACGCCGCCGATGCGGACGTAGTTGTACGTCAGGCGCGCACCGCTTACGCGCTCGAAGAGATTCAGAATGACCTCGCGCTCGCGCAACGCCCACATGAAGGGCGTGAACGCGCCGATGTCGAGCCCGTACGTCCCGAAGGCGATCAAGTGGCTCGCGATGCGGTTCAGCTCGGCCATGAGCACGCGCAGGTACTGCGCCTTCGGCGGGACCTCCACGCCGAGCAGCTTCTCGACGGCGAGGCAGAAGCCGAGGTTGTCGCTCATCGACGAGAGATAGTCGAGGCGGTCCGTGTAGGGGACGAACTGGATGGTGTTGAGGTTTTCGCCGATCTTCTCGGCGCAGCGGTGCAGGTAGCCGACGTGGGGCTCGCACTGTTCGACGATCTCGCCGTCCGTCTTGAGGAGGAGGCGCAGCACCCCGTGCGTGGAGGGGTGCTGGGGCCCCATGTTCACGAACATCTCTTCGGATTCGAGGACCTTCGGCATGTCAGGCCTTTCGCGTGCTGGTGGACGCCGGGGAGCCGTTTCCGGATGTCATGGCAAGGCGCGCATGCCGCGCCCCGATCTCGACGGAACCACAGATTGCACGGCTTAGCGACGATTTCACAGATTCGTGATCTGTGTAATCCCGCAGAATCTGTGACACCATCGCGCAGAAGCTTGCTTTTTCGGCAACAAATTTCCCCCGGCAGGCAATCGGTTCCGAGACCGAATTCGAGGGAACCGAAGGACGCGCTGAGACCGCTCCCTCACGGTCGCGGTTCCGATCGGCTGCGTCCATCGATGCGCAAGAGTTTCGTCTTTCGGTGTTTTCGGCGTCTTCGGTGGCTCGTCCCTTTGGTTGCGGCCATCGGCTGCGCCGTGAAATCTGTGGGTTCTTTGGGGTTCGATTCCTCGATACATTTTTGACCCGGAGCGGGTTCCTGGCAATGCGAAGCCCTGCATCCACTAGATCCTGCCGAGGAACGGGATCCGGAAGTCGCGCGGGTCTTCCGCCTTCGCCGCCGTGACGACGCTGCCGCAGGGCTGCTCCGGCGCGGCGACGAGGCCGGGCACCGTTTCGTGCGCGCGCTGCGTGAGCTGCTTCTGCGTGCGGATCTTTTCCTGCAGCCGCATGATGCCCTCCAGCAGCGCCTCCGGGCGGGGCGGGCAGCCGGGGATGTAGACGTCGGTCGGCACGACCTTGTCCACGCCCTTCACCACCGTGTAGCCGTAGATGAAGTAGGGCCCGCCCCCGACCGTGCAGGCTCCCATCGCCAGCACGTACCGAGGCTCCGGCATCTGCTCGTAGAGGCGGCGCACAACCTGGGCCATCTTCACGTTCACGGTCCCCGCGACGATCATGAGGTCGGCCTGCCGCGGCGTCCCGCGAAACGCGCCCGCGCCGAAGCGATCGATGTCGAAGCGCGTCGCGGCCGTGGCCATCATCTCGATGGCGCAGCACGCGATGCCGAACGTCATCGGCCAGATCGACCAGGCCTTGCCCCAGTTCAGGAAGTCGTCCACCTTGCCCAGGAGCACGTTCGCCAGTTTGGTCGGCTGCATGGATCTCTCCTCGAGCTTGCTTCGAAGGTCTCCCGCGTGACCTGGGCGTCCCGACCGATCGGTCGCGGCGCCGCCGGTCGCCAGGGCGTCTCGATACCGCCCCGCGGAATTGGGTGACCCGTTTGCTCGGCGATTTCGGCCGCCTGCTTCGTTGCGCTCGCTCACCGTACCTCTCCATCAGTACGGCTCGCTCGCGCGCCTCGCGGGCGGCCCAACTTGCCTTCGCCTCCTGGCCACCGACTTCTGCGGAGCGGTACTCAGCCCCCCAGCGGGATCTCCGGCCACACGTTCACGAATACCTTGCCATCCTCGACCTTCACGGGATAGCTCTCCACCTTCGCCGAGCGCCCGTCCAGCTCGCGACCCGTCGCGAGATCGAAGCTCCAGTCGTGCAGCGGGCACGAGATCGCTTCGTTCTCCACGCGCCCCTCCGCCAGCGGCCCGCCCGCATGCGGACAGGTGTTGTCGACCGCGAAGTACGCGCGCTCGGTCCGGACCACGGCGACCACCTTGCCTTCGACCGCGGCCATGAGCGCGGCGCCCACCACGAGCCCGGCGGCGCCTGGGACCTCCACGAACTCCAAGGCACGCGGCGAAGCGGGCCGCTCCGGCGCGCGCCCGATGTTCTTCACGAGGTCCTTCACCGAGCACTTCGTGCAACCGCCGCCTTCGGCCTTCCCCTCCCCCTCGCCCGCCTCGGACTCGCTCCCGCACTTGCCGCCGCCGCAGTTCGGCTGCCCGCAACCTCCGGCGACCGGCCCGCCGCCCTGACCCGACTGGTACTCGACGACGGTGGAAAGCATCGTCTTTTCCTGCTGCCGCGAGCTGGCCTTCGTGAAGAGGACGCTCGCGCCCAAACGGCCGCCGACGTGGGCGAGGACGGCCGGGAAGTCGCCGCCGAACTTGCCCTCATAGTAGAAGACGACCTGGCCGCCGCCCTGCAGCAGTTCCGCGTCCACGACGTTCAGTTCCTGGCCCAGCTCCGCGAGCGCCTTTCGGCAGGCGTCGAGCGCGGCGACGGCGTCCTCGGCCTGGAAGCGCTCGAGCGAGAAGACGTCGGTCACGTGCGCGCGGCGGAGGACCAGCGGAAAGAGACCGGCCGGCAGTTCCGCGGGGAACGCGGAGGAGCCGGAGAGGCAGTCGCCGAGTTCGTCGCCGCGTTCGGTGCGAACGACGCAGCGTTCGTCCGCCGCGAGGTCCGGCAGCTCGGTCTCGAAATTTTCGACGATCCCCATCCGGCCGTACCGGACGGTCACGAGATAGTTCATTTTCACTCGGTTTCGTCGGGGGTTTCGGCCAGGACGAAGCGCCGGAACTCCGCAAGGTGAGCGAGCTTCGTCATGTCCGTCATGCGGTCAGGATACAGTTTCCCGGCCAGATGGTCAAGCTCATGCTGCAGGACCACGGCGAGAAAGGTCTGCGTATCGAGCGTGCGCGCCTCTCCTTTGCGGTCCAGGTACTTGACCGCGACGCGCTTCGACCGCGGGACGCGGCCGCGCAGGTTGTCGATGCTGAGGCAGCCCTCCCAGCCTTCCACCCGCTCCTCCGCGAGAAAGCTGAAGGACGGATTGGCGAGGACGAGCGGCGGGATCTCTTTTTTTTCGGAGTTCTCGATCTTCGAAAGCTCGATGACGACGAGCTGGAGATTCTCGTGCACCTGCGGGGCGGCCAGGCCGATCCCCTCGCCGTCGCGCATGGTCTCGAGCATGTCGTCGATGAAGCGCTGGACGGGTTCCTTGCGAAGCTCCGCCACGGTGAGCGCGCGATTCGGGCGACGCAGGCAGGGGTGGCCGATCTTGGCGATCTTCAGGATGGACATCGGGGTCTCCGATGGGCGAGCATTGAACAATTGAACCCGAGGCGCGAGCAAGCATTGCTGATTGCTGAATTCCGATTGCTGATTTCGGGCGACTCAGGGTCGATTGGCGGATCGCAAGCGCTCAGGGTAGCTCGCCCGAGGTTTGGACGGGCGGGCGGGGGCGGGGCTCGGCGACACTCACCAGGACCTTGTCGCTCTCCTGGCGAACGGCGAACGTGTCGACACAGACGCCGCCGCCGAACGGGCCTCGACCGGTCTTGATGTTGAAGGTCCACTGGTGCCAGGGACAGAGGATGGACTCCCCCTGCACGAGGCCCTCGGCGAGCGGCCCGCCGGAGTGGGGGCACTCGTTGTCGATGGCGTAGAAAGTGCCGCCGAGGTTGAAGAGCGCGAGCGTCTTCCCCTCGATCGTCACGGCCATGGCCTGACCGGGCTGAAGGCGAACGGCTCCGGGGACTTCGACGAATCCGGGCATGGGGGAGGCCGCTCCGAACTTCGTGCACTTCGTGCGTTGCGGGCGGGGTTGCGGGGCGAGCTGTGCGACCGGCCGACGGCCGGCGATCACCGCGAACCTCAGCCGGTAGGGGCGCAGGAGCCGCAGCTCCCCGCGCCGCACTCGCCGCCGGCGGACGACCGGAACCCCGAATCGGTCTTGGTCCCGAAAACGGAGAACCGCTTCTTGACGCGGCTGCCGCGGCACTCGGGACACCGGACCCTCGGCTTCGTGCCGAAGACCAGCAACTCGAACTCGTGCTCGCACTTCGTACAAGTGTATTCGTAAACGGGCATCGGCGTTCGTCCTCTTGCCAGGGGAAGTGCGCAATCGGTTCCAGGGAATGGGTTCGCGGAGGCTCGACCGACTACGAGTAGAGTCTCTCCTCGACGTCACCCGAACCCGGCAATGTAACTCGGAGCGTCCCGCGATGCAACCAGATTTCCGGCCCTCGCGGAAAAAAGATTGTGCGCCGCGACGGCCCACGAGTAGAATCCCGCCATGGCCGTCAAGCACCACAAGAAGCTGGGCGAGGAGCTTGGTCCGATCCGCTACGCGGTCGTGACGACGAGCGATTCGCGGACACTGGAGACCGACCAGTCGGGAAAGGTGGCCAAGGAGCTTTTGGGCGGTGCCGGCCACGAGTGCGTGTTCCACGAAGTCGTGCCGAACGACGGCGCCCGGATCCGCAAGGCCGTCCGGGGGCTGCTGCGGCGCGACCTGCACCTGGTGTTGGTGAGCGGAGGGACGGGGATCAGCGCGCGCGACGTCACGATCGCCACGCTCCGGCCGCTCCTCGGCCGGGAGATCGAGGGCTTCGGAGAACTTTTTCGCGCCCTCAGCCGGGAGGAGATCGGGACCGCGGCGATCCTGAGCGGGGCCTTCCTCGGAACGTCGGGCGGGAAGCTGCTGGCGTGCCTGCCCGGGTCTTCCGGGGCCATGCGGCTTGCGCTCTCGCGGATCCTGCTGCCGGAGCTGGGGCACATGGTGCACGAGCTCACCAAGTAGTCCCCCCTCCCCCGCGTCCCCGACCCGTCCCACCCCCCGGCCTATTTCGACAGACCCAGCTTTTCTTTCACTTCGTCGGGAATCGGCTCGTCCAGCCCCTCGTTGTAGCTCGTGAAATCGAGTTGCCGGCTCCCCGCGATGTCGGTGTCTCCGGTCGCCGTGCGCAGGACGAGGTGGTTGAGGGTCTGGAGGCGGCGAACGAGCTTTTCCTTCCGATCGATCCACACCCGGAACTCGATCGAGCACGACTCGAGCACGGGCTGTGCGTCCGCGATGCCCTTTCGCACGAGGCCCTCCCGCACGACGGGATTCGCGAGCCGCTCCTGGGTGCGCAGCCGGACCGTCTCAGGCTCAGACCTGATCTGCAGGACGAGGCAGGGCACGACGCCGAGCGTTTCGTCACCCGACGCTTCCACCTGATCGGCCCCTTCGAGGACCACCTGCAGCACCTGGTCGGCGCGGCGGACCCGCTCCCTCAGCGGCGCGCCCACCGGTCCCAGCTCCTCGGCCGAGGACCAGGTCCCCTTTTCGGAATCCTTGATGACGAGCCGGTCCCCCTTGGAATAAAACTCACCTCGACCGGCGGCCATTCGGAAGTGGGAGAAGTCCGGGCGACGAAAGACTTCCGTCGAGCTTTCGGGGGCCGGCCGGCCCGAAGGCTCGAGGTTGCTGTACGAAATGCGGCAGCCGGGCTGCTCGAGCGTGCGGGTGACGCTGTCGGCGAGGAAGGAGCGGGCTTCCGAGCCGGCGGCGGGCGCACCGGGCGGCACGGGCGGCACGGCGGCGGGGGCTGGAGCGGCTCCCTGCTTCGGCTGCCCGACCGCGGGCGCATCCTGTCCGCAGGCCGGCGCGAGAACGAGGGCGAGCGCCAACCAGACCGGAAGACACGGGAAGGAGGATCCCTGGTTCCGCATGTGTCTGCCTCCAAGTCGCCCCCTCCTGCGAGAGTCTACGGCCCCGCGCCGCCGGCGGCAAGACTTCTCGCACGACCCGCCGCCCGGCACCCGCTCCGCCCGGGAAATTCGCTTGCCCTCGCGTAGCGCCGCTGCTAGGATACCGCGCCCCGCGGCCCCCGCTTCCACGGTCCGCGCCATCCCATCCAATTCCCAGGAGCGAGCTATGCCCCCTCTCCCTTCCGCGTGGGCCGCGAGGCGCGCCCCTCTCGAGCTTTCCACCCTTCTCCTCGCGTTCTTCCTCGCAGCCTCCTACTCTTCGCTGGCCGCACAGACACCGGTCGATGCCGGCGCGGAGGCGACCGGCGCGGGCGCGGTCAAGGCCGACGCCTACAACGACCAGACGGACCCCAACGCCAAGCCCGTCAACGGCGGCACGGTGGTCTTCCGGTTCTCCACCGAACCGAAGACGCTCTCCTCGGAAATCGACTCCAGCGCGATGACGCAGTACGTCGTCGCCAACATCTACGAAACCCTCATCGAGCGCAACCCGGAGACCTACGAGTTCGCGCCGCTCGCGTGTGAAAGCTTCGTCTGGGAGGACCTCGTCGTGCGAAAGGACGGCACCATCCTTCGCGGCAATGCCGAGGACCAGCAGGACCAGGTCGTGGTCCGGCCGCCCAAAGGCGAGGCTGTGAGCGTCGCGCGCGCGGACCTGAAGGAAGTGCGCAAGGGCGCGAGCATGACCTTCTATATGAGGAAGGGCGCGACGTGGCATGACGGCAAGCCCGTCACAGCGCGTGACGTCGTCTTTTCTTACAAGGCGATGGCCAACCCGGTCGTCGGCGCCACCTCCGTCCGCTCCTACCTGACCGACATCCAAAACGTCGAGCTGCTCGACGAGATGACGGTCCGCTACACCTACTCGAAGCAGTACTGGGCGGCGCTGGAGACGGCGGGCAACCTCCACATGATCTACCCCGAGCACCTGTTCGACCCGGACGGGCTCATGGGCGAGGTCGAGGCGCCGGTGGACGCAGCGAAGGACAAGTTCCTCGCGGCCCCCGCGCTGACCTACAACGTCGGCACCGGGATCACGGCGGAAATGCAGGCGGAATTCAAGAAGGCCGGCCTCAAAACCGTGAGCGTCTGGAAGGACCCTGAGACCTTCGGAAAGCGCTTCAACGAGCACGAACGCCACGGCGCGCCGATCGGCAGCGGGCCGTACCGGTTCCAGGCCTGGCAGCGCGGCTCCAGCCTGACCCTCCAGCGTTACGTGGCCTACAACGGCACGTGGAAACCGCACATCGACAAGATCGTCTATCGGTTCATCACCGAGAACGTCGCGGCGATCCAGGCCCTGAAGAACGGGGACGTGGACTTCAACTTCGACCTCACGCCGGAACAGTTCGACGTCGAAGGCGTGAACGCGCCCTTCACGAAAGACCACGTAGTCACCAAGTACTTCATCCCGAACTTCGGGTTCGTCGCGTGGAACCTGCGAAAGGTCCCCTTCAACGAAAAGCTGGTCCGGCAGGCCCTCGCGTACGGCGCCCTGGACAAGGACCTCTTCAACAAAGAGATCCTGAAGGGCCGGGCCGTGAGCATCGAAGGCGACCAGTACTGCTTCGCACCGGCGTATGACCGCAACATCAAGCCGTACCCCTTCGACAAGAAGAAGGCCGAGGAGCTGCTCCGGAAGGCGGGGTGGATCGACCACGACGGGGACGGCCTTCGGGACAAGGACGGGGTCCCGTTCAAGTTCGAGTTGTTGTCGCCTCAGTTCGGGCCGAACGACCCCGCGGCCCGCCGCGTGGCCATCATCATCGAAAACCTCAAGCGACTCGGCATCCAGATGACGGTGAAGATGCTCGAGTGGACCTCCTTCACCGACCGCCTCGACCGTATGGATTTCGACGCCTGTCAGCTCTCGTGGGCGATGAGCCCCGAGAACGACCCCTACCAGAACTGGCACTCCAGCCAGACCGGCGAGAAGGGCTCGAACTTCACGGGCTTCGTAAATGAGGACGCGGACAAGCTGATCGAGGCCTCGCGTCTCGAGATGGACGCGAAGAAGCGGGCCGCGCTCTTCATCAAGCTGCAGGGCATCCTGCACGAGGAGCAGCCTTACCTCTTCATGTTCTGCAATCCCGACTACCTCGCGTACGGGAAAAAGCTGCGCGGGGTGAAGATCTACACGCTCCGGCCCGGGTACGACGTGCGCGACTGGTGGATCCCGAAGGAGCTGCAGTAGCGCGGTGAAGACCTATATCCTGCAGCGCCTCGGGCTCATCCTCCCCAACCTGATCGGGATCACGTTCATCTCGTACGGGATCATGATGCTCGCCCCGGGAGACCCTGCGGCGCTCATCATGGGGACGGGCGTCGCGGGCCAGATGGGTCGGCGCGGACCGACGAAGGAGGACCTCGCGCGGCTCCGGCACGAGTACGGCCTCGACCAGCCGTGGTACAGGCGGTACGGCTCCTGGCTCTCCCGGGTCGCCACGCTCGACTTCGGCAAGTCGATGAACCCCAAGGATCGGCGACCGGTGTGGGAGCTGATCCGGCAGGCGCTCCCGATCACGCTCGTGCTGAACTTCTGGTCCCTCCTGCTCATCTATCTCGTCGGCCTGCCGATCGGGATCTACTCCGCGTCCCGACAGTACACATGGCTGGACCGGACGCTGACGATCGCGCTCTTCGTTTTGTATTCGCTGCCCAGCTTCTGGGTCGCCACCAACTGCCTGCTCCTCCTCTGCGGCGGGGACTACCTTCGCCTGTTCCCCATCACCGCGATGACCGAACAGTGCTGCGCGGATCGAGAAGGGTTCGGCGCACTTTTGCACCGCGGCTGGCATCTCTTCCTCCCGGTCGCCGTCCTCACCTACGCCAGCTTCGCCTTCACGTCGCGGCAGATGCGGGTCGGCATGCTGGAGCAGATCCGGCAGGACTACGTCCGCACCTCGCGGGCGAAGGGCCTCTCGGAGCGGATGGTGATCCTCAAGCATGCGCTGCGCAACTCCCTCATCCCTGTGGTGACGCTCTTCGGAGACCTGCTCCCCGCCCTCCTCGGCGGCAGCGTCATCGTCGAGCAGATCTTCAGCGTGCCGGGGATGGGACGACTGGACTTCGAGGCCATCACGCAAAAGAACTTCACGGTCGTCATGGGGATCACGACGATCTCCGCGCTGCTCACGCTCGTCGGGATCCTCATCAGCGACCTGCTCTACGTGGCCGTGAACCCGAAGATCCGATTCGACTGAGGAGATTTGAGAGTTGAGAATTGACATTTGAGATTTCTCGCGGCGGATTCCGTACGGACCGAACATCCCGGAAACCACGGCTTTCCTGGCGAGGCTGGTGGGCCGCCGAAATCCCAACGGCGACCCATGCGACTCGGCTCTCGGCCTCGCTCCGGGCGAGGGAGCGGCCTCTGGGGTTCACCGTGTCCAGGGGGTTCGATCTCGCCTCCACACCCACCGACGTCCGTGAAGCGTTTGAGACGATCGCCGTCGCCGGCGTTTCTCGGCACCGAGGGCGAAACCATGCCGGTATGACGCCGTGTCACAACGGCCAACCAACAGGTGTTGGGGCAACGAATTCTCGGAAAACAATCCTCGAAACCGGCGAAATTCGCGGCTCGTTCTTCACCCAGCGCCGGCGGGACCGAATCCGAGGGAGCCGTCGGATGCGCTGAGACCGCTCCCTCACGGTCGCGGTTCCGATTGGCGGCGCTCGATTCGCAGTCTTTCGTCCTTCGGCTTATTCGGCGTCTTGGGTGGCTCGTCCCTTCGGCTGCTCGCGATTTGACATTTGAGACTTGCAATTTGAATTTTGAAATCGCCTCTCGCGCCACCTCCTCCACTTCGCCGCGCTCCCCCACCATCGAGCTTCGCCCATGACGCCCTCTTCCGCCCCCCTCGCCGTCCCCACGCCGCCGGTGCCACCCGCGCCCGCGCCCGCGTCCGCGGCCGAGCCGCCCATCGAAGGCAAGAGCTACTGGGACGTCGTCTGGCGACAGCTCCGCAAGGACAAGCCCGCGCTCGTCGCCGGCGCCATCCTCGTGCTCCTCGGCCTCTCCGCGATCCTCGCCCCGCTCCTCGCGAACGACAAGCCGTACTGGTTCACCGGCACGATGCCCGGCCTGTACCAGAACCAGTTCCTCGACTGGAAGGACGCGGCGCACAACGAGTTCGTCGAGACGCCGGCCGCGCTCGCGCGCGCACAGGCCACCTGGGACAAGCTCGGCGTGCCGCTCATGCAACTCAAGACCCGGCTGCGGGTCGAGGACTGGCGAAGCGCGGGGGAGCTGCTCGACGCGAAGAAAAAAGAGATCGAAACGAAGCGCCCGAACGACTTCAAGTGGAAGAACGACGACGTTTCCCTCGCGGAGGTCAAGAAGGAGCTAGGCCCCGCCGACTGGGCGACGGTCGAGCCGCTGGTGCGGCGCGCGGCGGACGGCCTCGAGGGCGAGTACCGGCTGCGACTCACGCGAAGCCTGCGCGGCATCGAGCTTGCCTTGACCTTCCTCGCGGAGCAGTTGCGACCAGGGGTCGCGGGCGAAGTGCCGGGCCTCCTCGCGGAGTACCGAGCGGTGGCGGCGGACGGCGATTTCGTGCGGCTCCGGGGGGACGCGTACGAAGCAGCCAGGACGCGACTCGCACAGCTCGGCGACCGGGCGGCAGCCCTTCTCGACCCGGAGAAGGTCGACCTGGTCCCCGCGACCTACTACCCCCTCTTCCGCAGCCTCACGGCCATCGACTTTTTTTCGCTCGCCTTCGTCGCCGGCTGCTTCACCTGGCTCCCCGCGACCTGGCGGTGGCTCTCCGGTCGCAGGCGCCTGCCGCGCGAGCGGCGCGCACGCATCCTGCTGGCTCTCGCGTTCCTGCCCCCCCTCGCCGCGGCCGGACTCCGCCTGCTCCACGGCCCCCCGTTCGAGTCCATCGACTACAAGCGGGCCCACGAAGAGAAGGAGATCGTGGCCTCCGCCTGGCACATGCCGCCGATCCCCTTCGGCTTCAATGAAGCGCACCAGAGCGAGACCTCCCACCGGCCGACCTCGACCTATTACCTGGGCACCGACGAGACCGGCCGCGACCTCCTCACCCGCATGCTCTGGGGAGGCCGCGTTTCGCTCTCCGTCGGGTTCGTCGCCGTCGGCATCTACTCCGGGATCGGGATCCTCCTGGGCGCGCTCGCCGGCTATTTCCGCGGCTGGGTGGACATGCTGATCTCGCGGCTGATCGAGTGGATGATGTGCTTTCCCACGTTCTTCCTCGTCCTCGCCGCCGTGGCCTTCCTCCCTCCGAACATTTTCAACATCATGCTCGTGATCGGCCTCACGGGGTGGACGACCGAGGCGCGACTCGTGCGCGGGGAGTTCCTGCGGCTTTCCGGCGAGGACTTCGTGCTCGCGGCGCGCGCGGTCGGCGTCCCCGCCTGGCGCATCATCTTCGTCCATGTCCTCCCCAACGGCCTCGCGCCGCTCCTCGTGGCGGCCAGCTTCGGCGTCGCGGGCGCCATCCTGACCGAGTCCTCGCTCTCCTTCCTCGGCTTCGGCGTGCAGATCCCCGACTCGAGCTGGGGGAGCATCCTCTCCGCCGCGCGCGAAAACTTTCACGCCTGGTGGCTCATCCTCTTCCCCGGGCTCGCCATCTTCGTCACGGTCACCGCGTTCAATCTTCTCGGCGAGGGGCTGAGGGACGCGACCGACCCGCGGATGAAGGTGTAGGGCCGCACTCTCCGCCGGCAACGCGCATCTTGACCTCCCGCCCGCGCTCCGGCTAGGATGGGCGTATAGCGGGTTCGGCCCCCGCCGGGCGGCGTGTGTTGGGCGGGCGCGGCGGAGCCTGGGGCGAGGAGGGTAGCGCACGGACTGGACGCCGCAGGCGCGGCGGCTGTCTCTGCCCCACGCCTGGCGGCGGCGGGCGGGGGCGGCCAGATCTGAGTCCGTAGGGGCGGGGTCCTGGCAAGGAGTGAGCCGACAAACCTCGGGAAGTGTGAGCCATGGGCATGTTCGACTGGTATCGGCCGGCTGGGATTTTCAATTGCCCCATTTGTGGTACACCGCTTCGGGAGTGGCAGGGCAAGATGGGGCCATGCCTGCTTTTCGTCTGGCAACAGGGCGTAGCATTTCCTGTCGAACATGCTGCGGAGGAGGAGTGCAGGGTCAGCATGGCGGTGCGGGAAGAGGAACGACTTCCCCCCTCTTTCGACATCTATTGTTACGACTGCGAGACGCACAGAGTTGACGCTCGATGCGAAGCGGTCGCGGGGATCTGGAGCGATACTCGCATCCATGCGGTGGTGGACCTGAAACGAATGCGACCAGCTCTTTGACGATTCGTCGATGGTCGCTTGAAGGAAAAGCAGTAGCACGACGACGCGAAACCGCGGCGCGTGCGGCAGGGAAGTTCCCTCCGAGGCCCGACGCACTTGCGTCCCGGCGAGGACGCCCGCCCTCCCAGCCCAGGTCGGCCCTTCAGACCTTCGAGCACGAGGCGTCCACTATGTCCGCCAGCGGCGATGACGACCCGAAAAACAGACTTCCCGCCAAGTCGAGGCTCCAGCTTGTCGCCGAGGAGGTCCAGGCGGCCGTGATCCGCGCCCTGCAGGACAACGACGTGGAAGGCTGGGAACGACGGGAGGCGGAACGGGAGAAGCGGATCCTCGCAACGATACGGCAGCTCCAGCAGGAAGGCAAGCTGTTCGGCGGAGCGACGGGGGCGGAGTCGAAGGGCCCGGACGAACTTGCGGCGGCCGTCGTGCTCGAGCCGCGCGCCGACGCGCCGCGCGAGGCCTTTGCCGCGGCGGTCGCGGCGACCGACCCGCCGCGCGCGGAGCTCGTGCTCGCCCAATTGGAGGTCGCGCGGCGCCGCCGGGCCGGCGAGAGGTACGACGCACTCGCGCCTCTGCTCGCCCGGGCCATGGCCCTGTGCGCGGCACATGGCCGGCGCTGGGCCGCCGCGATCGATCCGCTCCTCACGCCGGCGCCCCCCTACGCCCCGCGCTTCCAATTTCGGCGCGGATTCGTGGAAGAGGTCCGAACTTCAAGCGGCGCCTTCCTCGCGAGCGCGGACCGCCTCTTCGGCGCCGCGCCCATCCTGGATCTCGTCATCACCTCGCTCGACGGCGCGGCTGCCGAATTCTTCGCCTGTCGATGGTTGGCGAAGCTCCGTTCGCTCTCGTTCTTCAACGCCGGTCTTACCGATCGCGATGCGGAGGCGCTCGCGACCAGCCCGGTCCTGGGCCGACTCGCGTGGCTCGATTTGCGCTCCAATCGCCTGACGGATCGCGGCATCGACGCCATCGGCGCGACGGAGTGCCTTGCCGGCCTGCGGTGGTGCGGGCTCGCCCACAATCGAGGGAAGGACCCGAATCCGCTCGGCGACGAGGATGAGTCCGGCCGGCGCGGCGTGCGCCGCACCGAGGCCGGCGTGCGGCTCGTGAGGCAGTTCGGCCCCCTTCCCTGGCTCGGAAGGTTCACTTCCGCCGATCCGCCGGATCCGGAAGCGCTGGCCTGACGCCGCCGCCGCGCCTTCCAACTTCCACCCGCCTAGCGCCGCCCGCCTCTTGACCTCCCGCCCGTGCCCCGGCTACGATGGGCGGCATGGACTGTTTCCTGAGTTTGGCGTTCGGCCTCGGGCTCCTGGGCGGCTTCGCCGGCCTGCTTTTCTCCGTCGTGCGGTCCTTGATGTGGGGGACCGCATGGACCCGCAGCGCCTTGGCACGACCCGCGTGGAAGGCCGCGGCCGCCGAGCTGGGCCTCGACTTCCAGCCGCGGCCGTTCACCAAGCTCGGCGTGATCTGCGGCACGATCCGGGGCATCACGATCACCGTCAAGCTCGAAAGGTCCGGCTTCTGGTCCCTGCGCGACGTGTGGACGCGGATCAGTCTCTTCGGGGAGGGCCTCGCGCCGAACCTGTCGATCGAGCCGAAGGGGATCACGGACCGGCTCGGAAACATGATCGGTCAGCAC
Organism: Planctomycetota bacterium; assembly: GCA_016197205.1. GTDB lineage: Bacteria > Planctomycetota > MHYJ01 > WSZJ01 > JACPWG01 > JACPWG01. The sequence goes on from JACPWG010000116.1 coordinate 15,125, forward strand.
GACCTGCGCGTGGGGGACGAGGAGTTCGATCGCAAGGCGCTCGTCGCAGGCTCCGAGACCGAGATGGCGGCGCTCCTGGACAAGGGCGCGCGGGAACGGGTGGTCCGGCTGCTCATCGGCCGCGGCGCCAGGCTGGAGGGCAAGCGCATGTTGCTCCTGGCGCCGGGCGTGGTCCTCACCACCCGGGGCATGGTCTCCACGTTGCGTGAGCTGCTCGAGGTCGCGGAGCTGCTCACGGTCGAGGGGAAGGATCTCCCAAGCCGGCTGGCCGACCACGCGGTAGGCGAGTGGCAGCCGGAGGTCAGGTACCGGAACCTCGCGATCCTGGTGAAGCGCTTTCCCGGGACGCCGGAGGCGCTGCGTGCGTGCCGCGAGGTGGCGAAGCGGGACGAATCGCGCATTCGGGTGCTCGCCCTGCGGCACCTCCAAAAAGAGGGCCTTACGCCGCTGGCCGAGTTGGTGGAGTCCGACAGTTCGCCGGAGGAGTACCGGCTGGAGGCACTGGAACACCTGCTCCGAGAGCTGCCCCGGGACGGTCTCGCCGTCTTCCTCGAACGACTGATCGGCTCCAAGTGCGACGGGGTTCGCAAGCGGGCGTTCAAGGCCCTCCTGTCGCTGAAGGAGACGCCGCCGCTCGAGCTGCTCGTCGAAAAATTGGCGGGCGCCAACCCCGCCGCGACGTGCGACCTCGTGCGCGCGATCGGCCGACTCGAGGACCCGAACGCGGAAGCGGCCCTGCTGCCGCTCCTCGAGCACGCGGATCCGCAGGTGAAGACCGTCGTCTCCGGCGTGCTGGGGCGGATCGGCACGATCCGCGCCGTGGAGCCGCTGCTTGCCTGCGCGCGCGGTGCGGGCGGCCTGGGCAAGGGCGAGCTGGGCGCGGTCGCCCGTTTCGCCGTGAAGGCGATCCAGCGGCGCCTGGGAGAGGTCGATGCGGGACGACTCTCGGTCGTCGAGGGGGAGGCGGAGGACGGCGCGCTCAGCCTCGCGGAAGGGGAGGGCGCGCTCTCGCTGGAGGGGGTTGTTGAGGCGGATGGGGCACGAGCCGGCGAACCGATTTCGGGCGAGGCGACGCTCGCCGCCGCCCCGGCGAGCGCGCCGCCTCAGCCGCAAGAAGGGGCCCCCGATTCCGACCTCGGATCGGAACGGCCGCTTCCGCCCGACGCGCGAGACGCGGCGCGGCGGGCCCGGCCGTGAGGGAGCTCGGGGAAGAGCCTCCCGGCGCCCCCCGCTTCCGCGATCCGCGCCTACTTCCCGCCCCCCTCCGCGAGCGCCTTTTCCACCGCCGCCGACAACGCGTCGGGATCGAAGCCCGCCTGCGAGTACTTGAGCGTCATGTTGCGCCCGAGCACGGCATTCCACGGGATGTACTTCGGCGTGAACTTCGAGTAGAACTCACGCTTCGGGTCGAGAAAGCTCGGAAACGTCAGCCGATGCTGCTCGATGAATTTCAGCGCCGTCTCCGCGTCCTCTTCCCGATTGACCCCCAGGACCACCAGACCCTTGTCTTTGGACTTCTGCCAGAAGTCCGCTTCGAGGTGGGGTGCCTCGCCGTTGCAGGGGCCTCACCACGACGCCCAGAAATTGAGCAGGATCGGTTTTCCTTTCTGGTCGTACAGGCGTGTCTTCGACCCGTCGAGGCCCGTCAGCTCGAAGTCCTGGACGATGTCCCCCACTTCGTAGTACTTCGGCGCCGGGTCCTCCGCCCGCGCGGAGCGTAGGGACGCGCCTCCGGGCGCGACGGCAAGGGCCGCGGCGATCGCAAGGCAGCCGGCGGCAAGCGCGGCGCCCGCACCAAGGCGGAGTCGAGCCATAACTGGGCACCTCCTGAAAATGCGAGCCGAGGGCGCCCATCTTACCGACAGCGGAGGACGCGCGTCAAGACCCGGCCGCACGCGCTTGACCTGCCCCGGACCGTCGAGCGTCAGAGATCGTTTGCCCCGCGCGCGCTCGCCTGCTAAAATCGCTCGCCATGCCGCTTGTCTACCTCGATCGCGTCACCAAGGCCTACCTTGGGAACTCCGTCCTGGAGGAGGTCACCCTCCAGGTGGACGCCGGGCACCGCATCGGGATCATCGGTCCCAACGGCGCCGGCAAGACCACCCTCTTCCGGATCATCGCCGGCGAGGAGGAGCCGGACTCCGGACGCGTCTCCCGCGCCGCCGTCCGGATCGGTTTCGTGCGCCAGCAGGCCGGCCTCGACGATGCGCACACCCTTCTCGAAGCCATGATGGCCCGCTTCACGAACCTCCTCTCCCTCCACGAAAGGATGATGCGCGAGACCGAACGGATGCACGGCGAAGGTCCGGCCGTGCAGAAGGCCATCGAGACCTACGGCCGGCTGCAGCACGAGTACGAGGCGCAGGGCGGTTACACGGTCGAGTCCGACGTGAAGAAGGTCCTCTTCGGCCTCGGCTTCGACGCTTCGGACCTCGACCGGCCGGTCTCCGTCCTTTCCGGCGGGCAGCGCAACCGCGCCTCGCTCGCCCGCGAGCTTCTCCAGGACACGAATCTTCTGCTCCTCGACGAGCCGACGAACCACCTCGACATCCAGGCCATCGAGTGGCTCGAAGAGTACCTCCGGGATTTCGCCGGCGCGTCGCTCATCGTTTCGCACGACCGCTACTTCCTCGACCGCGTGGTCACGGAGATCGTGGAGCTCGAGAACCACAAAGGGGTCTTCTACCCCGGCAACTATTCCTACTACGCCGTCGAAAAGGAGGAGCGCCGCGTCCTCGCCGAGGAGGCGTTCAAGCGGCAGCAGAAGGAGATCGCGCGCACCGAGGACTTCATCCGCCGGAACCTCGCGGGCCAGAAAACCAATATGGCGAAATCGCGGCGACGCGCGCTCGCGAAGCTCGACCGCGTGGAGCGCCCGACCGGGCCGGGCGCAACGGTCAAGCTCAAGTTCGAGACCGATCAGGCCAGCGGCCGGCGGGTCTTCGCCATCGAGAAGGCGGGCAAGGGCTTCGGCGACAAGGCGCTCTTCCGCGACGTGAACTTCACGCTCTGGAAGGGGGACCGGGTCGGCATCGTCGGCCCGAACGGCTGCGGCAAGACCACGCTGCTCCGGGTCCTGCTCGGCGGCGAGCCCCCGGACGCGGGCGTGCTGAAGCCGGGGCACAACGTCGCGTTCGGGTACTACGACCAGCTCCACGCGGGCCTGCGCCGGCAGGTGTCGGTGCTGGAGGAGATCTGGAAGGAGAACCCCCAACGGACCTCGCTGGAGGTCCGGTCGTACCTCGCGCGCTTTCTGTTTCGCGGAGACGACGTGGACCGCATCATCGGCACGCTCTCCGGCGGCGAGCAGAGCCGGGTTGTGCTCGCGAAGCTGATCCTGGGTCGTTCGAACTGCCTGGTCCTCGACGAGCCGACCAACCACCTCGACATCCCTTCGAAGGAAGCGCTCGAGGAGGCGCTGCTCGATTACGACGGGACGGTCCTGGTCGTGTCGCACGACCGGTACTTCCTGGACCGGGTGGTCACGAAGATCCTCGCCTTCGAAGGGACGCGGCTGGTCGAGTACCAGGGGGCATACTCCGATTACCGCGACGAAGTGCGGCGGCGCGCCGAGGCGGCGCGCGCGGCCGCTCCCAGGGCGGCGGCGGCAGCGGCCGAGGCGGGCGGCGCGGCGGGACAATCCTGGGAGGAGGCGAAGAAAGAGCGGAACCGGGTCGCGAAGGCGAAGCGACGGATCGGCGAAATCGAGGACGAGGTGGCGCGACACGAGGCGCGGATGCGGGCGATCGGCGAAGAGCAAATGCGGGAGTCGCTCGCGATGGACTGGGATCGGCTCGGCAAGCTCGAAGCCGAACGAAAGAAGCTGAAGAAAGGCGTGGACGCGCTCATGACCGAATGGCAAGAGCTCATGGAGGAGTTCGACGGCAAGGCCTAGGGGGGCCTGGCATGTCGATCCTGGGGGTGCACGACATGGGGACGATGGAAGCGGAACGGGTCCGCGACGGACACACGGAACCGCGACCGTGAGGGAGCGGTCTCCGCGCGTTCTGCCAAACCCGCGGATTCGACCTCGCAGCCCGGTGGGTTCGCAGGGCGCTCCCATGCGCGTCGGCGGCCTCGAACCGGAGGTCACGGCGGAACGCCCCCAGACCGCTCCATGCACGCGCACGGCCTTGCAACTCGCAGTGCTTGATGATCGCGCGATTTCGCAAACTCTACGACACGCTCGAGGAGAACCCTTTTCTCCTCCGCGGGAAGCGGGCGCCCACCACGGGCCGGCGCATGGCCGGCATCCTCGGCTGGGCGGGAGCGGGTTTCGCCTATGTCGTGGTGTTCAGTTTCTGGCTCATGCTCCGACTCGACCCCACGGAGACCTGGGCCCCGTCCCTCGCCCTCCTGTGCAACCTCGGGCTTCTCTTCGGCAATTTCACTTCGCTGGCCCTGCCCGGCCTGCTCGCCACGACCCTCGCGGAAGAAGTGGAGCGGGACACCGCGACCCTCTTGTGCCTCACCCCCTACCCGCGCCGGCGCATGATGGCACAGCTCGCGTGGTGCCGGTTCCGCCCCATCGCGCTGCCGCTGCTCGGCCTCCTCCCTCTGGCCCTTGCCGGTCCGCTGCTCTTCCTCGCGGATCTGTCTCCGACCGTCTGGGGGCTCCCGGCGGGGGAGAGGGCCGGCCCGGTGCACTTTCTTCTCGCCGCCTTCCTGCTGCCCCTCTTCGGCTTCCTTGGCTACCTCTTCCTCTCGAGCCTCTGCTTCTTCGGCGCGGCCTGCGGGCTCTTCGCCTCCGCCCGAACCCGGAGCACGACCACGGCCGTCGCGCTCGCCTACGCGCTCTACGTCTTCACTCCATGCCTGGTCGGCTCCGGTTCCGGTGCGCTTCTGTGCGTAGGCTGTTCCCTGTTCGGCTCTGTGGGGGACGCCCTGGGCAGGGGCGGCTTGGTGCTCGGGGGCCTGCTGTCCGCTGTTCTCTTCCTTCTCTTCCACCTCGCGCTGTACGTCGTCCTGCCGCTCCTCCTCCTCGCCCGGGTCGCGCACGAGCTGGACCGCATCCTCGTCCGCGACTGACACCCACGCCCCCCCGTTCCCCGCCTCCCCTCGGCCTTTGGAAAAAAAGTTCTTGATTCCCCGCCCTCGACTCACGACAATAGCCACAGTCTCGAACCTTCGCGGTCCTCTCGACGGGGAGCGAATGTTGATGCGCTCTCCCTGTCGAACGGGACGCGAGCGCCTTGAGACGGGTGGGTCCGCCCGCGCGAGGCCCGGCCGGCCGGGTCGCTCGAGCGGCGCGTCGTGGGGGATGGGCTTAGCCGGACCGGAGGATCGATCGACCACCAGGGTGTGACCCGCGCGCATGGGCAAGCGATGCGCACGGGGAGTTGAGAGGGGCCTGACCGCGCAGGGCTGTGCGCCGGAGGAAGGGACGAGCTCCATGCTGTGCCCCCGTTGCACCCGGGAAATCCAGAACGAATCGAGGTTTTGCCCGCACTGCGGCGAGCGCACGGAAACCGCACCGCAGCCGGTCTTCGCCTCGGCCCCCAGCTCCCTTTCCGCGAGCGAATCCGACCTCTGGAAGCTCTCCATCTCGAACGTGATGGAGGCGCTGTCCCCCCGCCTCGGCCTGGCCCACGTGCAAGGGTACGACGAGCGACAGCCCTATGAGGTCGCCGGACTCGCGGGCCGCGGCCGCATGTCGCACGTCTTCCACATCCGCCTCCCCGGCGGCGGTCGCGACCTCGCCATCAAGCGCTTCCACTGCTCCGACCTCAACCTCCTCGACGCCGGCTTTCAGGAATACCTGAAGTACGTCGAACGCATCACCCAGTTCGACCACACCCACATCGTCCACACCTACTACGTCGGGCGCGACATGCTGGGCCCCTTCGTGGTCATGGAGCACGTGGACGGCAAGAGCCTCTCCCGGCTCATGGAGCAGAAGAGCCACCTCACGGTCACCGAAACCCTCGACATCGCCCGCGGCATCGCGCTCGGCCTTTTCTACGCCCATCGGCGCGGCGTCTTCCACCTTTCGCTCAAGCCCTCGAATATCCTGCTCAATCGCGAAGGGCTGCCGCGGATCACCGATTTTTCGATCTTCCAGGTCTACAAGAAATCCGACGCCTTCCTCCGCGAGCAGAGCAAGGAGGCGATGGCCTTCCTCGCCCCCGAAGTCCTGAACGGCCCCACCTCGATCGATCAGCGCGCCGACATCTTCTCGTTCGGCATGCTCCTCTACCACATGCTCACCGGCATGGTGCCGCGGGTCATTCGCGAGTCGGCGATCCCCGAGAATTTCCAGTCCCTGATCTTCCGGGCGATCGAGGAAAAGGTCGAGCACCGCTACTACAGCATGGTCGACGTGCTGAACGACCTCGACCACCTGATGACGCGGATGCACTCGGCGATGGCGAGCCTCCGCTGGGTGAGTTGCACCAAGTGCGGGCACAAGAGCCTCGAGGACGCGAAGTTCTGCGGCGGCTGCGGCATCGCCTTCACGGCCGTCTTCCCGACCTCGCCGGGTGCGGTCACGTCGCTCGCGCCACCCACGCCCAGTTCCCCCACGCGGATGACCCCCTACGGCGCCACCTTCCCGCAGATGATGGCGCCCTACCCCCAGGCGATGCTCCCCCCGGGCGGGATGCCGGGCATGGGGTACGCCAATCCCCAGATGCTCTTCCCGCCGACCCTGCCGGGGATGCCGGGCCAGGGCGTGCCGCCGGGCTATCCGCAGGCCTACCCGGCCGGCCCGTACCCAGGCCAGATGGGCCCGCCCGGTATGCCCTCCGCGCCCATGCCCTCCGCGCCGGCGCCTGCAGCGCCCGCACCGCCGACCGTGGTGCCGCCCGCAACGACTCCCGCGCCCGCCGCACAGCAAGCACCACAAGCGGCCGCAGCCCCCGGCCCGCAGGGCGCCGCCCCCGCCATCGCCAAGCTCAGCCCGGAGGATTCGGCGAATCGCGAGGCCGTGCTCCGCAAGACCCGCGAATTCATGGCCGCCGGGAGCTTCGCCGAGGCGCAGGAGTGCTGCCAGGCGTACCTCGACGGTCATGCGGGGGACGTCGACTTGACGAAGCTCCTCGATCGCGCACGCGGCAAGGACACGGCGGCGAAGGCAGCCGAGCAGGAAAAGATGAAGGACTGGGCGAAGGCCCTCGCCTCCTACCAGGAGGCGCTGAAGCTCCTGCCCGACGAAAAAACCGCGCTCGAAGAGAAGATCCAGTACTGCAGAAAGAAAAAACTCTTCTCGACGCTGACCGGCTCCCCGGTGAAGGGGGACACCGCGACGATCAAGGCCCCGCCGCCCGGCGGCACGGCCGCCGGGGAGCAACCGCCTCAGCCCGCGGGGACCACGTCCCGTCCGACCGCCATGTTCAAGTTCGCCCCGCCGCCCTCCCCCGCGACCGCTCCGGCCGCGAAGATCGGGGGCTCGCTAGGGAGCTTGCCCACCGCACCGCTCGCGGCCCCGCCGCCGCGGGCGCCGGGCGCCGTGGTCGCCGCCGTCGCGCATCCGCCGGTCCCCCCCGCGGGCGAGGCGGCCCCCGCCCCGGCTCCCGGCGCGCGCGCCTCGATCTTGCGCCAACCCCCGTCCCCGCCGGCGGCCGCAGGCGCAGGCGCGGCCGCCACCCCGGAAATCAATCCGGCGCTCAGCGGTCGGATCACGGGCAGCCTGAACACGGTCCACACCGCCACCCTCCTGGCCGTCACGCTTTCCCCCCGAGGCGACGTCGTCGCCACGGCGGCCATGGACAAGACCGTGAAACTCTGGACGATCCATCCCTTCCAGAATATCCGGACCCTGCACGGACATGAAGGGAACATCTACGACCTCTGCTTCTCCCCCGACGGCAAAACCCTCGCCTCGTGCAGCCACGACGCCACCATCCGCCTCTGGAGCGTCGACACCGGCGCGGCGGTCGCGACGCTGCAAGGCCACGAGGGGCGCGTCACCTCCATCTCCTTCGCGCCCGACGGCAAGCTGCTCGCCTCGTGCGGAGACGACTCGTCCGTCCGGTTCTGGAATTGCCCGGAGGGAAGCGAGGCCGCCCTCCTCGCGGAGCACACGGCCGAGGTCAACGCCGTCGCGTTCAACACCGAAGGCACCCTCGTCGCCTCGCGCGGCCAGGACAAGAAGATCATCCTGTGGGACGTCGAGAAGTTCCAGGCGATCGCGGGCATGGCGAAGCACAAGGACGCGATCAGCGGCATGAAGTTCAGCCCGATCGCCAACCGCCTGGCCTCCTGCTCCTGGGACTCGCAGATCATCGTCTGGAAGGTGCCGACCGGCGAAGTGGACAAGACGCTCAAGGGGCACAAGGGCGCCCTCCTGTGCCTCGCGATGTCGGAGGACGGGAAATACCTCGCCTCGGGCGGCTGGGACAAGAGCGTGAAGCTCTGGGAAATGTCGACCGGAAACAGTTGCGGCACGTTCACAGGCCACACGAACGGCATCGGCGCGCTCGCGTTCTCCAAGGACGGCAAGCTCCTGGCGTCCGCGAGCTACGACAAGAGCGTGCGCGTCTGGTCGATCCCGAGCGGCAACCTCGTCGGCACGATCAGCGGCCACGCCAAGATCGTGAATTTCATCCAGTTCACCCCGAACTCCAAGGGCCTCATCTCCGGCTCTCTGGACAACTGTTTGGGCGTGTGGCAAGTCGTGGGGTAGCGGACGACGAAATCCCAAATCCCAAATCCCAAATCCCAAATCCCAAATCCCAAATCCCAAATCCCAAATCCCAAATCCCAAATCCCAAATCCCAAATCCCAAATCCCAAATCCACAGATTCGTTATCTCTGCAATCCGCAGAGTCTGTTCAATCCACTGAAGTTTCTCTGCGTCTCTGCGTCTCTGCGGTAAAAAAAAGCTCTCACCCCATCCCTCGCCCCCCACTCCTGCCCCCCCGTCGCCGCAAATCTCAAATCTCAAATCTCAAATCTCAATTCTCAATTCTCAATTCTCAATTCCCCTCACGGGTCCTTCGCGCACCTCACCCCCGCCCACAATGCTTTCGAGTCCGGCGCACGCGTGGCCACCGCGGACGCGTGCAGCCCGGCCGCCGGCTCCTGCAGGCTGCCCCCGCGCAGCACACGGACGCCGGCGGACGGCCGATCGTCCACGTACTCCGCGACGTTGCCCGCCATGTGCAGGCACCCATAGGGGCTCGCGCCCGCCTCCAGCGCATCCACCGGATAGAGCCCGGACGGTTCGGGTCCCGGCGAGCCCGCGCACGACGCCCGCCCCTCCTCGAAACTCTCCCCCCACGGGAACGCGCGCCCGTCCGCGCCCCGCGCCGCCTTTTCCCACTCCACGCCCGCCGGCAGCCGCTTCCCCGCCCAGCTCGCGTACGCGTCCGCGTCCTCCCACGACAGCCCGTGCACCGGCAGCACCCGGACCGCTTCAGGCAGCTCCCCGCGCACGGACCAGTCGATCCTCGCGCCCGGCGGTCCTTCCCACAGCGGCGCGCGCACGCCCCGAACCTGCGCCGGTTGCGCGTCCAGAAAGACCTTGTACTCCCCGCACGACGTCTCGCGCCGGTCCAGCAGGAAACCGTCCACCTCCCGAACGACCTCTCCGGCGGCCGCGTTCCCCAGCCGGCAGGCGCCCCCCGGCACGTAGACCATGCCGTCAGGGACCGCGGTCGCGGGGCAAAGCTCCAGCGGGATCGCCCGATCGTCGTTGCGGGCCATCCGGACCGGCACGCGCGTCGTCGCGAAGCCCTGCTTCGCGAGCGTCACCACGTAGCTGCCCATGCGAAAGCCCGCGCGCGCCGTGGGCGTGGCGCCGAGCGCCCTCCGCTCCGTCCACGTCATCGAGTCCGCGAGAAAGCCCTGGATCGACGCCTCGGCGCCCGCCGGCTCCGTCGAAAGCGAGAGCGTCCCCCAGCCTTCCACTCGCCGGGCCACCTCCGCCGCTTCTCCCGCAAGGAGCCGGCGCGCATCGAACCGGTCGAGCAGCCGCAGGTAGGCCGCCGCCCCGTCGAAGCGTTCGAGCGCCGCCTCCGCCTGCGCGTGCACCAGGAGCGTTTCCAGATAGGTCTTCCCCGCGCGCGCATCGCCGGGCCGGACGCCGAGGGCCCGTTGGCTCAGGTTGGCCGCGGTCACGAGCGCGCGACGGGCCCGCCCGTCCAGCTCCTCCAGATGCACCCGCGCCCGCCGCAACGCGCCGGGCTGTGGATGAACGAGCGGCCGCTCCACCGCCGCCCGCGCGGACGCCAGTTCCCCCACGCAGCGTCTCGCCTCGTCGAGCGCGGCCTCCGCCCCGGCGTTCGCCCCTTCGACCGCCCGGCGCTCCGCGTCCTCACGGCTCATGCGCGCGCGCACGATCTCCCCGGTGAGGAGGAAAATGACCCCGGCGGACACGAGCACCGCGGCGCTCATCGACGGGTGGCGACGCAGCCCCCGGACCGCCGTGGACAGCAGGCCGGTCCGCGCCGCGAGAATCGCGTCCCCGTCGAGGAACCGCCCCAGGTCGGCGGCCAGTTCCGCCGCATCCTGGTAGCGGGCCGATTTTGTTTTCTCCATCGCGCGCAGCACGATGGTCTCGAGGTCCGCGGCCAGTTCGGGGTTCGCGTCGCGCGGGCGGAAAGGCTCCTGCGTCAGGATCTTCCCCAGGAGCTCGAGCGGCGTCGGGGCCACGAACGGCAACCGACCGGTAACCAGCTCGTAGAGCATGGCCCCGAGCGAATAGACGTCGGTCCGCGCGTCGATGCCGCCCGCCTCGCCGCTCGCCTGCTCGGGGGGCATGTAAGCGAGGGTGCCGATCGCGGTCCCGGCCTCGGTCGTCCGGGTCATCCCGTCCGCGGCGCTCCCGTGCAGCAATTTCGCGAGGCCGAAGTCCACGACTCGGGCGCGGCCGTCCCGATCGATCAGGACGTTCCCCGGCTTGAGGTCCCGATGCACGACGCCGTGCCGGTGGGCGTAGTCGATCGCCTCCGCGACCTCCTTGCCGATGCGGGCCGCGTCGCGCGCCCGCAGCCCGCGCCGCTTGGCGCCCAACCGCCGGCCTGACGGTCGCGCGAGGCCCGCGCGCGAAGGGTCCTCCACCACTCGGTCGAGCCCGACGCCTTCGACGTACTCCATGGCCAGATAGTGTCGCCCGCCTTCAACGCCCACGTCGTGGACCGGCACGATGCCGGGGTGCCGCAGTCGCGCCGACACCTGCGCCTCCCGCTGGAACCGGCGCGCCGCCTCAGGGTCCCCGTCCGTCGCGCCGCGCATCACCTTCACCGCGAAGTAGCTCCGCAGCTCCGGACGGTAGGCCTTGTAGACCACGCCCATGCCGCCGCGCCCCAACTCGGCCACCAATTCGTAATTCCCCAAACGGGGCGGAAGCGGGCCGAGCGCGTCACGAAGGGCGTCGGCCCGCTTGGGCGGCTCGCTCGAAGGCGCCGTCTCCGCCGGTGCCGGCTCGCCGGCTCGCCGTGCGGATTCCAGCTCCGAGCCCGAGAGGGGCGTCACCTCCGGGATCAGCGCGGTCGGCGCGGTCGAGGACGGCACGAGGCTCCTGCCAGGGAGCAGCTCACCCGGCGGCCAGGACATGCCCGCCCGCCGGAGAGCTTCCGCCGAGGACGAGTCCGGTGACGACGCCGAGGAGGAGGGAGGAGACCCTGGAGACGGCGGAGTCGGCGCGGAGGAAGAGGAGGAAGAGGGTTCGGGGGACGACATGGGACGCTCCGCCGAAGGCTCCGTCGGCCGAAGGAAAGGTGGACGAACCGCAGAGACGCGGAGACGCGGAGGACCGTTCTTGGAGCGAACGCCCTCTGGGCCGACGCGTCCCTGCGGCAAAAAAAATAATGCCCCGAACTGAGGCCAGACTCGACCGGGGGCGGCAAATGGCTAGATCATGGCTTCGCGTCCCGGCCAGACGCGGGCGAAATTTGAAATTTGAAATTTGACTTTTTGCAATTTGAAATTCGGACCAGCAGTGTAGGTCGAATGCGCAATTCTTACGCAGAGACGCGGAGACGCGGAGGACCGTTCTTGGAGCGAACGCCCTCTGGGCCGACGCGTCCCTGCGGACGTGGAGAGTCTCCGCCAGGCCCTCATGCTTGCCTGGTGAACTCTTGCAACAGACGCTCTTCAGAGTGCAGGGCGGTGGTCGCGGGTGCCGCCGGAGCCTCCACAGGATACCACGCCGCCACCCCGCGAACCAAGCCCTTCAGGCGCAAGTCCGTTGACACGCGTGCGCCCGAATGACATAGTGCCGGGGTTGAGCTTCGCTTCGTCGTTCCCCCCTTTCGAAAGGTCCGCGCGTGCCCGACGACTTCCACTTCTCCACCGAAGTCCGCGTCCGACTCCCCGAAACCGACGCCATGGGCATCGTCTTCCATGGGTGCTTCTTCACCTACCTCGAGGTCGGCCGGATGGACTACCTCCGTAACCTCGGCCTGAATGAGAACAACAAACCGATCAAGGGCTTCGACAACGTGGTCGCGCACGCGGCGTGCGACTTCGAATCCCCCGCCCGCTTCGACGACCCCCTCGTCGTCCACGTCCGGATCGCCGAGATCCGCCGCACCAGCTTCCGGTTCGAGTTTCGGATCGTTCACAAGATGCGAAACCAGCTCATCGCGCGCGGGGAGTCGGTTCACGTCGCGCTTGACGGCGCCACGTGGACGCCGCTCCCCGTGCCGGAGGCGTTCCGGCGCGCGATCCAGGCGTTCGAGGGGGACTCGCTCCGGACGACCGCCGAGCCCGCGAAAGGCTGAGTGACGCGGCCCTCCGGCTCGGCCGCCGCGCTCCGAGGCCGGCAATCCGACCGCGGACAAGGCCTGGTGGCTCTAGCACAGGCTCGATCCGGCGCCCGGCCGCGGGCGCACTCCCCGGAATTCCCTTGACGCCGCACGTCCCGCCCGCTATTTTTCGCCGCGAGGAAGATACCGCCCCCTACCGGGAGAGAGTACATGCAGATCGTCCGCGAGCTTCCCCTGCGCTACGACAAGATGCTCCGCAATCATCTCGTGCAGGGGGCCGATCAGGTTCACTACACGGTCTCGACCGTCCGACTCTATGACTACGAAATCAGCGACGGCCGGGCGAACTACGAAACGCGAGTGACGCAAACGGACGCCGACGGGCAATTCAAGAAGCTGGTCCAGCTCCTGTGCAAGCGCACGCCGGACAAGGATGTCGCGCTGAAGAACCACCAGGACGTGCTGGACAAGTTCGATGAAATGTTCGAGTTGAAGCCGCCGCCCCCGAAGCCCGCCCCCGCGCCGCCGGCTGCGAAGCCCGGCGCCGTGGCCGCCCCGCCTGCCCAAGGAAAAAAGTAGCCGCTCACCCGGCCGCGCGCTGGGAATCCCCCTCTCCCGCCCTCGCGCCGTCCCCCGCTCCCGCGAAGCGGGAGAGGGCTGGGGTAAGGGCCGCACCACGACGGACCCTCACCTGCCACCATCTCCCCCCCCGGCCGGCCCGTTCGAGGTGGGGAGGACTGTTCGACCGCCGTGAACTGGCGCATCAGATGCCAGGTGCGGGAAAGAGCCGCCTTCCCACACCAGTTCTCCGCCGGCCACGAGCCCTTGTGGTGCAGGGCTTCCGCCCTGCACCGGCGGGACGCCCCGTATGCGAGTCACGAAGCGTTCGGAGGGCGGGTGCGGCCGAGGGAGGGAAATCGGAGGAGCAACCTCAGCCGCTTCGTGCGAGAGCAGGTGCACGGCGGACCCGTCCACCGAAGCACCCGCTCGCGAAGGCGGGACGCGACAAGGCACCCCACGGCGGGTTCAAGTCGCAGGATCAGTGAACAGGCGGTTTCCGCCCGGCCCCAGGGCGGCACAGCCATCTTGAATGGGCTGCCCCCCCGCCCCCCGACCTTCCCTACTCCGACCCGCCCCGCCCGCAAAAATTCGAGCGAGGGACACGGGCCCGTCAGGACCCGCGTCCCTCGTTGCGCTTCAGGCACCTGCCCTCGATCGACGACGCTATCACCGACCGTCCATGTCGAGGGGTTCCGCTTCGTGGCCGAGCGTGGCGGATCGGATCTCCGCCCCGCGCCCAGTGCCCCCTCCGCCGCCCGGGTTCCCCAGCTCCACCGAGGCGCCGGGCCGCACGCCCCCATGTCCCGCGGTACTCTTCCTCACGTTTTTCGAGCGTCCGCGGCCCGGCTTTGAGCCGAGGCCGCGCCCCTTCGTCGACTTCGTCGATTTTGCCGACTTCATCCCCTTCTTGGCCGCGGCGGCTTTCGTCGCCTTCGAGGCCTTCACGGAAGGCGCCCGCCGGAGGCGCCCCGAATTTCCCGAGGAAAGCCCGCCTGGCCCCTTCCCCTTCGGGCGGGTCGACGCGTGCGCGCCCTTTTTCGACTTCTTGCCGTGGGCGCTCGGCTGCGCGCCTCCGCGGTCGTGCTTCGGCGTCACCTTCGGCCGCAGGTTCGGCTTTGGCGCGGGGTGCTTTTTGGAATGCGCCGGCCGCTTGACGATGGGCTTCGGCCGATGCGGGCCGGCGCCCGCGGCGGGCCGGCCGGGCTTTTCATGACCCGAGCGCGAGATGCCGGCCGTGCGGCGGGTCCCCTTCGCGGGGGCGAGTCCATGGAGGACCGCCTGCTTCTGGAGCGGCGGAGGTCCCAGCAGGGGCATCGCCGCGGCGACACCGGCCTCGCCCCCCGTCGTCGGGGCGGCCGGCGCGACGGAGCCGAGGCAGGCGACGATTCCCAGGGAGCCCAAGCAGGCTGCGAGACATCGGACCCATCTGGACATGGCTGGACCGTCCTTTCCGCTTGCGAGCCCTCGGGGTGGTGCGGGCCGTGGGCCCCCAAGGCCGGCGGCGCTTCCCCGCGAGTCTTCCGGGGAGGCGTTCCCTCCTCGGCTCTCTCCGGGGATTTATCGGCCGTCGGCCCGGGATCCTCGAGCGGAAAAACCGGTTACTTGCGGGTAATCTTGATCCCGTAGTCGTTCAGCTTGCGGTCCAGCGTGGGGCGCGCGATCTTGAGGTAGGCACAGGCCTGGCGCTTGTTCCCCTTGGTCAACTCCAGCACGCGTTCGATGTGCCGTCTCTCGATGGTCGCCAGCGACAGGTCCTCCGCGACGGAGAGCGGGAGCTCCGTGTCGATCAGCTTCACGTTGAGCGAGAAGTCCTCCAGCCACAGGACGTCCCGCTCCGCCACCGTGACGGCGCGCTTGATCTGCGCGCGCAGCTCCCGGATGTTCCCCGGCCAATCGTGCCGCATCAGGTAGCTCATGGCCACGTGGGAAATGCCCTTCACGTCCCGTTTGAAGGAGGTGGCGAATTCCTTCACGAAGGTCTCGGCCAGGAGGGGAATGTCCTCTTTCCGCCGGCGCAGCGGCGGCAGCTCGATGCGGATTTCGTTGAGCCGGAAATAGAGGTCCTCGCGGAACTCCCCCGCCTCGATCATCTGCGGGAGATCGCGGTTCGTGGCCGCGACCGTGCGGACGTTGACGCGGACCGTGTCCTCGCCGCCGATGCGCTCGAACTCGCGGTACTCGATCGCGCGCAGGATCTTCGCCTGCGCCGACGTGGACATGTCCCCGATCTCGTCGAGGAAGAGGGTCCCCTCGTCGGCCATTTCGAAGCGGCCCCGGCGCTTCGCATCGGCGCCGGTGAAGGACCCGCGCTCGTGCCCGAAGAGCTCGGACTCGAGCAGGGTCTCGGTCAACGCGCTGCAGTTGACGGCGATGAAGCCCTTGCTGCGGCGGTTCGAGGCATGGTGGATGGCCCGCGCGACCAGCTCTTTCCCGGTCCCGCTTTCCCCCAGCAGGAGAATGGTCACGTCGCTGTCGGCGGCGCGCGCCGCTTTCCGCAGGGCTGACTTCATCTCCTCGTTCTGCGTGAGGATGGAATCGAACGTGACTTCGGTGCCCGGGCCCGGACCGATTCCCGATCCACTGGCTTCCGGTGTCTTCTCCATGCAGGCGCTCCCCGTTGTAAGGCAAGCAGGCTGGCCGAACGCGTGATTCTAGAATCCGCCGCCGGGCAAGTCAATGACTTGACAGGTTGCGGCCGGAAGGGTAGCATCCCCCTTCCCCCGTCAGGAGCTTCTCGACATGCCCCATCGTCGCGGACCGCTGGGCCGCGGAGGGCGTCCCCCGGCTCGCCTGCTCGTCGCCTGCGCGGTCGCATGGGGACTCAGCGGGGTCCTGCTGCCCGCCGCCGGCGGCGAGGACGCCGTGGACCGTCTCGTCCGGTCCGCGGATGCGCTCTTCGAGGCGCACCGCAAGGAGGGGAAGGTCCAGCCGGCCATCGAGGAGTACCAGAAGGCGATCGTGCTGGACGACCGCCGGCAGGAGGCGTACTGGAAGCTGGCGCGGGCCGTCTACGTCCTGGGCGAAGACCTGCAGGACGGCGCCGCGGCCGCGGCGATCTACCGCGAGGGAATCGAGTACGCGAAGATGGCGGTCGAGTTGGACCCGCGGAGCGCGGAGGCGCACTTCTGGCTCGGGCTCCTGTACGGGGTCTTCGGCCGCGCCCAGGGGATGATGCAGAGCCTCCACCTGATCGAGCCGATCAAGAACGAGATGAACCGCGTCCTCGAACTGGATCCCGCCTGCGAAAACGCGGGCGCCTATCGCGTGCTGGGCCGCATGTATTGGGCGCTGCCGCGTTGGCTGGGCGGAGACACCCGGCGTTCCGTGGAGTACCTGAGAAAGGCCGTCGAGCTGGCGCCGGACGAGGTCGACAACCACATGCTGCTCGCGGACTCGTGCGTTTCCGAGGGGCTGAAGGAAGAGGCCCAGGCGCATGTGGATTGGGTTGCCCGCAAGGCCCAGGACGCGGCCTGGGCGGCGGACCACAAGGGGGACTTGCGCGAAGCCCGTCGCCTCCGGACCCGGCTCGAGGGGAACGGCCGGCACGATTGACCCGACGGCGCCGCGCACGGCCCAGCGCACGCGACTTCAGCCTTCACTCCCGAGCAGGAGCCGGCTCGTGCGGAACAGGCGCACCCTCCCCCAACGGCTCGCGCCGCTTGCGCTCGTGCTTCTTTTTTTTGCATACGCCGCGCGTGCCCAGGATCCGGCGCCCGCCCCGTCGCCCGCGCCGAGCACCGCCCCGCTCCCGCCCGCCCTCGCCAAGGCGGTCGCCACCTACGACGACGCCGCGCAGGGCATGACGGACTACGCCGTGGATCTGAAAATCTCCCAGACCCCCCCCAAGGCCCCCCCCCGCACGCTCGAGGTCCGGCGGTACTGGAAGGCCCCCGGCAAGCTCAAGTTCGTCTTCAAGACCCCCACCGGCGCGGACGAGTCGGAGGTCCCCGGCATCGTCGTGAACCTCGTCACCCCCCTGGCCGCCCTTCGCCAGGCCCTCGAGGAAACGCCGAACTACGACTTCACCGAGTCCCTGGAGGGCGAGCTCCGGCGCCTCGAGGGGAAGGTGCGCAAGGGCGCCCCTGCGCACCTTGCGGACAACCTGACCGCATGGATCGATGCGACCGGCCGGATCCCGCGCCTCGCGCAGCTCCGCCCGGGCATGGAGGTCACGACCACCCTCGCCTGCGAGGAGCGCGAAGGGAAGCGCCTCCTCACCTCCGTCGAAGAGCGCCACGGAAAGCGCGGCGTGGTGATCGCATGGGACTATGCGAAGGTCGGCGACCGCTGGCTGGTGGCCCACGAAGCCGTCCGCCCCCTCGAAAAGGACCACCCCGAGCGCGGACCCAGCGAGGGGACCGTGACGGTCGAGTTCACCAACCACCAGGTGAACGCGGGCATCGAAGACTCCCTCTTCGACGCGAAGTAGGGATCCTGCGCGCGACGCCGCGACTCTTCCGCGCGCCCGCTGCGCTCCGAGGGCACGCGCGGAAAGGACTTCGCAACCTCGGTCCTCGATGCGCGTGGGGGCGCGGTGCGGCCCGCGAAAGCGCCAAGCGCCTTTGCGAGCGCCCTATCGCCGCCGCGTCCCTCGCTCGCCGCCGGTAGGGGCACGGCGCTGCCGTGCCCCGTCCTTGCACCTGTCCTCCACTCCACCGCCGCCCTCCCGGTCGCGGCTACCGCTCCTCCCCCGACGCCGGTCCGCACGCCTCTTCCCGCGAGATCGAGCCGTCGTGGTCCGCATCCAGCCGGTCAAACGCCTCCTCCGAGCCGCCGAACTCCTCGCGCGACACGCGGCCGTCGCCGTTCCGATCGTACCGCTCGACGAAGCCGCGCGCGGGCGCGCTGTACTTGTGGCCGACGAACGCCAGCACGTCCGCAACCACGATCCCGCCATCCCCGTCCTCGTCCAACTCGTTGAACCCGACCGGCGCCTGGAGCGGGAACTCCTCACGCGTGACGATGCCGTCGCCGTCCCTGTCCACCTCGCGGAACTTGTTCATCCCCTCGCGCAGCCGCGCGAGCAGGCCGCTTGCCTGGGCCGCCTCCGCCTCCGCGAAGGAGACCGTGCCGTCCGCGTCCGCGTCGAGGCTCGGGAACGCGGGCAGCGCCTCCTCGGGACACTCCGTACGCGAGATGCGGCCGTCGCCGTTCCGATCCAGTTTGCGCAGCTTCGCCTTCAGATCGGCGCGTTCGCGTGCCGGCTGACCGTCGCGGCCGACCGCTCCCCTGCCCGCCTCGGCCCTGGTCACGAAGCCGTCGCCGTCCCGGTCCAGCTCCCGGAAGCGTTCGCGGCCGTCCTCCGGGCACTCCGCGTTCGAAATCCGCCCGTCGCCGTCCCGGTCGAGCTTGCGGAAAAGCGCGTTGACGTCCTCGGAGGCGCGTTTGCGGTCCGAGCCCTTCGCCGCCTGCAGCGCGCGAAGTTCCTCGAGGGTCACGACGCCGTCACTGTTCGCGTCGGCGGCATCGAAGAGGTCCTCGCCGAACGGGAACTCGTCGAGCGTGAGCTTGCCGTCTCCGTTCGTGTCGCAGACCTCCACGAACGCGCGTCCCTCGTGGTCTTGCGCGTGCGCCTTGCGGATCCAGAGCCCCGCGACCGGCACGGCCACGGCCACGGCGGCGAAAGCGGCGATCCAGGCGAGTCGGTTCTTCATCTTCGATCCCCCGAGAAGCGTTGCGTGCCTCGCTCGTCGTCACAGCGACGAATCGTCCTTATTCTACACTGCCCAGGAGCAGCGGCAAGCGACCCCCGGCAGGCGGTCGCCCACGGCCGCCGAACGGTCGATTTCCGGCGACCGGCGGTCGTGAGGGGACGCGCTGCCTTCGTGCGAGCGCCTCCCGTGGGGTGGTCGGCTACGCCCCCGCTACCCGACGATGTCCGCTCGCCCGAGCCATTCGAAGAGCCGAAACTCGAGCCAGAAGACCATGGTGCACGCCGCGGCAAATACCCAGGCCCACCTGCGACCGGCCCCTCGCCCGGTCTAGGGGTGTCGCAGCGAAAGGGTCGCCGCTATCCAAAGGCGCGCATCCCCGATCAGACGACGGCGAGGAACATCTCGGTTCCCCTCGAAATGAAGAGACGGCGGGCAATCCAGATCGGAACCGCGACCGTGAGGGAGCGGTCTCGGCCTGTTTTCAGGTACCCCCGTGTCCGAGCCCGCCGACGGGCCTGCGACGGCCAGGGCTCGACCATTTCCGGCGAAATTGCGCATCGCCTCCGAGTTGGCTCCGCGGGTTCGGACGCGTGGGGCGAGGTGCAAACTGGCGTCGTGGGAGCACGCCGCGGGACCGCTCGCTCACGCTCGCGGTTCGGAGTTTCCGGGTGGTCGCCGGCGGCCCCCTCACCCGCGCACGCGCACGTACCGGATCGGGCAGCCCAGCGCCGCTTCCACGCGGCGCGTCTCGCCGTCGAGCGGCGCACGCACCGGCTCTGCGATCTCCGCGACCCAGCGACCAAAACGTGCCGGATACTCATAGACGAGGTCGTTCAGCGTCGTCTGCCGCTGACAACAGGGGGCTCGCACGAGCAACCGGCCGAAGCCGCCCGCCCGCGCCTCGGCCATCGCCAGCCGCCACCACGCGTTCGGCAACAGCTCGCGGCAGTTCGGACAGCAGATCTCCCCCACCCCGCCCGGGTCCACGAAGACCGGACGCGAATGCACGCGGATCCGGAACGCGTCCGGGGGCGCGAGCGCGGCGAGGATGTTGCGGAGTGCGTCCTGGCTCCCGGTCTCCGGCACGAACTCCGGATCGGCGGGCACGATCACGAGGCGATTTCGGGCTAGCGACACGATGGACCGCCTGGATGTAAGCTGAGGGGAATGGAGGCTAGCGGACCGTTGACGAAGTCCAGAAACGATGCCCGGGGGCGCGGGCCTCCATCGTTCGCTCGCTCGACGCGAGCTACGGAGCGCAGGCCGGCCCGCGAAAACGGCCGCATGGGTTACGACCCACCGTGACGGATTTGACGACCGTGGCCGAAGTTCGTCAACGGGCCGCCAGCGTTCGCAGGCCGCCCATGATGCGGACGAGTCTCGTCTGATTCGTCGGCCGACGGCCCCGCCTGAAGGCGGAACTGCGAACGGGTCCGAGGGCTGCGAAGCTCGGGGGAGAACTCCCGACCGTTCGTAGGGCCCGTAGAGAAACAACTCCTGCATCTCGGAAACCGGGGAGCTTCTCAGGAAAAGGCTCAAGGCTCAATGATCAATTCTCAGGCACGGCTCAAAGTTCAAGGCTCAGAGTCCGCGATTCCATGCCCGGGCTACGTTTCGTGGTGGTCATTGAGAATTGAACCTTGAGCCTTGTCTGAGTCCTGAAAATTGAGCATTGAGAATTCTTGTCGCCCCCTGCGCGTCAAACGAGCAAGTTATTTTCTTACGGGCCCGTAGTTCCCCCTTCCGGGGGAGTCGAGCAAGGGCAGGCGGTCGCACCGCTGCCGCCGGCCGCGGCGCCGCGCGACTCACGACCCGGGAGGCACGAGGCCGTACTTTTTCATGCGGCGCGCCAGCGACATCCGGTTGAGGCCCAAAAGCGGCGCCGTCTTCCGGATGTTCCAGCCGTTCGCGTCCAGGGCCTTGCGGATCGCTTCCCGCTCGATCTCTCCGACCCGGTCCTTGAGCCCGTGGCGCGCGCGCGAAGACGCCCGCGCGGGTTTCAATCCCGGCGACAGGAGGTCGCTCGTCAGCACCGCGCCCCCCAGCGCGACCAGCTTGCGCACCTCGTTCTGCAGTTCCCGCACGTTGCCCGGCCACGCGTAGTCGCACAGGTAGCGCAGGGTCTCGTCCGCGAACCGGCGCCCCGGACTCGACGTCCCGCGCGCGGCCTCCTCCAGGAAGGCCTGCGCGAGCAGCGGAATGTCCTCGCGCCGTTCGCGCAGCGGCGGGATCTTGACGTCCACCACGCCGAGCCGAAAATACAGGTCCTCGCGGAACTGCCCTTCCCGCACCATCGCCCGCAGATCGCGGTGCGTGGCGGCGATGATCCGGCAGTCCACGCGGATCGAGTGCGTCGCCCCCACCGGACGCACCTCCCCCTCCTGCAACACCCTCAGCAGCTTTTTTTGCAGGTCGGGACTCATCTCCCCCACCTCGTCCAGGAGCAGCGTCCCGCCGTTCGCCATCGCGAAGAGCCCCTCCCGGTCCGAACCCGCGCCCGTGAAGGAGCCCTTGCGATGGCCGAAAAGCTCGCTTTCGAGCAGGGGCGTGGACAGGGCCCCGCAGTTCTCCGCGACGAACGCCTTCGCCTTCCGCGGGCCGTTGAAATGGATCGCGCGCGCCACCAGCTCCTTCCCGGTCCCGCTCTCCCCGTGGAGCAGGATCGGCAGCTCCGTGGCCGCGACCCGTTCCAGGGCGTGGAAGAGCTTCTGCATCGCCGGGCTCTCGCCGAGGATGTTGTGGAAGTGGAACCGGACGGACAGCGACTCGATCTGTCGGCGCAGCCGATGCTCCTCCGCGACGCTCTTTGCGTGGGTCTGCGTGTTCGAAAGCGGCACGGCCAGCCGGCGCGCGAACTCCGAGACCAGGGCGAGGTCCGAGGCGGAGAAGCCCTGCGCCCCGGTCCGATGGTCGAGGTAGAGGACGCCGAGGACGTCCTGCTCGAGCAGCAGAGGCGCCGCGAGGACCGACCGGATGCGGAGGTTCGCGATGCTGCGACGCGCCTTGAGCGAGTCGTCCCGGAGGGCGTCGTCGACACGCAGCGGCGCGCGGCTCTCCGCCACCTTGCGGCAGACGGAGCGGCTGAATTGGAACGAGGGCGAATCGATCTCCCGGTCGTCGAAGTTCCGCGAGCGGCGCACGGAGAGGGAGCCGTCCGGCTCGCGCAGGACCACGAAGCCGCGCTCCGCGCGCGTGACCTGCAGCGCGGAGGCGAGCGCGAGGTCCAGCATGCGGTCCTCGTCGAGCCCGGCCTCGAGGACACGGGCGAGCATGCTGAGCGCGAGCACGCCTTCGCGCGGCACCGCCGGCGCGCCGGCTGTGCCGGCTTCTTCGGACGGGCCGGCGTCCCCGCCGCCGACCGCACCCGCGCCGGGACTCGCGGCCCCCGCGACCGCCCCCCGCAAGCGAACCCGATGAGCCGCCGCCTCCGCCAGCAGGTCGAGCACCGGGGGCCGGGCAAAATAAGCGCGGCGCCAGCGCGCGGGGATGCGTTCGGCCATCCGGAACATCGTGTCCAGCGCGGCGGCGAGCGCGTCCTCGGCGGGAGCCGCGTCCCCCGCGAGCCGCAACGCGCGCGCGAGAAGCTGCTGCAGCGGCCACGAGTCCTCCGGCGTAATGTGCCGCGGGGTCTCGGCCAGATGCGCCCGCAGGGCGTCGGCGGCGCGACGCGCGGCCGCGACGGCCTTCGCGGACTCACCGGCGCGCTCGGCCTCGTCCAGCCACACGTGCGCCTGCGCGCGCAACATCCCCACCAGGACCTGGCGCACGCCCAGCCCTTCCAGCAGCGGACGCGCCTCGTCCAGGGCGGCTGCCGCGTTCTCCAGGTCCCCCAGGCTGCGACGCGCCTCCGCCAGCTCGACGAGCGCCGACGCGAGACGTCGCGGCCCCGCGCGCCGGGCCGCGGCCACCGCGCGCTCCGCGAAGCCCGGCACGCCCGACCGCTCGCCCCGTTCGAGCGCGATCGCCGCCCGCAAGTACAGCGAGTAACAACTGTGCGATTCCAGCCCGTTCGCTTCGGCCGCCTCCGTCGCCCGATCGGCCGCGGCCGCGGCCTCTTCGTAGCGGCCGAGGGTCAGCAGCATCCCGGCCAGATTGGACAGCGCGCGGAAGATCCGCAGCGGCTGCCCTGCGCGCTCCGCCTCGTCGAGGGAGCGGCGATACACCTCCTCCGCCTCGTCGAACCGGTCCTGTCCCGCGAGCGAAATCGCCAGGTTCGTAAGCAGCCCGGGCGCCGCGGCGCGGTCCGGCCCGCCCTCCATCAGTTCCAGTGCCCGCCGATAGTGGTGCTCGGCCTCGGGGAAGCGTCCCTCCGCGACGCAGGAAGTACCGAGATTGGAGAGCACCCGCGAGAGCGCCGCCGGCAGACCGAGCACGCGCGCCAGGTCCTCCGCGGCCCGCAGGTGCTCCTCGACGACGGCCAGGTCGCCGTTCTGCGTTGCCACGTAGGCGAGGTTGACCTGGAGACTCCAGACGGCCGACACGCGCGAGCCGCGCGTCGCGAGCGACAGGGCCTCGCGGTACACGGCGAGGGCGTTCGCGTAATCGCCGGCCTCCACGTGGGCCGCGCCCATCTCCTGCAGCACGTCGATCCGCGCGCTCGGCGGCGCGCCCGCCGCGCTCAGCGCTTCGAGCGCCGCGTGGTAGGAGGCGAGGGACTCCTCGAATCTGCGCAGCCCCGCGAGCGCCTTCCCGCGCGCGACGCGGAGGGCCGCGTTTGCGGCGCCCGCCGCCGCGCGCGCGAGCGCCTCGTCGCACAGGCTCACGGCCTCGTCGTGAAGGCCGCGCGCGGAGAGGCACGCGGCGAGTTCGGGCGTCGCAAGGTCGCGGTCGCCTGCCGCGGCGCGCGCCGCGCGCAAGTCCTCCTCCGCGCGCTCCGGTTCCCCCTTCTCCAGCCGGACGCGACCGAGCAGCAACAGGAGCTCCCCGCGTTCGCGACGCCCCGGCGGGCGACGCGCCCCCGTCGACGTGGTCTCGGCCAGCGCCACGAGGCCGCCTTCGAGCGCCGCCGTCGCCTCGGCCAGGCGCCCGCGGTCGTGGAGGACGCACGCCTTTTCGTAGAGCAGGTCCGGCAACCAGGGGCCCACGTGTCCGCCGAGAGCGGCGGCGCGCTCGAGGTCGCGGAGCGCGGCGTCCCATGCACCCCGGGCGCGCGCCTCCGCGCCGGCTGCGAGCCAGGCGGGCACGGCCTCCGCGGCTTGTCCGCTCCGCTCCAGGTGGCGTGCGAGCCCCTCCGCGTGCCCGGGCCGTCGCTCGGAGGGCGGGACGCGGGCCAGCTCCTCCGCAAACGCACGATGGTCCTGGACGCGTCGCGCCTTGTCGAGGAGCCGGTAGGCGGCCGCGGCCATCGGACCGCTCCGGATGCGCAGCGTGCCGGGGCCGGCTTCGGCGTCCGCCACGCCCTCGCGCTCGAGCTCGAGCACGGCCAGGTCGAGGTCCGCCGTCGAAAGACCGGACGCGCGCTCCAGCAGGTCCAGGCCGCACGGCGCATCCGCCACGGCGAGGGTCTCGAGCAGCCGTCGGGTCGCGACCGGCAGGCGTCGAAGGCGCTTCCCCTCCAGATCGCCGCTCCCCCGGTCCAACTCCGCGAGCGCGGGCGCCTCGCCGGTGAAGCCCCAGCGGCCGGCGCGGCAGGCCACGCGCCCTTCGCCGACCAGCGCGCGCAAGGCCTCCTCGACGCGCGCGGGCACGCCGCCGGTCCGTTCGTGGACGAACTTGCACAGCCCGGGGTCGGCGGCCTCCTCCGCGAGCATCGAGGAAACCAGGCGCGCGGTCCCGTCCGCGGACAGAGGCTGCACCAAAAGGCGGCGGCTGCGCGCGTGGGCAAGGAGCCGCGCGATGGAGGAGGCAGCGGCCCTTCCCTCCAGCTCCTCGTCGCGCAACTCGGCACAGAGAAGCAGTCGCGCCGGCGCGGTCTCCCCCTCGGCGCCCGCTTTCGCACCGGCCCCCGGCGCGTCGAGCGCCCGCAGGAGCTGCTCGAGGACCGCGAGCGAACCTGCGTCCGCGGAACCCAGGTCCTCGAGAAGCACGAGCAGAGGCTGGGGGCGCGCCTGCTCCAGGACCGCGGCGACGACCCGCGCCTGCGCGTCGAACTGCGCCTCTTCGGCCGCGTCTCCGAGCCGCCCCGCGTCGCGCGTCGTGGGGCGCGGCCGCCATGCCGGCTCGACCGTCGCGGCCTCGGCTTCGACGCCCGCCGCGAAAGCGGTCGCCGGCCCTTGCGCGGCGGTGGCCTCCAGCGCGGCCGAAGGCGGCGTGGCGGTTCCCGTCGCCGGCCCCGCGCTCGTTACGCCTTTTTTTTCGCGCCGACGGCCGTCCGCCAACACGTCGAGCCAGAGCCCCAGCGGCTGGTCCTCGCCCCGGCCCTTCCCCGCGAGCACCCGCAGCCCCTCGACCTGCGTGAGGCAGCGCAGCTCGCGCAGCAGGCGCGACTTCCCGACGCCCGCCGGCCCGGCGACGAGCAGGAGCCCCGCGC
This sequence comes from Planctomycetota bacterium, assembly GCA_016197205.1. Classification (GTDB taxonomy): domain Bacteria; phylum Planctomycetota; class MHYJ01; order WSZJ01; family JACPWG01; genus JACPWG01. The sequence continues at coordinate 40,459 of JACPWG010000116.1, forward strand.
CGGAGGACGAGCCGTCACCCGGCCGAAGGGCCGCGTCGCGCAGTCGGGCCAGCTCCGCGAGCGGTTCCTCCCTCTCGACGAGCCGGCCGGGGAGCAGTCGGCCCCGCAGGCTCTTCGCGCTCTCATCGGCCAGCGCGCGCGGGGCGACCCAGGAGAGGGTGCGGACCACTTCCGCGGCGGACTGCGGCCGGTCGGCCGGAGCCTTCGCCAGGAGACGCAGAATCACCGCCCCGAGCGGCGCGGGCAGGCCCTTCGCCGTCGACGGGAGCCGCGGTTCTTCGTAGAGGTGGAGCCGCAGCGTCTCGAGCTGCGAGCCGCCTTCGAACGGCAGGCAGCGGTAGAACACCTGGAAGAGCGTCACGCCGAGGGAGTAGAGATCCGCGCGATGATCGACCGGCGCGCTGCGGACGACCTCCGGCGCGATGTAGTGTACGGTCCCCTTCACCGAGGAGTCGCGTCCCTCGCGCGCGCTGCCGGCGAGATCGAAGTCCACGAGCTTGACGCGCGCCTCCGCTCCCTTGCCCGCGGCAAGGAGGTTGTCGGGCTTGACGTCGTAGTGGACAAGGCCGCGCGCGTGCAGGTAGTCCAGGGCCGCGCACACCTGGGCCACGAGCGGGTAGACGTCGTCGGGCAGGAGGTGCGCGGTCGCCGTGAGGAGGTCCCGGCCTTCGACGAACTCCGAGGTGAAGAACCACTCCCCGGTCGACTCGTCGCGGGCGAAGTCGTGGACTTCCGCGAGATTGGGGTGGTGGAGCGAGGAGAGGAGCCGGAACTCGTGGCGCAGGTGCGCGAGCGTCTCGGCGGTGCCGTGCTCGCGGCGCAGGAGCTTGACCGCGACCACCGAGCCGTCGTTTTCGTCGACCGCGCGAAACAGGGCGCCGAGCCCCCCCTCGCCGACCTGGCGGAGGAGACGGTAGCGGCCGTTCAGCGTGCGAACCTGGTCGCGATCCATCCGGGGCGCCCGCGCGAAGGGAGGAGGAAGGAAAAAGGGACAAGCGGCACCCCGGAAGTGTAGCAGCGCGGCGGGCGCATTTCAACCGAACGCGTCGCAGGGCCGGGCGCGGGGTCGCGTTCCGCGCAGGCGCGATTCGGTGCGGCGGGCAGGGCGTGGAGCCGCGGCCTACGCGACCTCGAGAGCGTCGAGTCGCGACGTGGGGGCGGCGAGCGGTCGGCAGACCGTGTCGCGGCGGGCACGGCGGAGGGAGGGCGACAGGCGGGAAAGGTCCTCGGCGCTCCGCGACGCGAGCTTTTGCGCGGCCTGGAGCACCAGCTCTTCGACCGGGTCGATGCTCGGCTGCGAGGCATCCGCGGACGGGTCGTCCGCGACGCCCGCGGCGCCCGCGGCGGCGGCGGTGGCGGCGTTGGGCTGCGTCGGGGAGACCGCGCCCGCGGCCTGATACCGGAAGCGGAGCGTGCGTCGGCCGATGGTGATCCGGTCCCCGTCGTGGAGCAGCTTGCGATCGACCCGCTCCCCGTTCACGCGCAGGCCATTGCGGCTGCTGAGGTCGACGAGCAGGCAGCCCTCCGCCGTTCTCACGATGAGGGCGTGTCCCAGCGAGACTTCCGGATCGGGAATGGGGACGGTGTTCAGATGCGAACGGCCCAGGAAAGTGAAGGTGCCGAGGGGCCGCGGCGGTGCGGAGCTACCATCGAAACTCCAGGTCAGCCAGGCACTCGGTCGCGCATTCGTCGTATCGAGAAGCATCTTCCCTTCCTCCTCTGGAGCCGGTTTCGCCGCGGCGGAGCCACTCCACCATCGCGGCGCCGGCGGCAAGCCCGCTGTCTCCGCAACCGGCGTATGCTTCGCTCACGCGCCAGAGCTCGACTCCGGGTCGAGGCCCGAGGCCCGTTGAGCCCTCGCTGCCGCTGCCACGAATCATCCTTGTCGTCCTTGCCATCTGGGCCCCCCTTCGCCACCCGATTTCTTTCGCAAGCTCGTGGCCACCCTTTGCTCGTGCATGAATTCTGGAGGCGCGCCCGAGCCCCTGGCCCGGAATTGAGCACCCCGCGTGCCGTCCGTCCTTCCCCGCAGCCCCCAACGCAACCTCATGAGAATGAGCCCATTGCGGACAGCTATCGAGCGCGGCGAAACCGGGGCGTGGGGCCTGCATGGCACGCCCGTGTGCCGGCGTGAATTTCTGGAACGGGTCGCCGCGCGTCGACGTGCTCGCGCCCTGCTCCGCAAAGGGACTTGACATGCACTGGGAGCAGGATTTCACGAATTCCGGCGAAATACACGGGGCTGGGGCGGGCCACGGGTCGATCCAGGGCGAGGCGAGACCCGTCGGCGGGCGACCGGGGCCGGCGCGCGCAACGACCCGCGGCTTGACCCGGGCCCGAGCACGCGAGTAGAATTGTGCGGGTGGCCTTGACGAGCTTCGGGGACGTTCCGCGGACGGAACCAAGCGAGTCGAACGGCCTGTGGCCGTTCGCACAGGCCGGCCTGCGCTCCGTAGCCCGCGTCGAGCGAGCGAAGGTGGGAGGCACGCGAACGCAGGCCTCGTGCGCGGACTCGTGGCCGGTCCTCGTGCCCGGCCCGTGGCCGCAACCACCCGGGCGCACGCTTCCTCGCTCCAGCCTCCCCCGTCGCGCTGCGCGCTCCGGGCGAGGGCGCGGCGCCAGGCAACCAAGTACGGCTCCCCGGAGGTCGGTGGCCAATCGGCGAAGGCAAGTGTGGCCGCCCGCGAGGCGCGCGAGCGCGGCGTAGTGACGGAGAACTACGGCGAGCGAGCGCAACAAAGCGGGCGGCCAAAATCGCCGAGCAAATGGGTCACCCAATTCCGTGGGGCGGTACTACTAGTGGCGGAGGCCCGAGGCGTGTCTACCGACCATCCGTCCCTCCCGCCCCCGGATCCCTCGCCCGCTCCCGATCCCGTCGCCCCCTCCCCCGCGGGGGCCGATCGCACGATCGTCGACCTCGCGCCGTCGAGTCCCTCCCTCTTGGCGCCCTCGGCCGCCGCGCCCGCGACCGTACCGGGGCCCGCCGCGGCGGCGACGGCGCAGCGGCCGACGATCGCCTCGCTCGGTCGCTATCGACTCGAGCACGAGGTCGGCCGTGGCGGCATGGGCATCGTCTATCGCGCGCTCGACACACAACTCGGCCGGCCCGTCGCCATCAAGATGCTCCTCGGCGAAGCACTCGGGGTCGAGCCCGAGGCCCTCAGCCGCTTCCTCGCCGAGGCGCGCGCCGCAGCCCAGCTCCGGCACCCGAACATCGTCGAAGTCCACGACGTCGGCGAGTCGGACGGACGACACTACATCGCCATGGATTGGATCGCCGGCGGGACCCTCGCCCAACTCCTTCAAAAAAAAGAGCCAGGACGCGAAGGACTCCCCCTCCCCCAGGCCGTCCGCCTCCTCGCAAAGGTCGCACGCGCCCTGCACCACGCGCACCGTCACGGCATCGTCCATCGCGACGTCAAGCCCGGCAACATCCTGGTCGACGACCGACTCGAACCCTTCCTCATGGATTTCGGTCTGGCGAAGGTGCTCACCGGAGACGCCGCGCAGCCGATCACGCGCACCGGCTCCCTCCTCGGCACGCCGGCCTACATGAGCCCGGAGATGGCCGCGGGCGATCCCACGCGCGTCGACGCCCGCAGCGACCTCTTCTCCCTCGGCGTCATCCTCTACGAATTCCTCACCGGCGAACGCCCCTTCGAAGGCGCGACGCCGATGGAGGTCCTCTTCCGCGTCATGGGCTCGGAACCGGAGCCCCCGTCGCGCATCCTCCGTCGCCTGGGCTCCCGCCCCGCGCCGGACCGCGAGACCATTTGCCTCAAGTGCCTCGAGAAGGAACCCGGACGCAGATATCCGGACTGCGAGGAGCTGGCGCGCGACCTCGAGCGCTACCTCGAGGGCGAACCCATTCAGGCACGTCGACTCTCGCGAGCCGGCCGGCTGTGGCGGAGCCTCGTCCGCCACCGAGCCGTCGCCGTGCCGAGCGCGCTCGCCGCGACCCTGGTCCTCGCTTTCACCGCCCAGGCGCTCCACGCGCGCGCCGACCGGCGGGAGCGCGTCGCGTCGGCCCTCGCCACGGGTAGGGCCGCGCGCGCGGCCGGGCACGCCACCGAGGCACGCGACGCCTTCAAGGAGGCCCTGCATCGAGAGCCCGACCAGGCCGAGGCCGTCGCCGGACTCGCGTGGGCCGAGGAAAACCTCCGCGCCGCCGCGGTGGCCTCCGAAGCGGACCGCCGTCACGCCGCCGCCCAGGCCGAGGCGGACCGCAGCCTGGCCCGCGCAAACGGCCTCTGGTACGAGGCCAAGCTCGTGCTCTATCGGTCCGACGTCCCCCTCGAACGCTACCACGAAAAGCTCGCGGCCGCGCTCGCGGACTACGAAGCCGCGCTCGCCCAGGCGCCCGACGCAGGCTGGATCCTCGAGGCCCGCGGACGCGTGCGGGCGCAGACCAACGACCTCGCGGGCGCGGAGGACGACCTGAAACGGGCGGCGGCCGCGCTGGGAGCCGAGCGGGGCAAGGCGGCGCGGCGAGCGCTCGGCCGCGTGTTTCTCGAACGCTCGCTCGACCTGCTGTACGCCTCCACCGCTTCGCGGCGGGCGGCCCGCAACCAGCAGGCAGCGGAGCTGCGCGCCCGGTCGCTCGCCGAACTCGAAGCCTCCGCCGACGCGCCGGAAGGGCGCGGGTCCGCCGAGGAGGAAGAGGTGGCGCGCACGCTCGCCGAGGGCTTCTCGGCCTTCGCCCGGGGAGACGAGCGACAGGCGTGCGAGCTGTTTCGACGGGGGTTCGAACGACAAGCGAACGAGGAGTACGCCTGGGCTCTTTCCGTGGCATCGAAGGGGGCGGAACGGGAGGAGTGGCGGGAGAAGGCGCTGCGCATCCGGCCGCGCTACTTGCGTCCGCTCTTCGATCGGGGCATCGCCCGGGCGGCGCGAGGGGAATTCGCCGCCGCGATCGTCGACTATGGCGAGGTCCTTCGCATCGACCCGGGGTACACGCTCGGCTGGATCAACCGGGCGGTCGCGCGCAGAAGCTCGGGGGACCTGAGCGGCGCCATCGCGGATTTCGACGAGGCGATCCGACGGGAGCCCGGCTACGTGGCGGCCTGGACGGGCCGCGCGCTGGCGCGCCAGGCGAAAGGGGATTTCGACGGGGCGCTGGCGGACTACGACGCCGGCCTCCGCGTCGACGCGGGTGATGTCCGCTCGCTCACGGCGCGCGCGGTCTGCCGTCGTCTTGCCGGCGCTTTCGCCGGGGGCCTGGCGGACGCGGAGGAGGCCGTTCGGCTGGAGCCGGCTTCCGCGGATGGGCAGGTGCTCCGCGGCGACGCGCTGGTTTCCGTAGGCCGCGACGACGACGCGGTCGCCGCCTACGGGGAGGCGATCCGATTGGAGCCGAAGGGTGCGAACGCGTACGCGCGGCGCGGGGTCGCGCACGCGGCCGCCGGCAACCTGGAGGCTGCGCTCGGCGACTTTGAGCAGGCCGTGCGGCTCGAGCCGCGCCACGGGCGCGCGCTCTACCATCGGGGACTCACCCGCTACCGGCGGGGAGACGTCGCCGCGGCCGTTTCGGACTTTGAGGCCGCGCTGCGCGCCGAGCCGTTCCTGGGCGCGACCGGCCCGCGCGCCAAGCCCCAGTCCGCCCTCCGCGCGGAGGTCGCGGAAGCGCTCTCGGCCTTTGAGACGGCGATGCGCACCGAGCCGGCGGACCTGGACGGCCGGCTCGCGCGAGGCCGCATCCGACTGGCCGCGCGCGACCTGGACGGGGCGCTTGCGGACTTCGACGCCGTCGTGCGGACCGAACCCGGGAGGGCCGACGGCTGGGTGAAGCGCGGCATGGCGCGCGCGGCCCGCGGCGACGCGGAGGGCGCGCTCTCGGACTTCGGCGAGGCGCTCCGCCTCAATCCGGACGCGGCGGAGGCCTATCATGAGCGCGGGGCGCTGCGACAGGCGCGGCGGGACCCGAAAGGCGCGGTCGCGGATTACGACCAGGCCCTGCGACTCGATCCCGCGTCCGCGGACCTCTACAATCGACGCGGCGTGGCCCGGGACGCCCTCGGTGACACCGAAGGCGCCATGGCCGACTATGGACGGGCGATCGAGCTGGCGCCGAGGTCCGCGGCCCCCCGGATGAATCGCGGCGTCGGACGGGAAGCGCGGAAAGAGTACCGCGAGGCACTGGCCGACTTCCATGAAGCCGTGCGGCTCGAGCCGAAGAACGCGCGGGCGTGGAACCATCGTGGGAGCATCCGCAAGAAATTGGGGGACGCCGCGGGCGCGCTGGCGGATTGCGAGGAGGCGCTCCGGCTCGACGCGAAGCTCGCGCGCGCCTGGCACCTGCGGGCGACGCTTCGGGAGGCGAAGGGGGACGCCGCGGGCGCGCTGGCCGATTACGACGAAGCGATCCGCGTCGACCCGCAATTCGTCTCCGCCTACATCGATCGAGGCGTGGCCCGGAAGGCAAGGGGCGACCTGCCGGGCGCGCGCTCGGACGACGATCAGGCGATCGCGCTCGACCCGCGCTCCGCGATCGCGTACTCGAATCGCGGCGGCGTTCGTCGCGCGCAGGGGGACCTCGCGGGCGCGCTCGCGGACTTCGACGAGGCGCTCCGGCTGGAGCCGAGGTACGCGACGGCCTACTCGAATCGCGCCGCCGCGCGCGAGGCCGGGGGGGACGTGCCCGGCGCCATCGCCGACTACGAGAAGGCGCTGGAAGTGGCGGGTCGCGACTGGGCGCCGCGCCGGCGCGCGGAAGACGCGCTGCGCATATTGCGGGCTCGGGCGGCGGGCGGGCGCTGACGCGAGCAGGAACGCGAAACGCTTGCGCGCCCGCCTTCGGCGCGGCTAGAATTCACGCGGTTCACCATCCGCAGCAGGTCGGGAGGGCTCGAATGGCCGGTCAGTCCGGGGGCGCCTGCGGTGCATGCCGCAGCCCGCTTCCTCGTGGCGCGAAGAAGTGCCCGCGGTGCGGGGCGGCGGTCGCGTCTACGCGCACGCTCCCGGCCAAGACGGCCGCGGTTCCCGGACGCGACGGCCTCCTGCCGATCGGCGCCGTGCTCGGGGAAAAGTACAAGGTCCTCGAAGTGCTGGGAGGAGGCGGGTTCGGCGAAGTCTACCGCGTCCACCACCGCGTGCTGCAGCGCGAGCTCGCCCTCAAGACGCTCCACCCCACGCTCGGGCGGGATGCGCCGTCGCGCGAACGGTTCTTTCGCGAGGCGCGCATCCTGATGGACCTCGTGCACCCCAACATCGTCTCCATGCGCGACACGGGCGAGTGGAAGGGGATCCTGTACCTCGTGATGGACCTTTGCCCCGGGAGAACGCTCGCCGCGGAGTTGAAGGAGCGGCGGCGACTCCCGGCGCGCGAGGCCGTCCGGATCGCACTCCAGGTCCTGCGCGCCCTCGAGCATGCGCACGCGAAGGGAGTCGTGCACCGCGATTTGAAGCCCTCGAACCTCGTCGTGTCTCGCGGCGAGAAGGACGCACTCGACGTGAAGGTCCTGGATTTTGGCGTCGCCAAGGCGCTGCCCGGGTCGTCGGGTGGAGCGGGCGCGGCCGCGGGCGCGGAGGCCGGCTCCGGGTCGGGACGCGGGGACGAGCCGAACCTGACCGCGGAAGGCTCGATGGTCGGCACGATCGCCTACATGAGCCCGGAGCAGGCGCAGGGGCTGGCGGTGGACGTGCGTGCCGATCTCTACTCGCTGGGCGTCGTCCTGTATGAAATGGTGACGGGGCAGCTTCCGTTCCGCGGGGACAACCCGACGCAGACGTTGATGAAGGTCCTGCTTGAGCTACCCGACTCCTTTGCCAAGAAGGGCGCGCCGGCAAGGGACCTGCCGGGGCTGGAGGAGGTCGTGCTGCGGGCGCTGGCGAAGGACGTGCGAGGACGACCGGCGTCCGCGCGCGACCTGCGACACGAGCTGGAGGCGCTCGTCGGCGTGGAGCGCGGGGCCCGGCGCCCGCCGAGCGGCGTCACGAAGAAGCCGACACAAGGTTCGTCCCCGGGGAGCCCCGCCCCCTCCTCCGCCCCCTCCTCCGCCCCCGATGCGAACGCCACGCCGGCGAAGGCCCGTCCGCGGGCATCCGCAAAAAAAGACGAGAGACCGGCGGCCGTGGAGGAAGGGGAGGACCAGGGCCTGCCCCCGGGCCTCGAGGCCATGGCCGAGGCGATGCCTGCGACGGACGAGGAGGTGCCGGACGACGCGACGACGAGGCCGAAGCGCGCGCGCGGGCTTTCGCCGATGGCGACGGCGCTCGTCTGGGGCGTCGGCTCGGTCCTGGGTTTTCTGCTGCTCGCGTCGTGGTGGACGCGTGGGCGCGGGCACGGCGGCCTATCCTCCGCTGCCTACGCCGAAGTGCTTCGGGCGGGCGAACAGGCGCTCGAGCGCGGCGACCTCGACACCGCCCTGACGCGCTTCGAGATGGCGCTGCGGGCGAAGCCAGGGGATCCGAACGCCGTCGAGTCGGTCCAGCGCGCGAAGGACGCCAAGGCGATCGAGGCGAAGTACAAGAAGGCGATGGCCGCCGGAGACGAGGCGATGGCAAAGGGGGACTTCGAATTCGCCGATCGTCGCTTCCGCGAGGCGCTGGTGGCGAAGCCGGGGGACTCGAAGGCGCGAGCCGCGGTCGCACGCTGCGAGACGACGCGAAGCGGCACCGCGGACTACCGGAGGTCGATGGAGGCCGGCGAGGCGGCGTTCGGGAAGGGGGACTTCGTCGAGGCGGAGCGGCTCTTCGGCGAGGCGGTCGGTGCGCGGCCGGGAGACGCGAAGGCGGGCGATGCGCTGGCGCGCGCGCGGACGGCCAGGACTCGCGAGGGGGACTACCGAACCGCGATGCAGGCGGGCGAGGCCGCCGTTGCGAAGGGGGATCTTGAGGGGGCGAGCCGGCGCTACGCCGAAGCGCTGGCGGCAAAGCCCGGGGACGCGAAGGCGCGGCAGGCGGCGCAGGCGATCCAGGCAGCGCGCGCGAAGGTGGGCGGCGGCGGCAACACGGGGAGCGGGGGCGCGGCGTCCACGGCAACGGCCGGCCTTTCCGCCCCCGGGCTGACCTTTTTGGGTCGAAACCCACAGGGCTTTGAAGAGTATGAACACGGGCAAACCGGAGTCGTCCTCGTCCTGGTCCCGGCGGGCGGCTTCGTCATGGGGACGCGGGAGCTGGAGGGGAACACGGACGAAGGCCCCGAACATCGCGTGCGGATCACGCGTCCGTTCCTCCTGGGCAAGACCGAGGTCACGAACGGCCAGTTTCGGCGCTTCCGTCCCACGCACCATTCGGGTGAGTACAAGGAACACATCCTCGACGGCAACGAGCAGCCGGCGGTGATGGTGAGCTGGGAGGACGCGGAGGCGTACTGTCGGTGGTCGGGGCTCGCGCTGCCCAGGGAGGCGGAGTGGGAATACGCGGCGCGCGGTCGCGACCAGCGGGAGTGCCTCTGGGGCGAGGGCTGGCCGCCGCCGGCCGGGGCGGGGAACTTCGCGGACGCGTTCGCGAAGGGAGACTTTCCGGAGTGGGGCACGATCGACGGCTACGACGACGGGTACGCGGTGACGGCGCCGGTGGGGCGCTTCCAGCCGAACCCGCTGGGGCTCATGGACCTGGCCGGCAACGTCTGGGAGTGGTGCGCGGACTGGTATCGGGCCGGGTACGACGACGGGGACGCGGCGGACCCGACGGGCCCAGTTTCGGGGGAGGCGCGGGTGATGCGCGGCGGGTCCTGCTGGAGCGGCGACCGGCGCTTCCTCTACGCCACGTCAAGGTCGAAGGGCGGGCCCGGTGTGCGCGCGGAGTTCGTCGGCTTTCGCGTCGCGTGGCGTCCGGGGGCGGGCCGGTGAGGGGCGGGGGGTTGGGGGCGGGGGAGAGGAAGTTGAGGGCCAGACGACACGCTGCCGCCGAAGGGGAACCGAAAAATGCAGCGGGGCCGCCGCGTCACCGCGACGGCCCCGCCGGGGAAAGGCTCGATGGTATTTTTTTTGTGTCGGTCGAGCGAGTGCGCTAGCTCCCCGCCGGGGCCGCGCCGCCGGCCGCCGCGCCGCCGCCGCCCGAAGACTCGCTGATTCCGGTGAACCGGCCGGCGTCGGTCGTTTCGGCCGCGGCGACCGTGCCCGTGTTGAGCGCGTTGGTCGAGCGTCGGAAGAGATTGGCGACTTGCTTGCCGAAGGCCGTGACCACCGCGATGCAGGCGACCGCGACCAGGGAGACGATGATGATGTACTCGGTCATGGCCTGGGCGCGAGACTTGCCGAACCGGGCGCCGAACATCTTGCGAGCGTTCATGGTGGACTCCTCTATGCTTTTCTTGGGGTTGAAAGAAAACTCATCTATTTCCACCCGCGGGTGCCTCGCCAAGCGAGGCTCGATCCCCCGTCGGTTGAGCGTTCGTCACCGACTCTCGTTTCTTTCTCGCGTGTCATATTCATTCGTTCGACGGGAAGCCTTCTCGCAACCATCGTGCCAGCGCCATCGCTAGAATACAGCAAGATGTTATTACAACATGTCTTGCGACAATATCTGAGATGGCTTCCCCTCCATGTGTGACTTGCCAACCTCCGATCTTGTCACCTCTCGTAACATGGCGAATTACAATTCGCCTGCAAAAAGGTAACACGTCACGATCCGTAGCATGCGAGACCCGGGGAGGCACTGGGCATGCACGCGGGGGCCTCAAGCTGGAGAGAGAGCGCAGAAACCGTTCAGCGGCATGCGTGTGTTACTGCGGAGGCACGGAGCGCTCGACTTGTCGATTCGGGAATCCGGCCGACTTGTTTTTGACATGATAACAGGAGCAACGGGATGTTCCACTTCCGTATCCCGTTGATCTGTCATCCTGTCAGAAAGAAACCCGACACAAGGGCTGGTGGAAAGTCGTGGGTTCGCAAAGCCGGCGAAGATCCTCCGTGAGGCCTCCGTTTCTCCGTGCCCCCGTGGTGAACGGATACGCCTGAAGAAAGTCCTCCGTGCGGTCTCCGTGCCTCCGTGTCTTCGTGGTGAACGGTCAGAGAGCGAAGGGACAGCCCGCCGGGCAACTCCGCCCACCTCACGGCCCGCCGCTCGCCCTGGCCTCACCGTGCGTCCCGGCGCGTCGCCACCACCCGGAACCCCAGGTACGAGTCCAGGTACTCCGAGCCCGTGGCCACCCGGTGCGCGGCCCGACAGAGCGGCATCGAGGAGGCCCAGGCTCCCCCCTTCAGGATCCGCCACCGCCCCCGCGCCCCCGGTTCGTTCGCCGTCCACTCGCTCACGCCGCCCGCCATGTCGCGCACACCGTACGGGCTCTCGTCCAGCGGGAAGAGTCCGCGCGGTTCGTGACCCGGCGGCCGCTCCCCCGAGCGCGACTCCTGCATCCGGCAGAAGGACGGGTCGGACTCGTCCCCCCACGGGAAATACCGGCCATCCGGCCCCCGGGCCGCCTTCTCCCACTCGTCCTCCGTCGGCAGGCGGTACTCCCACCGCCCGCCTCCCACCCGCGCCGTCATCCATCGGCAGAAGTCCTCCGCGTCCGTCCACGTCACGCAGAAGACCGCCCAGTCGTCCCTCCACCCGGCTCTCCGCGCGCGAATCTGCAGCAGCCCCTTCGCGTTCATCGCCCAGAAAGCGGACTCCTCGTTCACCAGCACGGTCCCTCGTGGACACCTCGCGAACGCCTCCTCGGGATTGTGCCAGCCCCGGTCATTCAAGTAGGAAAGGTAGACCGCGCTCGACACCTCGAACCGGCCGATGAAATACCCGGTCCCCGCGCCCGCGCCGCCGCAGGCCGCGCCCGCAGCCCCCGCGCCCGCGGCCGTCCCCGTCCCCCCGCCGGCAACGCCCCGAGGCACGCGCACCGCGCCGGCGTCGCGCGCCGGCGCCTGCTGCGCCAGCGGATCGCCGCTTGCCTGGTAGGGCCCCGGCGAGATGTACACCCAGTAGCGCGGCGACCCGGCCTCCTCCGCGTCCACGCCCGGCGGCGTAACCGGCGCCCCGCCCAGGGCCGGAAGCTCACAGTCCTCCTTCCAGTCCCGGTCCCGCTCCACGATGAACGGATAGCGTACTTCCAGCAGCCCTTGCCCCGAGGCCACCACGAGCAGATACGATCCGCGCGGCAGCCGCACTCGAAACACGGCCTCCTGTCCCCCACCGGCTCGGCCGGCCGCAGTCGGGTGTAGATCCACGCGGTTCCGCGGTGTTTGCGCGAGCAGGTGCACGCTCCGCGCGCGCGCCGCAAGCGCGGGGTCCGAGGCCCGCGCCGCGGCAGCCGCGCCCGCCCGCGCGCCCCCACCGCCGTTCGTCGCCGCGCCTTCGTCCGCCTCGACGAGCCGCAGCGGGAATGCGGTCGGCCCCTCCGGCCGAAGGTCCACGGGCGCCATCTCGATGCCCAGCCGTTCCCCGCCGATCGCGCTCACCCGCACTCGCGCCGCGCCGCGTTGGAGCACCACGTCGAAGGCCTCGCCCCGCGGCACCGCCTGCACGAGCGCACGCACCTGGTCCGCCGTCTCCGCAGGCGCATCGGCCTGTCCCGCGCGCCCGATGGCCACGACCACGTCCTCCGCCCGAAACCCCAGCCGCTCGGCCTGCGAGCCGGGCACGGTGTGCGTCAGGCGCGCATGCCTCCGAGGGACTTCGCCACGCGCTACCGCCAGGAACACCAGGAAGCGCGGGTCTTCCCGCAGCGCGGCGAGGCGCGCATCCACTCCCAGGCGGGCCGCGTCCGCGCTGCCTCGACGGAGCGCCTCGGCCAGGGAGAGGAAGACCGCCTCTCTCCAGGCCGCCGTAGCCGCCCCTTCCTGCAGAAGGCCCAACCACGAATTCGGCGGCAGCTCGATCCGAGGCAGCGGCGCCGGCTCCGGACGCGGACCGCCCCCTCCGCCGCCGCCCCCTCCGCCGCCGCCCCCTCCGCCGCCGCCCCCTCCGCCGCCGCCGATGCCGCGAATTTCGATCGTCCCCTTGCCCTTGCCGCCCCCCACGGCGTCGAGGAGCCGCTGCCGCGGGTCCGGTCCCGACGAGACGGCGAGCAGTGCGCAAGCGAGCCGGTACGCATGCTCCGCCGACGCGGGGACCGCGCGCGTGAGCAGGTCGAGCCCCGGCACCGCGGCCGCGTCCTCGCCCGCCGACAGCAGCGCTTGCGTATGTCGCTCCAGCTCGGCCAACTGGGCAGCCGAGAAGGAGCGCGGCCCTTCCGGCTCCGGCGTCGCAAGCAGCGAGAGCGGCAGCGGCTCGGCCGGACCGAGCCGCGCCTCGCCGCACGTCGCGCGCATGCCGGGGTCGAACGGGACCGGCACCAGGACCGGCGGCGCAGGATGGGACTCGTACCTGTACAGGTAGGTTTCGACCACGCCCCGCTCCCAGCCGGCCGGCAGGAGGAAGCGGACGGTCGTCTCGCGTTCCCCCCGCACCACGTCCTGGTATTTCTCGGGCGCGAAGCCGAGCACCAGCTCCCGGTACGCGTGCTGCTCGACGACGTTGCGCGACCGCTCGGCCTGGAGGAAGCGGTCCCAGTTGAGGTCGGCCAGTCGGACGCGGGCGGTCGGGTGCTCGTTCCAATGGCCGAGCGCCTCCGTGAAGGCCGCGACGGCCCCGGCGAAGTGTCGTTCGCGCCGCTGCCAGACCGACTGCAGGTCGGCGGCGAGGTCCCAGAGCGGCTTCTTGTCCTCGTGGGCGCGCTTGCCCTCCGTGGCCTTGCGCAGGGCGTCGTGCCGCGCCTCGAGGGCCAGGGCCTCGTCGCGGGCCGCGAGGTACGCACCGAACGCCGCCTCTCCCCGCGCCGCCAGCTCCTCGGCGCGCACGCGCGCGACCAGGGCCTCGATCTCCGGGTCGTCCGGGGCGAGCGACTCGGCGTGCAGGGCGGCGGCGAGCGCGGCATCGACGCGACCGGCCTCGAGCTCCTCCCACGCGGCGGCACGCGACCGCACGAGGTCGGCCCGCCGAAGCACGGCGCGCGCGCTCCACGCCCCCCCGACGCCGAAGACGAGCACCACGAGCGCGGCGAGCGGGATCGCCGCGGCCTTATTCCGCTTGGCCCTCCTCCAGACGATCGCCACCGTGCCGAGCGGCAGCGCCGAGATCGGCTCGCCGGCCAGGTAGCGCCGGCAGTCCTCCGCGAGCGCGGCGGCGGTCGCGTAGCGGTCCTTGGGTTCCTTGCGGAGACACTTGAGGCAGATCGTCTCGAGGTCCGCGTCGAGATCGGGGACCGTCCGCCGCGGCGGGAGCGGGTCCTCGTTTTCGATCCGCTGGAGGAGGTTCGCGAGCGTCGGCGCATCGTGAAAGGGAGGACGGCCGGTAAGCATTTCGTAGAGCGTCGCGCCGAGCGAGTAGATGTCGGTGCGCGCGTCGAGCCCGGCCGAGCCCCCGATCTGTTCGGGACTCATGTAGGAAGGCGTGCCGAGGATCGCGCCGGTGCGCGTGAGCGTCCGGAGCGACTTCTCCGGATCGCGCGCCTCGGGCATCTGGACTTCGCGTTCCGCGAACTTCGCCAGCCCGAAGTCGAGGATCTTCACGTTGAGGCGCGGCCCGGCGCCCTCGTGCTCGCGGACGAGGATCACGTTGCCGGGCTTGACGTCGCGATGGAGGATGCCGTGGGCGTGCGCGTACCGGATGGCCTCCGCGAGCTGCCGGGTGATCTCTGCCGACTCGCGCGGCGAGAGTTCGAGGCGCCGGGCGACCGCGGCGAGCCCCTGCCCGGCGATCAGCTCCATCGTGTAGAAGGGGCGGCCCTCGGCGTTCCCGACGTCGAGCACCTGCACGATGCCCACGTGCTGCAAGCTGGCGGCCGCCTGGGCCTCCCGATGGAAGCGGCTGACGTCCTCGGGGTCGGCGCGGTCGCCGAGCAGGAGGAGCTTGAGCGCGACCTCGCGCTCGAGCTGTCGATCGCGGACGCGGTAGACGACGCCGACGCCGCCCCGGCCCAGCTCCTGGAGGATCTCGTAACGACCTGCGAGCACCGTGGACTCGGCGCCGGAGCGGGCGGAGAGTGGATCGGCGCCCGCGACGGCCGCGCGGCCGACTGTGGCCTCGCCGTCGTTCACGCGGAGCGTCTGCTCCAGAGGGGTGAGCCCCTCTCCGCGCGGGGACAGCGAGAGCGAGGACGAAGGGGAGGCGGCGGGGTCGAGTGCGGGGCTGTGCCCCGATGCGGGACCGGGACCGGTCGCGTCCGCGGTCGGGCCCGCGCTCGCAAGCGTGTCGTCGAAATGGAGCGCGGGGTGCTGCGGGAGTCGGCCGGCCATCGCGCGCGTCAGGGGACCGACCGACCCTTCGGCGCGTTCCCCCTCGCGCAGGGCGTGGATGATGCGGTCCAGCTCCGCCGCCTGGGCCTGGGAGAGGGGGCCGCTCAGGGCGGCCTCCTTCAGACTCTGGGCGAGCTGGCTGAGCGTCGGGCCGGGTGTCGGCCGTTCTTCCACGGGCGGACCCTCGCGCACGGACCGCGGGGGATTGTACTCCGGAGGCGGGGCCGGGTGCAACGTCAATTGGCGACGGAGGGAGCGAATACCCACCCCGCGTTGGGATCTCGGTCGCGACTACGCACGTCGGGGAATTCAGGTGCGCCCTCTTGCGCCCTTCGGATACGATGAACCCAGGGGAGCCCAGCCTGTCGATCCATGGCGCAAGGAGGGAGCTCGACCGATGAGTGATCCGATGGAGACGGCGAGCACAGCCCGCCCAGCATCGTTCTCCGCCGGCTACGGGCCTGGCGTCACGGCCACTGGTCCCCGTTCTCGCCTCCGGGCGCACGAGTCCGCTGACGCAAGAGCCGTCTGCCACGCCGCTTGATTGCGTGCCGGTCCGCGCGGGAGCGGCGATCCCGGCCGCGGGATGAAGGCTTAGGACTTCACGTAGGCTCTACGGTCCACGGCCTCAACAAGATCGTCTCGAAACCACCCGATGAGCTCCAGCACGCTCGCGTGCATTTCGTCGTACTCAGCAGGAGCGATGTCAACGCGCTCCCCGTGCGCGATTCGGTTTCGGTTTGCCAGGAGCCTTTCGTCGAGGAAGGCTTTCTTGGTCTCATAGCGAATGGATTGCAAGCCCAGCAGGACCGTGATCTCGCGCAACTGGTCGGAGTTGAGATTGGCCACCCCACGCAGGGCTTCCGCCCACGGAAGCTCGCGCCGTTCGTGCATTCCCCCCATTAGGACCTGAACCAAAGACGCATGTACGGAGAGGCGCTCCGTTGCATCTCGATTTCGGAGTTCACCACGGAGACAGAGGGCTACAAGGCTCGGCGGCAACTCTCGAAGGCGAAGCCGGCGCAGAGAGACGAAATTGAGGTATGCGGACGCGCCAAATTTTACGAACCCCTCCCAGTGCGCATAGAGTAGGCAAACAGAGGCCCGCAACCAGATGGGCTTCACATGTTCACGAAGGTCCGCCAAGGCAAACCTCGCGGTCGTGATCTCACGCTTGCGCCAGGAGAGGTCACGATCCAACGCTCCATGCAAGTCGTCCGGCGTCTGCAGTCTCAAGACTTGAACAGCTTTCGGCCGAGCGGGATCGTGACGGGGATCCTAGAAGAAGCTCGAACTCCAGAGCCGATCCCTTCGACAAACTGCTGGTTTCCCCAGAGTCCCTTTGCCACTCCAACCACGTCCTTGCGCAAGTCCCGATTCCGGTAGGTCTCGTAGTGATAACCCAGCCCAAGAGCGAGAACCTCGAACGCCGAAATGAGAAACCCACCCACGAATCCATTTCGAGCCGGGTCATGCCGCTTGAACGAGTCCTCGCCGAGGTTCTGGTCCAGCGTCTTGAACGCAAACTGAAAGGCTGCTGCTTCGTGTTCCGGCTTGAAGCCGGGATCCAGGGCCAGAGAGACGATCCGTTCGGTCAAGAAGTCACCCAGGTCAACGACCTTCCGGAGATCAGGGTCGGACAGCCGCCTCAGGACCAGGAAGCGCACCACGAGCTCGAGGTCGTACTGTTCGTCCGCCGCCCGATCCGAGATCGCAATGCAATGGCGGAAATGCTCATCGCCGGACAGGTTGCGGAGCCAGGCGAACACTTCCCGCTTGGCCATGATCAACAGGCAATTCCTCACCTCCTGATCGGAAAGAGGAGAGCCCAGGGTGTTCAACCTCTGAAAGAGTTCGTACTTGCTCGAGTCGTCGCTTTCTCGAAGTACGATCTTGACATCGATTTTCGCCCGCTTGATCAGGCGCTGGTTTGTTGACCCGAGTGCGTCAGGTGCGCCATCAGCAAGACCCCATTTCTTACCGCCCAGAGCCGGCAAGAAACGCGTGCCTTGCAGCTCCAGAGCCGGGAGCAAGTTGCCGTCTTGATCGCGAAGGATGCCCACGTACTCGAAGATCGTAGAGAGGCGCTGCAGCCCGTCGATGACGTCCCACACACCGTCCTGCCGTTGCGAGACGAAGATCGAAGGAATGGGAATCCCCAACAGCAGCGACTCTATGAGGCGCGATTTCTGCAGAGGGGACCAGCGATAGAATCGCTGGAATTCCGGATGAAGGTCGATTTCGTGCTGTTCGTACATGCTGATCAGCTCGCCGATGGACATAGGATATCCATCGCTCTTGATCTTCGCCCGCTTCGCCTCAAGCTGGCTTTCAAGATCCCGGTTCACAACTGAGGGCCTCGGGCTCGTCTCGCGAGAGAGCGCCTTCGTGCTCACAATGGAACCTCCTCTACTGATCGGCAATGAGTGGGGTTTTCGGGGTTCCCTCATGACTCCCCCCCCAGGACACCTGGACGAAAGAACAAGAGTACATTGTAGCCCCCGAAAGCTCGGAGGTCCACTCTCAGATTCGAACCCAAACTGCAGAATTCCCAACAATACTCCCGGGTCCGAAACCGTGTCCGGCGCTGGCGCGTAGCCGCAAACCACTGCCAGGTAGGTTATCTCGCCCCGCCCACCGGCAAGGGTCCAGCCCCGCCGCGGCTGCAGCACTTGCCCGTGGGGATCGGGTTGCCGTGCGGGCAGGTCGCCGGGTGCTTGAGGAAGCTGCAGATGCTGTCGGTCATCTCAGCGGAAAGAATGTGCTCGAACTGGCACGCCCCGGCCTTCATCTCCTCGCGACTCACCTCGAAGACATCGGTGAAGAGCTTCTCGGCGAGGCGGTGGCGGCGGACGACCTCGCGCGCGTGCGTTTTGCCGCGCTCCTGGAAGAGCAGGTTGTCCCCGCGAATCTCGAGGAGCCCCAGCTCCTGCATGCGCGAAACCATTTCCGGGGTGATGCCCTGGATCTCCGAAAGGACGTGGTGCAGGCTCTTGTCCCCGTCCTGGCCGGCCTTCCAGAGCATTTCGAGGACCTCGTCCGAGTAGCGCTCGATCGACTCGAAGACCATGTGCGGCTCCACCACGGCGCCGTGATTGAGCAGGACGCGCCGCTGCGCGAGCTTGCCGATGTCGAGGTCGTGCGTCACCAGCACGAGCGTGTGCCCCTTCCGATGCAGCTCGCGGAAAAGGTCCATGACGAGCCGCTCGTTTCGCTCGTCGAGGTTGCCGGTCGGCTCGTCGGCGAGCAACAGCCGCGGGTGGTTCACGAGGGCGCGCGCGATGCACACCCGCTGCTGCTCGCCGCCGGAAAGCTGCGAGGGCAGGTGGTGGGCGCGGTCCCCCAGCCCCACGCCGTCGAGCATCCCCTTCGCCTCCGCCTCGTCCGTCATGCTGTGAAAGTACTGCGCGAGCATCACGTTTTCGAGGGCGGTGAGGTACGGGATGAGATGGAACTGTTGGAACACGATGCCCACGTGATCGCGACGAAACTCGGCAAGCCGCGCACCGTCCAGGGCGCCGAGGTCGCGGCCCAGGACCTCCACCCGTCCGCCCGTGGGACGGTCGAGCCCCGCGACCACGTTGAGGAGCGTGCTCTTGCCCGAACCGGAAGGGCCCATCACGGCGACCCACTCCCCTTCCTGGACCTCGACGTCCACGCCGCCGAGCGCGGAGACGCCCTTGTACTCGCGGGCGAGGCGTTCGGTGCGGATCGCGACGGCCATGAGCGGTCACTCCCCTCGCAAGGTGACGGCCGGATCCACCGCGAGCGCGCGGCGGACGGGCACGATCGAAGAAACGAGGGCGACGGCGACGCCGGTCCCGAGGGCGACGAACGGAACGCGGAGGTCCACGCCCGGCGCCGTCCCGAACACCTGACGCGCGACGAGGTCCGAAAGGGCAAGGCCCAGGAGGCCCCCGGGCAGCCCGCCCGCGACGCCCACGAGCGCGCCCTCCGTCAAAAAAAGAGCGAGGACCTGTCGCCCCCCGGCCCCGAGCACCTTCATGAGTCCGATCTCCGGCCGGCGCTCCATGACCGAAAGCGTCAGCGCGCCGGTCACGGCGATCCCCGCGGTCGTGAGCACCACGCAGGAAATCAGGGCGAGCAGCCACTCGATGCGGGCGAGCACGGCCTCCTCGGCCGCATTCACCTGATCGAGACCGCGCAGGAGCGTCTCCGGCGCCTCGCGCTCGAGCCGTGCCCGGAGCGAGGGAATCTCGGCCGCCGAGCTCGCGCGCACCTCGACGTAGTTCGACAGCCCCGCGTCCGCCGCGAGGGCGCGCACGGCCTCGAGGGGCGCAATCGCGAGCCCCTCCTCCTCCCCCATCCCGTCGATGAGGGCGACGAGCACAGCCTCGCGCTCGCCACCGGCCGCGCTGAACTTTCGCCGCTCTCCCAGCCGCCACGCCAGACGGGCGGCGAGACGTGGACTCGCGGCGACCTGGAGTCCCGACCCGCCGGCCGGCTCCGCGCCGAAGCCCGGGCCTTGCAGCGTCCACCAGGGACGGAACGCGGCCACGCGCGCCGGGTCGGTACCCGCGAGCAGCACCTCTTCGCTCCCGACCGATGCGCGCACCAGCGCGACGACGCGGGCTTGCACCCCTTCGCCGAGCGCCGCGAGGGCGTGCGCGAGCGACGCGGCCGGGATCCCGCGCGCGCCGCCCGCCGTGCCGAACGAGAGTCCGCCGGCGCCGACCTCCGTCCCCTCCGCCCGCGGCACGAGGTAGGCGTTCGCGCCGAACTCCGCCGCCGCGCGCTGGAGGTTGCCCCGGATCCCGAAGGAGAGATTGAGCGCGAGCGCGACCATCGACGTGCCGAGCGCGAGGGCGAGCGAGGCCACCGCGAAGCGCATGGGCCGCCGCGTGAGGGAGCGGAGGACGAGCTTGGGGAAAAGACGGTTCACGCGCCCTCCTTCAGCACCAGGATCGGCTGGAGCGCGAGCGTGGTGAGGATCGGGCGCAGGCAGCCGGCGAAGACGATGCCGCAAGAGAGGAGCAGCATGAGCGGGAGAAGGGACGGGACGACGCTTCCGGGCACGCCGAAGACGTGTAGGGTGATCACCTGAGACAGCAGGACGCCGAGCCCGTACCCCGCGAGCCCCCCGGCCAGCCCGAGCAGGCAGCTCTCCGCGAGGAACTGCAGCAGGATGGGCCGGGTGCCGCCGCCGAGCGTCCGCATCAGAGCGATCTCCTGCCGCCGCGCGAGGATCACCGAGGACATCGTCGTGGCGACGCCGAGCGCGGCCGCCAGGAGCGCGAGCGCGGTGACGAGGACGAGGAGGAGGTGGACCTTCGAGAGGAAGCGCCCCTCGGCCCGCGTGACCGCGAGGATCGGTTCGGCCCGGCAGCCCGGCAGGGCGTTCTGGAGCTGGCGGGCGATGGTCGAAGGGTAGGGCGTGCAGCTCCAGCGCTCGCGCTCCGCGGGGGTGAGGGCGTCGAGGTCGCGCAGCGCCTTTTCCTCGGGCACGGTGAGCGCGCTCACCAGGACCTTGGCGACGGCGCCGGGCCGGCCGACCAGGCGCTGGACCGCGCCGAGGTGGGCGAACGCCTGTCCTTCCTCGAACCCACCCGTGTGGAGGATGCCGGCGACCTCGCAGAGGAGGAAGCGCTCCCCACAGGAGAGCTCGAGCCGGTCGCCGGGGCGCGCGCGCAGGTCGGCGGCGAGGTCCGCACCGAGCAGCAGCCGGCACCGCTCGACGGCGCCGGCGCCGGTGTCTCCCCCCGTGTCGTCGGGCCAGCGCCCGTCCACGCGCCACCAGGGGGAGACCGCGCGCGCGCCCGCGGGCACGCCTCGCGCGCCGGGGAGGCCGGCGCCGCCGTTTCCCGGACCGCCGCCGAAGGTCCCGCCGAACCACGTGCCGACGAGCAGCAGGGACCGGCCCGTTTGCGATTCGCACGCAGGGGCATAGAGGTAGGGTGAAACCCCGAGGAGGTTGTTCCTCCAGAAAATGCGGAGCAGCGCGGGCAGCGCGGACTCGTCCAGGGTTCGCCCCTCCCCCAGCCCCCCGAGCCGCACGCCGCCGGCGGAGAGCGGGGCGAGTTCCCCCTCCGGGACGACGAGGATGTTCGCCCCGTAGCGCCGCAGCTCCTGCCCGAGGTGGTCGTTGATCCCGAGCGTGACGTTGAGCAGCGCGGTCTCGAGCCCGATCCCGGTCACCACCGAGAGAACCGAGAGCAGCTTTTTTTTCCGGTCGCGCTTCAAGTTTTCCCAGACGAGCGTGGCGAGCATGGGCGGCTCACTTGCTGACGTGTTCGCAGGACCGCTCGACGTCGGCGAGGCTGAAGACGAGCGAGCCCTCGCGGACCGCGGCCTCGACCTTGATCGGGTTGCAGCCCCCTTCGGCGCCGATCGTGCTCACGAGGATGGGGGCGCCGCAGTGGCGGCAGATGACCTGGTCCTCTTCCTGGTAGTACCCCTCAGGACCGCAGATCTGGCACGCGTCGAGGGTCACCGCATAGGCGCCGTCGCCCGTCTTCAGCGCAAGCAGTCGGACCTCGCCGCCCGCGGCGGTGGTTCGATAAAAGTGCAGCTTGCCGTCCTCGAGGGGAGCGAGCGGGACCCTGAGGACGTTGCCGCCGGCCTCCTGTGGAAGGACCTCGGCCTCGGAGCGCGCGGGCGGCGCCATGTGTGCGGAGGACCCGAGGAGGAGCACGCCCCCGGCGAGTCCGACGGCGGCGAGGGTGACGCGCCAGGCCTTTTCGGAGCGGGCACGGGCCAGGACCTTTCGCTGCTCCGCCGGGTTGGCGGCCGTAGCCGCAACGCCGCCCGCTGAAACGGACGCGGGGGCGGGGGCACGGGCAGGGGCCGGCCCTCCTCCTTGGCTGGAGGCGAAGGTGACCCAGAGGACGGAGAGGACGAGGACGGCGGCGAAGAGGTACAAGTGGCCGCCGGTGTCGTTCACGATGGGGCCGATGACGGCCATCTCCGCGCGGCTTGCCGGCAGGAGCTGCGCCTCGGATAGCTCGTGGATGCCGCCGACGAGAAGCTGAAGCGTGAGGAAACCGAGGAGGACCGAGGTCACGGTGAAGAACTTGGCGAGATTGACGCGCACGGTGCCGCGGATGAAGGCCACGCCGAAGAGGAGGGCGAGGCCGCCGCCGAGGAGAAACCCTTCCACTTTCTGGAAGTGCGCGGAGGTGGCCTGGAAGCCGTTCATGAAGAGGAGCAGTTCCACGCCTTCGCGGAACACGGTGACGAAGGCGAAGGCGGCGATGCCGAAGCCCGCGGCGCCGGCGCCGGTGAGGTGGGCCATGCGCCCTTCCATCTCGGCCTTCAGGTGACGGCCCGCCTTCCACATCCAGACGAGCAGGGTGCCGACGAAGAACGCCGCCACGAGCATGAGCACGCCCTCGTAGACCTCCTCGTTGATTTTGAGGGCGGAGAGGGCGTCGGAGAGCCAGAGGGCGCCGGCGATGCTCGGGAGGAGCGCGGCGACGAAGCCGCCCCAGGCCCAGCGGGTCAGCTCGGGCCGGCCGATTTTCTGGAGGTAGGCCAGGATGATCCCCATCACGAGGGCGATCTCGATCCCTTCGCGAAGGGAGACGACGAAGGTCTGGAACATCGGGTGTTTCACCTCCGGGGGAGTGCGATAGGACTGCAACCAGAGCGCAGCTCGAAAACCGGCAACGGAACCACGGCTTTCCCAGAGCAGCCGATGGCCGCAACCGAAGGGACGAGCCACCGAAAACGCCGAAGACGCCGAAGGAAGAAACTCTTGCGAATCGATGGGCGCAGCCGATCCGAACCGTGACCGTGAGGGAGCGGTCTCGGCGCGTCCTTCGGATCTTTCGGGTTCGGTCCCGCCCGCGATCGACGAAGAACCGCGAATTACGCCAACTTCGCGAATTTCCGCGGGGAAAGCGTTGCCCAAAAAACAAGCTTTTGGGCTGTTGTGTCACAGCTTGCGACGATTCCAATCTGTGAAATCCGTGCAATCCCTGGTTTTCGTGGCGCTCGACAAGGTCAAAGCCCCAGCGGCCCGCGCAGCGGCCGCGGCCGGCCGTAGGGCTTGGGAAAGGCCCGGTTCGCCGGATGCCGGCCGGCGATGCCGTCGAAAGTCAGACGCGGCGACGCGGTCGCGGCCTTGCGGTGGCCAGGGACGAGGCGCGGCCGGCACTTCTTGCAGTAGCCGTAGAGCTTCAACGCATGGGCGGTGATCGTGAAGCCGCGGCTCCGGGCCACGTTGTCCTGGAGCCGCTCGATCTCGTGGTTCTGGAACTCCGCGATCCCGCCGCACTGGACGCACACGAGGTGGTCGTGGTGGGGCACGCCGGAGAGGGGTTCGTAGAGGCTTCTTCCCCGCCCCACGTCGAGCCGGCCGAGCAGGCCGCTCTCGGCGAGAAGGGCGAGCGTGCGGTACACGGTGACCCGGCCGATGCGCCCGTCCCGGAGGCGCACGCGGTCCACGAGATCATCCGGAGTGAAGTGCTTCTTGCGCCCGAAGATTTCCCGTGCGATCGCGAGCCGGGGCCCGGTCACCTTGAGCTTCCGGGACTCCAGGAAACGGAGGAAGGCGTCCATCGCCCGGCCCACGAGCGTAGCCTCAATTGAAACTGAGTTTCACTTGGAGCATTCTAGCCGCGGTCGCCCGGCGGGGCAAGGGAAATGCCGGTGGAGGCGGCCGGCGCCGGCGTTCAAGCGGGGAGCGGTCGACCGGGGACGTCTCGTGCACGGTCGAACGCCGACGCAACCGCGGAGGTCCCACAGCAGTCGATGGCCCCAACCAATGGGACGAGCCACCGAAGACGCCGAAAACACCGACAGACGAAATCACCGCGAAGGGAGGAGCGCCGCAACACCGAACCGCGACCGTGAGGGAGCGGTCTCGGCGTATCCGACGTTGTCCGCGGACTCGGTCCCGCAGACGATCTGCGCTGGAGGAACCGCGAACTTCGCCGACTCCGCGAAGGGTCAAGCGAGAATTCGTTGCCGGAAAAACAGACTTTTGCTCCGTTGAGTCACGCCGTCGACGGGCTTTCACAGAATGCGGCGATGGTGGTACACTGCACGGCGGATGCACGCTTCGAGAGGAGGGACCTGATGCGAGCCTACACACTCGGCACTTCGGGGCGAGCCGCGCCGCCGCTTCTAAAGCTCGTCGTGGGACTGCTCGCGCTCGCTGGGGCGGCTGGTGGTGTGTGGTGGTTCCTGAGCCGGCCCGAGAAAACGACCGAGGGAGAAGGCGCGACCGCGGGCCACGAGGCAGCCGACGCGCTCCCCGGGCGCGTGCGCACGCTCTTCGCAGAGGAGCGGTTTGCGGAACTGGACCAGCTTGCCGACAAGCTCTTCGCCGAAAAGACCCGCAACGACGAGGGGGACTGGGAGCTGGAGGGCTTCTACGACGCGCTCGACGAACCGCCCGACCCGGCGGCGGCCGGCGCGTGGGAGCGCATGTTCGAGCGGTTCGAGCGCTGGGAGAAGCGGCTCCCCGGCTCCCCCACCGCCCTCGCGGCGCACGGCGAGGCGCTCACCGGCCACGCCTGGGCCGCGCGCGGAAACGACTGGGCGTCGAACGTGCACGACGAGCAATGGCGCGGCTTCCGGGAGCGGCTGGTGGCGGCGAAGGCGCTCCTCGAGCGGGCGGAGGCGCTCCCCAAACGCGTCCCCGGCGTGTACACCGCGCTGCAGACCGTCGCCCTCGGACAGGGCTGGCCGCGCGAGAAGTACGAGGAGCTTTTTCGCAAGGCCGTGGCGCTCGAGCCCGCCTACACCGAGTTCTACCGGCGAAAGGCCACCTACCTGCTCCCTCGCTGGCACGGGGCGCCCGGAGACTGGGAGCGTTTCGCGGCCGAGGCCGCGGCTGCCACCAAGAGAACCCTCGGGCTTGCGCTCTACGCGCAAATCGTTCTGAGCGTGAAGGACTTCGCCGACGAGGACGAGCTGCTCACCGGGTCCCACGTCGACTGGCCCCGGTTGCGACAGGGCCTCCTGGACCTGCGCGATCGTTTCGAGAACAAGTCCTGGTTCGAGGACAACTGCGCCTGGTTTGCGTGCCACATGGGGGACCGGTTCACGGCGCGCACCCGCTTCGAGAAGCTCGGCGAGAGTTGGCACACGACGCTCTGGGAGTCGGCGGAGGATCGCCAGAAATGGGTGCAGTGGGCGTCACTACCGGAAACCGACGAGGAGGTGGAGCGACGACTCCGGTGGACGCGGATCGGAGTCCAGCTCCAGGACAAAAGCCTCGCGGACCTGCTGCGATGGCTCCGCGAGCAGGGGGAGGTGGGGTTTGCGATCGACGACGCCATGCTGCGAAGGGCGGAGCCGATCGATCCGAGCCTGGTGAAGGTCACGGTCCGCGAGGAAGACGCCTCGTTGCAGAAGCTGCTGAAAGACACGCTCCCGGGCCTCGGGCTGGTCCACCGCGTCGCGTGGGGCACCGTGCTGGTGACGACGCCCGACCGGCTACGGGCGTTGGAGGCCGCTACGCGCCCGCCAAGTTCCGGTGCGCAGGCCACGCCCGAGGGGGCGCGCACGGTCGCCCGGCTCGCGGAGCACTGCCTCACCGCGGACTACAACCATGCGCCCGCGGACCTGGTTCGTGAGCGGCTCGCGAGCAAGAGCGAAGTGCCGCTGCGCTTCGGCGACGCATCCTTCAAAAAAAGCAACGTGTGGCTCTTCACGGAGCACCGGCCGTTGCCCGAGGTGTTCCGCATCTTCGCGTTCATCCTGGATGCCGAATTGAGCTTCGAGGGCGCCGGCGTGCTGCTGAAACCGCGACCGGCTGCGGGCGCGGGCGACAAGTAGCCCGGAACAGCGCGCGACTCCCCCGCTCAGCGCCCGCGCAAGCATCCCTTTACACTTTCGTGGATCGACCGATGCCTGGGGGCGTGGACCAGAGGGCCGCGCCCCCAGGAGCCTCGAGGTCCGAATCTGCGCGGTCATTTTTGCGCGGGCGCTCAGCGCGACGACGCGACGATTTTTCCGCCGGCGTCGACGAAATCCACCAGCGGCACTTTCACCACGAAATGGCGCGTGGCCACGTCGCGTTCGCCGGACGGTGCGACATCCTCCCGCACGTCCACCACGGTGTAGTAAATCCGCACGCTGAGCCCGGGGGTGGCGAGCAGCGACGAGAGGTTCAGCTCGGCGGAAACGGGGAGCGCGTCGCGATCGACGGTTTCCAGCACGACGCGTCGCGTCGCGAATCGCTGCGCGACCTGGACGAGAAAAGGGCGGAGGCAAGACGAGCCGGGGTCCTCGGCCACGCACGGACCGGTCGACTCGTCCTCTTTCGCCCTCGGCCCTATGGAAAAGTCGGTCACCTGCACAGGTTGGGCGGCGGCGTCGGAGACCGCGCCCAGGGAAAACGTCTTGCGTAACGACGCCTCGAAGGCATCGGGGGCAGCCGCGCCGGACTGGAGGGGTAGAGCGGCCTTTCGGATCGCCGCGCGGTCCTGCTCTTCGTCGGTCGCGCGCGCCTGAAACGAGGAGTCGGCGGCCGACCGGTCCGCGACGGACACCCACTTCTTGTTCCACCAGACGGGTGTCGCGAGCAACTCAGCCGCCTCGCGCGTGCGGCCCGGTGCGCCGACCCGGAGCATGCGCCCGCGCGTCTGCTCGGTCTGCGTGAGCGCGCCCTGCCGCATCCTGGCCAGGTAGTCGCAGCACGCGGCGAGCTGGTTCGCGGCGGGGGCCGGCACGCTCTTCGGTTCCGTCGCCGGGCAGCTCCTGCACGAGAGCTTCCCGCCCTGGACCCGGCTGCACTTCCGCAGGTACGCGTCGCCGGGAATGTTCGCTTCCAGGCGCACGGGGCCTTTCCCGCCGCCGACCGGCGGCACGCCGGCCCCCGGAGACACGGGCGGAGCGCTGCCGGCGGGCGGCGCGACCGGCTGACCCGCCGGCTGGACGGGGGGTTGCGCCGGCGATTGGCCGCCGGGAGCCTCCGCGGAGTTCGGCTCCGGAGGAACCATGACGCGATACGGTTTGCAGCGGTCGCAGAGCACGTTTCCCCAGCCGTTGCACGCGCGGCAATCCTTGGTCTCCACGCCGTTCACAGATTTCCAAACGCGGAACCCCTGGCCGATGCATACCTGGCAGTCGTTCGCGCCTCGCCCCTTGCACCCGCCGCAGTCGACCTGCCGGGTCCCTCTGCACGCCCGGCAGGGAACCCGCGACTGGCAATACGCGACCACGTCGGCGAGGGGCATGCCCAGCAGCGTCTCGCACACGGGGCGCAGCAGGCTGGCCTCCCCAACCGCGAGCGCCTGCGCGGCTTCCTCGAAACTCCCCTTTCGCAGCGCTTCCATGCCGGCCACCAGGCGCTCGTCCGCGCCCTGCCGGATTTCACGCACGGCGTCCTTCATCTGCTCGTAGCGGGCCTGGGCCTGGGGGTTGCCGGGCTCCGCGAGCAGGGCGGAAGCGAAGTACTCCGCGGCCGCGCGCCGCTCTTTCCGGCGCACGGCCATGTCGCCCAGATAGAGGCTTCCTTCCGCGTAGCAGCGCGGGTCCAGCGCCATGGAGAGCTGGATGAGCCGCTGCCCCATCTCCTCGTATTTCGCGACCTCGACGCACCACTTGCCCGAGTCCAGGTACTTGCGAGGCTGCGCCGGCGAGAGCTCGAGGAGCTTCTCCTCCAGGAAATCCACGACGCCCTTCTGTCTTACGATCTCGACGACGTCCGTGCGTGCGATCAGGACCGCCCCGCGGATCAACTCCACTTTCAGCGCGTCGGCGTCCTCGCGGACGATCCGACCGTCGATCGTCCGGCCGTCGCGGAGCTTGAGCTGGTCCGCGCGGGCGGGGGCCGCCCAAGGCAAGAGCAAGAGTAGGAGCAGGCTCGCGACCCAGCGGCGCACACCGCATCGGGGCAGGAGACGGAAGCGCATGCGATCGCTCTCCCGTTCAGGGTCGAAGGCCTGGGTCCGAGGCCAGGAGGTAGAGAAGTCGGGCAAGGGCGAACCCGCCCGACCGGAGCTGTTCGAGGACATCCGGGGCCTGGGCGTCCCGCTCGTCGAGCCGGCGCGCGAGCAACCGTCGCTCGTCCGCGTGGACCCGCCGGCGGTCCTGGATCCCCACGACGACGTCGAGCAGCTTCACGACGCCGTACACCTCGCCGCAAAGCGTCTGCACCGCGTTCGTGCACTGCTCCCGCTGCAGCTTGCGCTCGACCTGCAGGCGAACCAGCCGCTCGCGCGTCGGGGCGTCGTCCGCGAGGAGCGGCACCCACAGCTCCAGGCCCGAGGCCAGGGCCCGCGCGCAAGCCGCGGCGCGGGCTTCGGCCGGGGAGCCGAACTCCGTGTTCGAGCGCATTTCGTCCAGGATGCGGGCCAACTCCGCCGCCTGCCTCCCTTGCGGATCCCGTCTTCGGATCGCGAACACGAGGGCCTGGGTGCAGCGCGTGAGGGCGCCCCCCCACGAATCGATGGAGGCCGAGAGCCTGCGCGCGGCCGTCTTCTCGGGTGCTTCGGGCACGCCACCCGCGGAATCGTCGACGGGCGCGTGGAAAGCGCCCTCGGCCTCTTTGAGCCCCGCGCCCGGCGGGCCGCAGTCCGGGGAGTCCGCCAGCACGCCGAGGAAATCCGAGGCCGCGAAGAAGGCCGCGGCAATGTGCGGCAGGGCATCGCCGGTCCCCGCTGCGCCGGCGCCGAGCTTCGGGAGGAAGTCGCGCCAGGCCTCCAGGCTCGCCGAGAACCGGTCCTTCTCCGCCGGGGCCGTCCCTTTGTCGAGCAGCGTGCGGGCCCGCTCCGCGTTCGGACCGAGCGGGACCGCCACGACATAGCGGCCGAACATCGCCCGCGCGGCCTCGACGTTGTGCAAGGCGTGATAGGTCATGCCGAGCTCGAAGTGGGCTTCGGGTTGATCGCCGAGGGCGAGGGCCTGGCGAAAGGCGGCGAGCGCGCCGATCGGGTCGCCGGCTTGACGGCGGGAGATGCCGAGCTGCAGCCAGGCATAGGAGCAGGTCGCTTCCTGGGTCACCAGCGTCTCCAGCCGTTCGAGGCAGCCCGCGGGGTCGCCGCCCTCCCGTTGCAGTCGCGCGTCCACGGCCCGCATGTCCGCGTCCTTCGGGAAGCGGCCGAGGAGGTCCTGAACGAGCGCCGCGCCGGCGGGCTGGTCCTTCATGGCCGCGGCCGCGAGGAGCAGCTTGAAATTCACCTTGGGGTAGCCGGAGCTGAGGCTCCGCAATTGCTCATAGGCCTGCCGCGCATCCTCCGCGCGCCCGAGAACCAGGTAGGTGTCCCCGAGGGCTGCGAGGAGGGCGGGCTTGCGCGCGACCTCGAACGCCTGCTTCAAGTACCCGATCCCAAGGTCCGCCTGTCCGTACTGGAGGCAGAGTCGCCCCGCGAGGACGAGGGCCTCGGCGTCCCGCACGCTTCCGACGAGGTCCTTCACCACGACGAAGGCCTCCGGGTCGCGGCCGAGGTGATGGAGGGCGAGCGCCTGGATGCGCTTCATGTCCCAGGCCGAGGGATTCGCGGCGGCGACGGGGTCGGCGAAGGACAGCGCCTTTTCCCATTTGCCTAGGGCGAATGCGAGCTCCGCGCGGATGGGTTTGAGCTTCGCGGAGTCCGGGTGGAAGCCCTCAGCGCGGTCGATGACCAACGTGGCCTCCGACACCTGGGCCAGTTCGATGAGCACGCGCGCGAGCCTGCAAGCCGCCTCCTCGTCCTCCGGGCGCTGCGCGAGCAGGAGCCGATACTCGGCGGCGGCCTGTGTCTTTCGATCCGGCATGAGCCGGTCGTAGAGGTCGGCGAGGGCCTCGCGCGCGGCGAGCAGCTCGGGCTTCGCCGAGAGCGCCTTTCGATACCAGGCTTCCGCGGCCGCGAAGTCCCGGAGGCGTTCCATGACCGTACCCATGACGAGCATGGGCTCGGCGCGGCCCGGTTCCAGTTCGACGACGCGGTTGAGCGCTTCGCACGCCTCGCGGTCCTTCCCGAGTTCCATCAGGGCGAGGCCGAGGTCCAGCAGTGCGTCCACGAAGTTCGGCTTTTTGCCGACGGCGGTGCGGAAGCATGCGACCTGGTCCTGGAGGCGGATGGTCTTTTCGACGTCGACGTTCTGGGAGCCGGCGTCGGCCGCCATCATGCCGCGCCGGATGTCGACCGCGCGCCACACGCGGTCCTGCGCTTTGGGACCGGCGGCGAGGGACTTGCCGCGTTCGTAATAGTAGTTCGCGTCGAAGTAGCCTTCATACAGGAAATACCCCAGGAGTCCGAGGCCGACGAGAATGCCCAGGCGCGTAAGCCACGGCCCGGGGGACGTGAACTGGGCGAGGAGCTGTGACCCGCGGAGGCGCGGGCCGCGGATGGGGCGCTCGCCGACCTGGGCCCGGCAGTCGGCCTTGATGCACCCCTGGGCCTTGCGCCAGCAGTCGTCGTGGTATGGGTCCCGGCAGGTCGCGCAAAGCCGGATCGCGGCGCCCTTGCGAAACTCCATGCCGCAAAAAAAACAGCGCAGGTGGGAGGCGACGGGCTCGGGGTCGGTCGCGGGTGGAGGCGCGGCCGGTGCGGACGGCGCGGGGGCGTGAGCCGCCGCCGGCACCCGTGGCGCGGGCGCGGGCGCAGGCGTGGGCGCGCGCGTGGGGAGCGGAGCGACGGCCGGGGCCGGCGCGGGCGCGGGCGTGGAGGAAAGCCGCGTTGGCTGCGCGGATGCGGGCGCGGCCATCGGGGCGGGGGTTCGCCGGGCGGTGTTCGTCGCCTGCGGCGTCGGATGAACGGTTGTTCGCCGCGGCGAGGCCGGTGGAGCGAGCGCAGGCGGCGCGACCGCGGCGGCGGGGAGCGCGGCAACCGGCGCAGGGCTCGTGGCGGGCGGCGGCGCGAAGCCGTGTGCCGACGGGGGATCGGCGGGCGGGAGCGCGGCGGTCGGTGTTGCAGGCGGGGGCGGGGCGACAGGCGCGGCGGGCGCGGCGGGCACCGCGGGACTCGGCTGCGAGGGCGGGAACTGGGTCATGCGTCGGGTCCCGCCGGCGGCGGCGGGCGGCTGCGGCGCACCGGGGATCCTGGAGGTCGGCGAGGCGGTTCGGCGCGCGACGGGCGCCGCCGGATCGGGTGGGGACAGGGACGCGGGCGCTGGTGACACGGCCCCCTGCGCAGCCGCCGGGGGCTGGAGTCTGTTCGTGTTGCCGCCCTGCTGGAGACGCGCCAACTGGGGCTTGGAGACGTACCCTTTCGCGACGAGGAGGTCGCCCAGCCGCAGCAGTTCGCCGACGCCGCGCCCGGACATTTCTTCGATGATGGAGAAACACTCCATCACCTGGCCGATCGTGGCGAAGCCCTGGTCGACGACGCGATTTCCCAGGACCTTGTCCTGTTCGCGCCGCTCTTCGATCTCGCCGGCCACGCGGATGAGCTGCGCCTGGGGGGCGGTGAGGTACAACCGCTGGACCAGGAGGTCCAGGAGAGGCGTCCCGGCGGGCGCGCCGGCGAGGTCATGCAGGCAGCCCGCGACCTGCTCCTGGGAGGCGAGCTGCCTCTCCACGACGAGACGGGCATGTCGAAGGTCGACCGGAGCGGGCATGGTCCTCCCCTTTGTGGAATATGGGTGGCAACGCCCGAAGGTCGGATGGTAGCATCGGCACGCGGGGCGGGGCAAGAATTATGCTATTCCCCGGAATAATTTGCGCCGCGACGCAAAAAATTCAGGGGAATAGCATAGCGCCGTCTCGAAGCAGGCGGCGCTTGCGAGCCGCGACGGATCGTGCTTCAAGTTGAGGGACCTCTCCGACCCAGGCAATCTCCCCCTTGAGGGAGGCTGCCATGGCCCCCTCCGCTCGCCACTCGTCCGTGTGGCTCGACGCCGTTCTCGCCGTCGCCCGCCTGCTGCGCGAGGCGCAGGCCCGGGTTCTGGTCGCCTGCCGCCCGCGCGTCGCCGAGCTGCTGGCCCTGCGCGCCGAGGTTTTTCGCCTTCGCTCCGAGTGCGAGCTCCTTCGCGGGCGGATCCTCCGAATGGAATCCACGACGCGTCCACGGTACGCTCGGTGGGAGCGGCTGCGAATCCTCTGGCACCGCGCTCGTCACGGGCTGTCGATGAGGGAAACCGCGCGTCTCTTCGTGATCCGCGTTTCCACTCTTCAAGCGTGGCTGCGAAGCCTGGCCTCGGTGCCGCCAAGCGGCGCCGCACCGGCCAAGGGTCCGCGCGGTCTTGCCGCGGTCGTCGGCCACCTCGCTCGCCTGCTCCGTTGGGAGAACCCAGCCTGGGGATCCCGCCGCATCGCGCAGGTCATGGCCCGACTCGGAATCAAGGTCTCGCGCTCGTCGGTGCAGCGCCAGGTGCGGAGAAAGCCCCAGCCACCCACGCCTTCAGCACCGCGCAAGAAAAGCGGGAAGTCGCTACCGAGAAGGAAGGCGCGCGCCGTTCGGGCGAAGCGACCACATCACGTGTGGTTGATCGACATCACGGTGGTGAAGCTGCTCTTCGGCTTGGTGCAGCTTCGCGTCGCCGCCGTCCTCGACGCCTTCACGCGTTCGATCGTCGTGCTCGACGTGTGCCGCACTGAACCCAGTGCCGGTTGGATTTGCCGGTTGTTTGAGCGCGGCGTCCGCGCTGCACGCCGCGCCCCGAAACACCTGGTCACGGACCGCGGCGTGCAGTTCACCAGCCGGCAGTTCAAGGCCTCCGTCAAGCGCCGGGGAGTCCGTCAGCGCTTCGGCGCGATCGGGTCGCACGGTGGCATCGCCCTGATCGAACGGTGCTGGGGCTCGCTGAAGCGCGAGGCGCTCCCGCTCTGGTGCTGCTTCCTCAACTAGGACGCGCTTCGCGTTCGACTCCAGCGCTGGGCGCGCTGGCAAAACGTCGAGAGGCCGCATCAGGGAATCGATGGTCTGACGCCGCGCGAAAAGTCGCGAAGGCGCCGTGCGAACCGGCCTCGCCGGATGCAGGACCTCACGGCGGGCTCGAAGTGGGAGCTGCATCGGCTCGCCTTCGAGGGCGACACCGCCCTCCCGGTCTACCGACTTCGGAAGGTCGGGTAGCCCCGCCCCCATCGCGCCTTCGGCGCTGCCCACATCGCACTCCGGACCAGGCACTCGCCCCGGCCCAGACCACGCCCACGCTCCGTCCCGACACGTCCGAGTATAGGGTATTCACCCTAGACTCCACGCGAAACCGCTGGTCCAAAACTCTCAGGTGTTCACCCGAGCAGCGGTTTGGCAATGGACCGGAGCCCTTCCCGAGGCGCCTGGGCCCCCGTCCACGCGTACCGGTGGCTTTTGGGCCGGGACAGGGAGTCCGAGCGCGGGCCGGGACCGGAGGGCTTTCGGGAGAAGAGCATGCCGCCGCGCGCGAAGACAGCTTCGAAGTCGGGGCCTTCCGCCTTGGCGCTCTCCCCGTCGCGGACCAGG
>JACPWG010000117.1 GCA_016197205.1 Planctomycetota bacterium
CAGGTAGAGCTTTCAGGGAACCCGTTCGATGCGCTTGTCATCCCTTCGGCCCGGCTCAGGGCAGGCTCTGAGCGAAGCGAAGCGCCGCAGCGCGGAGCGAAGTGAAGGATCCAAACCAAGCGTAGCGACCGCTTTTCTCGATAGGGCATTGGCTCGCCCACGACACGGTCCGAGGGCCGGTTGAGAAGGTTGGGCGTCCGTCCTTGCTTGGATCCTTCGCTTCGCGCTGCGGCGCTCCGCTCAGGATGACATGCCGGGATGACGGGTGCAGGGAACGCGTACTCCGCTACAGCGGCGGACCCTTGGAATTAGCGTAGACGGGACACTAGGTTCTGTAGGTTCCTGTTGGCTCTCGCGGCCCCGACCCGCCTCGAAAGCCTGGGGGGGAGAACGAAGGCTCATCAATTCTCAATGTTCAAGGTTCAAGCCATGCTCAACGCCTTATTCGCGTCCGTGACCGAATCTCCGGAAATCCGCTGACGAACCAAGTCTGGGAAGATCGGCGTTGGGGGCTCCGGCCTCCCTGAGCCTTGAACATTGAGTCTTGATTGAGCCTTGTTCATTGAGCCTTGAACATTTGAATCCGCGACGCACCCACAGGATCGATGTTGAAGCCCCCCTAGCGCCGTCCTCCGCACCCCTGGGCGAACCTCGACGATCCCGATCGGTAGGCAGAACTCAATGCCGACAGTGAGAGTTCCTCGGCGGTTGTGACACGAGGGCACGCCAGAGATTGCTTGGTGCTCCCCTCCTTTTCATGTGCCCGACACCTAGTGGTGGACGTGCGAAGCAACCCCTATCCACGGGGCCTCTCGGCGGCGATGAATTGGGATGGGGCACCAGGGGAAATTGAGCATTGAGCATTGAGCATTCCCACCCCCCCTCCCCCTCCGGTAGGGTGTTCGCGAGCCGGCATTGGAGGGGGGAGTGGCGGCGCAGCCTGAAGCAAGCTCGAGGAGTTGGAACGTCTCTAGGCCGCGCCCTGCTCGAGGACGCCCTGGATGCAAGCCAGCAATGCGCTCGGCGGCAACGGCTTGAAGAGGAACGCCTGGATCCCGAAAAGTTCGGAGAGACACTGCGCGGAGACCCGGAAGTTATCGAGTGCTGTGAATACGATGATCGGCGCGGGATGGGGTGACATCCGCGCCAACAGCGCACGGCAGGAATCGAAGCCGTCCATCTCGGGCATGGCCAGGTCAAGAAGAATGAGGTCCGGTCGGAGCCTGCCCACGGTTGCAATCGCCTCGGGGCCGCTGCTTGCCGTGATCGGCTGATACCCTTCCTGCCTGAGGAGCAGGGACAGCCATTGGAGCGTGTCCGCTTCATCATCCACGACTAAGATCGTTTTTCCCATGGTCCAACCCATCCGAGTGAATTGCTGTGGCAAATTGTGTTCGTACCGGCGTCGAGTTCCTGTCCTGGGTAACACCCGGTGAACAACTCCAGCTTCTTCCGTTTGTTCTTCGAGTCGGGAGTGAATCCATAACCATGGAAAACTGCTCTCCTTGTGCTCGGATCTGCGAGGTTCCGCTCGCCGGAACGGTCGAGGGGCGAGGGATCCGCAGTGAAAGGCGCAAACCATGCGCCAGGCCAGTCCCAGTACGCATCCCGGGCCGCAGGCGTTGTGGGTCGATCCGAGGCTTGCCCATGCGTTGCGGGAACCAGGAAGAAGCGGGGCTTGGTTCAAGTCCGGGTCACAGTTCGCGGTCGGCCGCCTGCCGTAGGGGCGCCCCTTGTGGGCGCCCGCGATGGGCTGCGACGCGTTAGACCACGCGGTGTCGCGACGAGGGCGGGCACAAGGCCCGCCCCTACGTCCCCGGACGTCGATCCGTGCTACGCCTGCGCCGCCCGAATTGAACGATGCCAAAAAGCGATTGCAAGAGCGGCGGTGGCCGCGTAGAGTTAGGGGGAGGGCCACGAGTGGCCCGTTCACGAAGTCCAGGCACGATGCCTGGGGGAGCGGGCCTCCGGCCCGCGCAGCGCGGCCCAGAGGGCCGCGCCCCCAGGAGCCTCGCGGTCCGACTCTGCGCAGTGATAGTTGCGCGGGCGCCAAGTGCCTGCGTTTCCGCGCCGTCGGGCACCGAAATGGATCCTCCGTTGGAGGAAGCATCGCGTGAAGCCGTCCTTGATCCTGGTGGTTGAGGACAACGCCGTCATGAGGCGACTCTTTCGGCTCGCCCTCGAGGGCGCCGGGTTCGCCGTCCAGGAAGCGCCGGACGGGCAGGCCGCCCTCGAAGCGGTTCGACGACAGCCGCCCGCCTTGATCCTCCAGGATCTGGCCCTCCCGGACATCGATGGCATCGAGCTGGTGAAAAAGCTGCGCGCTCTGCCCGGCGCGGAAGGCCTCCCGATCCTCGCCGTCTCCGGCAACCTCTCGAAGCTCGATGGGGCCCGGATCTCGGCGGTGGGTTTCACCGACCTGCTTCCCAAGCCTGTGCTTCCCGCTCGACTGGTGGAAGCGGTACGGGCGCTGGTCCCTTCCGAGCCCGCGGTGGTGTCCATCGGACGCGGCAGGCTGGTCCTGGTCGCTGACGACGATCCGGTCCAGCGAAAGCTCCTCGCCACGCAGCTCTCGCAAATGGACTTCCGCGTCGCCCTGGCGGCAAACGGGTCCGAGGCCCTGACTCTGGCCCGCGGCAAGAAGCCGGACGCCCTGCTCTCCGACGTGCTCATGCCCGACCTCGATGGCATGGCTCTCTGTGTCGCCTGCCGGCAGGACCCTGCCCTTGCGGGTCTGCCCGTCGTGCTCTACTCGGCCACCGAGCTCGAAGCGGCCGATCGCAACGTCCTCCGCGAGGTGGGCGCCAACGCCTTTGTTCCGCAGTTTCCCCACTTCCGACCGGTCATCGCGGCCCTGCTACAATGCCTGTCAGCCCCCCTCTCGCCGCCGACGCCTCCCCCCGGCGGCCGCTCGGCCGCTGCCAACCTGTATCGTTTCATCCGCCAACTCGAGAGGCAGATCCACGTGAACGCGGGGCTGGCGCACCGCTGCGCCATCCAGGCGACCGAGATCTCCATCCTCACGACCCTACTCGAGTCCATGGCGAGCAGTCCGAGCGCGGAGGACGTGCTGGGAAGCGTCCTCCGGCTCGCGCTGGAGATCAACGCCTACTCCTCCGGAGCCGTGCTCATGCGAGAACCGGACGGGCGCCTCGTCCCCCGCGTCGTGCGGGACCGCGACTCGCAGGCCGGCCGGTCGGCTGCGGAACTCTGGGGCCACCCCGATTTCCTGGCTTCCGTGGCCGACCGACGCGAGGTCCTCGTCTACCCTTCGCCCGAAGTGCCGCTCGATCGCGCGCTGAGCCTCCTGACCCGGCTTCGCGCCGCCTGGCTGGTCGTGGCGCCGATCCTGGAGCCGGATGGCGCCTGGGTGGGAGCGCTTGCGCTGGCCTCGGAGGACGAAGCCCTGCGGGAGGAGGGCGCCGCCTTCGCCCAAGCGCTCGCAGGCCTCCTCCGGCAGGCCCTCGCCGCGGTCCGGAACCTCCAGGCCCGCTCCGCCCTGGAGGAGCGCGCGCGCCGCGGTCAGAGGCTCGAAGATGCCCACCGGATCGCCGAGGGGCTGGCTCACGATTTCAATAACGTTTTCTCGATCCTCCTGTGCACGAGCGAGCTCGCGTCGGTGCGGAGCGACCTGGGGGAGGCGGCGCAAGCGGAGTTTCGCCGGATCCACAAAGCCGCCCGGCACGCCGTCTTCCTGCTGCACCAGCTCATGGTCTTGGGCCGGCAGCCCGTGCCGCTCCTTGGCGCCCTCGACCTCGGCGCTCTCCTTGTGATGGAATGCGAGGGTTTGCGTCTCATGCTCGGGGAGAGCTTCGAGCTGGTCCTGTCCCGGCAGCCCGGGCTGGGCTGGGTGCGCGTGGATGCGGATTCCCTGCGGCAGGTACTCCTCTGCCTCGCGTTGAATGCCCGCGACGCCATGCCCTCCGGGGGACGGCTGACGCTGGAGGCGAGGAATGTCGACGTCGACCCGGACCCCGCGCCGACGCACGAGGGGCCGGCCGCGGGCCGGTACGCCTGTCTCACCGTGTCCGATTCCGGGCCCGGGATGGATGCGGGGACCCGTGCCCATCTCTTTGAGCCGTTCTTCACCACGCGCCAAGATCGGCGCGGCCTGGGGCTCTTTTCGGTGCGGGAGCTCGTCCGGCATTGGGGCGGGCACATCTCCGTGGAGTCGGGGCCCGGCCAGGGCTCGAGCTTCCGCGTGTTCTTCCCTCGACTGCCCCGGCCGGAGGAGGTCGTGCACCTCCCGGCGCCGCACGAGTGGCCGCGCGGGTCGGAGACCCTGCTGCTCCTCGAAGACGACTCCGGCGTCCGGGCGGCCCTCCGCAGCGTGGTCGAGGCGCACGGCTATTCCGTCCTGGAGGCGCGCAACGGCGCGGAGGCCGATCTGCTCGCCCGGCAACATCCGGGCGCGATCGACCTGCTCCTGGCGGACGTCGACGTGCCCGACATGAGCGGCGCCCAGGCCGCCGAGACCCTTCGTGCCTCGCGTCCTCAGCTCAAGCTCCTGTACATCTCGGGGCACCTGGGCGACGTGGTCGCCCGGGCGGGCATCTCCGAGCGGGACGCGAATTTCCTCCAGAAGCCGTTCGACGCGGAAGTCCTGCTGCGCAAGCTCCGGGAGACGCTGGATCGGTAAGGGCCTGTAAGCGAATCGCGGCCTTGCTCCTCGATTGGCAGGTGGGCCCGAAGGTCCTCCGACGGATGCTTTCGCTTCAGGCAGGCGAGCCCAACACCCCGGAGTATTGCAGGCAGGAAGCCGAGATCCGTCAGGAAGTGGGCGAACGCTTCGAAGGCCTCCGAGTGGCCGTGGGAGAGGTGGCGGAAGGGATCGCGCGGGCGAGTTCGGTCATCGAGAATCTCAACCGCCGGCTCCGCACGTACTTCTTCCTGCGCCGCCGCCTGGGCCCGGGCTACTTGGACCTCCTGCGCTTCTTCCTCAATCATCTTCGATTCCTGCGGAGCGAACGCGCAGAACGAGAGGGCAAGAGCCCGGCGGAGATCCTCATGGGGACGAGGCATCCTCACAGGATGGAACTCCTCGGCTTCGGACGTGCCCTGCACAACTGAAATCCGACGCTTGGTTCCACTCTCCTTCCCGCAACCGCCCGTCCGGAGCGACTCCGCTACCGGTCTGTCTTTGTGACCCTAAAACGGCTCGATTTGAACCAGGCCAATTCCGCTCTTCTGATAGCCGCCGACCTCGGTCGCGGACCGGTAGACGTTCGTGCCCGCGTAGTCGGGGTCGGTGGTGTTCGCTGTCACGGCCGGTGAGGGCGAGCAACGACAGCTCGGCCGGGGTGAGGGAACCACCCGAGGGAACGGCGGGCGGCGTATGATCGAAGGCGGTCGCGTGGACGAGCGGGCTGCCGATGGCGCGGGCGCCTTCGAAACACTCGACTCGGTAGCCGCCGAGCCGCTGGCCATGGAGAACCCGCCGGTTGTCACTGGGCGCGAGCGGCCTCGGCCTTTCGAACGCGGGGGCGAAAACGTCCCCCGGCCGGCCGATCATAGGATCGGAGCGCTTGATTGTCGGAGCGACGAGGCTACGCCCTTCGCGAGTACTTACGCTGCCGCCCGCCGGTAGAATTTCAGGAGTCCTCCCAGGCGTTGGCGGCACTCCACGCTCCCGTCGGTGGCACCGACCCGGTCCTCTGCGAAGGGGAGGAGCAGGCGATTGTCTTGCCCCTGGTGATTCCGTTCGGCGTGGTAGTGCTCCACGTACTCGTGCAGTGCGTGGCGAAGCGAGGCCTCGCCGAAGAGAAGCGTCCGGCCCAAGCACTCCTCTTTGACCGAACGCACCCAGCGTTCGGCGAACGCGTTCAAGCTGGGGGCATGCGGCGGAAGCGTAACGGCCTCAACGCCCCCAGCCTTAATGGTCGCGCGGAAGACCTCGCAGAACTTGGTGTCACGGTCGTGGCACAGGTACCGGATCTTGTCGAGGAAGCCCCACTCCGACATCGTGAGGTTGCGCGCGATCTGCTTCATCCAGCCCTCGTCGGGTGTGGTGGTAACCCCGGCGATGTGGACATCCCGCGTCGCCAAGCGCATGAAGAAGAGCAGGTAGTACGTCATCAAGCCCGTCGGCGTCCACACCTCCGCCGTGAAGAAGTCCGTCGCTGCCAGGACCTCCATGTGCGACCGGATGAACTCCTTCCAGGTCGTCTCTTTGCGCCGCGCAGGGGCAGGTGGGAGCCCGTGGCGCTCAAGCACGTTCCCCACGGTCTGATCGCTCACGGTGTGCCCGAGATTGGCGAGGGCGCCGACGATGCGATCGTAGCCCCATGTCCGGTTCTCCCACGCGAGGCGGAGGATCAATTCCTCGACTTCGGCGGCCAGGGGCGGCCGGCCGGGCGACGCTCGACGGTGCGACCCGTCGAACTTCTTCGCCACGAGCCGCCGGTGCCATTCGAGGATCGTGTCCGGCTTGACGATGCTCGCG
>JACPWG010000155.1 GCA_016197205.1 Planctomycetota bacterium
ATCCGCGTGCGCCCGCCGGGCGTGCGGGGGGGCGAGGAAATGGACCTGGCGCGGGGGTAGGGGCAAACACCACGGCGGGGCGCCGTGGCTGCACCCACGGCACCTGCGCAGGTACGGAACCGCGAGCGTGAGCGAGCGGCCCCCGCGCAGCCGCGCGCACCCGCGCGTTTGAACCCGACAACCCCTACCGCGGCCGGTGGCGGCAACCAAAGCCCGCGCAGGCGATCGCCCACGCGGGCCGGAACGCAGCGGCTCCAACCGGCAACCTTTCCGTCCGGGCCCTACCGGTGGGGGTGCTCGACCTCGTGGCGATCACCGTCTTGGATGGTCAAGAGAAGCTCCGTGTGCAGGTTCGGAAACGTCCCCGACTGAATGTCCACCAGCCGGTGGGAAGCGGAGACATCGCCGGCGTGGAACTTCACGCGGTTCCTGCCCATCGGCTCCGTCCAGCCCAGGATCACGCCGTCCCGGAAATGAAACTGCGGTTGCAGGTCTACGCCCGGCACCTCGCGGCCGGCTGCGTCGAAGGCGACGACCACCAGCGTGAGATGGTCGTACTCCGCGCTCCCGTCCGTGTTGAGCAGGATCTCATTGCCTCGGATGAAGTGAAGCTGGCCGTCCTCCTCGTGGAAAAGCTCGAGGCTCGCCAGCGGCACCCCGGGGGACGCCGGCGGCGGGGGCGGGGGCGGCGGCGGAGGGTTGGGGTCGGCGAGGAGCGAACGGCCGGCGCCACTCAAACCCGCCACCAGGACCAGAACGCTTGCGACGACATGAAGTCTGCTCATGGCTTCCTCCTCTCCCTGGCGGGAGAATCTTGAAGGTCTTTGGAGAAGCGCGGGTCGCCCGAGAGCGGCGATCGCGACAGCGGAGGCCCGTTCGCGAAAGGCCGGGCAACCAAGTGAAGCTGGAGAGCTCGTCGGAGGGCGAAGGGAGATGACACCGGAGGCGCCGGGTTCGACTGTCGGTGGGCCACCAGGATCGGGAGCAGGCCGGATTCACGGCTGCCCTACGTTGCTAACGGCAAGGGGGGCCGCAATGTTCCCCAAAGCTCCCCGGCCGCCCCCGAACGTGACCGCGCCCTCCAGGCCACTCGTCTACTTCGCGTCCGTCGAGGCCGCCCCGATCCTGATCGTGAAGCCGTTGGTGCCCTTGAACTCGAACGGCTTGTCCCCCACGCGACACGCCTCGACCTCGTTCGGCATGAGGACGAACCCCTCGTTCCGCCGCGCGCCCCAGTACTTCAGGCGCTGGATCACGACCGGCGCGTCCGCCATTACCGGAAAGCGCCGGAGCTTCACCTCGGCCGTCTTGCCGCCGTCAAGGGTCGCGTGCGCCTCGTCCCTGGTGCAGCTCCCCTCGATCGCGCCTTCGGCTTC
This sequence comes from Planctomycetota bacterium, assembly GCA_016197205.1. Classification (GTDB taxonomy): domain Bacteria; phylum Planctomycetota; class MHYJ01; order WSZJ01; family JACPWG01; genus JACPWG01. The sequence continues at coordinate 1,377 of JACPWG010000155.1, forward strand.
AGCCGCCGATCACCCCAGCCGCCCCACCGCCGAGATCCCGCTCTCGATCACGTCGAACCGCTCCACGCGGAACCCGTGCGCTTCGAACCAGCCGCGGACCTCTTCCGGCGTGTGCCGGAACGCGTACCGCGGGTGATACCAGTCGAAATTGATCATCACGTTCGTCGTG
>JACPWG010000029.1 GCA_016197205.1 Planctomycetota bacterium
AAACCGTATTTATCCATTAGAACATTTTTCAAAGGAAATCAAAGCAAATTAAACGAAAAAGTGTTCATCCCTTCGGCCCGGCTCAGGGCAGGCTCTGAGCGAAGCGAAGCGCCGCAGCGCGGAGCGAAGTGAAGGATCCAAACCAAGCGTAGCGACCGCTTTTCTCGACATGGCATTGGCTCGCCCACGACACGGTCCGAGGGCCGGTTGAGAAGGTTGGGCGTCTGTCCTTGCTTGGATCCTTCGCTTCGCGCTGCGGCGCTCCGCTCAGGATGACATGCCGGGATGACGGGTTCACCGAACGCGTACTCCGCTACAGCGGCGGACCCTTGGAATTAGCGTAGACGGGCCACTAGGCTCTCCCGCTCGAGCCCCGCTCCCGGCGCTCATCGCCTCGGCGGGTCCGTCCGCTCTACGAAGAGCGCGAAGAGGTCGAAGAGCGGTCGCGCGAGCGCCTCCCCCTCGAGCAGGGCGACCGCGGCGGCGATCGCCTCGAGGGTCGACAGCTCGTGCGGGAGACGACGGAGGCGGAGGCGGCGTGAAGGCGCGACCGCGAGCGGCGGGAGGGAGAGTCGAGGCATGCGGCGCAGCGCGGGCACCCGCTGAAGCATCTTGCGCGCCTGCGGCCAGGAGCCGTCGAGCACCACGAGCTGCTCGGGCGGGGGCGCGCCGGGGGGCGGCGGCGGTGGAGCCGGATAAAGGACCCAGCTTGCGGGATCGGCCAGCTCCGCCTCGGGGAGGGGCACGCCGAGCGCGCCGTACTCGACAAGCCGGGCGTTGGGCAGGGCCAGGGCCGCGATGCGCCCGCTGTTGCTCGGCCGGTCCCGTTCGCGATAGTGCCGGAGGAGGAGGAAGCGCGTCGAGGTCACCACGCGCGGAAGCGCCGGGCAGAGGCACGCCGTGCTCTTCAGGAAGCACCGTGGACAGCGCTCGGCCACGAACCTCACACGAACCTCAACGGCCGGCGCATCGCGGCTTCCACGACGGCGGCTAGTGGCCCTTTGACGAACTTCGGACACAGTCGTCAATTCTGTCACGGCGGGTCGTAACCCATGCGGCCGTTCGCGCGGGCCGGAGGCCCGCGCCCCCAGGCATCGTGCCTGGGCTTCGTCAACGGGCCACTAGGAAAAGTGCAGCGGCGTGAAGCCGTCGGACCAACTGCTCATCGGCGCCTGCACCTGGGGATCGAGGCGCACCGCGAGGACCAGCGGGGTTTCGCGCGGGGCGAAGACCTTGTCGAACAGGGCGTCGAGGTCCGTGTCCCCGTCCACGACCAGCCCCTCCGCGCCCATCGCGCGGGCGACTGCGACGAAATCCGGGTTGTGAAGACGCGTGCCGACCGGCCGCGCCTGCTGGGCCGCAACGCGTTGCAGCACGCCGTTTTCGAAGACCGCCAGGGTGAAGCCGGCCTTGTACTGCACCGCGGTCGCCAGCTCCCCCAGGACCATTTGAAAGCCGCCGTCGCCGCAGATGCCGAAGGCGTGCGCTTCCGGCCGGGCGAGCTTCGCGGCAAGGAGCGCGGGAAGAGCGAAGCCCATCACGCCGAACTGCTTCGAGACGAGCACGCGCTGCCGTTTCGTGAGCGGCAGGAACTGCGTAGCCCAGACCGTGTGGTCGCCGACGTCGAAGGCGACGACGCTCTGCTCCGGGAGCCTTCGGCCGAGGTGGCGCAGGAAGTGGACGGGGTGGATGAAGCTCCCGCCGGTCTGGGCGGCCTCCTCGGAGTGGGCGGCGGCGAAGGCGAGCTTCCTTTGGCGAGCGTCGGCGAGGAGCCTGCCGTCCGAGCCGACCGCGACGCGCTCGGCGAGCGCACGCGCCGTGGCCTCCAGCGGCCCGCAAAGGACGCGTTCGCTCCGGTAGCGATGGGTGACGGAGCCGGCGTCCGGCTCGAACTGGAAGAGGACGCGCGACTGCACGCCGTCCTGGCCCACGAGGAAGGGCGCGAGGTCGTCGACGCCGAAGGCGAGGATCGCCTCGGCCTCCGCCAGGATCTTGAGGGTCATCTCGACGGCGGGCGCGCCGAAGACGCCGAGGACGCCGAGGGAACAGGGGTGCGACTCGTCGATGATGCCCTTCGCGTCCATGGAGCTGAGGATCGGCGCCTTGAAGCGCTGGGCGAGGGCCTCGATGGCCGCGCCGGCCCCGACCGCCCGACCGCCGACCACAATGACCTTGCGCGAGAACGCGTTGAGCGACGGGACCGCGGCCTCGAGCCACTCGAGCGGCGCGGGCTCCGGCGCGGGCGAACCGAGCGGCTCGGTCGTGCGGAAGCGCGCGTCCTCCGGGGAGACGGCGACGGTCTGGATGTCGTGGGGGATCGCAAGGTGGACCGCGGCGCGCCCCTGGAGGGCGTGGCTCACGCACTCGCGCAGCAGGATCGGGAGCTGGTCCGGGTGCCCGCAGGCCAGGCTGTGCGACAGGCAGCCGGCGAAGAGACGCGCGCCGTCGATGTCCTGAAAGCCCGAGCGGCTCTGCTTCCACGTCGGGACGACGCCGGTGAGCGCCAGGACCGGGGCGCGATCGACGTGCGCGTCGACGAGCCCGGTGATGAGGTTCGTCGCTCCGGGCCCTGCCGTCGCCATGCAGACGCCGAGCTCGCCGGTGAGTTTCGCATGCGCGGAAGCCGCCAGCGCGGCGGCCCCCTCGTGCCGGACGAGGACCCACGTCACGTCCGGGTGGAGATCCACGGCATCCATGAGCGGGATGATCGAGGCCCCGGGATAGCCGTAGACGTGCCGCACGCCTTGCGCGGCGAGCACGGCGACGACGTAGCCGGCGAGATTCATCGGGGCGCCTCACCGGATGCACGGACATCGCCGTTCATCCGGGCGATGACGGTGTTGGTGTCGAGGAGGTAGGTCACAGAACGATCGGCTCCTTGGAGGCGCCCGAGTCGCGCGCCTGTCGCAGCAGCCCCATCAGGTCCCTCGCGGACTCGCCTTCCCAGGGACCGATTTCCCGAAAGATCTGGTCTGCATTCGGCCGCCCTTGAACCCGAAGCTCGATCAGCATGCCGTCCACTTCCGCGACGACCGGTTGCTGTGGATCCAGTTTCAGAGCCTGGATCGCATCTTGGAGAGACCTTGACATCTGGCGACTCCCGGAACAGGACCGCGGGGCTTCCGTCGGTGTCGATTCTAGCACGCGGCCAGTCCCTGGGCAAGACGGGGGCGCGTTGCAACGTGAACGGCTAGCGCCGCCCCCCTCCCGCCGCCGACAAGGCGGGCGAGTTGCCCTCGCATCCGCCCCCATGGGGTCGCCGCGACCGGGCGCTTCCGCCGCCGCGCCGCTACTTCGCCGCGGAGAGGAGCTGGACGAAATTCCGGATGTCCTCGTCCTCGTATTCGAACGTGACGCCGCCGAAGAACTCCGCCTCGTTCCCCAGGCGGGCCGCGCCGACGTAGGGCCGGAAATACTTCAGCACCTTGCTGGAGGCCTCGAGGCGGTAGTTCGGCCCGTTGATGTGCTCGTCCAGGTCCTGCTCGTCCACGTGGTTGTAGGAGCCGCGGCCTTCGAACGTGAAGCGCACGTTGTGGTCGAGACCGGGCACGGTCCAGTCATAGTCAATGCCGGCCCCCGGCTTTCCTTCGATGAGGCCGCCGCGCAGGGTCAGCTTGTTGTCGAGGAACTTGTACCCGAGCTGGACGTCGAGCTTCGTGAAGCTCTCGGAGCGGTCCTCGCCGAACTGGTTGTCCTCCGTCGTGATGTCGCTCTGTCCGTCGACGTGGATCTGCGCGACGCCGATCTTCAGGAACTTGTTCTCGCGCGGGTAGAGGGACACGTGCACTTTCGCGATGTTCATGAGGCTCTCGGAGTAGTACTTGTCCTCCACGTCGACGAAGAGCTTGATGTTGCCCGCCGCGCCGAGCGTACGGTTGAGGTTCGTCAGGGCCTGGTCGGCCTTCTGGTAGAGGCTGTCGTCGTTCATGAGACGCCCGACGGTGCTCTCTCCCTTGTCCACTTTGCGGCTGACCCGGTTCAGGCTCATCGCCATCTCGTGCATCTCGTGGATGGTGTCCTTCAGCTCGTTCCCCATCTCCTTGTCGTAGACGGCGCGGCCCAGCGCGGACTCCTTCTCGCGCACGGCGCTGGAAATGTCGCGCAGGTTCTCGGCCACCCTCCTCATCTCGTCGTACAGCTCGCGCTCGTTCACGAGGGCGCCGAGCGTCCCTTGGTTCTTGTTGATCTTGTCGAAGACGTCCTTGGCGCTCGCGGACAGGGACGACAGGTCGCTCATGGTCTTGCCCATGTTGGTGTCGCCTTTGTCCAGGCTCTCGACCACGGAGCGGGCCTTGGAGGCGAGGGCCTTCACGTCGTTGAAGAGCTGGGTCGCGTCCTCGTTCACGAGCTTGCCGAGGAGCCCGGGTCCCTCGTTCACCTTCTTGATGATCTGCTGGGCCGTGTCGAAGGCCTCGGCGGCCTTCTTCGAGGCGTCGCGCACGTTTTCAATCGTCTGGCTGGAGTTCTCCTGCCACTTCTTCAGCACTTCGGACAGGTTCTCGAACGTGGCCGACAGCTTGTCCCAATTGATCTTTTCCATGAGCGCGGGGATCTTGTCGAACGCCGGCATGTCCGAGCTGCCCTCGAGCGGCTGCGCCTCGTTCGTGCCCATCGCATCCCCGAGCTTCTTCGGGTCCGGGATGTCCGTCGGATCGGGCTTCGGCACGATGTTAAGGTAGCGGCCGCCGATCAGGGAGGACTCCTGGATCTTGATCTTGTACCCGGTGTAGAACACGAGGGACTGGTCGTAGAGGGCGATGCGGACGATGATCTTGCCGAGCTCCTGGCGGAGGAACAGCCCGTCGATGCGGCCCAGCTCGAGGCCGTTGACGCGGACGGAGTCCCCGCTCCGGAGGCCGGCCACGTTGTCGAACTTGACGTAGATGTACTTCTTCTCGCCGAGGAGCTGCACGAGGTCCTTCGTGAACATCGCGAGGAACAGCGCGCAGCCGAGGCCGATCAGGAAGAAGAGGCCCAGCGTGATGTACTTCTTCGACCCCATGAACACCCTCCGGACGTTGTGAGCGTATGTCCTATTGCAGATGGCTGATTGCTGATGGCTGATTCTCGATGGCACCCCTGGGTGCGGCACGGGGCAATCAGCAATCAGAAATCATCATTCAGCAATCGGTCCCAGCCACGCCGAACAGCCCCGCGCAGCGCGACCGATATCCAGCCTCACTCCGACGGTTCGTCCGGCCCTTCCTCCTCGCCGTACACGAACTGCTTGATGACGGGATCGTCGGTTTCGAGGAACTCCGCCGGCGTGCCGACCTTGATGATCCGGCCCTTGCGGAGCATGGCGATCCGGTCGGCGATCCGGAAAGCGCTCGGCATGTCGTGCGTCACGACCACCGAGCTGACGCCCAGCGTGTTCTTCATGTTGACGATCAACTCGTTGATGGCGTTCGACATGATCGGATCGAGCCCGGCCGTGGGCTCGTCATAGAGGATGAACTCCGGGTTCCGCACGATCGCCCGCGCGAGGCCGACGCGCTTCTTCATGCCGCCGGAAAGGATGCCCGGCATCATGTCCTCGACGTCGTGCAGTTCCACGAGGGCGAGCTTCTCGCGGACGAGCCGCCGGACCTCCTCTTCCGGGAGGCGCTCGTGCTCCCGAAGCGGCATCGCCACGTTTTCGCCGACGGTGAGGGAGTTGAGGAGCGCGCCGTTCTGGAAGAGCATCCCGAACTTCATGCGGATCTGGTCGAGGTCCCGGTCACGGAGGGTGGTGATGTCCCGCCCCTCGATGAAGACCTTGCCGCGGTCGGGCCGCATGAGGCCGACCATGTGCTTGAGGGTCACGGTCTTCCCGATCCCGGACCGGCCGATGATGACCAGGGTCTCGCCGCGATGCACTTGCAGGGTCATGCCCTGGAGGATGTGCTTCCCGCCGAGGGTCTTGTGCACGTCCTGCATGTCGAGGAGGGGCGTCTCCGGCATCCGCTAAGCCCCCACGCCGAGGAAGACGTTGCAGAACCAGCCGAGGATGTAGTCGGAGACGAGGATGAGGACGGAGGAGATGACGACCGTCCGCATCGTGGCGACGCCGACCCCTTCGGCCCCCTTTTCGGTGCGCAGGCCCTGGGAGCACGCGACGGCCGCGGTGAGCGCGCCGAAGACGAGGGCCTTCAAGAGGCCGCTGTAGATGTCCCGGAATTCGAGGACCTCGCGGGCATTCGACAGGTAGGCCTGGGTGCTGACGTCGAGCTGCGTGCGGGCCACGAGCGCGCCCGCGATGATGCCGATGAAGTCGGCGTACAGCGTGAGCATGGGGCAGACGATGCACATGGCGAGAAAGCGCGGCATGACGAGGTAGTCGATCGGGTTGATCGACATCACGCGGAGGGCGTCGATTTCCTCCGAGACGTTCATCGTCCCGATCTCCGCGGCGATGCGGGAGCCGAGCAGGCCGGCGAGGATGTTGCACGTCATGACCGGCCCCATCTCGCGGCACATGGCGAGGGGGACGAGCACGCCGACCTGCGAGGCCTGCCCGATCCGGTAGAGCGCGAGGCCGGTCTGGAAGGTGACGACCATGCCGGTGAAGATGGCGACGAGGACGGTGACCGGGAGCGCGCCGCAGCCGAACGCGTAGACGTGGTACAGGAGTTCACGCCGGCGGTTCAGGATCCCGCCGAAGGCCAGGACGGTCGAGGCGAAGACGGAGCAGGTGTAGCCGGCGCCCTCGAAGGCGTCGGTGACCCAGTCGCTCGGGGACTCGGCTTTCTTGGCCATGCGGACGATTCCCTTGCTAGGATCCCGGGGCGGGGGCGCGGGGACAAGGCGACGACGGAAGCGCGGATTTCACGGCCGCACGGCGCTACCGCGGATGCGCAGTCCGTGACGCAGCCGCGCCATAGTTTTTTTCAGCCCATCGGCTCGCGAAAGCCGAAAAGTGCGCGGCTCGCCATGCGCCATGCGCCGGCGGGGCTGAAGGCGAGGCAGAGGTCGGATTCGCTGAGACCGCTCCCTTACGGTCGCGGTTCCGATCGGCGGCTCGTCTCCTTGGTTGCGGCCATCGGCGGCGCTTCGACTCCCGCAGGACCCCGATCACGCTACGCCCCGGCAGGCGACCCGCGGTACAGGCACCGGCTCCGGATCAGGTCGGCCACGCCGTCCGGGACCATGTACCGGATCGGCTCCCCGGCACGCACACGGCGCCGCACCTCGGTGGACGAGATGTTCAAGGACCGGGCTTCCAGGCAATGGCGGCGCAAACGCTCGACGCCGCCCTCGCCGAGGATCGGCGCGAGCCGCTCGAGGGCCCCGAAATCGTACCCGGGCCGCGCCACGACGACCCACTGCGCCCGTCGTTCGATCTCGGAGGCCCGATACCAGGCCGGCAGCTCCGGAATCGAGTCGGCCCCCACGATCAGGAACCGTTCCTCCTCAGGGCTTTCGCGGGCCAGCTCGTCCAGCGTGCGGATCGTGTACGAGGTACCGCCGCGCCGGATCTCGACGTCGGAGACCGCCAGCCGCGGGTTCCCCGCCGCGGCCAGCCGCGTCATCGCGAGCCGGTCCTCGGCGGGCGCCAATTCGCGGGTCCCCTTGTGGGGCGGCACCGCGCAAGGGATCAAGAGGAGCCGGTCCAGCGAGAGCCGCCAAGCCACCTCTTCCGCGACGAAGAGGTGCCCCAGGTGGACGGGGTTGAAGGTCCCACCCAGGATGCCGACCCGGCCCATGTACCTGAATCCTTCTCAGATGTCAAGCTCACTTCTTCGCGGCGTCGTCCCCGCCCAGCAGTTCCTCGCCCCCATCGGTTTTGTCGTGTTCCGCCTTGAGCTCGGAAAGGACCTTCATCGCCAACTCCTGTCCCCACCGCTGGCCCGCCGCCATCGATTCCTGCATGATGACAGGCTGCTTCTCGATCATCTTTCGGCCGGCCGGGGACTCGTAGAACTTCAACATCGCCTCGAGCGTCTCGCGATCCAGGTGCTTCAGGTAGATCTGCCCGATCAGGTTCGTCATGTCCTCGGGCTTCGCCATCGCGACGAATTTCTCGCCGAAGCCGGGCGGCAGATTCGGATCCTGCTTCGACCGCTCCATCATGGCATTCATGACCTGCATGCCCATCTTGGAGGCGCCGGTGATGTCCAGGATCTTCCGGACGAGCGGCTCTCGATCGTCAGCGGGCGCGGCGGGCGCGGCGGCAGCCGGGGCGACCTCCCCCTTGGCGCCGGAGGGGTCCTGGGCGAAGGCCGGCGCGAGCAGGCCGACCGCGAGCACCGCCGTGCCGAGGGCCGTTGCCGCGAGTCCCGTCTTCCATGTCGTCCGCATGTCCCTTCACTCCTCGTGGTCGACGAAGAAAAAGACCCCCGGCGCGGGCCGGGGGTCGGAGCACGCCAGACTGCGCCCCGTGGTCGAGCAGCGTCCCGTTTCCGAGCCGCGCCCGAAGTACCGCCCCACAGAATTGGGTGACCAGTTTCCTCGGCGATTTCGTCCGCCTGCTTCGTTGCGCTCGCTCGACGTAGCGCTCCGTTGCTACGCCTCGCTCGCGCGCCTCGCGGGCGGCCGAACTTGCCTTCGGCGATTGGCCACCGACCCGACTTGAAGATCAGCTTCGCGAACTGCTTCATGCTCCCGGGGGAGACTTCCTGTCCCTCGATCTTGTACCGATCGTCCGCCGGGTAGGCGACGCAGAACACGAAGGCCAGGGGGTTGTCCTCGCCGGGCTTCGAGGTCTCGGACTTCATCTTCAAAAGGACGAAGGCCACCTGGCGCGCGTCCTTGAACATCTTGTCGATGACTTCCTCGCCCGGGAACATCCAGCTCTTGTCCTCGGGCTTGACGACTTGGATACCCCAATCCTCGTTCCGATAGGTCCGCTCCTTGAGCGCTTCCCTCTTGTCGTCGGCGGCGACCGTGGCCGCGAGACCCAACGCGACGGCCAGCAGCGTGGCGGCAGCCACGGGGCCGAGCAGATTTCGATGCGTCATCCCTAGGCCTCCTACATGCGTGGATTGAGCTTTTCCGGTCCCCCTGGGCCCCGGGCCGGGGCCGAAGAGGCGGGATTCTAGGACTCCGAACGGTCGAAGTCAACAGATTAATCGGCCTCCGCGGCCCGGCGGAGGTCCGGCTCCGCCCGCTCCAACAACCGAGCCAGCTCCGCGCGCGCGTCGGCCACGACTTGCCCCTCGTCCAGCGACAGCACACGACCGTCCCGGACCACCACGCGACCGTCCACCAGCACCGTTCGGACGTCGGTCGAACGCGCCGAGTAGACGAGCTGGGCGTACAGGTCGTCGCCGGGCACGACGTGGGCGCGGCCGAGGTCGAGGAGGACGATGTCCGCGCGCTTCCCGCGCTCCAAGCTGCCGACCTCGGCGTCGACGCCCAGCGCGCGCGCGCCGTCGAGCGTCGCCATTTCGACGATGCGACGCGCGGGCAGGGCCGCGGGCCCGAGCCGCACGGAGGCGAGAAGGCCCGCCAGCCGCATTTCGTCGAACAGGTCGAGCCGGTTGTTGCAGGGCGCGCCGTCGGCGCCGAGCGAGACGCAGATGCCCTTGGCGAGATACTCCGGGACCGGCGCGAGCCCCGATGCCAGCTTGAGATTGCTCCCGGGGCAGTGCGTCACGCGCGTACCGGTCTCGGCCAGGATGTCGATCTCCCGCGGGGTCGGCCAGACGCAGTGCGCGAGCGAGAGGCGCGGGCCCGCCAGGCCGAGGTCGCGGAAGAACTCGATATTGTCCGCGCCGAGCAGCTTCCGGACCGCCTCGCATTCGCGCGGGTTCTCCGAGGCATGCGTATGGACGAGCACGCCGTGCGCGCGCGACAGCGCCGCGACTTCCTCGAGGGACGCGCGCGAGCAGGAGAGGACGAAGCGGGGGGCAAAGGCGTAGCGGAGGCGGCCCCCGGCGGCGCCGTGCCACGCGCGCAGGAGGTCGACGCTCTCGTCCACCGACGCGCGCGTCGAGTCGCAAAGGCCTGCCGGGACCCCCACGCCCTGGTCCATCATCGCCTTGCCGCAGAAGAGGCGAAGGCCCGCTCTCTCGGCCTCCTGGAAGATCGTCTCGGTGTGGTGCACCGTGCCCATGTCGAGGACGGTGGTCGTGCCGCCGCGCAGCAGTTCGTGCAGGCCGAGACGCGCGGAGGCGGAAAGGGAGGAGGGCGTGTGCGCCGCCTCGAACGGCCAGATCCGGCGCTTGAGCCAGTCAAGGAGCTGGAGGCCTTCGGCGAGGTTTCGGAAAAGCGTCTGGCACAGGTGCACGTGGGTCTGGATGAGTCCCGGTAGGGCGACCAGGCCCGAGGCGTCGATGCGTTCGGTTACGCGACCCTGCGCGAGCGCGGCCTCGGGGACGGCGCCGAGCTCCGCGATCCGCCCGCCCTCCACGAGGAGGCTGCCGCGCAGGACCTCGCGGCCGGCGTTCATCGTGACGAGGGTCGCGTTCGTGATGAGGGTGGCCATCCGTCCTCCAGGAACCATGCGGCGGGGCGCGGCGAACATAGCAACGCGGGGCGCCGAAGTCAAGCGCGGGGGCGGAGGGGCGGCGGGGCCCACGGAACCGCGACCGTGAGGGAGCGGCCTCGGCGTGTCCTCAAGCACCCCCGGGTTCAATTCGGCCGAAGGGCCTGCGACTGCCCATGGCTCGACTGAATTCGGCGACGTTGCTGAATTCTGGCAAGGTTCAAACCGGCCGCAAAACGGGGGACACGATCCTGAATTCCAGGAGGGTCCCCGGAGGCTCGAAAGTCCTTTCCTGAATTCAGGTCATGTCCCCGTTTTGTTCCCCTTGAGCGGGCGAAGTCGTTACCCAAGTTTGAACCATGCCTGAATTCTTGGGAGTCGGCCCCGCGGCTTCGAACACAAGAGCGAGATGAAACACGGCGTCCTCCACGCACCCCGCGGGACCGCTCGCCCACGCTCGCGGTCCGGTTTCAACAAGCCGAAGTGAAGCTAAAATCGGTCTCTCCGTCCGTTGCCAGAGATGATCGCCGGTAGAGGACGGTGGACTCAGCGCCCGGCCTCTGCGTCTCCGCGTCTCTGTGTAAAAGACACGCGTTCGACCCACACGGCCGGGCCGAATTTCAAATTGCAAAAAGTCAAATTTCAAATTTCAAATTTCGCCCGCGTCTAGCTGGGACGCAGAGCCATGATCCAGCCATTTGCCGCCGTCGGTCGAGTTTAGCCTCAGTTCGGGTTGTTGTTCGGTTTTACCCGGTTGTCGGATGCAATTCGCGAGAGTGCGGTCGCCGTTCAAAGTGGAGGATTCGCGAGCGTTCCGCGCATCGCCTGCATGGAATCGCCTCCGGGCCTCGTCAAGGTATCGGAGGTCGGAGCGGAAAGTCGTGGAACCATGGCACCGCCCGAATTCCGCCAGGAGGAGCTTATCGGGCGGTGCTCGGAATGCTCGGGACAGGCATTTGCTCAAGAGGGTTTGCGAGGCGTGTCCGTCAGTCGCGACGCGGGAGGACGCCGACGTAAGAGCCGACGGGGGCGCAGGTAATGGCCCAGGCGCGGAAGCGCTCGGAGCGAGTCCGCCGGGACGTGTAAACCGACTTGACGCGTTGCCAACATTTTTCTTGAAATGAGTGCCCCCAGGGATATAATGCGCCTTTCGAACTTCCCCGAGATCCTTCTCCCACAAGGCCCTCTCGGCTGTGGCCGGCTCGGGGAGGGGGTGAGGCGCTGCCTGGGTCACAGGGTTCCGGCCTTCCTTTGGAGATGATCGATGGAGAGGTTGCGGTTTCTCAGCAACGTGATCCTGGCTGCATCCATCGGCCTGCTCGCCGTCGCGTTGATGACGCGGGTAGACCTTCCGACCGCCCAGGCGCAGGGGCAGAACGAGATCGTCGAGGGCGTCATCGCGCTCACGGCGCAGGGAACGCAGGGCGAGAACGCGACGTTCGTCCTCTGGCTCGTCGACACGAATCGGAAGCGGATGAGCTACTACGAGTGCAACGGCAGGACGATCCAGTTGAAAGGCGCGCGAAACCTCAAGTACGACTTCTTCTACTCGGAGTTCCCTGGGAGCACCAAGGACGACTCGGTCGTGAAGTTTCGCGACCTGTACATCGATGCCTACCAGAAGAACAACAAGGGGGAGCCGCCGCCTGAGGACATGAGGGCGAACAAGGGCCCGGACGAAGGGGGCGCCCTGAAGCTGCTGGCGGTGGCCGGGAACACCCAGAGCAAGAGTTCGGCCTCCTTCCTGTGGCTGGTCGAGACCACGACGCGCAGAATCGCCTGCTACCTGCCGGAGGGGAACCGGGGGATCAAGATGGTAGGCGTGCGCAGCTACACCTACGAGCACGAGGTGATCCAGTATCCGCCCTACGAATTTCCGACGAGCCCCTCGGGCGATACGACGGTCAAGAAGCTGAAGGAGGAATACGACAAGGAAAACAAGGACAAGGACAAGGACAAGGACGCCGGCGGCAAGGCGGGGGGGAGCTAAGATCTGGGCCCCGGAGAGCAGACCGTATGCGGGGCGGCGCGTGGGAGTGTCGCAGCCGAAGCGAGGGTGACTCGGAGCGTGTGATCCCGGAGATTGGAGGAAGAGGACATGCCGGAGTATTTCTCCTTTGAAGACGTGTTGGGAGAGCTCCAGCTTGACGAGGAAGAGCTGAAGCGCATGGTTTCGGAAGGCGAGTTGCGCGCCTTCCGCGACGAGAACAAGATGAAGTTCCGCAAGGACGACGTCGAGAACCTGAAGAAGGGCCGCATCACGGAGCCCACGATCGTCCTGCCCACGCCCGCGCGCGGCTCGGACAAGCCGACGCAGGAGGAGGGGGAGACGATCCTCGACTTCGCCTCCGACGCCTCCGGCAGCGCGATCCGGCCCGACGAGACGGCCGTGCCGGCGATCGACGTCGGCGCGGGGACTTCGGGCGAGACGACCAGCGACACGGGCAGCGAGACCGCGGCGGGCGAAACCACCGGGATCACCGAAGAGATGATTTTCGAGGACTCGGACCTGACCGTGCCGAAGGAAGAAGGCACGGGGACGGCGCTCGAGGCCCAGCAGACGCAGGTTGAGGACTCGGGGACGGGCGAGCAGACCACGGGCCTGACCACCGAGCCTTTGAAGATCGACGAGGGGAGCGGGACGGGAACGGACGAGGGCTCGGGCACGCAGGAAGGCGAGGCCGAGCAGCAGGAAGAGGCCGCTCCGCGCCAGCGCCGCGCGCCCCGGCAGGTGCCGGTCTCCGCGCCGGTGAAGGGCAGCCCGGCCTTCACGGCCATGCTCTGCGTGAGCGCGCTTGTTCTCGTAATGGCCGGCGTCGTGGTCGGCGAGTACATGATGATCGATCCGAGCAAGTCGGACCGGCCCTCGGGCCTGTCCCACGCCATCGCCGGCTTCTTCTTGAAGTTCACGGCCGACGAGCAGATGCAGAAGGACTGGGAGGCCTTGGCTCCGACCAAGTAGCAACCCTCGGGTCCCCCTCGGCGACCCCGAGGGGGACCCGCTCTCGATGGGGGCGGGGGGAGTCGGCCCACGTCGGTCCATGCCCACGCTTCACGCCCGGCGTTTTCCCACCCCCGCTTCCCCCGTGCTCGCGTTCGCGGCTGTGCCGCCCGCGGGGTCCTGCTCCTGACCGTCCCGCGGATCTCCCGACGCTTTTCCTCGCAAAAAAAAGGAAGCTCCCGCATGCGCGTCTCCCGCACCCTGCTGGCCTTGGCGGGCCCGGCCTGCCTGGCGGGCGTCCTCGGCGGCTGCGTATCCAGCGGCAAGTACAACGACCTCAACTCCCGGTACAACGCGGAAACCAACGGCCTCCGGCAGGCGATCGAGAGCCTGGAGCGCGCGAAGACCGGCCTGGAGAAGGACTGCGCCTACTATCGGTCGCAGGCCGCGGCGAAGGAAGCCGAGATGGAGGGCCTTCGCGACAAGCTACGGCTCGAGCGACTGAAGGGGGCGCAGGTGGACGCCCTTGGCGAGTGGGCGCAGAAGTGGGGCGCGCGCAGGCTCGAGGACAATCAGGGCGTCGAGATCGGCGAGGCCCTGCTCTTCGACGCGGGCTCCTCGGAGCTGAGGGTGCAGGGGAAGGCCGCACTCACGGACCTCTTCCAGAATCACCTCCGCGGCAAGGGTCTCGCGATCCGCGTCGACGGCCACACCGACAGCGACCCCATCCGCCGCACGAAGGCGATCTACAAGTCCGGCGACAACTACGAGCTGGCCGGCCAGCGGGCCCTCTACGTGACGCTCTTCCTGAAGCAGCTCGGCCAGGACCCGAAAAACCTGTTCTTCAGCTCTTTCGGCGAGCATCGGCCGCGGGTCGCGAATGACACGAAGGAAAACAAGCGGCGGAATCGCCGCGTCGAGATCCGGCTCTGGAACATCGCCCCGGCCGGCGGCGCCCCGGAGAACCCCGGCGCGCCGCCGCGGCGCGGAGCCACCCCGGGCGGCGAGGGCGCCGGCGGCCCCAGCCCGAACTCGGGCGCGGGCGCGACGCCGGGACCCGGCCCCGATGCCAGCATCGACGAGGAACTCGAAAAGTAGACGCCCCGCCGGCGACGACGCCTCGGTCCACGCCGACGCCGCCCCGTACCGCCCCGTACCGCCCCGGATTTCACCGGAGGAGGGTTCGAGTCCGAACCCTCCTCCGCGTCCATTTGAGGAGCATCGGATGAACCGGGCCCGCCTGCTTGCGCCCTGCCTCGCGCTGTCCCTCGGCTTCGCCTCCGTCGGCTGCAAGGCCTCGGCCCCGCCGCCCAGCCCCGGCCCCTCCGCCGACGCCCAGGAGCTGGGCCGGGCCAAGGCGATCATCGAGGCCCTGGAAGCGCGGAAGCGCGAGCTGGAGGCCCAGCTCGCCGAGCTCCGGCGGCGCGCGGGGGACGCCGAGGTAAACGCGCGGCTCGTCGCCGAGCTTCAAAAAAAACTCGCGGAAACGCAGGGGCGCTCCCGCGAGCTCGAAGGACAGCTCGAGCAGTTCGCCAAGACCACCCCGGGCACGCAGCTCACCGACGACAAGGCCGTCCGTTTCGAAGAGAGCCTCCTCTTCGATCCCGGCAAGGCCGACCTGAGGACGGAGGGGAAGGCCGCCCTCACCAAGCTCAGCCAGATTCTCAAGAGCCGCAACGTCTTCTTGCGCATCGACGGCCACACCGACTCGGACCCGATCCACAGCTCCCGCGTGCTCTGGCGGACCGGCTCGAATTTCGAGCTGGGCGCGTACCGCGCGCTCGCCGTGCTCCTCCACCTGGAGCAGGCGTGCGGCCTGCCGGCGGAGAAGATGTACCTCGCGAGCTACGGCCAGAACAAGCCGATGGCCGCGAACGACACCAAGGAAAACAAAAAAAAGAACCGCAGGGTCGAGATCGCGATCGTCGAGAAGTGACGGCCTCGAGAGGAGCGCTCCCCCGACGGTGCTGACGCCCGAGGAAAAGGCGGCCCTGCTCGCCCTCGCCTGGCAGTCGGTGCGCCACGTGGTCGCGGGGGCGCCGCCCGCCGCCGCCCCCACCGCCCCCACCGCCCTGTCCCCCGCTCTCCAGGCCGCCCGCGGCGCCTTCGTCACGCTCAAGGCAGGTGAAGACCTGAGGGGCTGCCTCGGCCTGGTCCAGCCGGTCCGCCCGCTCTGGGAGGCCGTCCGCGACATGGCCGCCGCCGCGGCGCGCGAGGATCCCCGCTTCGACCCGATCACGCCCGCGGAGCTCCCCGCGCTGCGTCTCGAGATCTCCGCCCTCACCCCGATGGAGCCGGTCGCCGAGCCCTCGACGATCCGGCCGGGCATCGACGGCCTCTACATCCGCCGCGGGGGCGCGTCCGGCCTCCTCCTCCCCCAAGTGGCCACCGAGCAAGGGTGGGACACCGCGACTTTCCTCCGCCACGTCTGCCGCAAGGCGGGCCTCCCGGACGACGCCTGGCGGCAGGGGGCCGAGCTGTTCCGGTTCACCGCCGAGGTGTTCGGCTAAGCGCCCGCGCAAAAATAACTGCGCAGATTCGGACCTCGAGGCTCCTGGGGGCGCGGCCCTCTGGGCCGCGCTGCGCGGGCCGGAGGCCCGCGCCCCCAGGCATCGGTCGATCCACGGAAATGTAAAGTAACTCTTGCGCGGGCGCTAAGCGCCCGTAAAGGAATGACTCATGGATCGGCACTTTCATCGGAGGGAAGAGGCCCTTGTGGTGCAGGCCTTCCGGCCTGCACAGGGACACGCGCCTCGCCGGGTCGACCACGATCGTGAGACGAAAACGCGTCACCGGCGATAGCTCTTGACTCGCGCCGCTCCGAGAGGTACTCTCAAGCGTTCCTATAAGCCCAGTCCGCAGAGCCCGAGGAGCCCCAGTGAAACACAAGTCCCGAGCGCCGATCCCGGCGATCGTCTTGAATTCGACGATCCGCTGGGTCATGGTTCTATCGGCCGCGCTCGGGCTCCTCTGCACGCCCATTCACATCGCCCTGGAAGCGCACTTCGAAACGGGGTGCGCTTCGCACCCGTGCAAAGCCTCTCAACTCAGCGCCCATGCCGATTTCGCCGGGATCTCGGGAGCGGACGGGCCCGCGGGCGACGATGGCGCGGAGCACGACAGCGCACTCGTGGGTCTCAAGGGCATGCACCGATCGGCGCCGAGGGTCCGGCCGGCGGACTCCGCGGTCGCGGCGACTGCGCCTCCGGGTTGGATGCCCGCCCTGGAACGCGTCGCGGAGCCTGGCCACGAACCCTCGCCCCCGGAGTCGCCTCCCCTCCATTCGCGCCCCTCCCCTCGCGCACCGCCGCGCGCCTGAGACCAGGACGCCCGCTGCCTCGAGCAAAGGCGGCGGCACGTCCAGCCGGAGCCCTGTGCCCTCCGCACAAGCTCCAGTTCCAGCCCGGTCCTGCCGGCTCCTCTTCCGTACCCGACGAGCCTCCGCGCCGCATGCCAGGCCGAGGGCCCCGCGCCGGGCCGATTCCTCTTCGTTGATGATCCGAGGTGACGTTTGGATTTCGACGCAAGCCTGTCGGTGCTCCTCGGCGGGGCATTCGTA
Source organism: Planctomycetota bacterium (assembly GCA_016197205.1). Classification (GTDB taxonomy): domain Bacteria; phylum Planctomycetota; class MHYJ01; order WSZJ01; family JACPWG01; genus JACPWG01. Next base: position 16,909 of record JACPWG010000029.1, read on the forward strand.
CTCGGAGTCCTGCATGCCCTGGAGCCGGGCCACGGAAAGTCGATCGTCGGCAGCTACCTGATCGCCGCCCGGGGCGGCGTGCGCCACGCAATCCTGCTCGGCGTGGTCGTGACGGCGACCCACACGCTCGTCGTGTACCTGCTGGCAGCGCTGGCCCTCGGCCTCGCGCATCAAATCTCGCCCGAGCGCCTGGAGGGCTGGCTGGAGTTGGTCTCGGCGGCACTCCTCCTGGGTGTGGGTCTGTGGTTGTGCAGCCAAGCCTTCGGCGCCAAGGGCGGTCATGGGCATGACCACGGTCACGACCACGAACCGGGCCACCAGCATGACCACGGCCATGACCACGGCCATCACAACGGCCACGAACAGGGTCACGCGCAAGACCACGCCGACGAGCACGCGCGGGGCGTGAGCCCGAACGACGCGCGCGCCGACGGCCCTGTCCACGGCGGGGAGGCGGCAGTCGCCCACGAGTTCCAGGCTGAGCACACGCACGAGCAGGACGGCGCAGCGTCGCCTTCCATGCACCGGCATGGGGCAGCGGCGTCCGTCGCCGCCGCGCCCGGCCGACCAGCCCAAGATCCCCTGAGTTTCTGGTCGATCCTGGTCGTCGGGACCTCGGGTGGGCTCGTGCCTTGCCCGGCCGCGATCTCCGCCCTCCTGCTGGCGGTCAACCAGAAGCGGCTGGTCGCCGGCATCGCGGTCGTCGCGGCCCTCAGCCTGGGCGTGGCCTCTACCCTGGTCGCCGTCGGCATCCTCTTCGTGAAGGCGCGGGACTGGGCCTCGAGCCGCCTCGGCAGCGAGCGGCTCGCGACCGTGCTCCCGCGTCTGAGCGCCGTCATCGTGGTGGTGCTCGGAACCAGCCTCCTCGTGCGCGCCTTGCTTGGGCATGGACATTGACCGGTCATCCACCTCAACCGGAAGGAGGCGCCGATGTTTTCTTTTCTGCGGACTCGAGCGCGCGTGCTCGCGCCGGCCCTGCTTGCGCTCCTCTTCTGGTGCCCGCTTGGCGCCGGGGCGCACGGCGTGACGGAGGGGGACAAGGCCGTGCTCCAGCAGAGCGCCGGGGCCCAAGTCGTCCTGTATGCCTACCTCGGCGCCAAGCACATGGTCACCGGCTACGATCACCTGTTCTTCCTGATCGGGGTGATCTTCTTTCTCTACCGGCTGCGCGAAGTGGCCGCCTATGTGACGCTGTTCGCCGTCGGCCACAGCGTCACGCTCCTGCTTGGGGTGCTGGGCGGCGCACGCGTCAACCCGTATCTGGTCGATGCCATAATCGGCCTTTCGGTCGTCTACAAGGGTCTCGACAACCTGGGTGCGTTCCAGCGCTGGTTCGGCTTTCAGCCGAATACGAAGGCGGCCGTGCTGATCTTCGGCTTCTTCCATGGCTTCGGCTTGGCCACCAAACTGCAGGAATTCAAACTGGCGCCGGAAGGTCTTCTCCCGAATCTCCTGGCCTTCAACGCGGGCGTCGAGCTCGGACAGCTCCTGGCGCTGACGGCGATCCTGATTGCCATGGGCTTCTGGCGGCGAACGGAGAGCTTCACGCGCCAGGCGTTCGCTGCCAACGTGACCCTGATGACGGCCGGCTTTCTCCTCATCGGCTACCAACTCACAGGGTACGTCACCGTTCAATGAGGGCTCCCGCGATGTCCGTCCATTTGCGCCCTGCCGTGGAGACGTTGCCCAGCCACGCCGAGCTGGTCAAGGCGACCGGAGTCGCCCTGCTGGCGGCAGGAACCCTTCTGCTCACCGTCGTATTGCCCGCCGAGTATGGCATCGATCCGACCGGGGCCGGCGGCCTGTTGGGCTTGGCCGGCATGAAGCGCGGCGCTCTGAGGGTCACGGAACCCGTCGCGACCGAGCCGGCGGCCCAGCCGATCGGCCCCCTCCCGCCCACGCCCCCCGACCACGTGGCGCCGGCAGCCCAGGCCGGCGCAGCCTCCGTTGCGCCCGTCGCCGTCTCGCCCGCCGCGGCCGCGCCCATTGCAAAGCAACCTGAGTCGCCCGTGGTCAAACGCGACGCGCCGTTTCGTACCGATTCCATTTCCGTGCTCCTCCTGCCGGGCGAGGGCGCCGAGGTCAAGGCAGCCATGGAGACCGGCGACAACTTCGTCTTCTCCTGGACCACGGACGGAGGGCTGGTGGACTTCGAGATGCACGGCGAGCCGTCGAACAACCCGAAGACCTCCAAGACCCACTGGAAGGACAAGCAAAAGGACAGCGGGCATGGAAGCTTCGTCGCCCCCTTCGACGGCGCACATGGCTGGTACTGGGTGAATGAGGGCCGCAAGGCGGTGAGGGTGAAGGTCACGACCAGCGGCTTTTACGAGAGGCTCTACAAGAAATAACGAGGACGCAGGCCTCCGCCGGCGGTCGGCAAGCCTGCTTCTGCGGCGAGCTCGCCCCTCCAGGCGGGGGACTCGCGCGAACAAGAGTCGGATTGTGCACAGGGGACTTTGTTCCAACAAGCCGAAAGGAAGCCAAAGTCGATCTCTCCGTGCGTTGCCGGCGATGATCGCCGGTAGAGAAGGGTGGACTCAGCGCCCGGCCTCTGCGTCTCCGCGTCTCTGTGTAAAAGTCCCGCATTCGACCCACACGGCCGGTCCGAATTTCAAATTGCAACAAGTCAAATTTCAAATTTCGCCCGCGGCTAGTTGGGACGCGGAGCCATGATCTAGCCCCTTGCCGCCCTCGGTCGCGTTTAGCCTTTGTTCGGGTCGTTGTCTTGTTCGAGAGGTACCTTGATGCTCTCCAGGTCGCGTCCGTCGGTGCTCTTCGGGCTCCTCGCCCTGCTCTCGCCTGCGCTGGCCTTCGCCTGGGGGGAGACCGGTCACGAACTCGTGAACGGCGGGGCCATCGGCCTCCTCCCGCCCGACCTGCGACCGTTTTTCGAGCGGCACCGCGCGGAGCTCGTCAGGCTGGCGAACGAGCCCGACCGAAGAAAAAAGATCGACAAGGCCGAACCGCCGCGCCACTTTCTGGACATGGACATCGGCGGGTCGCCGGGAGAGTACCCGCGAAAGTTCGCGGACGCGCAGCGTCGCTTCGGCGCGAAGGCCGCGCAGGACCAGGGGACTGTGCCGTGGACCATCGAGGCGATGACGGCAGAGCTGGCGGCGGCGATGACGGCCGGTGACGAGGCGAGCATCGTGGACGTCGCCGGGCGACTCGGGCACTACGTGGGCGACAGCTTCGTGCCGCTCCATACGACCTCCAACTACGACGGCCAGCTCACGGGCAACCGCGGGATCCACAAGCGCTGGGAAGCCGAGATGCTCGAGCTGTTCCCTTTTGACGCGGAGATGCAGCCGTGGATGTCCCCGGCGGCGGAGGTCGAGGACCCGCTGGCGTTCGCCTTCGACACGCTGCTCGCGAGCCATGCGGAGGTGCGGAACATCCTCGACGCCGACACGGAGTTGAAGCCGCTGCGGGGAACGCCCGAGTATTTCGCGAAGTTGAAAGAGAAGGTCGGAGCGCTGGCGGCCCGGCGGCTGGGACAAGCGTCGACGGGAACGGCGAGCCTGTGGTACACTGCGTGGGTGAAAGCGGGGAAGCCGGCCCTTCCGGAGCCCGCGGCCAAGCGCGGGGAATAGGCGGGTCGAGCGGAAGGCCGGTTCCGCCCAGGCGCGGACCGGAGGCGATGTTTGGACCCGCACCCCGGTCGCGTTCGACGAATGACCTCGGAGGAGCCTTGGTGGCCAGTCGATCGATAAATCGGCGCCCGGTCCCGATGCTGTCCGTGCTTCTGCGAGGCACGCTCATCGCGCAGCTCCTGCTGACGCTCTGCCTCGGCCTGGCCCACGGGCCGCACCGGTCCGCCGTCGAGCCTGAGCACGGGTGCGCGGATGGAAACCATGCGCATCCCTCCCCCGCGGGCTCGGGGGAGGATCCCGGCCTCCCCTGCTCGGCCTGCGCCTGGTCCGCCCAGTTCGGCCACGACGAGCCGCTCCCGCCGCGGCTCCTCCCCGACGCGCGCGGTGTCGCCATGCGCACGCCGCTCACGGCGGCGCCTCTCCCCCACCTTCCACCTGCCTCCTGCTCCCCGCGGGCGCCCCCGGCCCTCTAGTGGACCGTTGACGAACTTCGGACACAGTCGTCAACGCTGTCACGGCGGCTCGTAGCCCATGCGGCCGTTCCGCGGGCCGGAGGCCCGCGCCCCCAGGCATCGTGTCTGGACTTCGTCAACGGGCCACTAGCCCGCCGGCGGCTCAGCGAAGGACCCGCTCCGCTCCGAACCCGCCGGCTCCCGGTGTGTTTACGGCATGCTATTCCCCCGCAGGATTTGCGCGTCAGGCGCAAATCTTGCGGGGACAATGACCAAGGACCAATTGTCAAGGACCAATCAATGCCCAATGACCAAGGGCTTGCGCCCCAGCAGCGAAGAGGGATCACGGCACCGCGGCCCTGACGCCGTTCACATGTCCAGTTTGGTCATTCTGGCTTCGTCTTTGATTGGTCATTGGGCATTGGAACTTGGTCATTCGTCAGCGGGCTTTGGTTGCGGCCACCGGCCACTCTAGGCCGCCCCCGTCGGACCTACCCTGATTTTCCTCCGCCGGCCCCGGGGCCGCGCGGGAGCCGATCCCTTCCCGGAAGGAGCCGTGCATGCGATTTTCCAGGACGATCCTCGCCCTGGCGCTCTGGGCCGCCGTTTTCGGCGGCACCGCCTCGGCCCAGGAACCCAATCCCTCCCCGGACGACACGGCCGCGATGCGGCGCGAACTGGAGGAGCTGAAGAAGCTCCTGAAAGCCCAGGAGCGGCTGTTCCTGGAGAAGCTGCAGGCGCTGCAGGCGCGGCTCGACGAGGTCGAGAAGGCCCGCGGCACGACCCCGCCGGCCGGGCCGGCGAAGGGCGAAGGCGCGGCGCCACCCGCGCAGCTCGCCGAAGGCGCCAAGCCCGGCCTGTCTCCCGAGCAGAAGAAGAAACTCGAGGAGGAATTCGCGAAGGAGCTTTCGAAGGGGGAGAAGCCGGCCGGCGACCAGCCGAAGCCCGGCGAGGGTGCGACCACGAGGACCGCCCCCTTGGCGAGCGCCGGGCCCCTCAAGCTGATCGACGTGTCGTTCGACCTCCTCTTCACCGGCGGCGCCTCGACCGCACCCGAAGCGGACTCGCGCCTCCTCCAAGGCGGCGACCACGATCCGAAGAACAGGGGTTTCACGGTCGGCAACGCCGAGCTCACGCTCGCCGGCGTGGTCGACCCCTTCTTCCGCGGCGATACCAACATCGTCTTCAAGATCGACGACGAAGGGGAGACCACCATCGAGCTCGAGGAGGCCTACCTGACCACGCTCTCCCTCCCGGCGAACCTCCAGGCGAAGGCCGGGCAGTTCTACACCGGCTTCGGCCGCCTCAACCCGCAGCACCCCCATTCGTGGAGCTTCATCGACCACCCGGTCGTGATGAGCCGGTTCTTCGGACCGGACGGCCTGCGGGCCCCGGGCGCGCAGCTCTCCTGGCTGACGCCGCTCCCGTTCTATGCGGAGCTGCTGGGCAGCATCCAGAACGCCCAGGGCGGAACGGCGTTCAGCTTCCGGAACGCGCCGGGGGAGGAGATCGCCGGCCGGACGCTCGTCGACCGGCCCGTGCGCTCCCCCGCCGACCTGCTCTACCTCGCCCGCCTCAAGACCTCGTTCGATCCGACGGACGAGCTCACGCTCGTCCCCGGTCTCTCGGCCCTCTTCGGCCCGAACGGGACCGGGCAGGACACGCGCACCGAGATCTACGGCGTCGATTTCTACGCCAAGTGGAAGCCGCTCGCGAATGACAACGGGTTCCCGTTCCTGTCCTGGCAGACCGAGGCGCTGTGGCGCCGGTACGAGGCCGAGCGGATCCTGGTCGGCCTCGCCGACGGCGCCGCCGCGGACGACACGCTCGCCGTCGGCGGGCAGGACCTCGACGACTGGGGCTTCTACTCCCAGGTCGTCTGGGGCTTCGCGCGCCCGTGGACGGCCGGCCTCCGCTACGACTACGCGGCCGGCGAGCACAACGAATTCGACCTCCTGGACACGCTCGGCGTCGACCGCCGGTACGACTCGGCGGGCGACGCCTTTCGCGACCACCGCGAGCGCGTCTCCGCGAACGTGACCTGGTACCCCAGCGAGTTCAGCAAGCTCCGCCTCCAGTACAACTGGGACCATGCGTCCTTCCTGCCGGAGGACGACGCCCACAGCGTATGGCTCCAGGCGGAGATCATGTTCGGCGCCCACGCGGCGCACAAGTTCTAGACTCACCACGGCGTACACCTTCCTCTTGCCTTCCACTGGACTGGGAGTTTCGCGCATGAGACCGATGTTCCGGATCCTCGCCGCGGCGGCGTTCGTCGGGGCGGTCGCGTTTGCGCCCGCGCCGGCCCGCGCCGCCGACAAGGTCAACGTGGTCGCCACCCTCCCCGATCTCGGCAAGATCGCCGAGGCGGTCGGCGGCGACAGGGTCAACGTCCTCAGCATCGCCTCCGGGCTCCAGGACCCGCATTTCGTGGATCCGAAGCCCAGCTACATCGTGAAGCTGCGCGACGCCGACCTCTTCCTCCTCAACGGTCTGGAGCTCGAGGTCGGCTGGGTGCCGCCCCTGCTCGACGGCGCACGCAACCCCAAAATCAACCCTGGCGCCGCCGGCTACGTCGACTGCTCCAAGGGCATCCCCGTCATCGAGGTGCCCGGCAGCGGGACGACCCGCGCCGAGGGCGACGTCCATCCCCTCGGCAATCCCCACTACCTCACCGACCCCTTGAACGGCAAGCTCGTCGCCGAAACCATCGCCGAGGCCCTCAAGCAGGCCTCCCCCGGCGACGCCGAATACTTCGAGCAGCGCAAAAAAGAGTTCCAGAGCTCGATCGACGTCGGCCTCTTCGGGAAGGAGCTCGTGGAGCAGGTGGGCGGGAAGAAGCTCGACCGGCTCTGTCGCGCTGGGGAGCTCGACGCCTTCCTCGAGAAGGAGTCCGCGGGCAAGCTCGGCGGCTGGCTCGGCAAGATGATGCCGATCCGGGGCCGGCGGCTCGTCTTCTATCACAAGAGTTATTCGTATTTCAACGCGCGGTTCGGGATCCAGGTCGCGAACTACGTCGAGCTGAAGGCCGGCATCCAGCCCGGCCCGGGCCACCTCGCCGAGCTGGTCGAGCAGATCCTCTCCGAGAAGATCCCCGTCGTCGCGACGCACCCGTACTACGACGAAAAGATCCCGCGCCTCGTGGCCGAAAAGGGAGGCGCCCAACTCGTCGTCCTCCCCCTCCTGGTCGGGGGTGTGAAAGGGGCCGACGAGTACCTGAAGTACTTCGACGTGATCACCGACCTCTTGACCCAAGCGTACGGAAAGTAGGCGATGCCGCAACATCTTCCCTGGTTCGTGCTGCCGATGACGGCGGCGCTGATCCTGATCTCGATCCACACCTACCTCGGCATGCACGTGATCAGCCGCAAGGTCCTCTTCGTGGACCTCGCGTTGGCGCAGATCGCGGCGCTCGGCAGCACCGTCGCCTTCCTGTTCGGCTTCGAGACGGCGGACCCGGTCACCTACTACGTCTCGCTCCTGTTCGCGATCGTCGGGGCGT
>JACPWG010000030.1 GCA_016197205.1 Planctomycetota bacterium
GCGGCGCGGTTGGGGGCGGAGCGAACGCGGAACCAGCTCGGGGCACGGGAGCGGGCGGCGGTTCGAAACCGGAGACGGATCCGCACGGGAATCCGCCGCCCCCGCCGAGGGGTACAGGCGAAGGCCGGTGATCGTCCCTCAGCACCCCGGAATTCCGATACTCCGTCCTGGGGCATCAGTCAGGCAGCGTCCGGAGTCCGATCGCTCGCAGGCCGCGGTCGAAGCTGAGAACCGGCGGACGATCGAGTCGATCCCTGACGAGCGCGAAGGTGAGTGCGTCGCACAGGGAGATGCGAGGGACCCTGCCCCGATTGAAGCGCCGGAAGTGAAGGATGGCGCGCTGGCGCAGCTCCGCCGAGGTCTCGACGAGGATCAAGCGGGGGGCGACCTGGTCGAGAAAGCGGAGCGCGCGTTGCGGCGAGCTTCGGTAAAGCAGCAAGGTTGACGTCTCCGAGACGATGTCCCACGTGGTGTAGGACAGGCTGCGGGCCCCCCTCGAGATGCCGATCGACTTGTCGATGCCGGCGAAGCTGTACTCGGCCAAGAGCTGTTCCCGCGACTGGCAAGGGGCCCCGTGGCCTCGCCGTTCCGCCCAGTGCGCGCGATTTCACCTGCGTGCGGAGCCGTGCGCAAGCACCTCTTCGTGCTCCATCGAGTCCTCTTGTCACCGCCAGTGCGCAGCAGGGCCCGCAAGTGCCGTGACTCGGCCCGACGCACGACCACACTCCGCCTTCCGTCCCCACCCCCCCCCGCCCCCTTCCCCGCCTCACCTCTCCCGCGCCGCCGCCCGCGTCGGCCGCCGTCGCTCCGGCACGGTCGTCTCGTACCGCACGCCCTCCGGCACCGGCACCGGGACTTGCACGCTCACGCCGGACGCGCCCGCGGTCGGGCTGAGCGTGTCCACCGCGACGAAGGCCGTGTACGCCGACACGAGGCCGAACTCGAGCGCGATCCGCCGGATGCCCTCCGCGAGCCTAGGGTCTTCCCCTGAGAGCGACGCGCGCGTCAGATCCGCGATCTTCGACCGCGCCCACAGGTACGGCAGTCCCGGGTGCGTGGCCGGCCGGTCCGCGGCTGCCGCCGCCGGCCGGATGACCAGCTCCCGCGTCGCGTCCCCCGCGTTTCCGCGCACCCGGATCGAGGCCGCCCCGTCCGCCGCGCCCTGCGGGTCGAACCGACCGGTGAGGACGATCGGGCGCCCCGTGAACAGGTCCGGGATGCGGCTCGGCAGCACCTCCGACACCGACAGCCCGCCCCAGTCCACGGTCAGGTCGGTCAGCACCGGCCGCCGGATCCGCTCGTAGAAGAGGTCGATCTCGCGACCCGCGCTTTCGTCCAGTCCGAGGTAGGCCACGGCGCCACGTCCCACCCGCGCCATCTCCTCGAGCAAACCCCGATTCACCGAAGTCCCGATCCCGAAGCTGAAAAGGCGGGCGGGTCCCACGCGCCGCCCGATCTCGGCCAGGATCTCCGCCTCGTTCCCGATGTAGCCGTCGGTCAGGAAGAGCACCATCCGGAACCGGCCCGGGTCGTGCGGGAACGCAAGCGCGGCGCGAATCCCCTCGAGCATCATCGTGCCCCCCTCGCTCTCCAGCGACGCAAGGTGGGCGAGTCCGCGCCGCACGTTTTCCGGCGTGGCCTCCAATGGCGCGACGCCCAGCAGCGAGGCTTTGTCCGAGAAGCGCACGAGCTGGAAGCTGTCCCCGGGTTCCAGTCGCCGCAACGCCCGCTCGATCGCCAGCTTCGCCTTCGCGAGCGGCGCGCCGCTCATGCTGCCGGAGCAGTCGAGCACGAAGACCATTTCCACGGGCCGCCGCTCGACCGACTCCGCGCTCTCCGGCGGATAGAGCGTCAGCGTGAAGAACCCGCCCCGCTCGTCCCGTTGCGTCAGCAGGGCCGACTTCACGGTCTGCCCGGCCACGCGGTAGCGCAGGACGAAGTCCTTGTTCGGCACGCGGTCGAGCGGGCTCAGCCGCACGCGCGCGCGCCCCTCGCCCGGCCGCTCCGCGACGATCGCGTGGCTCGGGCTCGTCAGCTCCTCGATCGCCGTGCCCGCGTCCAGCTCCACCTCCACGGCGATGTCGTGTCCGCTCCGTTCGCGCGGCCTCAGGTACGAAACCTCCACGGGCCGGCCGGACGCGCCCTCGCTCCGGCGCGCGACGGCGCCGATGCCGCTCGTCGACCCCGGGGGATTGAACCGCGGGCCGACCACCATCGGGTAAACGAATTCGTACGCGCCGTCCACGCACGCGAGCTGCTGGAAGTACTGGATCCGGACTTCGATCGACTTGCCCGGCTCCAGATTGGCGACCTTTTGCGTGAAGACGTTCGGGCGCTCTTGCGTGAGGAGCGAGGCCACGTACCCCTGGGAGCGCGCCTCGCGGTAGATCCGCTCTGCCTCCGCGCGCTCGCGCACGATGCCTCGGATGCGTCGCTCCCCGATCGTCAGCACGAAATCCGTCACCGCCGCGTCGTGGGGCAGGGGGAACACGTAGACGGCTTCGATCTTCTCCGAGAAGCCATTCCGAAAGCGCTGCTGTACGTCCACCACGCCGAGCGTGCCGCTCACGCGGGCCTTCACGTTCGTGTGCTCGAGTGGAACGGGAAGGTCTTTCGTTCCCCCCGCGGGTCGGGCGAGCAGCCCGCCGCCGCCGGGCACGTCGGCGAGGGCGAGGGAGCGGCGCGCGGAGGCCTCGGTGCGCCCGGACCCCTCGACCGGCGTGCCCGAGACGGCCTTGCCCTCGCCCTCGCTCAGCGTCAGCTCGGGTCCGGGGAAATCGACGCCCGGCTCCGACCGCTCGACGACCCACAATTCTTCGCGGGCCGAAAGCGGCGGCAAGTCCGTGGGGTCGCCCGCGGGTCGGTGCACGGTCTCGGGGAGCCCGCCCCAGCCGCCCTGGGAGCTTCTCCAATCGGCCTCCCCCTTCGTCCGCACGTGAGTCGCCCCCGTCGCGGGCATCCGGGAATAGCCGGACGAGCAGCCGTGGAGAAGGAGCGTAAGCACGAGGAGGGGGACGAGGGCGGCCAGACGGCCCGGCCATCCGGCAAAGCTCGAGCACGTCTCCGAGGCCGGGCTTCCAGGGCGACTCATTTTCTCTCCTCCTCTACGACTTGCGCCGTCGCGGTGACTTCTTTCCCATCCGCCGTCGCGGCCACGCGCAGCTTGACGACGAGCTCCGGTCGCGCGTCTCCTTCGATCCGCAGGTGGACTCGAGCGACTCGGGTCTTTCCCCTCGGCAGCTCCGCCGCCGTGCTGAACGCAGCGATCAGGATGCGCCCGTGCTGGAGCGCGCGCGGATCATAGTAGGGCGCTTCGTGAAAGGCGGCGTGTTCCCCCCCCTCGACGCCGACGATTTGCACGCGCCCGCGCTCCGCGGCCAGCTCGAACTGGTAGGCCGCAAGCGGCTGCGTGCCCGCGTCCACGAAGACGTTCACCGCGCCGAAGCGCGCCGCGGCGGCGACGGGCGTCCCGGGGTCCTGGGCGGCCACGTGCGGGGCCGTCTCCAGCAGCGCGCGCAGCGCCAGGACCAGGAGCAGGCAGGCGACGAGGGCTTGCGGGCTGCGTTTCATCGGTCGCGCGTCCAATCAGCAGGGACTTCCACGGCGGCGCCCGCCACACGATCTACGTCTTTGCCGTCCACCACGCCGTCACCGGTCACGTCGAAGGAGCGATCGCACGGCTCGGGCCCTCGGAGGCGGCGCGCGAGGAGAAAGGCATCGAGGATGTCGACGCGCCCGTTCCCATCCAGGTCCTCGGCGCGGACGCGGGCGATTTGCGGTCCCGGCGGCAACGCTTGCGGTTGCTGGGGGAGGATGCGCAGCGCGAGGAGGACGGCCGCGGCGGCCGCGACCGTCGCGGACACGCGCCCGACCCACCGCACGAGGCGGGGACGGGCCTCCGCCCGAGCCAGTCGCCGTCGTGCCTCCGCGAGCACCCGCTCATCCACCGCCCGCGGCACGGGGATCGGGGAGGCATAGAGTCGGCGCAGCTCGTCCCCCAGTGCCTTCGGCAAGGCGGGTTCCGGCATTCGATCGACGTCTTCATCGGCGGGGTTCATGTGGTTCCTCCGGGAGTTGAGCGCGCGGGGCGCGGGCGGCGTTCATGGATTCCGAGAATATTCTCCGGGCACGGAACGGAGCGCGCCCAAGGCCCCGCCCCCTAGCGAAGCACCGGCAAGAGGCTGCTGTAGTCGTCCGTCCACGCGCGCACGTCCGTCCTCACGCCCGCGACCGACTGGGTCGCCGCGCGGATCGCAGGGCGCTCCAGGAAGCCTGCCCGTGACGTCACGAGCATCCAGTCGGCCGGCTCCGTGCCGGATTCCTTCGAGGGCTCCGAGTCGATCCAGGCCGTGGGTTTCCCCTCGGCCGCCGCGAGCGCAAGCACGACGGGGCGCAGGTCGAGCGCCCGGTTCGAGAGGTGCACGGCGAGGACCCCGTCCGGCTTCAGGTGTCGGAAGTACAGCCTGAAGGCCTCCGCAGTCAGCAAGTGGACGGGGATGGAATCGCTGGAGAACGCGTCGATGGCCAGCAGGTCGAAGCCTTGTGGGCTCGTCTCGTTTTCGAGCGAGACTCGTCCGTCTCCGAGGACGACGTCGTAAGCGGCCGCGCAGTCCGGGAGATAGCGAAATTCGGTTCGTGCGAGGTCGGCGACGAGCGGGTTGAGTTCGTAAAAGCGGAAGGCGTCACCGGGCCGTCCATAGGCCGCAAGCGTGCCGACTCCCAAGCCGACCACGCCCACACGGAGCGGCGCATTTCCTGATGTACCGGTGCGCAACTCCAGCAAGGCCAGGCCCACTCCGGACGCGGGCCCGTAGTAGCCGGTCGCGAGGCGCGCGCGTTCGGGGTCGAGAAACTGCTGGCCATGGGTGATCGTGCCGTGGACCATGCGGCGGATTTTTCGCGTTCCGGCCTCCGTCTTGAAGTCGAGATCGAGGACCCGCAGTGACCCGTAGAAATTTCGCGCGAGCACGCGACATTTCTGGTGCATGGCGCCGAGTTCCACGAGCGAGAACACGCACAGAAAGGCCGCGATGCCGAGGCTCGCGGTCAGCCCAAGCCGCCACCGTGCGGTTTCCGGCGCGTCGGGCGCGGACAAGTCGCGGCGCGCGACGACGCGGGCGAGCACGACGCACGCGACGAGCGAGAGCCAGAGCTCATGATGATCGTCGAAGACCATCGGTGCCACCAGGCCGACGAAGAGCCCGCCCAGGGCGCCACCGAGCGAGCACATGAGGTAGAAGGTGGTGAGGTGGCTCGCCTGCGGGCGGAGCGAGACCAGCTCGCCGTGGCACACCATGAGACCAGCACTGAGGCCGAAACCGTGGAGGAGCACGGCGGCGCCCAGCGGCAGGTCCGTGGCCCAGCGGAGGGCGCAAAAAATCCCGACGAGGCCGACGGCGAGCGCGGGTAGCCAGACGGAGCGGCGATACCAGCGGTCGCTCTCGAAGCAGGCAATCAGGCTGAGGAGGTAGAGGACGAGCGGCAGGATCCAGAGGAACGGCACCGGCGGCAAGTCCCGCGTGAGCTGGTTCGTCACCGCGAGGAGCAGCGACGTGGCGCAGGCTGCAAGCGCGATCCAGAGGACGAAGCGTCCCCACCCGGGCCGCTCGCCCGGCGTCGCATCGGCTGCGGCAGCCACCGCCGGCGGCGCCGCCTCGACGGACGGGGAGCGGAACGCGACCCACGCGCAGAGCAGGGCGAAGAGCGCGTAGGCCGCGGACCACGCCCCGGCCTGCGCCCGGAGCGGCAGGAAGGGCTCGACGAGGAGCGGGTAGGCGAGGAGGCCCAGGAGGGAGCCGGCGTTCGACACCGCGTAGAGCCTGTACGGCGAGCGCCTGGGGCCGGACGTGGCATACCAGTGCTGCAGGAGGGGGCTCGACGCGCTGAGCAGAAAGTAGGGCAGCCCGACCGAGGTCGCGAGCAGGCCGAGGATGCGTCCGATGGGCTCCTGCGCACCGACCGGCGCCCAGGCGCGGTCCGGCGTCATGGGCAGCAGCGGCAGCGTGAGGGCGAGGAGGGCGAGGTGGACCGCCTTCCGCGCGCGCGGTCCGAGGAAGCGCGCCGAGCCGTGGGCGTAGGCGTACCCGAGCAGGAGCGCGACTTGAAAAAAAAGCATGCAGGCGGACCAGACCCCCGCGGAGCCCCCGAACCACGGCAGGACGGTCTTGGCGACGAGCGGCTGCACCAGGAAGAGTAGAAACGCCCCGAGGAAGATGGCCGCCGCGTGGGATCCCATGCTGTCTCCGGTCGGGTCTACGCGTCCGCGCAAAAGTAACTGCGCAGACCCAGACCTCGAGGCTCCTGGGGGCGCGGCCCTCTGGGCCGCGCTGCGCGGGCCGGAGGCCCGCGCCCCCAGGCCTCGGTCGGTCCACGAAAAGGGGAACGAATTCTTGCGCGGGCGTTACGCGCGTCAGGGGTAGCGGAGCGTCTTCAACCAAGCCACCCACTCGGCCTCGACGGCGTCGATGGGCTTGCCGCATACGGCCTCGATCGTTTCTTTGCCGGTTGCGTCCTTCGCGTGCGCGTCGCGAAAGGCCTTGTAGAAACGAGCGAGCAGCTTGCGCTCCTGCAGGAACATGCAGAAATAGCGGGCCTCGGCGTAGTGGAGGCCCTTGGTGTCGGCGTAGAAGGCTTCGTCGCTGAGCTCGGCGAGGTCCGACAGGCCGAGCCAGGCCGGGGTGTCCAGGGCGTCCCGCACGCTGGGAAAGCGCCAGTTCACGAGTCCATGAAGGGACCCGCCGACCACCTGACACTGCTCGAAGAGGGAAGCAAACCCTTCGTTGAACCAGGACGGGACGCGCGGGAAATCGGGCCGCATGAGCGCATGGGCCAGCTCGTGCACGAGCGTGCCGGTGCCGGTCGAGATGTTCATGACGAGCGTCTCGCGTGCCGGCAGGTAGTAACCGTAGGGGGTGGTGGGCGGGGAGCCGGTGGCTTCGCGCGTGAAGCGGGCATAGGAGGCGGGGTCCCGGAACAGATAGATGCGAATGGGGTAGTCCGGGCGGCGCGCGAAGAAGTCCTTGTAGAAGGCGGCGGAGCAGCCCTCGATGGTGCCCAGGGCCTGCTCCCAGAGCGGGGAGGGCGCGTTGGAGGCGATCACGTAGGGCGCGACGGACTGGAAGCGGTAGCCCTCGCCCAGCTCGCGCTGCATGGCGTCGAGCGTCTCCTCGACGTCGAGCGCCGACACCGCGGCGGAGGCGCAGTGGACCAGGAACGCCGCCAGGAGGACCCGCGCGCAGGCGGGGGCGCTTCTGCGGACGAGGCAGGCGGGGTTCATGCGCAAGCCTTTGCTGGATCGGCGATCGGTCGAGGTACTTTTCCCGACTGCATGCGCAGCGCACTCGAAAGCCAGGGCGACGAAGGGAACGCCGAGGCCGCTCCCTCACGGTCGCGGTTCCTTTTTGCGGCCAGTCTGAACGATACCCGTTTTCGACCGCCGAGGGTCCTGGGAGTCGAGGGCGACCGTGCTTTCCCTTCGAGTCGAGGGAAGGCCACGAAACGGCAACCGGCCCTTCTGGTGCAGGGCTTCCGCCCTGCACCCGAACTCGCGGGGACCCGTCGACTCGCCGCCACACGCCGCAGGTTCAGTCGCCTGGGTGTGCCTTCCGAGGCCCCGACGTGACGCTACTTCCCGCCACGCAGGAAGCGCTCGAGCAACACCTGCGCGCTGCCCGCGGCGTCGATCGCCCGGAGAAGGGCGAGCGCTTCTTCGAAGGCCCGCTGTTCGATCGCACGCTTGAACTTCTCGGGGATGTTGTCGAGTTCGCGCTTGAGGGTCTTCATCGCGCGGAGGACGCACGCGCCGTCTCCGCCCCCGGCCCGCTCGCGCATCGTCTGGAGGAGCGGTGGGGGGAGGTTTTCGAGCAGCAACCGACGCCACAGGCCGGGCACCCCGAGCTTGCGCACACCTTCTCCGGCCCAGGAGGACGCGCGGCGCGGGTCCGTTCCCTCGGCGAGGCTGCGGGCGAGGCCGATCGAAAACGGCGCGAGCGCGTCGGCGACCTCGCGTGCGGCGTCGCGTCGCGCGCCGCCCGGGCCCGGCTCCTGGAACGCGACCAGGTCGGGCGGCGCCTTGGCCGCCGCGAGCCCACGGACCAGCTCCAGCGCGGCCTCGGCCGGAGCGGCCGCGACGGAGGCTTCCTCCGGGTGAAGGGCGACCTCGAGACCGAGGCCCGCGTCCTGGAGGGGCCTGGCCAGCTCGGCGCACCAGCGGGTCGTTTCGGCGATCGGGCGCGGGCTCACGTGGATGCCGAACGAAGTGAACCCCGCGTGGAGCATGGCGTCGAGGTTCTTTCGAGCCGCGTCGATCTCCGCGGGGGTGGTGTCCGAGACGGGCACGGCGTCGGCATGCAGGACGATGGGGTGGACGAAGTCGTTTCGTTCGGAGAACTCCAGGAGGCCGTTCGCCAGCTCCCTGGGCGTCTGGCCCGTGGTCCCGCCGTCCACGCCCGCCTCGTCGGGGGACGCCGCGATGCCGACGAGCGCGTCCAGTTCGGCGGCCGCCCGCAGGATCCCGGGGAGGACATGCCTGCACCCGACGTTGAAGACCGGCAGGAGACACGGGTGGCCGCGGAGTCGGGCGAGCACGTCGCGGACGGAGAGGAGGCAGGACTTGCTCGACCGCGCAAGGAGTTTGCGGACGTTTTCCGGCCGCAGCTCGTGGAGTGGATCGAATCGGCTCATCGAGTGGTATCCGCCGGGCAGGCGGGCCCTGTCGGTGTCGAGTTCATCGCGGCGCACGCGGGGGGACTCAGTACCGCTCCACGGAAGTCGGTGACCGATAGGCGAAGGCAAGTTTGGCCGCCCGCCTGGCGCGCGTGCGAGGCGTAGCAACGGAGACCTACGGCGCGCGAGCGCAACGAAGCGGGCGGCCGAAATCGCTGAGAAAATGGGTCACCCAATTGCGTGGGGCGGTACTCAGGGAGCGCGGCCCCCGGCCCGCGCGCGCCGCGCCCGCGCAAGGCCCGCGCTTCCAGGCGCCGGTCAGGCCGCCGACGCGGGGCGCCCTGCCTGCGCGGTCGCCTAGTCCGGCAGCGCCTTCAGGTGCTCCTGGAAGATCGCCATCTTTTTTTCGTCCATGAGGACGATATAGACCTTCTCGATGCCGGACTTGCCGCGGAAGTGCTCGGCGATCATGGCGAACATGATCCGGGCGCACCGGTCGATCGGAAAGGCCGCGACGCCGGTGCCGACGGCCGGAAAGGCGACGGTCTTCGCGCCCTTTTCGTCCGCCCTGCGCAGCGCGTTTTTCACGCAGTCGCGAACGCCCTGTTCCACGGCCCAGCCCCCGAGGGACATGCTCGCGGCGTGGATGACCATCTTCGCCGGCAGCGCGCCGGGACCGGTGACGACCGCGTGTCCGATTTCGATGGTCCCGATCTTGTTGCACTCGTCCTGGATGACCTGGCCGCCCTTGCGGCGGATCGCCCCGGAAACCCCGCCGCCGAGGATCAATTCGCAGTTGGACGCGTTCACGATGGCGTCCACCTGCAGATCGGTGATGTCCCCCTGGGTCAGCTCGATCTTCGATTTCATCGCGACATTCCCATGCGGAAGGAACTTGGTGTTCGAGGTGAAAGGCAGGCATCTGCGGCCCCGGTCGCGGTCGCGGCCACGGCGCCGACGGTGCACCGAGGTTCAGCGCAGGGCGTTGTTCAACAACTCGCCGAACCCCCCGCCCCCCGGTACGATGTACTGGTGGTCGTTGAGGCCGCGTTCCCGGTCCCACGCCGTCCCGGGCACGGTCGCCAGAACGTCCGGCGGGCTGAGCCCCCGGTCCAAACGGATCGCGTACACCACCAGCTCCGGGTGGTCGGAGCGCATGCGTCTCAGGTACTCCGGGGTGACGATGCAGTGAAGCGCGACGAGCTTGCGCGGCGTGCCCTCGCAGCGGTTTCGGTACAGCTCGACGGTGGCGGACATGGACGAGGCCGTGGCGCCCATCGGGTCGGGGATCAGGACGATCGCGTCGTCCACGGGCCCGCCGATCTTCGAACCGACCAGGTCCACGCCGATCACGCGACCGCGTCGGTCGAGCTTTCGATTCATGAAAATGTGGTCCTGGCGCACGCGCGCGGGGGAGAGGAGGTGATTCAGCGTGTCGAAACAGACCTGCGACGGCAGCATCCCGGCTCGCGCGATGCTCGCGGTGATGGCCGGGGTCTCCGGGTCGATCGCTTCTCCGACGTACGTCCCCTCCGGGTGTTGCGCTTTCATACGGGAGTCGATGCGCACCCGCGCACGCGGCAACTCCTGGCTGGCAACCACGCCCACCAGGTGTTGGTAGAGGAGGGTGATGAGGGTGTTCACCTCCGGTTGACGCGTGTCGGGCGAACAGAGACGAGCGAGCAGGCTGAGGGAATACGGTTCCGCGAGGAGGTGGAAGCCCTCCCCATACCGGTGCTGCGCCTCGCTGAGGCGGTAGCGTAGCGTACGATACGTCCGATCCACGGGGGACCTCCGGGAAAGGCGGGAAGGCGGGAGCGCGGCGCGGGATGATAGCACGGTGCCCTCAAGCTGTCAACGGACGCGGCGGCTCCGGCGCGAAGGCCTGACCCGCCGGCGCCCCGCCTCGCCGCGGCCCGGCCCAGCCGAGCGCAGCGCGGAGCCTCCCGGCGCGTTGTCGAACGTCGGCCACAGTCGTCAATCCTGCCAGGGCGAATCGCAGCTCCTGTTGCCGTGCGCGCGGGCCGGCCTGCGCTCCGAAGCTCGCGGCGTGCGAGCGAAGGAGGGAGGCCCGCGCCCCCGGGCAGCGTAGCTGGACTTCGTCAAGGGTCCAGTGGGGACTCGCGCGTGCGGGGATTACGGCGAAAGGCGCGAACCATCGTTGACTTCGACGCGCTTCCGACTATAATGTGACCCTTTTCCACCATCCGTCCTTCGCGTCCGGCTCCCCCCCGGAGGTGCTCCATGACCGGCCCGGACACAGGCCTCCGCCCGCGTCGCGCCCTGGTGAGCGTCACCGACAAGGCGGGCCTGGTTCCCTTTGTGCGCGCGCTTCGCGAACGCGACGTGGAGATCCTGTCCACGGGCGGCACGGCCCGCCACCTGAAGGACGCGGGGATCCCCGTGTGCGAGGTCTCCGAGTTCACCGGGTCCCCGGAAATCCTCGGCGGCCGCGTGAAGACCCTGCATCCGAAGATCCACGGCGGCATCCTCGCGGTCCGCGACAACCCCGCGCATCAGGCCGATATGGAGGCCAACGGCATCCGCCCGATCGACCTCGTGGTGGTGAACCTCTACGCCTTCGAGCAGGCCGCGGCCAAGCCCGGGCTCGGTCGCGCGGAGGTCGTGGAGGAAATCGACATCGGCGGCCCGTGCCTCATTCGCGCGGCGGCGAAAAACGCGCGTCATGTCGCGGTGGTGACGAGTCCGACCCAGTACGAGCCGCTGCTCGCGGAATTGACCCGACTGGACGGCGTGATCTCGGAGTCGACCCGCTACGGCCTCGCGTGCGCCGCGTTCGAGCGGACGGCTCGCTATGATGCCGCGATCGCGGCGTGGTTCGCCGCGCACGACTCCGGTCCCGCCCCGGCGACCGTCGAGGCGCCGTCGGTGGGGCGGAGCGACTTCCCCGACCGGCTGGAGCTCGCCTGGGACAAGGTCCAGGATCTTCGCTACGGCGAGAACCCGCACCAGGCCGCCGCGCTGTACCGCGACCGAGCCGCGTCGGGCCCGTCCGTCGCCACGGCGGAGTTCCTCTCCGGCAAGGAGCTGTCCTACAACAACATCCTGGACCTCGAGTCCGCGCTGGCGCTGGCCCGGGAGTTCGACGAACCCACGGTCGTCGTGGTCAAACACAACAACCCCTGCGGCGTCGGAAGCGCGCCCACCCTTGCGGCCGCCTTTTGGAAGGCCTACGAGGGGGACCCGGTGTCCGCCTACGGCGGCGTTCTCGCCTTCAACCGGTTCATCGACCTGGAAACCGTGGATGCCCTCGCCTGCCCCGACCATTTCTTCGAGGCGGTGATCGCCCCGGACTGCGACCCCGAGGCCGTCCACGTCCTGACGCAGCGCGTGAAATGGGGAAGGAAGTGCCGCCTGCTGCGTACGGGGCGCTGGCCCGCCCGCGCGGCCGCGGCCGCGGGCCCCGTCGATTTGCGCGCGATCGTCGGCGGGGTCGTCGCGCAGACGCGCGACGTGTCGCTCTTCGCGGACGGCGCGCTGAAGCCGGTCACCCGCCCGCCGACGGCGGACGAGGAGCGGGACTTGCTCTTCGCCTGGAAGGTCGCCAAGCACGTAAAGTCCAACGCGCTCGTCCTCGCGCACCAGGGCACGGTGGTCGGCGTAGGGGCCGGCCAGATGAGCCGCGTGGACAGCGCGTACATCGCGGTGCGCAAGGCCGGGGACCGGGCCCGCGGGGCCGTCATGGCCTCCGACGCTTTCTTCCCCTTCCCGGACGCGCTGCAAGTGGCGATCGACGCGGGGGTGCGTGCGGTGATTCACCCCGGAGGCTCGATCCGCGACGCGGAAGTGATCGAAACGGCGCGCCGGCACGATGTCGCCGTGCTCCTGACCGGGCAGCGGCATTTCCGACACTGAGGCCCGCCCCACGGAAGTCGGTGACTAATAGCCGAAGGCAAGTTCGGCCGCCCGCAAGGCGCGCGAGCGAGGCGTAGTAACGGAGAACTACGTCGAGCGAGCGCAACGAAGCAGGCGGCCGAAATCGCCGAGGAAATTGGTCACCCAATTCTGTGGGGCGGTACTGAGGCCCGGTGGAGGTCGCGAGCGAGCGACCCCCTTCCGAAACCGCAGAGACGCGGAGACGCAGAGGACCGTTCGTACTGAGAACGCCCTCAGCGACGGCCTCCTGAAAAAAAAGCTCTCAAAATTTTGGGCCAGGGTCTTTCCCTGCGAATCGGGATCGCCTGCTTCCCCGCCTCACTGGAGGTCGCGACCGGTTGCCCCCCTTCCTCCTACGAAAACCCTCAGCGTCTCCGCGTCTCTGTGTAAAAAGTAAAGTATCCGATCCGGCCGACGTGTTCGACCTGGCCGCTATGGGCCGCGCGTAAAGCTGACCACCCCAGGTTGTCTGTACCAGGACCCCTCATGCGCATCGGAATTGCCTGTTTCCCCACCTCCGGCGGAAGCGGCGTCGTGGCCACGGAACTGGGGCTCGCCCTGGCGAAACGGGGGCACGAGGTATATCTCGTGAGCCCGGCCCGCCCGTTTCGCCTTGCGGCCGGCGAGCGCCGTGTGCATTTCGAGCCGGTTTCGGTGCCCGACTACCCGCTGCAGGCGTATCCCTCCTACGGGATCGCCCTCGCGTGCCGCCTGGCCGAGGTCGCGGAACGCCGGCGACTGGACGTGATCCACGTGCACTATGCGTACCCGCACGCGGTCAGCGCCCTGCTGGCGCGCGACATGCTCGGGGAGCGTGCGCCCGCGCTCGTGGTCACGCTGCACGGCACCGACATCACCCTCGCGGAGCGCCACCCGTGCCACGAACGCGCCGTCCGCTTCGCGCTCGACCGCAGCGACCACGTCACCGCGGTCAGCGACTCGCTCCGGCAGGAAACGCTTCGTCGCTTCGGGACGCAGCGCGTGATCGCCGTCATCCGGAATTTCGTCGACCCCCGCGTCTTCGCCCCGCGGCCTCGCAGCTCCGCCGGCGCCCGGCGGCGCTACGCCCCACCCGGCGAGGCCCTGCTGGTCCACGTGTCGAACTTCCGCGCGGTGAAGCGCGTGCCGGACCTGATCCGGGCTTTCGCCCTGCTGCGACGCCACGTCCCGGCGCGGCTCTTGCTCGTCGGCGACGGAGAGGCGGCGGCGACGGCACGACGACTGGTCGCCCGGCTGGGCCTCTCGCGCTCCGTGCGGTTCCTGGGGGAAGTGCGGAGAGTCGAGCGCCTGCTGCCGCTGGCCGATCTCTTCCTCCTGGCCAGCGAACGCGAGGGCTTCGGGCTTTCCGCACTCGAGGCCATGGCCTGCGGCGTGCCCGTCGTTTCGACGCGCTCCGGCGGCCCGGAGGAAATCCTCACCGACGGCCTCGAAGGGCGGCTGGTCCCGGTCGGGGCCCCCGCCGCGATGGCCCGCGCGTGCCGGGACCTCCTCGGCGATCCGGAGCTGCGCGCCGCCATGGGCCGGCGGGCGCGCGAGAGGGCGGTCGCTTTCGACCGCGACCAGGCCGTCGAGCGGTACGAAGAGCTGTATCGACGCTGCATCGGCGCGGCGAGCGGGCCGGTGGCGCTCCGCGCGGGCAATCAGTAGCGGCCCGTTGACGAACTTCGGACACAAGCGTCAGCCGAGTCACGGCAAGTCGCGGCTCGTGAGGGACTCGCGCGGGCCGCAGGCCCGCGCCCCCAGGCATCGTGTCTGGACTTCGTCAACGGGCCCGTAGCCGGCGCCCACAAGGGTCAGTTTGTTTTTTGGGTGAGACCGATGGCGGAACGCAGGCGCCTTCCCCGCTTCGCCGCGCAGAGCATGGCCGTGGAGTTCCGGGAGCACTCGGTCCTCCGGTTCCTCGCACGCGGCGCATCCCCCCTGGGGACGATTCTCAACATCTCGGAGGAAGGTCTGCAATTCGTCGCCCCGCGGTCCCCCCGCCAGGATCGGCGGCTCGACCTCACGATCCGCATCCTGGGGGAAACGGAGCCGATCCGCGTGGCAGGCGACATCGCCTGGGCGGCGAACTCCGAGGGCACGGGCCCGGTCCGCGTGGGGGTCAAGTTCCGGAACTCGGACACGCGCGTCCGCAAACGGCTCCAGGTCCTCTCGCTGCAGGGGCGCCTCGTGGAAA
Source organism: Planctomycetota bacterium (assembly GCA_016197205.1). Taxonomy (GTDB): domain Bacteria; phylum Planctomycetota; class MHYJ01; order WSZJ01; family JACPWG01; genus JACPWG01. The sequence continues at coordinate 14,738 of JACPWG010000030.1, forward strand.
TCCGGGAAGAGCCCGTTCGCGCGACGGAACGAAGGGTCAAGAAAGACGGCTAAGGAGACGGCATGGCCAAGGTCCTCCCCTTCCGTGGGATCTTCTACGACCGCAACAAGGTGCCCAACCTCGACCTGGTCGTCACGCAACCGTACGACAAGATCGACGCGGCGCTCCAGGAGCAGTACTACGAGCGCCACCCGCACAACATCGTGCAGGTCACCCGGGGGAAAGACCTGCCGGGGGACAACGACGCGGAGAACAAGTACGTCCGCGCGGGGCGCACGCTGGACGCCTGGCTCCGCGAAGGCGTGCTCGTGCGCGACGCCCGGCCCGCCCTCTACGCCTATTTCCAGACTTTCGCGGCCGCCAGCGGCGGTCCGCCGCGCACGCGCAAGGGCTTCGTCGCGCTGGGCGTCCTGGCCGGCTACGACGAGGGCGTCCACGCGCACGAGAAGACGCTCCTCGCGCCCAAGACCGATCGCATGAACCTCATGCGCGCCGCACAGGGCGTCACCTGCGGCCACATCTTCATGCTCTACAGCGATCCCGAACGGGCCGTCAATGCCCTGCTGGACGCCGCCACCGCCGGTCCGGCCGACCTCGAGGCCCATGACGATTTCGGCGAGACCCATCGGCTGTGGCGGATCGTCGACCCCGCGACCATCGGCCGTGTCCAGGCGGCCATGGCCGACAAGGAGGTGGTGATCGCCGACGGCCACCACCGGTACGAGGTCGCGCTGCAATTCCGCGACGAGATGCGCGCGAAGGGCCTGCGCTACGACGGCAACGAGACCCCCGAGGCGCGGATGATGACCTTCGTCGCCTTCGACGACCCGGGCCTCCTCATCCTGCCCACGCACCGCCTTGTGAAGGACGTCGCGGGGTTCTCGGCCCCGGAGCTCCTGGCCGGCCTGCGGCGGACGTTCGAGGTCGCGGAGTACCCGTTCCCCTCGCTGTCCGCGGAGCGCCGCGCGCGCACCGAGTTCCTGAAGGACCTGAAGGTCGGCGAGTCCGGCCGCCATCGCCTCGGGTGCGCGGTCCAGGGCATGGACCGGTACTACCTGCTCACGCTCAAGAACGAATCGGTCCTCGACGCGCCGCTGCCCGGCAACCCGTCCGCTGCCTGCCGCCGCCTCGACGTCTCCATTCTCCATTCGCTGATTCTCGAACCCCTCCTCGGCCTTAGCGCGGACAAGGTCGAGCGCGAACAGCACCTGAGCTACAAGCGGCACGCCGAAGACGCGCTGGACCTGGTCCAGGACGGCGAAAGCCAGGCCGCGTTCCTCCTCAATCCGACCCGCCTGGAACAGGTGCGCGCGATCTCGACCGGCGGCGAACGCATGCCGCAGAAATCCACCGACTTCTATCCGAAGCTCCTGAGCGGGCTCGTTCTCAATCGGCTGTCCATCGTGCCGTAAAGGGTCCTCCCCCGATGCAGCGAAAGAAGCTCTTCATTCCCGGCCCCGTCGAGGTGAGCCCGGAGATCCTGCAGGCGATGGCCACGCCCATGATCGGCCACCGGGGCCTCGAGTATTCCGCCCTGCACGGGGCGGTGAAGCCGAAGCTGAAAAAGCTCCTCTACACGGAGAACCCCGTTTTCCTGAGCACCTCGTCCGCCACGGGCGTGATGGAGGGGGCGGTCCGCAACCTCTGCGCGAAGCGGGTCCTTTCCTGCACCTGCGGCGCGTTCAGCGAGCGGTGGCACGAGATCGCCCTCGCCAACGGCAAGGAGGCCGACCCCCTGTCCGTCGAGTGGGGACGGGCCATCAAGCCGGAAATGGTCGAAGAGAGGCTCGCCACCGGCCGCTATGACTGCCTCACGCTCGTCCACAACGAGACGTCGACCGGCGTCATGAGCCCCCTCGCCGCGATCGCGGAGGTCGTGCGGCGCTACCCGGAGGTGATGTTCGTCGTCGATACCGTGAGCAGCCTCGCGGCCGTGAAGATCGAGGTCGACCGGCTCGGCATCGACGTATGCCTCGCGGGCGTGCAAAAGGCCTTCGGCCTGCCGCCGGGGCTCGCCGTCTGTTCGGTTTCGAAGCGTGCGCTGGAGCGCGCGGCGACGGTCAAGAACCGCGGATACTACTTCGACTTCATCGAGTTCAAGGAGTACGACGACAAGAACCAGACCCCGTGCACGCCGGCGATCTCGCAGATCTTCGCGCTGAACACCCAGCTCGAGCGGATGTTCAAGGAGGGGCTCGAGGCACGGTTCGAGCGCCACCTCGCGATGGCGAAGCGCTGCCGGGCCTGGGCGTCCGCGCACTTCGGGCTCTTCCCGGAGTCGGGCTACGAGTCGGTCACGCTGACCGCGGTGTCGAACACGCGGAACGTGGACATGAAGCATGTCGAGGCCGAGCTTGCGAAGCGCGGCAAGGAGATCTCGAACGGCTACGGCAAGCTGAAGAACAAGACCTTCCGCATCGCCCACATGGCGGATTGCGCGCCGGCGGAGCTGGAGGGCCTGTTGCGCGAGCTCGACGAGATCGTGGGCTGAGCGGACCCGCGCTCGAAGTCGCCACGGAAGCTGAGAAGGGACGAACCGTCCATGTCACGTCGCGTTGCCATCCTGGGCGCCCGAAGGACCCCGATCGGAAAGTACATGGGCGCCTTCAAGGACCTGCCGGCCACGGAGCTGGGGGCGTCCGTGGTGCGGACGCTCCTCGCGGACCTCGCGCTCCCACCCGCCGAGGTCAACGAAGTCGTCTTCGGCAATGCCCGTCAGGCGGGGGGCGGTCCGAATCCGGCGAGACAGGTGGCGAGTCGCGCCGGCCTGCCCGTGGAGACGCCGGCCTTCACGGTGAACAAGGCCTGCGCGTCGGGGCTGAAGGCGATCGTCCTGGCGGCGCAGGCCATCCTGCTCGGCGACGCGGAGGTCGCGGTCGCGGGCGGCATGGAGAGCATGAGCCGCGTGCCCTTCCTGCTGGACCGGGCGCGCGAAGGCTACCGGCTGGGGCACGGCTCGCTCGTCGACGCGATGTACAAGGACGGGTTCGCCTGCCCGCTCGCCGAGCAGTTGATGGGACAGACCGCGGAGAACCTGGCGGAAAAATACGGGATCCCGCGGATCGAGCAGGACCGATACGCCGTACTGAGCCAGAACCGCGCGGAGCGTGCGCGCGGCGCGGGCTGTTTCGAGCGGGAGCTCGCGCCCGTGGAGGTCCCCGGCGGAAAGGCGGGCCCCGTGCTCGTCACGCGGGATGAGCATCCGCGGGACGGCGCGACGCTGGAGTCGATGGCGAAGCTGCCGCCGGTGTTCAAGGAGGGCGGAACGGTGCACGCGGGCAATTCGTCCGGCATCACGGACGGCGCGGCCGCCCTCGTCCTGGCCTCGGAAGAGCGGGCGCGCGCGCTCGGCCGCCCGCCGCTCGCGTGGCTGGATGCCTACGCGGTCGCGGGCGTGGACCCGAAATTCATGGGCATCGGCCCGGTCCCCGCGCTTGCGGCCCTCGAAAAAAAGAACGGGCGACGGCTGGCCGAGTACGCGCTTGTCGAGCTGAACGAGGCGTTCGCGGCGCAGGTGCTGGCCTGCATGCGGGACTTGCCGCTCGACCTGGACCGGACGAACGTGAACGGCGGCGCGATCGCGCTCGGCCACCCGATCGGAGCGACGGGCGCGAGGATCGTCGTCACGCTCTTGCACGAGATGGCGCGGCGCGGCGTGAAGACCGGCGTGGCCACGCTCTGCGTCAGCGGCGGCCTCGGCATGGCCGTCAGCTTCGTGCGGGACTAGGGGACGGTTCGCTCGCGCGTCTCCGCTCGCCGCCGCTTTCGAACGAGGACTCGGCTCCTGGGGCGCGAACGTCCGCGCGGGCTTCGAAGGGAACTCACCGGCTCGGCTCGAGGTGAACGATGCGACACTCCACCGTGGTCCTTGTCCTCGTGGTCGGCGCCTCGTTCGGCGTCACGGCCGGCGTGGTGGCCCTCCAGTTCGCGGATCGGACCCCGGCCCCCGCGGGCGCGAGCCGCGGGGCGGAAGACCTCTCGGCGCGCGGGCGAACCGCGGCGCCGCACGGGCCGAGCGCGGCGCTGCCCCCCGAATTGAAGGAACTCCGGTCCGCGGTGCAAGACCTCGTCGAGGAAAACGCGCGTTTGCGGCGCGCCTTGAAGGACACCGCCGCGCGTGCCGCGGGCGCCACGGAGCCGTCGGAGCCCGCGCCGGCGACGGCCTCGCCCCCTGCGTCCATGCAACCGGCGCCAGGTGCGCCGGCCGCGGCTCCCGCTCCGCGACCGACCGACGAAAGGCCCCCCACCCCCAAGCCGCCCGCAGCCCGCCCGTCCGCCGCCGCGGTGTCGGGGCGCCCCTCGACGCCGCCTCCGGCCCTGCTCGCTCCCGGACCCTCAGCGGCCGCCGAGACGGGCGAGTCGCACCCGAAACCCGCGCCTCCCGCCGCACCGCCGACCTTCGCGCCCGCGCCCGTCCCCGCAGGCGTCGGGAACCGGCCCTCCGGCTCGGCCGTGCCGAGCGTGGCCGGCGGCGCCGCGCCCGAAGCGTCGCCCTCCTCCCTGCCGGCGGGAGCCGCACGTCCGCGTCGCGAGGCCGTTCCGGCCGTCGCGGTCGCCGCCGCTTCCGCCGCCCCGCGGGACGTCCCGGGCCCGGAAGACCAGTCCCTCGTCGCCGCCGTGCGCGAGGTGCGCGAAGCCGCCGGCGCCAAGGACAGGAAGCGCTCGGAGCGCGCGGTGGCCGAGGCGCAGGCCCTGCTCGCCCGGGACCCGGCGAAGGTCGGGGCGCTGCTCCGCGCCTTCGAAGCGGAGTCGGCGCCGGACGCGCTGGAGGCCTTGGTCGCCGCGGCCTCGAAGCTGGCGTTCCGCATCACGGCGGAGGACGAGGGGCTCGCCGCGAAGTGCTTCCTGCGTGCGGCCCGGACGGACGAGGATCCCGCGCGACGCGTGGCGGCGCTCCGCTTCTTTCAGGCGAGCTACGCGTACAACGACGTCGTGGTCTCCTCGCTCAGCCGCATCGCGATGGCCGATTTCCAGCCCGAGGTGCGCGCCGCCGCGGTAGGCGGGCTCTGGCGGCACGCCGGGCGGGACGAGGTCCTGGAGCGGCTTGCGCTGATCTCCGTCAACGACGACGATGCGGGCGTGCGCAAGGCCGCCCTCGACAGCGTCGCGGGCGAGTACGCGTCCGCGGAGCGCGTCGCGGCGCTCTGCCTGCGCTCGCTGGAAGGGGACGTGGACGAGACCGTGCGACGCGCGGCCGTGTACCACCTCGCCCGGCATCCGGCGCAGGGCGCGTGGGAGAGCACCGCCCAACACCTGGCGGCCGTGCTCGCGCACGAGAAGGACGGCCTGACCCGCCGCCGCGTGGTCGAAGCCCTCGTCCGGCTGGGCGGCGCCAAGGCGGCGCCGGTCCTGGAGAGCCTCCGCACGGACGCCGCGCTCGGGGCGGACATCGTGCGGCTCCTGGCGCTGCTGGCGCACGGGACGACCGCTTGGGAAGAGCTCCAGTCCGAACTGGTGAAGTAGTCGGGAGGAATCCAGGATGCCGATCGCCAAAGTGGGCGTCGTCGGGTGCGGCCTGATGGGCTCGGGGATCGCCCAGGCAACGGCGCAACGGGGCTTTCCGACCGTCGTCCGCGAGGTCAACCAGGAGCTGCTCGACAAGGGCGCGTCCCTCCTCCGCTCCTCGCTCGAGCGCTCGGTCGAGAAAAAAAAGATGTTCCCCGCGGAGAGGGACGCGGCGCTGGCCAACTTGACCTTCACCCTCCGGCTCGAGGACTTCCGCGACTGCGACCTCGTGCTCGAGGCGATCATCGAGAACATCGCCGAGAAACGGAAGCTCTTCCGCGAGTTGGACGGCATCTGCGACGCGCGCGCCCTCTTCGCCTCGAACACCTCCTCCCTCTCCATCCCGGAAATGGCCGCGGCCACCCGCCGTCCGGACCGGTTCCTGGGCCTGCACTTCTTCAATCCCGTGCCCATCATGAAGCTGGTCGAGCTCGTCCGCGCGCACGAGACCTCCGACGCGACGCTCGCCTCGGCGCGCGAGTTCGCCGAGCGGCTCGGCAAGGTCGCGATCGTGGCGAAGGACTCCCCGGGCTTCGTGGTGAACCTCCTCCTCGTGCCCTATCTGCTCGACGCCATCCGCGCCCTGGAGAGCGGCGTGGCCTCGCGCGAGGACATCGACCAGGGCATGAAGCTCGGGTGCGGCCACCCGATGGGGCCGCTGGAGCTGCTGGACTTCGTCGGCCTCGACACGACCTACTACATCGCCCAGATCATGTTCGACGAATTCAAGGACCCCCGCTATGCGGCCCCGCCGCTGCTCAAGCGCATGGTGCTGGCCGGGCACCTGGGGAAGAAGAGCCGCCGAGGGTTTTACGCCTATTCGTGAGCCAGGAGGAAGCCCCAGGGAAAGCCGGGGAAGAACTCGGCGAAGGCTGCGAATCGGGTGGCCGGCTCGTGCCGGAAAGACGAGCCACCGAGGACGCCGAAGACGCCGAACAGAAACGAACTGAACGAGCCACCGAAGACGCTGAAGACGCCGAAGAGAGACGAACTGAACGAGCCACCGAAGACGCCGAAGACGCCGAAGACGCCGAAAAGAAACGAACTGAACGAGCCACCGAAGACGCTGAAGACGCCGAAAAGAAACGAACTGAAGGAGCCACCGAAGACGCTGAAGACGCCGAAAAGAGACGAACTGAACGAGCCACGGAAGACGCCGAAAAGAGACGAACTGAACGAGCCACCGAAGACGCCGAAGACGCCGAACAGAAACGAACTGAACGAGCCACCGAAGACGCCGAAGACTCAACAAGCCCTTCGGTGTCTTCGGTGGCCCGTCCTTTCCTCCTGGACCATTCACCGGATTCCTGAACATCGCTTTTCCACAAAGAAGACCCTTTCGGCGTGTTCGGCGTCTTCGGTGGCTCGTTTTTCCGTTTTGGACCTTTCGACGCCTCGCTATTCCTTTTCGTTCGGCGGCCTCGCCCTTCCGTCGTGGCCGCCCGCGTGTTCGCTTCAAAACCGGAGACCTGCAATGCGGCGGCTCGTCGCCCTGCTCCTGGGTGTCCTGGTCGCTACGGCGGTCGCCTCCGGCCAGCAAATCGGTAACTACGTCCCGCCCAAGAAGGCCCTCCGGCTGGAGCTGGCCGTCGGAAAAAAAATCTATGCGCCGGGGGAAGCGGTCAAGCTCGTCCTGCGCTTTGTGAACGAAGGGTCGGAGGCGCTCACGTTCACGGAGCCGGCGGACTACCAGTCGGGCCTGGCACTCTGGCGCCTCCGGGACGGCCCACCCGAGGAGGTGAAGCGGGCCGGGGAGGCGGCGGCCGGCGCGGCCGCGACGCTGGAGCCCGGCAAGGCCCTCGAGCGGACGATCGACCTCGGCGCGCAGCTCCTGCCGGAGGCCGCGTACGAATTCGGCTGGCGCTACGGCACGGTTGCCGCCGACCCCGGGGGCGCGGAGTTCCGCGCCTTCGAAAAGGCGCGCAAGGAGGGCCGCTACGGCGCGCTCGCCGTCGATCCCGAGTGCAGCCTCGGCCTCTGGGGAGAGCCCGACCCGAAATTCAAGTTGAGGCAGTTCCTCGGCCGGCCCGTCGCCCGCATGACCACCTGCGCGATCTGGAGCGAAGGCACGCTGGCCCGCCTTCGAAACACCCGGGCCCTCCTTGACACCTCCCATGGCCCGATCACGCTCGAATTCTTCCCGGAGCTGGCCCCCGTGTCGGTCACGGCCTTTCAGCATCTCGTGCGCTCCGGCTCGTACGACGGCCGCCTGTTCCACCGCATCATCAAGGGCTTCATGATGCAGGGGGGGGACCCGCGCGGCGACGGCACGGGCGACGCCGGCTACAAGCTCGCACAGGAATTCAGCGACCGCCCGCACGCGCCGGGCACGCTCTCGATGGCGCGCCAGTCGAACCCCGACAGCGCCGGCTGCCAGTTTTTCATCTGCTTCGGGACGCCGAGCTACCTCGACGGCGCCTACACCGTTTTCGGCCGCGTCGCGGAAGGCATGGAGGCGGTGAAGGCCGTGGAGCAGGTGAAGACCTTCGCCCAGGAAAGGCCCGTGGAGGACGTGGTCCTCCGGAAGGCGACGCTTGTCGAGGCGCCCGCGAAGTAGCACGGGCCCGCACACGAACACGAACCGTTCCGACCCAGGAGAACCGCATGGACTTCCAGTACCTGCTCGTCACGGAAAAAGAGGGCGTGGCCACCGTCACCGTGAATCGCCCGGACAAGCTGAACGCCTTGAACGCGGGCACCGTCGCCGAACTGGCCGCCGCCTTCGCCGACCTCAAGGTGCGCGCGACCGTGAAGGCCGTGATCGTCACCGGCGCGGGGGAGAAGGCCTTCGTCGCCGGCGCCGACATCGCCGAGCTGTCGCAGGAGAGCCCCCTCTCGGCCCGCCTTACGGCGGCCCGCGGGCAGGCGATCTTTGCCGGCATCGAAAGCCTCGGCAAGCCCGTGATCGCCGCGATCAACGGCTACGCGCTCGGAGGCGGCCTCGAGCTGGCGCTCGCCTGTACGCTCCGCGTCGCCGCGGACTCCGCGAAGCTCGGCCTGCCCGAGGTCGGCCTCGGCATCATCCCCGGCTACGGCGGCACCCAGCGGCTTGCGCGCCTCGTCGGAAAGGGTCGGGCGCTCGAATTGATCCTGACCGGCGAACGCATCGACGCCGCGAAGGCCCAGGCCATGGGCCTGGTGAATCGCATCTTCCCGCAGGCCGAGCTGCCGGCCGGCGCCGAGGCCCTGGCGCGACAGATCCTCGCGAACGGCCCGATCGCCCTCCGATTGGCCATGGAGGCCGTCAACCGCGGTTCGGACCTCACGCTCGCCGAAGGGCTGAACCTCGAGGCGAACCTCTTCGGCCTCTGCGCGACGACGGACGACATGCGCGAAGGGATGACCGCCTTCCTCGAGAAGCGCAAACCGAAATTCCTGGCACAGTGAACTCCCTCAGGCGAATACCCTCGTGGGGCTTCAATTGCGTTCCTGTAGGTTCTTGGTGTCCCTCGCGGCCCCCACCCGGCTTGAAAGCCTGGGCGGGATCACGAAGGCCCAATGCTCAATGATCAAGGTTCAATCAAGTCTCAAGACTCCATGCTCAATGCCTCGTTCGCAAGCGTGACCGAATCCCCGGAAACTCGGTGACGAAGTAGCTCGGTGGAGATCAGCGTTCACGTCTCCGGCCTCCCTGAACATTGAGCATTGAGGCTTGATTGAACCTCGATCATTGAGCCTTGAACCTTTGACTCCGAGCTGCCCCCCCCCAATCGATGTGGAAGGCCCACGAGACGCTAACCCTCCCCGGGAAGGAAGAAGCATGGACGAGCCCGCCCAGGATGCGGTCCAGGAAGTCGAAGAGTTGTTGCCGGTCCAGGACGCGCCGGACTACGCGGAGGCCGAGGTGCTCTCCGCGGCCCTCTTGGCGGCCGGGGTCCCGGCCTCGGTCGGCGGGGGCGAGCCGGGTGGCTTCCAGGTCCTCGTCGGGTCGCCGCAGGTCGAGCGTGCGCGCGCCCTCCTGCAGGAAATCAGGACCGGCGCCCACGCGCAGGCCCCCGCGGTGAAGGTCCGGCTGGAGGCGGTGGAGCTTTTCCGCCAGGGGGGCCGCCGGCTGCTCTCCGGTCGGCCGGAGGAGGCCGTGGACCTCTGGAAGAGGGCCCTCGGGCTCTACCCGGAGCTGGGGGACGCGCACGTCGCGCTCGGGTACGCCTACCGGTCCATGCAACGCTACCAGGAGGCCCTCGGCGCCTTTCGCCGCGCCGCGGAGCTCTCGAGGGACGACGCCAACCTCTGGGTCGGGCTCGGCAAGGTCCACGGCGACCTGTTCCAGTACGAGGAGGCGCGCCAGGCCTTCCGCCAGGCGCTTGCGGTCGACCCCGACGACGTCCGCGCCCACCGCGGGATCGGCCACGCCTGGCTCCTCGAATCCGACTTCACGCGCGCGCTCGAGGCGTTCGGCAAGGCCCTCGAGCTGGAGCCCGGCGACCGCCGCTCGCTCTATTGCGCCGCCTACGTCGAATTTCACCGGGGCAACCTCCGCCTCGCCCTCGATTACGTCGGGCGTGCGCTCGCCGGCGGAAGCGATGAAGTCGACATCCCGTTGCTCGCCGCCCGGATCCACTCCCGGCTCGGAGATTTCGCGCAGGCCATGACGTTCGTGGATCAGGCCAAGCTGCTCGCGCCGGAGAGCCCGGACGTGTACCTCGCGCTCGCGCTCGTCCAGGCGGACCAGAAACAGTGGGAAAATGCGGCGGCGGCCTTCGCCCTCGCGGTGAAAAACGGGCCGCGCAGCCTGAACGTCCTCGCCTGGCAGGCCTGGTTCCAGGCGACGTGCGAGGACCAGCGCTATCGCAATCCGCGCGGCGCACTCGAGGATGCGCAGCGAGCCTCCGCCCTCGAGCCGCGCAACCCGGAGCTGCTGGCCATTCTCGCGCAGGCGCACTTCGCGTGCGGCGATCGCGAGAGGGCCCAAGGCACGATCGTCAAGGCGCTCCAGATCGTCCCGGACTCCCCGACGTACCAGGAGCTGGCGACCCGCTTCCAACAACGCGGGAAGAAGCCGGAGTGACGCGCCTCACGGTCGCCCGCACCCCCTGCTCGACCGGTAGACCCCTGCGAGGATGAGCCCATGAGTCAGGAACTCGTGATCACCGGCGGCGCCCGGACGGCGATGGCCGAATACGTTGGCACGCCGGGCTTCGGCGCTTTCAAGGACGTCTCCGCGATCGACCTCGCGGCGGCCGCCGGGCGGGCCGCGCTCGAGCGCAGCCGCGTCCAGCCGGCCTGGGTGGAACACGTCGTGATCGGCAATGCGATGCAGACGAGCACCGACGCCATTTACGGCGCCCGGCACGTCGGCCTCAAGGCGGGCGTGCCGATCTCGGCCCCCGCGCTCACCGTGAATCGACTCTGCGGCTCGGGGATCGAGTCGGTCGCGAGCGCGGCCCGGCTCCTCCTGCAAGGCGAGGCGCGGTTCGTCCTCGCCGGCGGCATGGAAAACATGAGCCAGGCCCCGCACGTTCTCCGCGGCGCGCGCGCGGGCTTCCGCTTTGGGACGTCGCCCGCGCTCGAGGACAGCCTCATGGCCGCCCTCCTCGACCCCCAGTGCGGCCTCTTCATGGCGCAGACCGCCGAGAAGTGCGCCAAGACCTACGGCATCTCGCGCGAGGCGCAGGACCAGTTCGCGCTCCGCAGCCAGCAGGAGGGCGTGCGCGCCGTCCGCAGCGGCCTCTTCAGGGAAGAGATCGTGCCCGTTCCCGTGAAGAAGGGGCGGGAGAGCGTGAACGTCGAGAGCGACGATCACCTGAAGCCCGAGACCAGCCTCGAGGTCCTCGCGAAGCTGTCGCCGGCGTTCGGCAAGGACGGCACGGTGACGGCGGGGAATGCGAGCGGGATCGTGGACGGCGCCGCGTGCCTCGTCGTCACGACGCGGCAGCTCGCGCGCGAGTCCGGCTGCCCGACCCTGGCCCGCATCGCGGGCTGGGCGACCGTCGGCGTGGACCCTTCGCTCATGGGGATGGGGCCCGCCCCCGCCATTCGAAAAGTGCTCGAGCGCACGGGCATCGCCCTTGACGCGATCGACCTCTTTGAGATCAACGAGGCCTTCGCGGCGCAATACCTCGCGGTAGAAAAGGACCTGGGCCTGGATCGCTCGCGCGTCAACGTGAACGGCGGCGCGATCGCCCTCGGCCATCCGCTCGGCGCGACGGGCACGCGACTGCTTCTGACGCTCGCCCTGGAGCTCCGGCGCCGCAAGAAGCGCTACGGCATCGCGTCGGCGTGCATCGGCGGCGGCCAGGGCATCGCGATGCTGCTCGAGGTCGAGGCCTGATGAACGACAGTCCCTGGTCCTCGGTCGTGCTCATCGCGCTCGGGTTCGCGGTCATCTACGTCGCGATTTGGCGGCCGTGGAAGCGCGGGACCGGCGGAGGGTCCTCCTCCCGGCTCTTCCGGGACGAGGCGGAGGTCGAGCGCTCGCTCGACCAGGTGCTCGGCGCCCTGCAGGACCTGTCCCACGACACCCTCGCCCGGCTCGACACGAAGATCCGGCTCCTGAACCGTTACCTGTCCGAGGCGGATGACCGGATCCGGCGGCTCGAACAGTTGTCGGCGGAGCCGGTCGCGGGGAACGCGCGCAGGGAGATGCCGTCGCCGGTCGCGCCTCCGGCCACGGCGGCGGCTCCTCCGACCGCCCCTGCCGTGGTGACGCCGGCCGCAGCCTCGGCTCCGTCGCCCGCGCCGATCGCGGCTCCCTCTCCGGTGACCGTGGCGCCCCCCGCCGTCGCGCCACTGCTGCCCCTGCCGATGCCCGCGCCGCCGGTCGCGCCTCCGTTCGTTACGCCTCCACCCGCCCCCAGCCCCGCGCCCGAGCCTGCGCCCTCGCCCATCAGTACGCTCCTGACTCGCGTGTACGAGCTGGCCGACCGCGGTCTTCCGAAGCCGGAGATCGCCCGCGAAATGAACCGACCGCGCGGCGAGATCGAGCTGATCCTGCAGCTTCGCGGCCTCACCGCGGCGGACGCCGCCGGCGGGGGCCGACCGCGTGCGGCCGAACGCCCGCGCCGTCCGAAGGGGAGCGCGGGGGACGGCGCCGCCGGGGCCGCCGCGGAGGCCGAATGAGGCTCGCGACCTTCGGCTCCCTGCTCGTCTCCGGTCGGCTCGAGCTGCTCTTCGGCCTCGCCGGCCTCGCCACGCCTTTCTATCGCGTCTGCTTCCTCTCCACGGCGGCCACAAGCGGTCTGCTGCGAAGGCTCGCCGCGGCGCCCGCTTCCCTCGAGGCCCTCGCCGCGGAGCTGCCCCCGGACCCCTCCCTCCGCGACGGGCTCGCCACCTGGCTCGAAGTCGGCGTGCGCACCCGCGACCTCGTGAAGGGGCGTCGCGGCTATCGGCTTCGGAGCCGGCTCGCCCGGCAGCTCGCGGACCCGGGAAACGACGCGGCCGTGGCGGTGCTCGAGGAGATGGCGACCCTGCACCATCGCCTTCTACGGGAAACACCTGAGCGCATGCGGCAAGGGCGCCCGTTCGCACTCGCCGACCAGGACGGGGAGCTGGTCGCGCGCTCGTCGCGCGTGCTCGAGCCCTTCGTGCGCGAGGCGATCGACGACGCGCTCCCCGCGGACGGCCCGTGCCGCCTGCTTGAGGTCGGTTGCGGGTCCGGGATCCACATCAAGCACGCGGCCGACCGGAACCCGCGCCTCACGGCCGTCGGGCTGGAGCTGCAGCCGGCGGTCGCGGCCGTGGCGACGACGAACCTCCGGGACTGGGGACTCGGCGACCGGGTGGTGGTGGAGGTCGGCGACTTGCGCGCGCGCCCGCCCGAGCCCGCGTTCGACGTCGCGACGCTGCACAACAACATCTACTACTTCCCGACCACCGAGCGCGTCGCCGTGCTCCGGCACTTGCGGGCATTCCTGAAGCCGGCCGGTCGGCTCCTGCTTACGACGGCCGGCCGCGGCGGCAGCCCCGGGATGGAAGTGCTGAACCTCTGGGCCGCCGCGACCGCGGGCTGCGGCCCGCTGCCCGACGCGGACGAAATGCTCGCGCAGCTTCGCGAGGCCGGTTTCGCGGAGGCACGCGCGCGCAACATCTTCGCCCCGACCGATCGGTACTACGCCTTCCTGGCCGAGAACCCGCGATGAGCGCGGCCGGCAAGGGCCGGGCCGGCGCGACCCGAGCCTCGCGTCGTGACCCGTGCGTGGAGACGCTGCGCCGCTACGAAGAGGCGGCGGGGGAGTACCTGAAGGCGTGGGACAAGCGCGCGTACCGCCTGCCGCCGCTCCTGGCAAGGCTCGTCGCCCGGTTGCCGCGGGGCGCCCGCGTCCTCGACCTCGGCTGCGGCCCCGGGCAGGACTGCCGCTGGCTGCGGCGGCGCGGGCTGCGTCCCGTGGGCATGGACGGCGCGCCCGCGTTTCTGGCGCGCGCGCGGCTTCGGTCGCCCGCGCTCCGACTGGTCCGCGCCGGCCTCGATCGGCCCCCGTTTCGCGCCGGCTCGTTCCGCGCGATCTGGGCGGCCGCATCCTTGATCCACCTCCCGCGACGCGACGCGCGGCGGGCGCTCCGGGCGCTCTTCGACCTGTTGCCGCCCGGCGGCGTGTTGGCGGCCACGTTCACCCATCGGCGCGGGGAGGGCTTCCTCAAGAAGGGCTGGATCCCAGGTCGCTATTTCTGCTATTGGCTGAAGCCGGCCCTGGCCGACACGGTGACTGCCGCGGGTTTCGACCTGGTGTCGCTGGAGGCCGTGGCCAATCGCGAGCGCAAAGGCCGCTGGCTGAATCTGCTGGCCCGCCGCCCGCGTGTCGGCCGCGGTAGCACCCGGTAAGGTGACCTGCCCGGTCCCCGGTCGTTCCCCTTGCGTGGCGTCGAAGTGGCGAGCTGGAGGCTCGTTTCCTCGTGGACGACCCCGAGCACAGGCCGGCGAACGGCGACCGGACCTTGTGGTGCAGGGCTTCCGCCCTGCACCCGCGCTCGCTGGGCCCTTTGGCAGGGTCTTCCCCCGCTTCATTTTCAACAAGCCGAAGTGAAGCTGAAATCGATCTCTCCGTCCGTTGCCGGAGATGATCGCCGGTAGAGAACGTTGGACTCGGCGCCCGGCCTCTGCGTCTCCGCGTCTCTGTGTAAGAGTCTCCCGTTCGCCCCACACGGCCGGGCCGAATTCCAAATGGGTGTGGCTACTTTTCGACGACAGCGCCCAGACCGCCTGAAGGCGGTACTACGAACAGTAGGTTCCGAGAGCAGCACCCACTGTTTGTAGTACCCCCTTCAGGGGGCCTACGAAAAGTAGCGGGTTCGGCGAGGTATGGCGCGCCGAGAATCCTGAACTGCCGGGGGCGTTCGTTGCGCTCAAGGTCGCGGTGGGACCCGAAGCGGTCTCGCTCCTGCGCCGCGAAGCGCGCGTGCAGCACGCGCTCGACCACCCCCACATCGTGAAGACCCTTTCGCTCAACACCCTTTCCAGCCCGCCGTACCTGGTCCTGGAATACGTGCCGGGCGAATCGCTACGGGCGCGGCTGGACCGCCGGCGGACGCTGCCGCCGGCGGAAGCGGCGGCGATCCTCTTGCAGGTCCTGGACGCACTCGAGGCCGCGCATCGGGCGGGAAGCATTCACCGCGACATCAAGCCGGGAAACATTCTCCTGACCGTCGACGGCGCCGTGAAGCTCACCGATTTCGGGCTGGTGAAAATGGCGGAGACGGCGAGCGAGCGCGTGGAGGTGTCGGACGCGCGCGTGGAGTCCTTGAGCCGCATGGCGACGATGGGGACCGAGGACTACATGTCGCCCGAGCAACGCGCGCGCGGGGACGTGGACGGCCGGACCGATCTCTACGCGTGCGGCGTGGTGCTGTACGAGATGCTCGCGGGCGAAGTCCGGCCGATCGAGCTGCCGATCCCCGGGCTCGAACCGGGCGCGCAGGCGGCCTACTCCGAGGTCGTGCGCCGGTGCATCCAGCGCGACCCGCGCGCACGCTACGCGAGCGCGGCCGAAATGAAAACCGCACTGCGGTCGGCCGTCGAGGTACGGCGCGGTCCTGTGCCCGTCCCCGAAGGGTTGCCGGCGGCGCCGCTGCCCTCCCAGGTCGCCGTCCCTCCTTCGCCGGGGGTACCCGCCGCGGTCTTCGTCGCGGAGGTCGCGCCGCAGGTCGGTGAGCCGATCGGCGGTCCCGGGGGCGGTCCCGGGGGCGGCGGCCTCCCGACGGAGAACAGCCGACCCGGCGCGGGCCGGGGCGTGACGGCCCTGGTCGCGTGTGCCGGGCTCTTGCTGGGCTTCGGCGTGCTCGTGGCCTTCGTTGCCCTGGCGCCCTCCCGTGCCGTGTCGGTGAGCGAATCCGGCCCGATCGCAACGCAGGGCAGGCGGACCACGCGCCCGTCCCCTGTCCGCCCCGTCGAGCCCTCCGGAGCGGAGGAGGGAGCCGACACCGCGCCGCACGAAGTCGACTCCGCCCCGCCTTGCGAGACTTCCGAAGCCACGCCGCAGGAACCCACCGCGAGGGGGATGAGTGTGAATCTCGTCGGGTGCACGCTCTCCGGGAGGAGGCTCACGTGCGACGTTGACCTGACAAGCCTCGACGTCGATCGAAGCATCGAGCTCCAGGCGCGGGACGGCCGACTCGTCCCGCTCATCGTGGCGTGGGACGAGGCCGGGAACTCGTGCTGCGCGGAGCGCGTTCGTCTGGCGAACCAGGAGGGGGCAGCGGTCTCGGGGTTCCTGAAGGCCGGCCTGCCGACGCGCCTGCGGGTGACATTCCAGCAGTTCTCGCCCAACGCGTGCACGGTCAAGCTCCTCCGGGTTCCGTTCCGCGTGCTCCTGCCGGGCCGGCCGAGCCCGTGGAGCCGGCTCGAGCTGAGCGACGTCACGATTCGCCGGTAGCCTCCGCGTGACCACGAGCTCTCCGGCGTCGTTGACCACCGTTTTCGGCGCTTGACAGCGGTGCACGCCGCGTACTACAATGGCGGTACGTTGTGTTTCTTTTGGGAGGCACCGCCATGATCAAGACCCTCAGCCGGCATGGCAACAGTCTCGCGCTCATCATCGACCGGCCGATCCTCGACCTCTTGAACATCGACGAGAAGACGCCGCTCTCCATCACGACCGACGGCAAGCGGCTCGTGATCGCGCGGGCCCCCGACGCCGAGCGCGAGAAGCGCTTCCAGGCGGCGTTGGAGGAGGTCAACCGCAAACATGGCAAGGCCCTCAAGCGACTCGCGGAGTAGCCATGTCGATCGACTTCCTCTCCGTCGAGGACCTACAGCGCATCCACATGGATCAGGTGGAGCGCTACGGAGGCTCCACGGGCATTCGGGATCAGGGCTTGCTGGAATCGGCAGCGGCCATGCCGCAGTCTGGTTTCGGCGGGCAGTATTTCCACTCGGACGTCTTCGAGATGGCTGCCGCATATCTGTATCACTTGGCGAAGAACCACGCCTTCATTGACGGCAACAAGCGAGTTGCCGCGGTCGCCTCGCTGATGTTTCTGCGGCTGAACGGCGTGGAAACAGAACTGACGAACGAGGAACTCGTGGACACCGTCCTCGGCGTCGCCGAAGGCCGGGTCGCCAAGAGCGCGGTCGCCGAGTTCTTCCGGAAGCACGGCCGCGCGCGCCGCTGACCGTGCATCGCTGTGATTCAGACGTAGACCATCGCCCCGCGGCACGCCATCCATCGCGGGCTGCCCGCTAACCGCCTCCACGCGCGCATTCCTCGACCGTCACACCTCTCTTCCGCACCCCCTGGGAGGGTCCCCCATTTTCGGC
>JACPWG010000156.1 GCA_016197205.1 Planctomycetota bacterium
CTCGCAGTGGATGCCGTTCCCCTCCTCGATTTGACTTGTCTCCGCGTACCACGCGCCGACCTCGGGGAGCGGCGTGCCGCCGTTGCCGCCGCATCCGCCGCCGGCCTCGCAGCACTCCTCTTCCGCCCCTGGCATCGGCTCGTCCGGGGGATCGTAGCTGAACTTGGCCAGGTACTTCCCCATGGCCCTGCCAGTCGGACGCGTGAAAACGTCGTAGCCGAACGCGATGTTGCCCGACGCCCATCCCTCCAGAGTCTTGAACCCGTTGTCGTCGTACCACAGGTTTCGAACGACGGCGGACGCGGAGCCCGCCCCCTGCGTGACGCCCGTGGGGAGGTGACGCGCGTCGTGCTCGAACGTGTCCCGCCGCCCGGTCGGATGCGCGATCTCCCGGACGTTCTGCTCGGCGTCACGGGTGTACGTGGTCGTGGCCGTCGCCGTTCCTGTGACGCTCCGCGTCTCCGTCGCCACCTCGCCGAGCAGGGTGTGGGTGTAGTCGGTGACGATCCACGGGAGGCCGGGATCCTGCTGCCCGTCCCCCAGCAAGTTCTTGACTCGCGTGCTCGCCATCCGCAGGCCCTGGTACGTCGTCTCCGTCGTGTAGCCGAGCGGCCCGTTGACCCGCGTCACCCGGTCCGCGCGATCCACTTCGTACGAGGTCGTGACCTGGCGCGGGCTCGTCTCGGTGAGCGTGTTGCCGACGCGATCGACCGTCCAGGAAGTGGTGAGGTCGAGCCCGCCGGCGTCCTCGATCGTCCGCGCCATGTACCCGGCCTCGGGGCCGGCAGTGAAGTACTCGTAGACCGTCGCCCTGTTTTGCGGGTCGACCCTCCGGAGGAGACGGCCCCGGGCATCATACCACAGCTTCTCTTCGATCGTCTGCGGCGTCGTGACGCCCAGCGTCACGGTCGGGTGCGCGATCTTTACGAGTTGGCCCGCGGCCTGGTCGGTGCGGCCGTCCCCGTTCAGATCCCCGCCGGTCGCCTCCTCCTCGTCATAGAAGTAGGTGGTCGTCCGCCCGGCCCCGTTCGTGAAAGTCTTGCGCAGGCTCCAGGGCACGCCCGCCAGATAGGTCCAGGACTCGACGAGGTCGGGCACGTCC
>JACPWG010000031.1 GCA_016197205.1 Planctomycetota bacterium
AATTACTTTACATTTCCGGGGATCCCCCTCTGCCGGGGGGCGCGGGCCACCGGCCCGCGCAGCGCGCCCCAGTGGGCCGCGCCCCCAGGAGCCTCGAGGTCCGAATCTGCGCAGTTATTTTTGCGCGGGCGCTAAGTACCGCCCCACGGAAGTCGGTGACCAATAGGCGAAGGCAAGTTTGGCCGCCCGCTAGGCGCGTGAGCGAGGCGTAGTAACGGAGAACTACGGCGAGCGAGCGCAACGACGCGGGCGGCCAAAATCGCCGAGACAATTGGTCACCCAATTGCGTGGGGCGGTACTAAGCAAGAACCGCTTTGCGGATCGAGCACGGGGAGCTATAGTCGGGAGCGCAGCCGGGGCGAAGGCGTCCGCCCCCCACCGACTCGACTTCCCGTCAGCAGCTTCGCCACCACGGCGCCCCGGGGAGCGCAGCGAGCATGAACGATCGCCCCAGTCCTGAGCCGCCGGACGCGGCGCGCGCGCCTTCCTCTTCGCCGGCGGCCCGCACCTCCGCCGGGGGGGAGACCGTGCCCGACGTACAGGGGCCCACGCGGCTCCGGGAACTCCGGGACCTGGTCCGACCGGGTGCGGAGACGGCCCAGGGACTGCAAACGCCCGGCGGGCCGCCGCCCACCGGCTGCGCGGCGAGCCCGCCCGCCGCGCAGCAACCGTCGCCCACGCTCGGCTCGGCGCGCCTGCCACGCCTCCTCGCGACCTTCGGCGACTATGACATCCTCGACGAGGTCGCGCGCGGGGGGATGGGGGTCGTGTTTCGCGCACGCCACCGCACCCTCGACCGCGTCGTGGCGCTGAAGGTCCTCCTCGAAGGGGAGGGGGCGAGCGCGCAGCAGGTGCAGCGCCTCCAGCGGGAGGCCTCCGCCGCGGCCCGGCTCCAGCATCCCTCGATCGTCCAGGTCTACGAAGTCGGGGTCGTGGACGGCGTCCACTACTTCACCATGGAGTTCGTGGAAGGGCGCACGCTCTTCGACGTGATCGAACGCGAGCA
Organism: Planctomycetota bacterium; assembly: GCA_016197205.1. Classification (GTDB taxonomy): domain Bacteria; phylum Planctomycetota; class MHYJ01; order WSZJ01; family JACPWG01; genus JACPWG01. The sequence goes on from JACPWG010000031.1 coordinate 1,007, forward strand.
CCCGTCGCCGCGGGACGTGGCGGAGATCGCACGCCGGGTCGCCGAGGCGCTCGCCTATGCGCATGAGAAAGGCGTCGTGCATCGCGACGTCAAGCCGCAAAACGTACTGCTCGGTCGGGACGGCCTTCCCCGCCTCTCGGATTTCGGGCTCGCGAAGGACTTCGCGCGCGACGCGTTCCTGACCGCGAGCGGCACGACGCTCGGCACGCCGATGTATATGAGCCCGGAGCAGGCGCGCGGCTCGAAGGACCTGGATCCGCGGACGGACGTGTACTCGCTCGGGGCCGTCCTCTTTCACGGATTGACGGGGCGTCCTCCGTTCGACGGCGCATCGGCGTTCGAGGTGCTGCAGGCGGTGGTCGCGGGGGAGCCGCGGGAGATGCGGACCTGCGGGCGCCAGGTGAACCGCGATCTCGAAACGATCAGCTTGAAGGCCATGGAGAAGGACCCCGCGAGGCGCTATGCGACCGCGAAGGAGCTCGCGGAGGACCTGGGCCGCTTCCTGGAAGGTCGTCCCATCCTGGCCCGACGACCCGCGCTCGCGAGGCGCATGGCCCTGTTCGTCGCCCGCCACCGGGGGGCCGCGATCCTGGTCGTCGGGCTGGCGTCGCTCCTCGTGGCCGGCATCCGCTTCCGGAGGCTGGACGAAGCGCGCCGCCTCGAAGTCGGGACGCTGGTCGAGCAGGTGCGGGACGCGATGCAGCAGAGCCGGGTGCGGCGAGGGATCCCCGCGAAGAGCCTGGACGAGGAAGTCCGGCGGGTCAATCGCTCCCTGGAGCTGGCAGTGAGCCGCGCGGAGCGCGCGGTCGAACTGGACCCGTCCTCCACGGCAGCCCTGCGCATGCGCGCGGAGCTTCATCTCTTCATCGGCTGGTTCCCGCAGGCGGCGCAAGGCTTCGAGCGCGTCGCGGCCCTTCGCCCGGAGGATGAAGCGGCGGCCTACCTAGGCGCGCGTGCGCGGCAGGAGGCGACGCTGGACGGCGACCTCGACGCTGCCCCCTTCGCGGACCTGTTGCCGCGCTTGCACGATCCGGCCTTGCGCGCGCTGGCCAGGGCGAGGCAGGCCCTTGCGGAGCACCGGCTGCCGGACGCGGCCGACCGGCTCACGGAGGCGCAGGCCGCGGGCGCGGACCGGTCGGAGGTCTCCCGGGTCCGCGCGTACGTGGATGGCGCGTACGGGTCGGCGGAATGGCAGCGCCAGGCCGTCGAGGAGATGGAGGCCTGCATCGACTGGGGAGAAGGCACCTTCTGCGATTTCCTCTACCTGGCCAGGTGGAGCCGCGCGGACCAGGAGCCGGAATTCACGGGGCGCTGCTACGCGAACGCCCTCTCGCGCGTCCTGCCGCTGTCCCTGGGCCGTACCCTCGAGTACGAATGGGCGCGGTTTCTGGACGGCTGCGGGCGACGGGAGGAGGCGGACCTCCACGTCGCGCGGGGCATTTCCGCCGATCCGACGAGCCCGTGGGGATACTTGGCGCGGGCGGAAATCCTGTTCGGGCGCGAGGAGTTCGCGGCCGCGCGCCGGGACCTGGCTTCGGCCATGGAGCGCGCACCGACCAATCCGATGCTCCTGGCCAAGGTCCTGAAGTACTGCCTGCGTTGGCCGGACGGGCGCGACGTGCGCACGCTCTACCGGGAGCTGAGGGAAAAGGGCGGCCTCGACCCCGCCTCCAGCGACACCTGGGCGCGCGGCGATCTCGATTACGCGATTCGGACCCTCCTCGACGCGGGCCTGGTCGACGAGGCGGGGGAGCTGCTCCAGGTCGCCCTGCGGCGTTTCCCCGACCTGGCGGAATTCCACGCGGACCGGGGGGAGCTCCACGCGCAAAAAAAAGAGTGGGACGCCGCGCTCGCGGACTATGACCGGGCGATCGCGCTGTCGCCCTACGTCGGCAAGTACTACGTCGGCCGCGCTCGCTGCCATCGGGAGCGAAGGGCGAACCTGCGGGCGATCGCGGACCTGACGCGGGCGATCGAGCTGGACCCGGGGGACCGGAGCCGCTACGTGCAGCGCGCGCTCCAGTATTTTCAAACCTTCCAGTTCGCGCCCGGCGTCGCGGACATCGCGGAGGGGGCGATGAAGTCGACGGTCGAGGAAGTGGACGGGCTGCGTCGGGATCTCGAGGAGGGTCGGCCCTCGGAGTTGTTCGGGAAGGTGGACCGGGGCACCCTCCGGCTGGCGCTGGGGCTGTTGCCGAATCTGTGCGCCGTGCTCTGCGCGCGTGGGGACGACGCGATGCACGCGGGCAAGTTCGACGAGGCCCGGAGCGCCTACGAGCGTGCACGGGCCGTGGCGCCGAAGAGCTGGCCGCCGTCCTTCGGGCTCGCCCGCGTCCACGCCGCCCGCCGCGAGCACGACCTTGCCGTGCTCCGGCTGCTGGAGGCCGCCGACAACGGTTTTGCGGATCCTGAGCTGCTCGAAGGCGAACCGTTGTTCAGCGACCTGCGCGGGCACGAAGAGTTCAAAAAGGTCCGCGCGCGACTGGTCGCCGGACCGAAGCGGTAGGCGTGGGCTTCGAGCGGGCAGGGGTCGACCCAGGGGGACGGGGGAAGCTTCGGGAGTTCGTGGACTGCGGCGAGTTCAGGGCGTTCGGAGCCTTCGGGGCCCGGCTGGGTCGAGGGGCTCGAGATCGGGGAGGCAGCCACTGAAGACGCCGAAAAGAACGGGGAGAGGTAGCGCGGGTTCGGTGGCCCGGGTCGATGGAAGTTGGAGGTGACGATGCCTCGACGGCATGGAGCGGCGCTTCTTTTTTTTGTGCTGCTTTTCGGCGGCGCCCTGGACCGGGCGCGGGCGTGGGCCGGTGACCTGGGGCTCGAAAAGGTCGACGAGCTGACCGTCGCCTCGATCGAGCGGCATGCGGGGATCAAGGGGCAGGGCGCGAATGCGTTGGCGCAGGCGGTCGGCATGCTCTCCCGGTTTGGGGTCGTTCGTTGTCGCCTGTGCCAAGGGGGCGGGCGAAGCGACTTCTCGAGCGGCTGGCGAAACCTGCCGGCGGGGCGAGCGGAAACGAGGACGGAGCCTGGAAACGTCCGTGTCCAGGGTGACGTCTCGGCCGCGCTCGTCGTGACCGGCGGGGGAGCGGTCCGGGTCGAGGGAAGCGTCAGGGCGCCGATCGAGATCCAGGGCGGGGGAGACCTGTGCGTTACCGGGGAGCTCGCCGCGCCGGCGCGGATCCGCGGGGGTGGTTCGGTCCACGTCGCGGGTCGCGTCACCGCCTCCATCGAGATCCACGGCGGAGGGGACGTGCTGGTGGAAGGGGACGTGGAGCTGCCCGTCGAGACCCCGGCGGGCGGAACGGACCGCGCGCCGGACGGGACCAGCCCCGCGGCGCCGGGCGAAATCGTCGTCCATGGAGGCAACGGCTTCCGCGTCGGCGGGCTCTTCCGCGGGCGCTTTTGCGGAGGCGGCGGCCAGGGGGCCTCGTTCGGTGGGCGGATCGACGACGCGGCGCGCCTCTGCGTCGCGGGAGGCGCGCGCTGGACCTTCGAGCGGATGACGCTGGAGGAGTGGCGGCGCTGTAACCGCGCCTTGGGTCGGCTGTGCGACCACGCCTGCGGGCGCGGCGCCGCCCCGGGAGCCGCCTGCTGTTCGGATGTCGCGGATCGCCTCCAGCGGGAGCGGTTGCTCGAACAGCGTCTGAAGTGGCTGCGCGAAGCCTCGGGCGGCGCCGGCGAGGGGCGCTCCACCCTCCTGGTGTTCGCGCTGAGCGATCTCGCGCCCGGCGTCTATCGCTTCACGGACGCGGACCTGCTGCCCGGCGATTTTCAGGGGCGACCCGGGCACTTGCCCTACTTCAAGCTCCTCGTGCTCGCACGCGACCCGAACGTGCCGACGCCGAAGTAGGCTCCCGGACTCTCGCGAGTCGAGACGCGCTCGGTACCGCTCCACGGAAGTCGGTGCCCCATAGCCGAAGGCAAGTTCGGTCCCCCGCGAGGCGCGCGAGCGAGGCGTAGTAACGGGGAACTCCGTCGAGCGAGCGCAACGCGTGCGCCCCGAAGCGCCGCAGCGCGAAGGGGGGAAGCAGGCGGCCGAAATCGCCGAGGAAGTGGGTCACCCAATGCTGTGGGGCGGCACTCAGTACCGCTCCACGGAAGTCGGTGGCCAATAGGCGAAGGCAAGTTTGGGCGCCCGCGAGGCGCGCGAGCGAGGCGTAGTAACGGAGCACTACGGCGAGCGAGTGCAACGACGCGGGCGGCCGAAATCGCCGAGCAAATTGGTCACCCAGTTTCGTGGGGCGGTACTCAGGGCGGGCCCTTGCCGCGCGCCGCGCGGTCGTCTTCGAGCCACGAGACGAATTTCTCGAAGAAGGACAGCTCCGGGTGGATCCGGAGGACCCGCCCCTCTCCCCACCGGAGCACGAGCGGGCCGCCATGCTCGATCGCGGTGATCGACTCGTAAGGGATCTCGGTAAGCTCCCCCTCGTTCCCGATCACGCGCAGGCACGCCTCCTGCACCTGGAGCCCGCCGATGGCGACACAGTCGGCGATCTTCTCGGGCTCGAACCCCTCCGTGCCGTCCTTCATCGCCTTGAGCAGGACGCGTGGATAGTAGAAGGCCTGGTCGGGCGTGCGCGCGACGCGGGCCTGCCACTCCGCGAGGTACTCCCTGCGCACCGCCTCGAGCAGACCCGCCGGGTCCTCACGGTCGGAGAGCTGGACGTGAAACTGCTCGTCGGCGCGACAGATGCGCAAACTTCGCGGCGGCGAGCCGTCGGGCGCGACGGAAAGCACGCCGTCCCAGCGCAAGAGGGAGCGGTCCCGCCCGGAGACGCGAAAGGCGATGTAGTTCGGGTGGACGACGTAGGTCGCGCTCGCGACCACGCGCGCGAGATACGCTACGGCGAGCGCCGCGACTCCCGCCACGAGACCGAGGAAGTGCCAGAGACGCGCAGGTCCCGCCGAGAAGCTGAAGACGGCCGCCGCGATCAAGGCCGCGCCTCCCCCACCCGCGACCGCCACGATCGCCCACGTGGTCGCGCGTGTTCGTTTCGACGGACCGAAGAGCCGCTCGTCGGAGGACAAGGACGAAGTCTTGACCGCGGACGCCATGTGGAGAGCCCGTAAGAGCATAACTTGCTCGTTTCGCGCAGGGGAGCGACATGAATTCTCAAGGCTCAATCATCAAAACTCAGACAAGGCTCAAGGCTCAATTCTCAAAGACTACCATGGAATGCAGCCCGGGCACGGAATCGCGGCCTCTGAGACTTGAGCCTTTTCATAACGAGATCCCTGGTTTCCGAATTTCATGAGTTGTTTCTTGAGGTGCCCTGAGAGTCCTCCGCCGTTTCAGTGGCCCGTCGCCTCCGTCTCTTCGGCGTTTTCGGCGTTTTCGGTGGCTCGTCCCTTCGGTCTTTTCCGTCTCTTCGGCGTGTTCGGCGTTTTCGGTGGCTCGTCCCGTTGGTCCCTTCGGTCTCTTGCGTCTCTTCGGCGTCTTCGGTGGCTCGTCCCTTCGGTCTTTTCCGTCTCTTCGGCGTCTTCGGCGTTTTCGGTGGCTCGTCCCTTCGGTCTTTTCCGTCCCTTCGGCGTGTTCGGCGTCTTCGGTGGCTCGTCCCGTTGGTCCCTTCGGTCTCTTGCGTCTCTTCGGCGTCTTCGGTGGCTCGTCCCTTCGGTCTTTTCACTCTCCTCGGCGGCTATTCCAGCTCGCCGGCGGCGCCCACGGCAGCGGCGAGCAACGAGCCATCCCGGATCATCCCCGCGATCGCCTCGATGTCCGCGTGGAGCGCGCGGTCGCGCTCCAGCGGCGTCACCTGTCGGCGGATGCGCTCCTGCGCCGCTGCCACTCCCTTTCCCGGCCCGAGCGGCGCGAGGAAGTGCAGGCCTTGGCTGGCGCACAGCAACTCGATCGCGAGGACGTGCTCGGCGTTCCGCAGCACCTGCCGGCACTTGCGCGCCCCCCAGGTCGCCATGCTCACGTGGTCTTCCTTGTTCGCGGACGTCGGGATCGAGTCCACGCTCGCCGGGTGCGTGAGGACCTTGTTCTCGGAGACGAGCGAAGCCGCGGTGACCTGCGTGATCATCATGCCCGAGTTGAGGCCGCCTTCCCGCGTCAGGAAGGCCGGGAGCCCGCTCAGGTCCGGGTTCACGAGCGTCTCGATCCGCCGCTCGCTGATGCTCGCGAGCTCCGCGAGCGCGATGGCCGCGAAGTCCGCAGAGAGGGCGATCGGCTGCGCGTGGAAATTCCCACCGGAGAGCACCTCCTGCTCCTCCACGAAGACGAGCGGGTTGTCGGTCGCGGAGTTGATTTCGATCTCGAGCACGCGCGCCACGTGTTCGAGCGCGTCGCGGCTGGCGCCGTGGACCTGCGGGATGCAGCGAATGCTGTAGGGGTCCTGGACTTTGCCGCACTCCTTGTGGGACAGGAGGATCTCGCTCCCCGCGAGGAGGCGCTGGACGTTGCGGGCGCTCGCCTGCTGACCGGGGTGGGGGCGGACCGCCTGGATGCGCGGGTCGAAGGCGGTCAGCGTCCCCTTCAAGGCCTCCAGGCTCGTGGCGCCGGCCAGGTCCGCGACCCGGCAGAGGTCGCGTGCGCGGACGAGGACCGACGCCAGAATGCCCGTGCTTACCTGCGTCCCGTTGATGAGCGAGAGTCCCTCCTTCGCCCCCGGCTGGTGCGGGGCGAGACCCGCGCGTCGCAGGGCCTCCCCGCCCGGGAGCCGCTCGCCTCCGAACCGCGCCTCCCCTTCGCCGAGGATCACGAGGGCGAGGTGCGCGAGCGGCGCCAGGTCCCCGCTGGCCCCGACCGAGCCCTGTTCCGGGACCACGGGCACGACGCCGCGATTGAAAAGCTCGACGAAGGTCCGGAGGAGCTCGAGCGTCACGCCGGAGCAGCCGCGCGCAAGCGCGTTCACCCGCAGCAGCATCGTCAACCGTACCTCCTCGTCGGAGAGCGGAGGGCCGAGGCCGACGGCGTGGCTGCGAAGGAGGTTCACTTGGAGGTCGGCGATCTGCGCGGGCGGGATGCGCACGCCCGAGAGCTTGCCGAAGCCGGTATTGACGCCATAGAGGGTCGCCCCGCTCGCGAGCGCGTTTTCGATCACCCGGCGGGCGGCCAGGACGCGTTCGACCGCGGATTCGCCGAGCTGGAGCCGGCAGTGCGGGTCGGCGATGACCTGGGCGAGGTCGGTGAGGGACAGGTCGCTCCCGGTGACGCGGATCGTCCCGGCCGGCGTCGCCTCCGGGAGGCCTGCGCCGGGCGCGGCGGAGGAGGAGGAAGCGGAAGAGGGAGCGCCGGAGGCCGAGCCGGTGCGTGTGCGGCGCGTGCGCTTGTTCGTGGCCATCCTCACCTTCCTTCGCGGGCGAGGGCGTCGAGTCGTTCGAGGGCCTCCGTCATGGAGGCCTGGAGCCTGGCCGCGCCGGCGAGCGCGGGCGGGTCGTCGCCGGGCTGGGCCGCCGCCTGCGCGCACGCGGCCAGCAGCGTGGACGAATCGCGCCCGAGCCGGGCCACGTCGTGGAAGGCCGAATCGGCGGCGAGCGAGGAGAGGCGGGCGAGCGCCGACTGCGCCGAGGCCTCCAACGGCCCGCGCCGGCCCGCCCATTCCGACGCGGCCTCCTTGGCCGTGGCCGGGGCGCGCCGGCGTGCGATCCAGGCGGAGACCTCGTCGAGCAGCTTGCGATAGCTGAGGACGGCCGATGCGAGTCCCTCCGCGTCGGCGACCGCGTTCATCCCCAGGTTCTGCATGAACATCTCCTGGGTGAGCGGGAATTCGTTCAGCTCCTGCAACTGGGCGAAGGGGCGCCGCGCGGCGAAGGGCTTCTCCAGCTCGTCGCCGACCGCGCGCTCCGCTTGCTTGAGGTCGCTGGTCAGCATTTCGACATAGCGCTTTCCGTACATCTCCACCCAGTAGACGTCGGCCTCGATCCGCAGTTTGTTTTGTTCGCGGAGGTCCTCGATGCGGGCGAGCCACCCGTCCCGTCCCTCGCGCCAGGCGGCGGCCTGGGCCTCGGGCAGGGAGTAGAGCCGTGTGACGCGGGGGACCAGTTCGCGGAAGAGGTCGCGGAGGCGCTTGAAATCGGTCATCAGGCACTCACGGGCGGCGGCCTTCTGGCCGGTGAGAAGGGCGGGCTCTCCGAGCGGGAGGTCCGCGCGTACGACGATCGGGGCCGAGTCCTCGCCGAGCCGGCGGACGACCGCCTCCGGCTGGGCCTGGGCCTGGACCACGGCCCGCCCCCGATAGACGCCGACGTAGAGGTCCCGATGGAAGTGGCCCAGGCGAAATTCCACGCGCCCGTGGGTCACGGGGAGCGAGGCGCACTCGAGATCGACCTCCTGTTCCTCCCCCTCCTTTGTTTTCTTGACGTAACAGAGCGCCCCTTCGATCGTGGCCCCGTCCGGCAGGTCGGTGCGCACCTCGAGCACGAAGATGTGCGTCGGGCCGGACGTCTCGTGGGCAAGCGAGACCTCGAGCCGGATGGGCGGGGCGCCGTCGACCGGCGTGCAGGAGGCCGGCTGCGCAAGGAAGAGGAGCGGGAGGAGCGCGACCGGGAGCGCGGCGGGTTGGAGTCGTGCGCGGAGCGGCGAGACTGTCATGGGAAATGCGAACTCCTGGGGGATGCGCACCGCGGGGCGCGTGCGTAGAGCGGGGACCATTATCAGGGGGCAAGGGGATTTTGCAAAGGATTTCCGGGGGGGAAGCGGGGAGAGGAGACCCGGCGGGGAGGGGTGGCGGGAGGAGGCGAGAGACGCGGTTGACCGGGGAGGGGGCGGCCGATATAATCCGCGCCGCGCAAGCCGGCTGCGGGACGGAGCCGGGGCGTGGAGGAGGTTTCGCTGGGCGCCCTCACGGGGAGCCGGACTTCGGTGGGAGTCCGACGCCCGGCGTGACCTTCGATTTTAAATTCCAAGTCAGGCTCGCGCCGAGACCCAAGAACGAAGGATCAGCCACCGAAGACGCCGAAGACACCGAAGTTCTCGACGGGCGGTTCGGTGTCTTCGGCGAGTTCGGTGGCTCGTCCCTGTGTGGGCGGAGCGCACGGCTTCCGAAATCGCGACCAGCCTTCAAGAAGTCGAACGATAGGGACCCAAATTGCAAGAGCTCGAAGGTCAAAGCTCAATTCTCGAATCCACAAGAGGAGCCGCGTGGACGAATTTCCCAAGTTGCTGACGCGAAGCGCCGCGTTCGTCGCTTCGGTGCTCCTCGCGGTGCTTGTGGTGGCGGAGCGCTGCATCGCGGACCCACCCGCGCCGGCGGCGCCGGCGGCCTCGCTGGGGATCGGGCCGTATCTCCAATGGGCGGCGCCCGGCGGGATGACGTTCGCGTGGACTACCGATCGGCCCGTCCGGGGCGTCCTGCGGTTCGCGCCCGCGTCGGCGGTCGACCACGCGGAGGCCTGGGGCGAAGTCGTCGAGGAGGAAGTGACCGTCCGCCACCGGGTGACGGTCGACATCCTGGACCCGGGGCGCGGCTACTTCTACCGGGTCGCCTGGCCGGGCTTCGAATCCGAGGCGTGGCCGTTCCACACGGCGCCCGAGGGCTCCGCCCCCTTCACGTTCGTGGCCTACGGAGATTCCCGCAGCGCGCCGGCCACCCACCGGGCTGTGGCGGACCGGATCGTCGCCTTGCGCCCCGACCTGGTCCTCCACACCGGGGACCTGGTCGAGGACGATGCCAAGGACGAGCAGTGGCGGACGCAGTTCTTCGACCCGCTCCGCCCGCTGCTGCGCGGCGTCCCCCTCTATCCGAGCCTCGGCAATCACGAGCGGAAGGGCCGGAATTTCCAGCGCTACTTCGACCTCCCCGCTGCGCGGCGGTACTATTCGTTCGACTATGCGGGCGGTCACTTTGTCGCCCTGGACGCGGGCTACCCGGGTGTGAGCGCCGCGGCGCAGCGCCGGTGGCTGGACGAGGACCTTGCCGCGGCCTCCGGCGCGGACCTGCGGATCGCTTTTTTCCACCAGCCGGCCTACGGGTGTTCCGACCGCTTCGGCCGTTCCCTGGAGTCGAGCGTGGTCCGAGACGCCTTCGTCCCCATTTTGAAGCGGCACGGCGTGCGGCTGGTCTTCAGCGGCCACCACCACAACTACCAGCATGCGATCGTCGACGGGATGCACTTCGTGGTGACGGCGGGGGGCGGGGCGCCCCTGTACGACCTCGGGGAGGTCGGCGAGGGCTTCGTGAAGGTGGAGAAAGCGCATCACGTCGTTCGCGCGTCGGTCCAGGGGAAGCGTCTCCACCTGGAGGCGGTGCGCCTGGACGGGAGCCTGATCGAGCAATTCGACGTGGAGGGGCCGTGAGCCTTCAGGGCGGCGGCCCAACGCCGGAGGCCGGCTCGACCCCGTCCGCGTCGGCGCCCGCTTCGGCGCAGCCGTCGGGCACCGCCCTCGGCCGCGGGGATGGGCGCGTCGCCGTGGTGGGCGCCGTGCTGGTGCTGGGACTGGCCGCGGCGCTCTTCCTGCCCGGGCTCGGCGCGCGGGGGCTCATGTTTCCCGACGAGACCCGGTACGCCCAGGTTGCTCGGGAAATGCTCCTCTCGGGTCGCTGGGTCGTCCCCACTTTCAACGGGGCGGCCTACCCGGAGAAGGGCCCGCTCTACTTCTGGGCCGTGGCGGCGCTTTCGACGGTCTCGGGAGACGTGACGGAGCTGACCGCGCGCGCGCCGTCCGCCGGCGCGGCCCTTGCGCTCGTGGCCCTCGTGCTCGTCTACGGCCTGTACCGGATGGGCACACGGGCGGGCCTGCTGGCGGGGCTGGCGCTGGCGACCATGCTCTCCGTTTCGATCCTGGCGCGGGCGGCGATGACGGACCACCTCCACGCCCTCCTTGTGACCGCCGTGCTTTTCTCGTTCACCGAAGCCGTGCGCGGAAATCGACCGCATATTTTCTTTTCGCTGGGCTGGCTGCTCGCCGCGTTCGGCGTCCTTACGAAGGGCGGGGTCTCGCTCTCCCTGCCGCTCCTGGTGACCGTGGGGTGGGCGCTGTGGGACGGCCGCGGGCGCGGACTCGCGAGTCGCTGGCACGTCCCGGGGCTGCTGGTCGGAACGTTGCTGGTCGGCGCCTGGGTCTGGAGCGTCGAGGCCGCCTCCCCTGGCTACCTGCGCGCCGTGACGGAACGCCAGCTCGTGCGGCTCTCGTCGGCAGATATCCACCGCCAACCGTGGTGGTTCTATGGCTGGGCGTTCCCCGCCTGCCTTCTGCCCTGGCCCTTCCTCTTCGCCGGGGCGGTGGCGGAGGCCCTCCACGGGTGCGTGCTTCTGCCGAGCTCGAGGATGCGGGCGCGGGGCGCGGCCGATCGCTCGGAGCTGCGCCTCGGGCTCGTCTGGGTGACGACGGTCGTCGTGTTCCACTCCATCCCGACGTCGAAGAACTACTTCTACATGACGCCGGCGCTGCCCGGATGCGCGTTGCTTCTCGGGCGCTTTTTTTCGAGGGAACGAGCGAGCGGTGGAGCCGACGGGTGGCTGCTCTGGGGAGGGACCGCGACCGCGGCGATCCTGGTCGCGCTTGGGCTCGCCCCCTGGTTCCTGACGGACTCGCTCCTGCCGGATCGGCCGGCGGCCGCCACGCTCGGCTACTCGGCGGCTCTCGTCGGCGCAGCCGCGTGGGTGGTCGCGGCCGCGAGGGCGGGGCGTCGAGTGCGCGCGTCGGCCGGGATCGCCGCCTCGATGGTGGCGCTGCTCCTGTACCTCGTGGTCGTGTGCGTGCCGCGTCTCGACGAGCCGCGCACCGGCCGGCGGTCCTTCGAGGCCCTCGGTCGGACGCTTGGCCCGGACTCCCCGGTCTGCCTCTACAACCTGCAGAAGCCCACCCTGCTCTTCTACCTCCGCCGCCCCAGCGTACCCGTCTTCAAGTACAGGTTCGAAGTCGCGGCCTTTCTCGACCGCCCGGAGCGCGCCTTCTGCGTCGTGCAGTCGGACGATCTTCTGCGCGTGCGGCGCGAGGTCGCGATGCCGCTCTTCATCGTCGGGCAGGCGGGGCCGCTGGTGTACCGGTTTTATCTGTTGTCGAACCGGGAGTGAGGGGCGATCCTCCTTCTTGTGACGGAGACGCGGAGACGCGGAGGTCGGCCACTCCCTGGAAGCTCCCCTGCGTCCGCGTCTCCCCGCGGTTCGTCCCCCCCGTCCTTGGCCTGCGGGTATCCGCCGTCGGTCGGATCTTGCGCACCGTCCATGTCAGGCTCGCGCCCGAACCCCAAGAAGGAAGAATTAGCACCGAAGACGCCGAAGCCGCCGAAATTCACCACGAATCGTTCGGTGTTTTCGGCGAGTTCGGTGGCTCGTCCCTTTCTGGCTGGCGCGCAGGGGCTCCGAAAGCTTGAACAGTCGTCGCGAAGCCGAACGGTAGGGATCCAAATCCGGGCTTGGTTCAAGTCCGGGTCACAGATCGCGGTCGGCCGCCTGCCGTAGGGGCGCCCCTTGTGGGCGCCCGCGATTGGCTGCAACGCGTTAGACTACGCGGTGTCGCGACGAGGGCGGGCACAAGGCCCGCCCCTACGTCCCCGGACGTCAATCCGTGTTATCCCTGCGCCGCCCGAATTGAACCATGCCCAACCCCGGGTTTCCCTTTGCGATTGGCGACCTCCAGGAGGCGCACGGCGCCGCCGTGCCCGCAACCGCCGCTTTCGACGCTGCGCGCCGCCGGTCGCACTTTGAACCATTTCTCTTTTTCCAAAAATTTGTTCTTGACAAGTGCGACTTCAGTGATACACTTCCGCCACTCTAATTCCGATAAAGTTGACGGGGAGAGGTTCGGGTTTTCGGTGAGGCCGAAGGAAGGCAACGGGGCCCGGGAATCGGGAATCGGGAATCGGGAGTCGGGAGTCGGGAGTCGGGAGTCGGGAGTCGGGAGTCGGGGAGGCGTGCCCGAAGCGAGGTGGCCGACCCTTTCCCCGACGACTCCTCCCGTTCCTTTGCCTTGCACAGCCTTCGCCGCTTCTCGCGCGCCGGATCCGATCGCCGTCGCTCAGCAGGTTCCTGGAGGGTTTCATGCTCCGTTCCCGCTTCGTCGCTCCCCTCGTTGTGGTCGCGGCCCTCTTCGCGGCCGGGCTCGCGTTCCTCTACTCGGTGCTCGCGCCGGCACCGGGCGGAGACCGGGGAGCCGCCGTAGCAGGCGCATCCGCGCGAGGCGCCGTGCGACCGCGCTCGTCGCCCGCCCCGGGCACGACCGCGAAGCCGGCCAAGCCCCCGACCCCGGCGGCCGGACCGGCCCGCCCGAGCCGGCCGACCGTGACGCTGCCTCCCGGCTCCGCACCGAAGATCGCGCCGAGCCTGGTCCGCGACGGGGAGAGCGCCAAGGCGGAAGGCCCCGACTTCGAAGCTGTCTTCGCGCGCGGCGGCATGCTCTTCTCCCGAAAGCCCTCCGGTCCCGGCCCGCGCTCGGACTCCCCGCCGTCGCTCGCCTTCCGACTGACCGAGGTCCGGCGCGGCGGCGCCGTCCTCCACTCCGCGCCGCCCCAGTCCCCGGCTCTGGAGGTCCAGGGCCTGCGCGTGGTCTACCGCCATTCGGACAGCCTTGTCGAGAGCTTCGAAGTCCGCGCCGACGGCGTGGAGCAGACCCTCCGGCTGGAGCGCGCGCCCGAGGGCGCGGGCGACCTCTTCGTGCGGGGCGCGTTGGACACCGGGCTCGAGCCCACGCGCCGCGGCCCCGACGTCGGCGACATCACCTTCGTTTCAAAAGACACGCAGGAGCCGCTCCTCTGTTACGGGGAGGCGTGCGCGATCGACGCGGCAGGCAAGCGACGCCCCGTCGCGACCTGGATCGATCGCGAGGGGCTCGGTCTCCGCTTGGATGAAGAGTGGCTCAGCACCGCCACGTTTCCGATTTCCATCGATCCCCTTTTCTCGACGCGCGTGACGATTGGCGCCGGCCACGCGCCGCTCGCACTGGCTCGAAACGCGGGTTCGAACACCTTCCTCGCCGTGTATGCGACGAACGCCGGCGCCCCGGCCCTCCTCGCCGTTGAGCTGGGAAGCGACAGCCACCCCGTCGCGTCGCCGAGCCAAATCACCCTCTTGCCGCTCGGCCCAAACCCGGATGTCCGGCTTGTGACCAGCCCCTCCACTGGGCGCCACCTCCTCGTCTACCACGAGGGTTCCGCCTACCTCACCTACACGGGCGCCGGCCTGAGCAAGATGATTCAGGGGTCCTCCGCGATCCGAGCAGTCGTCCTGAACCCGAATGGCACGGTGTTCCGGCCGCCCGCCACGCTCCTCGGGACGAGCCTCTACTACGGCATGGACGCCGTGTTGCGCACGGGGCCCGGCGATTGGCAAGTGCAGTGGTACGAGTCGGGCCGGACCACGCCCGACCTGTCCTCGCCGTTCCTCGTTAGTTGGAACACCCTGTACCGGGGCTTCTACGAGGCTGACGTCGCGTCGGACGGCACGGTCCGCGCCGGGCCGGGGTTCGGCCAGGGCGCCGTCTTCGCGGACGCGCTCTTGGGACTCGTCTACGATCCGGTCGCAAACAAATCGCAGACGCTGTGGACCGACGGGGCGAGTATGCACGCCACTCCCGGAGGCGCGCTTCTCGGCGGCCTCTGGGAAAGCGCGGCCTTCATCCGAAGCCCCAGAACCGGCGAGTTCCGGATGGTCGCCGAGTACGGGTACACGTCCGCCCCGCCGCCCTCCAACAACTATGCCCTCTCGGCCTCCGGCGCCGGCTTCTCCCCGGCGCCTCGCGCCGCCGAAGGGCTCGGGTTCCTGAGTCCGGCGCTCGCGTTCGCGCCGGCGGCCGATCGCTCCCTTTTCGCCTACCGGACCACCGATCCCTCGCAGTGGGGCCAGATCCGCGTGCAGGAGCTCGCCGCCGATGGGAGCCCGGACGCCTCGGAGACCGTCCAGTTGCCGGAAGGCGCCCAGGTCCCCTCGTCCCCCGCGGTGATTTACGACCCCGTGCAGCGTCGCTACCTCGTCGCGTGGAGCATCGGCTCCTCGATTCGCGCCCAGCTCGTGACCCCCACCGACCACTGGGTGCCGCCCCCGCTTGGCCTCACCGCCACCCCGGGAGAGCGACAGGTCTCGCTCGCCTGGGGAGCGCCTCCGATCGAGGACGTGAAGGGGTACTCGGTTTATCGCAGCCTCTCGGCCAATGGTCCCTTCGTGAAGGTGAATGCCACGCTCCTGACCGGGACGTCCTTCGTGGACGTCGACCCGACCAGCCCCTCCGCGCCCGTGACGCAGGTCGTCTTCTATTATGTGGAGATCGAAGACTTCGCGGGAAATCGAGCGTCGAGCGCGACGATCTCCGCGCAACCCTATGACCATCTCGCACCGGCCACACCAGCGGGCGTCCAGGCGACCCGAGGCGACAGCCAGGTGACCGTTGCCTGGGCCGCCGTCGGCGCCCCCGACCTCCTGTCGTACCGCTTGTGGCAACGGAACGCCGACGCCACCTACACGCTCCGCGCCACGGTGTCCGCCTCCACGACCACCACGGTCGTCACCGGCCTCACGAACGACACCGCATACACGTTCGCAGTGACCGCTCGGGACAGCTCGCTGAACGAGAGTCCCCGTTCGGCGGACTGCTCGGCCACGCCTGTCGACCTGACTCCGCCCGCGGTTCCGGCCGGGTTGGTCGTGACGCCCGGCGACTCCTCGCTCACCTGGGCGTGGAGCGCTAACACGGAAGTGGACCTCGCAGGGTACAATATCTATCGGAGCACGACCGCGGACGGTCCGTTCTCGCTCCTGAATCCCTCCTCGCTCCTCACGACGCCGGTCTACGTGGACGCGCCGCTGACCATCGGGCAGGCATACTGGGTCCGCGTCGCCGCAGTCGATACGCACTCCAATCCCAGCGCCCAGTCCGCCGCCATGTCCGGCGTCCCGCTCGACTTATCGCCGCCCGCCGCCCCGACCGGACTCGCGGCGACCCCGCAGGATGGCGCGGTCCTGCTCGCCTTCAATGCGAACTCCGAACCCGACCTCGCCGGCTATCGAGTGGAACGCGCAACCTCGACCAACGGCCCGTGGACCGTGCTCAACCCGTCCGCCCTCCTCACCACGACCTCGTACACGGCAACGTCGCTCACGAACGGCACGACCTACCATTTCCGCGCACGAGCGGTAGACGCCTCTTCCAACACCGGGAGCCCCTCCGCCTCGATCTCCGCACGACCCTTCGATAGCGTGGCCCCGGCGGCCCCGGTCGGCCTCTCGTGCGCAGCGGGGGAGGGGAAGAACACTCTTTCATGGACGGCGAACACCGAGACCGACTGGGCCGGAATGCGCGTCCTGCGCTCAACGAGCGAGTCTGGTCCGTTCACGGAGCTGATCTCGGTAGGGCCCGTGACGACCCTGGAGGACGCGGGCCTCACGAACGACACGACCTACTGGTACAAACTGCAGGCCCGGGACACGTCCGACAACCTAAGTCCGGAAGCCGGCCCGATCTCCGGGGCACCTCACGATCAAACGCCGCCCGCGATCCCCGCCGGCCTCCACGCCGTTTCCTCCGATCGGCAAGTCGATTGCCTATGGAGCCCAAACGTCGAGGGGGACCTCGCCGGTTACAATCTGGACCACGCCACCTCGGCGAACGGCCCGTGGACCCGGCTCAACGCCTCGCTCCTTACCCAGCCGAGCTTCGTCCACGCGGGGCTCGACAACGGCACCAGCCACTGGTATCGCGTGTTCGCGCAAGACACGCATCAGAATGCCTCGGGCCCGGCGCAAATCGGGCCGGTCGTGCCTCGGGATGATGTGGCACCCGCGGCCGTCACGGGGCTCACCGCGCAGGCCGGGGATCGCCAGGTTACCCTCGGGTGGACGCAGGCCGCCGAGGTCGACCTCGCCGGAACCAACCTGTACCGCGCGACCCAGTCCGGCGGCCCCTTCACGAAGGTCAACGCCGCGCTCGTGACAGCGACCTCCTACGTCGCGACCGGCCTGGTCAATGGGACGCGGTACTGGTTCGTCGCGAAGCAGCAGGACACCTCCGAAAATGAGGGTCCGGCCTCCGCGCCGGCCGTGGATGCGGTGCCGTTCGACACGGTCCCGCCCGCGACCCCGACCGGCCTGTGCTGCGTGGCCGGGGACCAGCGGAACACCGTGAACTGGACGCTGGGGGGCGACTACGACCTCGCCGCGTACCGCGTGCTAAGAGCCCTCGCGGAGTCCGGCCCCTACGCCGAGTTGGCCTCGGTCGGCCTCACGACTTCCTACGTGGACGCGAATCTGACGAATGGCCAGGCCTACTATTACAAACTGCAGAGCCGCGACACCAGCTCGAACCTCAGTCCGGAGGCCGGCCCCGTAACGGGCTCGCCTCACGATTTGACGCCGCCCGCGATGCCGGCCGGGCTCACCGCGGAGCCCTCGGACCGGCAGGTCGCGCTCGCCTGGATTGACGGCACGGAGACCGATCGCGCGGGCTTCTGGGTGGAAAGGGCCGCGGCAAGCACCGGCCCCTGGACCCGACTCAACTCGGCGATCCTGACCTCCCCGTCGTACACGGCCACGGGGCTCACGAACGGCCAGAATACCTGGTTTCAAATTTTTGCCGCTGACACGTCTTCGAATGAATCGACCCCGGCCGTCATCGGGCCGAAAGTCGCTCGCGATGCGGTCCCGCCGGCGGCCCCGGTGAATCTGACGGTCGTTGAAAGCGATCAGGCCGTGTCCCTCGGGTGGACGGCCGGCGGCTCGGACGAGGACCTCGCCGGCTTCGACCTCTACCGCGCCACGCAGTCCCAAGGCCCTTACGTCAAGCACAGCGCGTCGCTCATCACGAGCGCCGCGTACACCGCGACCGGGCTTGCGAACGGCACGCGCTACTTTTTCGTCGTCAAGGCTCGGGACACGTCCGACAACTCCAGTGCCGCCTCCGCCGAGTGCAATGCCCGGCCCTTCGACACCGTCCCGCCCGGCCGGCCGGCCGCGTTTTCAGCGACCGCGGGGGACGCGCGTGTGACGATCAGCTTCGCGGCCAACACGGAGCCGGATCTCAAGAGCTACCGTATCCTGAGGGCGACTTCGCAAAACGGCGAGTACTCGACCGTCGCGCAGCTCGCCTCCGCGGCGCCGTGGGTCGACACGACCGTCACCGTCGACACCGAGTACTGGTACGAAGCCGTCGCGACTGACACCTCGGACAATGACAGCCCGCCCGCGGGCCCACTCTCCGCGACAGGGTTCGATCACACCGCCCCGGCCGTTCCCGCGTCGGTGCACGCGACCCCGCATGAATTGTCGGTTTCGCTCGATTGGTCGGCCAATACCGCGGACGCCGATTACGTTGGGGTGAACGTGTATCGCGCCACGTCGGCGACCGGCCCTTTCACAAAGCTGAACGGCACGCCCGTTACCGGGACCACCTTCGACGACCTGAACCAGATCTCGCTTACCCCGCTCCATTACCAACTGCGGGCCCTGGACGGCCATTCCAATGAGAGCGGCGCATCTGAAACGGTCAATGCGCTTCCTCTGAACACCCTGCCGCCGGCGATTCCGACGGGACTCTCGGTCACGCCGGGCGACTCCAGGAACGCGCTCACGTTCCAAACGGGTGGAGAGCTGGATCTCGCCGGCGTCGACGTATATCGGGCTACGAGCGGGGGCGCCTTCGTCAAGGTGAACTCCGCACCGATTTCGACCGGCGCCTTCTCCGACGAAGGTCTGATAAACTACACCGAGTACCGGTACTTCGTCAAGGCAATTGATGTCGCGCAAAACGCGAGTGGCGCATCCGCGCCGGTCGTAGTTGGGATGCCGATCGACCTGACGCCGCCGCCGATTCCCGTCGGCGTCGCCGTGGTCCCCGGCAATCGACGCGCGGTCGTGAGTTGGACGGCCGTGTCGGCCTCCGATCTCGCCGGAATCATCGTGTACCGTTCCACGGTCGCCGGCGAGCCGGGCGAGCGCGTGAGCGGCCCCGACCCGGTCACGGGCACGAGCTTCACCGACCTCGGCCTCACGAATGGTGTCCAGTACTTCTGGTCTGCCGGCAGTATCGACGTGCACCAAAACCAATCCGCGCGCTCCGCCCAGACCACCGGCATTCCCCGCTACCCGCGGCCGACGGGTCTTGCTCGGACCGCGGTTGGAAACCAGTCGGTTGGCCTCGCGTGGGCCCCCGTGGCAGAGCCCGACCTGGCCTCGTACAACGCTTACCGGGCGCCGGCCCCCGCCGGCCCGTGGACGCTCGTCAACGGCACGCCCATTTTGGCCCCCTCGTACACGGACTCCACCGTCCCGAACGGCACGTGGTGGTTTGCCGTGACGGCCGTCTCGTCCAATGGGGACGAGAGCCTGCGCTCAGACCCGATCATCGCCCGGCCCGAGGACGTCCTCGCCCCCACGCTCGCCGGCCCGATGCCGCCCGCGCCGGGTGACAACACCCCGGTCCTCCACGGCCAGGGGCTTGCCGGCTATCGGGTCGAGCTGTTCGAGGGCGCAGCCCCGCTCGGCGATACGCTGGTCAACGCGACCGGCAGTTTCGCCCGCGAAGTGAACTCCGCCCTGAACGACGGCGACCACACCCTCTACGCCCGCATGTCCTCGACGCTCGAGGGCGGCGCGATCTCCGAACAGTCCAACCCCGTCACCGTGACCGTGAGCACCGTGCCGGGCGACATCGCGGCGCGCGCCTTCGGCGGGAGGGTCGCGGTCACTTGGCAGTCGAACCCGGCCTCGGCCCTCGCGTACCACGTCTACCGCACCTTGATCCCCGGCAGCGCGTACCTGCGCGTGACCTCTGCGCCGGTTCACGGCACGCTACTCCTCGACGCCGGCATGCCGTCCGGCACGTACTACTATCGCGTCTCCGCAGTCAATGCCCAGAACTCCGAATCCGCCATGTCCGAGGAAGTCGAGGCGGTCCTCGACGCGACGCCGCCTACGCTCCTCGCGGTCGCACCCGCGGACGGCGCCACCGACGTGCCCGTCGACGCGCCGGTGACGCTCAGCTTCTCCGAGCGGATCGCGGCCGCCTCCGCGAACTACGACCAGTCGCTCTTCCTGGTCCATGCGGCCACCGGCCGCATTGTGGACGCGACCGTGACGTGGAGCGAGGCGACCGCCACGCTCACGCCCGCGGAACCGCTCGACCACGAGGCCTTCTATCAAGTCGCCGTGACCTCGCACGTGACCGACCTCGCCGGCAACCCACTCGTGCCGGCCTCGCCCGCGCTGTTCCAGTTCCGGACCGCGGCGCTCGACCTCGGCGGCTGGGCTGCGTATGGCCCCCGCTGGAGCGCGGTCTGGTACAACGACGATCCGATCCAGTACGTCCTGGAGCCCATGATGCCCTGGACGGTCTTCTTCACCCGGCCGGTCGATCGCGCGACGGTCACGGCCGACCGCGTGAAGCTCCAGCCTCTGCTGGACGACGCGGCGCTCGGGGCGCCGCTCCCCGTGAAGCTCGACTTCGGACCCGACAACCAGAGCATCCGCGTGATACCGCTCGCGCCGCTGCCGGACGGTCGCCAGGCGGCGCTCACGTTTTCGTCGGAGATCACCGACCCCTACGGCCACCGACTTGGGACCGGCAGCGGCATGGAGCCCTACGACCAGATCGTGTGGTCGCCCGGGGACGGCGTGTTCCCCGATGCATCGATTCCGCGCGTCTTGTCCGTCAGGCCCGGCCCAGGCGCTGAAGGCGTCCGCGACGGCGAACCGGTCCGACTCCGCTTCTCCGAGCCGGTCAGCGCAGCGAGCGTGACCGGCGACACCGTGCGCGTCCTCCGCGCGAGCGACGGCAGCCCGGTGGCCGGGAGCCTCGCGCTTTCCGACACCGGGCGCGAAGTGACGTTCACGCCGACCGACCCTTGGGCGCCCGAGACGCATTTCCAAGTCGAGGTGACGCCGGCCGTCCTGGACCTCGCCGGGCACGCCCTCGACCAGGATCCGGGCACGGACGGCGCGCAGGCGTTCTCTTCGCCGTTCCGCACGGAGGCGGCGGACGCGGAGGGTCCGGTCGTCGTCGGCCTCGGACCGGTCTTCACCGGGAACCAGGTCCTGCCGGACGCGCGACCGCTCGTTGTCTTCTCGGAGCCCATCGACCCCGCGACGGTCCCGGGCGAGGGGACGAACGCCGGCCTCGAAGTGACCGCGAACGGATTGCTCGTGTCGGGGAACTGGACGGCTTCCCCCGACGGCCGGCGCTTGCTGTTTACGCCGGAGGCGGATCTTGCCTACGAAGCGTCGGTCGCCCTCGCGGTGCGGCCCGCGCTCGGACCAAACGACCCGCGCGGGAACGCGTTCAACCAGCACCCGCTCCATGCGCCGCCGGCCTCCTTCGAGGCGGGCTTCGCGATCCTCCGCGAGGCGGACCTCGGTCCGCAGGTCACGTTCGTGGAACCGGGGCCGTGGCTGAACGCGCCGTGGGGGAGTTTCGTTCTGCGAGTCGAGAGCTCCGGCACGCTGATCGACCCGGACGCGATCCACATGACCGTCGGCGGGGTCGAGGTCGAGGACGCGGTGCGCACGGGCGCGTCGCCGGTGGAGGTGAGCTTCACGGCGCACGTGGCCGAGGGGGCTCCGCGTACGGTGACGGTCACCGCGACCGACCGCGCGGGCCGCACGCGGGTCGCGAGCCGCGACTACCAGGTCGACCTTGCGCCGCCGCTTGTGACGGCGCAGGCGCCGGCGAACGGGACTGTGACCAGCTCCCAGACGCCGACGCTCCGTGTCGACTTCGAAGAGACGCTCTCGGGCGTGCCGGCCAACGGCGTGCGGTTTCTACTGACCGGGCCGGATGGCACGCTCATGGACCTGGCGCCGGCGGTGCAGACGGAGACGATGGCGAGCGCCGCCGCGCCGCTGCCGCTCGGCTCGGGGCAGTGGACCGTGCGCGCGGTGGTTGTGGATCGCGCCGGCAACGAAGCCTCTCCGCAATACTCGTCTTTCTTCGTGGATGCGGTCGGCCCGACATTCGGCTTCGAATCGCCCGCGAACGAGGCCGCGCTGCGAACGGTGCCGGACTTCATCCGAGTGTGGGTCGATGACTCGATCGCGGGCGTGGATCCGGACTCGATTCACATGGAGCTGGATGAAGTGGACGTGACGGTGCAGGCCTCCAGGCCGCCGGGCACGGGCTTCGTGTCGCTCGCGCCGGCGAATCTCGCGGAAGGCGTCCACCACGTTCGGGTGACCGCCGCGGATCGCGTCGGGAACCCGGGGGCGGCTGGGACGGGCTTCGACTGGCAGTTCACGTATGACGCCACGCCCCCGACCGTGACCTTCACCGAACCGGGCCCGGGCGCGCACGTCTGGAACGCGCGGCCGACCCTCCGAGTCGCGGTCTCCGACGCCGTCTCCGGCGTGGCGCCGGCGGGGCTCCTCGTGCGCCTGGACGAGGCGCCGATCAATGACTGGTCCTACGCCGGAGGGGTTGTCACTCTCGTGCCCGGCGAAGACCTCGCGGCCGGCGAGCACGCCCTGTACGTGCGCGCCGAGGACCCCGCCGGAAATGCGACGGAGCTCCCCGCCTCCCAGAGCACGTTCATTGTACACGTCGTGGCGCCGTTGACCGCGCCGGGCGGCGTCGCGTGCGTCGCCGGCGACGGTCTCTTGACGATTTCCTGGGAGGCCGCTCCGGAGGAACAAGGCGTCGCGACGTACCGCATTTTCCAGCGGACCTCCGCCGGCGGCGCAAACGCGCTTCTTGCCGACGTCGCCCACCCCGGCACGTCCTTCGTCCACAGCCCGGTCCCGAATTGCATCCGGCGCTACTACGTCGTGCAGGCCCTGCGCGCGAACGGGGAGGAGAGCCCGCTCTCGGAAGAGGTGAGCGGTCGGCCCGAGGGGCCGCCGCCGGCCGTGCCTACGGGATTCACCCTAGACGCCGGAAATCGCCGTGTCCGCCTCGCCTGGACGTCCAACACGGAGCCGACGCTGAAGGATTACGTTGTCCGGCGTTCTACCGAAGCCGGCCAGCCCGGGGACCCAATCGCCGCCGTCGCGGCCCCGGCCACGAGCTACGTGGACCAGGGCGGGGCCGGCACCCTGACGAACGGCACGACCTACTACTACGCGATCGAAGCGCGAAACCGCTGCGACACGGCGAGCGGCCCGACGGCCCAGCTTGCAGCGACGCCGTTCCTCCCGGCACCGGCGCACCTGCACGTGACCGTCGCCACGTCCTCGACGATTACGCTGGCCTGGGATGCCTACGAAGGCGGCGGCCTGAGCGCAATCCGCGTGTTCCGCTCAACCGAGTCCGGCACGGAGGAAGCGCCGGCCGTGGTCGAGCTCCCTGGCACCGCCACGACCTGGACCGACCCGAACTGCGTCCTCGGCACATCCTACTTCTATGTCATCTGCGGCGTCGCGCCCGACGAGGCCGCGACAGAGACCGCGTCCTCCAACGAGGCCGTGGGCTCTCCGCGCTACCCCCCGCCGAGCCTTGATGCCTCGAACGTCCGGAAGACCAACGACCCGACCCCGCGAGTCACCGGCGCCGCCACCGCCGGCGCGCACATCCTCGTCCACCTTCCCGGTCAGATCGTAGGCGAGGGGGACGCGAATGGCGAAGGGCACTTCGACTTCCAGCTCGCGGTCTCGCTGGCCGACGGCCCGCACTACCTGAGCGCGACCGCCCTGGCGACCGGCATAGCCGTGTCCGAATCTCTGCCGTCGAATTCGCGTCGAGTGACGATCGACACGACCCCGCCCGACTCGCCCACCGGCGTCACGGCGGTGCCCGGTCCGAACTTCGTCGATGTCCACTGGCGGCCCTCGTTCGCCTCCGACCTCCTGGGGTACAACATCTGGAGGAGCTTGGATGGCGAGACCTTCACGAAACTCAACGACCGCCTCGTCGTGGGGACGCAGTTCCGGGACTCGACCGCCCTGAACGGTACGACCTACCGCTATCGCGTGACGGCCGTGGACGACACGGTCAGGGAGCAGTAGATGGAAACCCTCCGAAATTGCGCGCTCAGCATCATTCTCCTCGCCTGCGCTACCGCGGTCGTGGGGCTCTGGCGTGCGGCCGATCTCTCTTCCACGACCGGCACTCATGGCGACGGGGCGTGCGCTTCGACGGTTCGCAGTGGCGAAGTGGGTCGGCTTCCAGCGGTCCCGGAGGGCTCGCCGCCGGCGGTGGCACCGGCCCGTGCGCGATCGCCGTTGCACTCCGCCTCGCGAAGCCAGGAGCAGCGCGACCAGGCAGCCCCGCCCCGCTCCAGCGTTGCGCCTGGCGCCTGTGTCGCGCTCGCCGCTACGGCGATGGACGACGACACGGCAGGGAGCCTCGTCTTGGGGCTTGAAGAGGCTGTGAGCAGGACCGACCTGATGTCAGCCGGCGCTCTGGCTCGGGAGCTGTCTCGGATGGGGAAGGCGGCGCGCGTGTCGCTCGGCCGGGCGCGTGCCCGGTGTACGAGTCCCGAGCTGGGCGCCTATTTGGACTACGCCTCCGGCGGCCCCGAACCCAAGCGCGAGCACGCCGCGACTCCTCGCTGAGGGTCCTCCCGGGGGTGGCTCCATGGATGAACCTGAAATGATCGTGCTTGACGAAAACCGTTGCAAAAGGGAAGATCCGAGCATGCGTCTCACCGCCTGGAACGAACTTGCTCGCACGCCTCGCCGCTGGCTCCCGCCGGCCGCGCTCGTGTTCCTGCTGCTTTCGCTCGGCGTGGGCCGTGCCGACTCACCGGCGGACTCCGTGCGTTTCCCCAACGATGCGTGGCCGTACTTCCAGAGGCACTGGCTCGATGTTCCCGCGCACGTGAGCACTCCTTGGGGCGTCTTCTCGGGCCAGCGGTTTTGGGTCAAATACGGGCCCGTGCCTGATCGGCATCACATCCTGCATGCGATCGGGTGGGGCCCGTCGGGAGAAATTTGCCACCTGACGACCGATCCCGCCACTCGCTCCATCAGCGGTTGGTCCGTCGCCGAGACGATCTTCAGGGAGTGGGGCACCACGCAGGTCGAGCAGGTCGCCCTGGCGGTTGATGCCGACGATGCCGTGCACGCCATCTGGCTCCTGCAGGATGTGGAGCACAATCCCCAAGCACTGTACTACTCCTGCAAGGCGACGGGCGCGGCCTGGAGCGCTCCGCTACAGCTTAATCTCACTCAGTGGAAGACGGAGTACGAGACAGAGGTCCTCCTGAACTCCTACTTACGGTGTCCCCGGATCGGCTTGGATGCCTCTGGGCGCGTCCATGTCGCGTGGGCGCAGGTCATCTACTCCGACAACGGCGCCGTAAGTCGAGACGCTGTGTACCACTGGTCCGGCGGGGGGCGGGTCGAGGTCTCTAAGCGGCCCTTGGACCCAGTCTGGATGGGGGCCGGTAGCGTTCTATACGTGACGCTACTCGCCGATGTGCACCCGCAAATCCTCTGGATGGAAGACCACCTACAGCCGGTGTCCCTCAGTCACATGACGCGGGTCTGGATTGGCTCGACCGGACTGGACATGAAGAGCGTATTGTCGACCGAAAACCCGCTGCGTCCGGGGAACCTGGTCAGGGACTCGGCCGGCCAACTCCAGTGGGTCTATGCCCGGCATGCGGACGGCGGAGTCTTGGTCGGGCCCATTGACCCGCCCCAACAAGTGATCGCGCAGGTCCCGCCTCTGCCGAATCCTACATTCCCTCAAAGCATGTCGCAGCCCGTACTGGCTGTCCACGAGGACACGTTGCACCTGTTCGCCCACGGCTGGTGGGCGAACCCGGACGAGCATCGGCTTCTGCAAGCGGTCCGGACGGGGCAGCCGGGACAATGGTCGGCAGTCGCAACCCATCGTCGTGCGCCAGACCTGGACTACTACAAGACTTGGCATAGCTTCGCCGAAGCGGATGCGAACGGCAACTGGGTAATCGGGACGTCCGGTCACACTCCCGGGGTGCAGGTTGAACGGGATCTCGGCGCGTACGCTGCCGCCTCGATGGTCGGCACGGGACCCGGGACCGCGGCGAATCCGGTGAACGGCAACCTCGTTGGGAGCGTTCCGCTCTTCGCCGCGCAAGGAGTCGGGCCCTCCCTGAGCCTGGGGCTCACGTACAACAGCCTTGATTTCCAGCCTGGGCCCTTGGGCGCCGGCTGGACCCACACGTTCGACGTCTACGCGACCTGGGGGGCGGATGGCGCCGTGATTCACTGGGGGGACGGACGCGTATCGGTCCCCGGGAAGCTCCGGGCTTCGGGTGTCGATGGAAAATTCAGCGCCCGCTTTTCCGACGAACTTTACGGCCATCCGCTGTATTTCGTCACCCTCGACGGCACGCGCTACGATTTTCGCGAGGATGGGAAGCTGAACTCCATCAGCGATCCGAACGGGAACTCGCTTCGCCTTCGTTACGACGATAACGGCATGACAGCGGACAAGGTGGAGGCGAACCTGGTCGCGGTGCAAGAAGAGGCGTCCGGGCGGAGCATCGGGTTCGAATACGACAAGGACAATCGGATCCGGGCCATCACGGACCCCGCGAACAAGCGGTACACGCTCACCTATGACAACTCGGGTCATCTGGCATCGGTCGTGTTCGAGGGGGCCCACGACGCCTACGCAATGAGCTACTACGCGGCGAGCGGCCCCTATCCGCAAGAGGGCGGGCCGCGGGTGAACCTGCTCGAGTCGTTCACGACCCCTGCCGGGCGTAAGACGACGTTTCGCTACCGACGGGACAACCGGCTCGCGAGCGCCGAGAACCAGTATCCCGAGACGAACCACAGACGGATACAGTTTGACTATGGCCAGCCAGGCGGAACTTCGGACTCCAAGGAGTTGGTCAACGTCACCGATCGGTGCGGCGCCACGACGACCTACGAGTGCGACCTCGCCCTTGGGGTCGTGAAGAAAGTCACCGATCCCCCAATCCTCATGGACGGCGCGAGCGCGGCGACGCGGTACTCCGTCTCGTGGGAGCACGACGACTTCGGGAACGTCAAGTCGGAGACGAACCGCCGCGGATTTACGACCAGCTATGAATACGCCTACGAGCACCGCGCGGACTCCGGCGGGAGTCCCTGGGAGCGGTCGCTCGTGGCGAAGAGCATCCGACCGGGCGAGGCCGTCACGCGCACGACGTACTTCGGCGGCGAGCCCGACGTGGACGCGCGCGCAAATCACGTGAAGACCGTGACCGAGCCGGTGCAGGTGGAAGGGCAGGAGGTCGTCACCGAGTACGAGCTAGACGACCGGGGCAACGTGACGACCGTCTATGCGCCGGACAATCGGGCGAAGGAACCTGAGAAAGCGCAGCGCTTTGCGCGGGACGCGCGTGGCCGCGTGGTGACGGCCATGGACCCGAAGGGGACGACGACGTACGGCTATGACGATGGGACGCTCGACCCAGCCCATTGCGGGCTCGCGACGGCCGTGCAGCGCGGCGACCGAAAGGCCGCGAAGACGGGGTATGACGCGATGGGCAACACGGTGCTCGAAGTGACGCCCGAGGGGGCGGAGACTGCAAACGAGCTGGACGAGCGCTACCGCGTCAAGGTGGTCCAGGGTCCACAGGTCGCGGCGGGGCGCGCGCGGACCGAGACGAGCTACGATGGCGACGGGCGAGTTCTCGGGACGACCGAGCTGGGAATGCGGCACACGACCCATATGTACGCGTCGGACGAAAGCAAGGTCACGACGACGCACGCGGACGAGAAGACCACGGTCACGGAGCTCGACCCGAACGGCAACGCGAGAAAGACGACCGACGGCGAGCAGAACGTCACGACGCGCACGTATGACGCGGTGAACCAAGTGTCCGTAGTGAATCAGGAGACGCTCGGCCTGAAGCTGGCGTACTTCCGCGATCCGAACGGGAATGCGACCACGACCCAGGAGACCTCGAACGCACCGGGCTATGACGCCCCCGTCACGCGCACCTGGCACACTGAGTTCGACGAGCGGGACAACCCGACGAAGGAAACATTGCCGCCGGTGACGGTGTGGACGGGGACGGGGAACCGGATCGACACGATCACCGTCCACGGCGGCTTCCGGAAGGACGACACGCGCGAAACGTGGATGCGTAAGGTCAACGACGCCTTCGTGGCGGCGGGGTCGACGCTCTTCGACCTGAAGGGCCGGGCCGCGAAGCGGACGCGCCAGGTCGGCGAACAGCCGAGCGCGGCGGACCGCACGGCGGAGTCGAGGTTCGACGACAACGACAACGTCGTGCGGAGCCTCGACCCGTTGGGGAACGGGCCGGAGACGCAGTTCGACGATGCGAACCTCCCGGAGCGCGTCACCGACGGCGCGGGAGGCGAGGCGCGGCCCGGTTTCGACGACGACGGGCGGCGCAAGACGCTCAAGGTCCCGAACCCGCTCGGCTCCGGCCTGATCACCGCGGAGACGCTGGGCTTCGCCGCGGACGGCGCGGTCACCTCGTCGAAGGACGCGCACGGCGTGGCCGCCACGGCGCAGTACGACCTCGACGGGAATCTCGACTCCGCGACCGACCGCGGAGGCAACACGACGAGCTGCACGCGCGACAAGTTCGGCCGCGTGACGGAAGTCCGCCGGCAGCCGGCGTCCGGCGTCACGCACGTGACCACGATCGTGTATGACGACACGGCGCGCACGAAATCCGTCACGAACCCTCGGGGGAAGACGTGGGTCTACGAATACGATCGGTTCTGGCGCTTGAAGAAAATCACGAATCCGCCGCTCCTGGGAATGGGGGCGGGGAAGACTCACACGTTCGAATACCATCCTTGGGGCGGCGTGCTGAAGGAGACTGACGAGGCGGGCCGGACCATCGAGTATTTCTACGACGAGCTGCATCGCCTGGTGAAGGAGGTCCGGCGCGGCCACAACGGCGAGGGACCGGTGTACGAGTCGAAGCGCTCGTACGACGCGACGAACCGACTGACCTCGATCGAGCTCTTGACGACGCCGCACGGCGGGAACGAGCCGGAGCTTTCCCACAAGGAGACGCACGAGTACAACGACGTGTCGCGCACGGAGACGATGACGTCGTTCATCGGCGGCGCGGAATGGCGTCGGCTCGTGTACCGCTTCGACAAGGCGGGGCGGCGAGTGGAGGTGACGGGGCCGCAGGAGGAGGTCTTTGCCTACGACTACGACTCCCGAAATCTGCTGACGGAGATCCGCAGGGCGACCGCCCTCGTCGTCCACTATTTCTACGACACGGGCGGGCGGCGGACGGGAGCGCTCCTTGGAAACGGGATCCGCATCACCTACAAGCACGACGCGAAGGGTCGGCTCACGCGGCAATTCGCGCGCAATGCTGCTGGGGAGACGCTCGCGAGCATCTCTTACGTGTACGACAGGACGGACCGGCGTGTCGAGTATGCGGACAGCCTGGAGGGGCTGCACGCGGTCTTCGAGTACAACAAGGTCGGCTGGTTGAAGAGCGAGACCTGGAACCCGGGCTTCGTCGAGCCGTTCGAGAACGAGTACACGGATGCGGAGCCGGGGAACGAGAGCGCGGTCGCGGACGGGGAGACCGCCGTCGCGACGCCGCGCGCGTACACGCTGACGGACTCGCTGACGGCGACGTACGAGAACGACGGGGCCGGCAACCGGTCCGAGATGGTCCGGAACGGCGTGCAGACGACCTACGTGCACGACAACGACAACCGGCTGCTCTCCTTCCTCACGGACGGCGTGCAGACCACGTACCTTCACGACGACGCGGGGAATCCGATCCAGATCATCGGGCCGGACGGCACGAGTGCGCTCTCCTACGACAATTGGAACCACATGGTCCGCTTCGTCGCGCCGGATGGCAGCGGGGCGAACTACCGCTACGGCGCGACGGGGGAGCGGCTGAGCAAGCGGCTCCTCGGCGCGTCGGCGACCGAGTGGTACGCGCACGACGGCCGGGACGTGATCGCGGACTACACGAAGGCGGACGGCGCGGCGACCTACGACCTCGTGGCGCAGTACGCCAACGGCCTCGGCATCGACCAGAAGCTGGCGCTGTACCTGCCGTCCGGCGACCAGGCCGGGGCGCACTTTTACCTGACGAACCCCATTGGCAGCGTCACGCACGTCACCGGCGCCGCGGGTGCGGTCGAGAGCCGCTACATCACCGATGCGTGGGGCGTGCCGCTCGTTGACGAAGCGGGCGCCGTGCCGAGCCGGTACGGTTTCACGGGGCGGGAGCGGGACGCCGAGAGCGGACTCATGCACTACCGGGCGCGGGCGTACGACCCGCGGCTGGGGAGCTTCCACCAAGGGGACCCGGCAAGGCATGGGAGCAATTGGTACGGGTACTGCTCGAACGACCCGCTGGGGAAGACGGATCCGATGGGACTGCGAGAGGTTTCGGACGCGGATCGCTGGGCAATCTACAAGCTGCGACATGACGGTGCCCCCGAGGACGAAATCGCATCGTATGAACAGGCGATTTGGCTTGCTGGAGCAAGCGAGAGTATTCTGGACTACACGGATTGCGCTGGAAGAAAACGGTGGGGGAACGAACTCTGGCTGGCCAAGTATCGTCAAGGGCGTTCAATTGCGAGCGATGAGCAGACATCCGCACCCGCCGAACACTTCATTCAGCCAGTTACCTACATCCGCAATGGTGCAACTGTCATTGTAGTAGTCCTCGCCGCCCCTGCGAGCGCGAGTGCCTTCATGGCGAGCGGAACGGCGGTTGCGGCTGGGGGTCTTTCTACAGGAGTCTCGGCTGGATTCACGGGCCTGGCGACGCTCACTACTGGCGTCGTGATTGCTGGAGAAGCGCTTACCGGTACCGATCCCGGAGTGGCCCTAATACATGGTGTCGACGCAGGCACGAAAGTGGCCGCCGTCGGCCAAGTGATCTCCCTTGGGACTTCGGTTCTTGAGGGATCTTCTGGGATCGAAGCCAGGATTGCCGCGGCGCATCAAACGCAGCTGGACGGTATCCTCAGTGCCCCGGCCAACCTTAAGGGCATGGCCCCGTGGGAGGTCGAGGGAATGGTCGGCCGGGCACCCGGCTGGAACGTGGAACGGCTTCGACGAGGGAGCCGCGCCGGTCAGGGCTGGGTCTTCCGTGAATACGGGCCCAATGGAAAACCCACTGGCAGACTACTCCGTTGGCATCCGGGTGGTGGCCATCACGGACCAGATTCATACTGGCGAGTGTCCAGCGGCGAGGGAGGGAACTCCGGCATCATCCCTGGAGGAGGAGAGTAGGTCGATGTCAGGGAATTACAGTAAGAGGGTGGACGAACTGCGTTGCACGTTGGAGAGGCTCAGTGCATCCCCTATAACACAGATTGCGTATTTGTCGTCATTGGGCGTGGTGCCGTGTGCTGATGAACTGGCATTGGAACTGAACGACCTTGTTGCGATCGTTCCAGAATTCGTCGAGCAGGGCATCTTGACCGGAGAGCAGGCTGAAAGGATACGGGCGGTCGATCGGCACCTGGCAGCCATGACCGCTAAGGGCGACTGCGATTTGTGGACGGAAGATGCCTTACGATCACTCCCCGAGTGGGAAGTGGTCCGGGCTCTGGCTCGGGCTGCACTACAGGATCTGTAGGCGGTTCCTCGCTGCGTCCGCTCCATCGTCGTATGGTCAAAAAACTCGTGGACAAGTGTCCCGGCCTAAATGCCACCGGTACGCGTAGACCAGGGGCCAGGCGCCTCGGGAAGGGCTCCCGGGCCGGTGCCAAACCGCTGCTCGGGTGAACACCTGAGAGTTTGGGACCAGCGGTTTCGCTTGGAGTCTAGGGTGAATACCCTAGAGTCGCACGTGTTGGGAGGGATAGTGGGCGTAGTTTGGGCCGGTGCTGGTGCGTGGTCCAGATCGCGATGATGTGTCGTGTCGCAGGCGCGATGCGGGCGGGGCTACCCGACCTTCCGAAGTCAGTAGACCGGGAGGGCGGTGTCGCCTTCGAAGGCGAGTCGATGAAGCTCCCACTTCGAGCCCGCCGTGACGTCCAGCATCCTGCGAGGCCGGTGCGGACGTGGCCTTCGCGCCTTCTCACGCGGCGTGAGACCGTCGATTCCCTGATGCGGCCTTTCGACGTTATGCCAGCGCGCCCATCGCTGAAGTCGAACGCGAAGCGCGTTCTGGCTCAGCAAGCAGCACCAGAGCGCGAGCGCCTCGCGCTTCAGCGAGCCCCAGCACCTTTCGATCAGGGCGATGCCGCCGTGAGACCCGATCGCGCCGAAACGCTGGCGAACTCCCCGGCGCTTGACGGAGGCCTTGAACTGCCGGCTGGTGAACTGCACGCCGCGGTCCGTGACGAGGTGTTTGGGGGCACGGCAGGCCGCGCGCACGCCACGTTCAAACAGCCGGCAAATCCAACCTGCACTCGGTTCCGTGCGGCATACGTCGAGCACAGCGATCGAACGCGTGAAGGCGTCGAGGACGGCACCGACGCGAAGCTGCACCAGGCCGAAGAGCAGCTTCACGACGGTGATGTCGATTAACCACACATGATGCGGTCGCTTCGCCCGAACGGCGCGCGCCATCTTTCTCGGCACCGATTTCCCGCTCTTCCTTCGCGGCGCTGTGGGCGTAGGTGGCTGCGGCTTTCTCCGCACGAGGCGTTGCACCGACGAGCGCGAGACGCTGACCCCGAGTCGGGCGAGGTTCTGTGTCCCGGCCCAAAAGCCATCGGTACGCGTGGACGGGGGCCCAGGCGCCTTGGGAAGGGCTCCGGTCCATCGCCAAACCGCTGCTCGGGTGAACACCTGAGAGTTTGGGACCACTGGTTTCGCGTGTAGTCTGGGGTGAATACCCTATACTCACACGTGTCGGGACGGAGCGTGGGCGTGGTCTGGGCGGGGGCCAGCGGGTGGTCCGGAGTGCGATGATGGCTCGTGCCGAAGGCGCGATGCTGGTGGGCCTACCCGACCTTTCGAAGTCGGTAGACCGGGAGGGCGGTGTCGCCTTCGAAGGCGAGCCGATCAAGCTCCCAGTTCGAGCACGCCGTGAAGTCCAGCATCCTGCGAGGCCGGCTCGCACGGGGCCTTCGCAACTTTTCGCGCGGCGTGAGACCGTCGATTCCCTGATGCGGCCTCTCGACGTTTTGCCAGCGCGCCCAGCGCTGGAGTCGAACGCGAAGCGCGTCCTGGTTGAGGAAGCAGCACCAGAGCGGGAGCGCCTCGCGCTTCAGCGAGCCCCAGCATCTTTCGATCAGGGCGATGCCGCCGTGCGACCCGATCGCGCCGAAGCGCTGACGGACTCCACGGTGCTTGACGGCGGCCTTGAACTGCCGGCTGGTGAACTGAACGCCGCGGTCGGTGACCAGGTGCTTGGGGGCGCGGCTCGCCGCGCGCACGCCCCGAGCAAACAGACGGCAAATCCAATCGGCACTGGGTTCCGTGCGGCATACGTCGAGCACGACGATCGAGCGCGTGAAAGCGTCGAGCACGGCAGCCACACGAAGCTGTACCATGCCGAAGAGGAACTTCACGACCGTGATGTCGATCAGCCACACGTGATGCGGTCGCTTCGCCCGAACGGCGCGCGCCTTTTTTCTGGGGACCGCCTTCCCGCTCTTCCTCCGCGGGACTGTAGGCGTGGGTGGCTGAGGCTTTGTCCGCACCTGGCGCTGCACCGACGAGCGCGAGACCTTGATCCCGAGTCGGGCCAGGACCTGCGCGATTCGGCGCGTTCCCCACGCGGGGTTGTCCCAACGGAGCAGGCGAGCGAGGTGGCCGACGACTGCGGCAAGACCGCGCGGACCTTTGGCCGGTGTGGCACCGCTGGGCGGCACCGAGGGCAGACTTCGCAGCCAGGCTTGGAGAGTCGAAACGCGGACCACGAAGAGACGCGCGGTTTCCCTCGTCGAGAGCCCGTGACGAGCGCGGTGCCACAGGATTCGCAGGCGCTCCCACCGAGCGTACCGTGGACGACTCGTCGGTTCCATTCGGAGGATCCGCGCGCGAAGGAGCTCGCACTCGGCGCGAAGGCGAAAAACCTCGGCGCGCAGGGCCAGCAGCTCGGCGGCACGCGGGCTGCACTCGACGAGGACCCGGGCCTCCGCCTCGCGCAGCAGGCGGGCGACGGCGAGAACGGCGTCGAGCCACAACGAGCAGGGGCGAGAGGAGGTCGCCATGTCGGGCTCCATCGAGTGGGGGATTGCCTTGGCAGGGGGGTGTCCTTCACTTGAAGCACAATTCGTCGCCCATCGCAAGGGGCGGCTGCCCAGCGACAGGGCTGTCACACGCCACAGGCTACTATTTTGTCCTCAAGGCCCGGGACAGACCAGTCGGTCGGACTCGCTTGGATCGCCGTCGCGGAACCCGACTTGGCCTCCTACGACAACGCCCCGAAGTTGGGCATGGTTCAAATCGGGCAGCGTGAGGGTAACACGCTTTCGTGTCCGGACGCAGGGGCGGGCCTTGTGCCCGCCCTGTTGGCGACACCGCGCAGTCCAACGGCTTGCGACCTGTCGTGGGCGCCCACAAGGGGCGCCCCTACGGCGGGTGGCCGGCGGCAGGCTGTAACCCATGTTTGAACCATGCCCGGATTCGCGATGCTCCTCGAGTGGTGGTTCCGAATCCCGTGGCGCCCGCCCGCCGCCCCCAAGCCATTTGCCTTGACGCACCCGCGGCCCCCGCCTAGAATCGGCCCTCCCGCCGCTTCGGTCCCGGGCGGAAATGACTTCACGTGCCCTGGAGTGGTTCAGCCCATCGGCGGATGAACAGCGTCGTGCCAATCCGAGTCGTGGCCGCCACTCGCGCGGGCGGGGGCGCCCGCGCCCCCAGGAGCCGTGAGTACGAGGCCTGCGCAGTTATGCTTGCGCGGGCCCTTCGGCCTCAAGGGAAGTCGCCGGAACTGCCGATAAAGCCTCGGGGGACTCCCACTCGCCGCGCTGTTTCTGGCGGCGAGCCGCGGCGCCCCCCGCGGGCCGACCCGCGACGGATTCTCGGCCGCCGCCGGGCATGGTTGCCGCGCCTTCCCTCTAGGAGGTGGACCCTCATGCGTCGCCTGGCCCGGCTCGCAAGCTTTGCGCTCGTCGCACTCCTCCCGGCCGCCGCGGCCGCGGAGACCGTCACGATCGTCCGCAGGGACGGCCAGGAGATCACCGGAGAGCTCCTCGAATACACCCAGGCGCGGACCTACAGGGTCCGCTCCGGCGAGGCCATCTGGGAAATCCCCGAGGCCAGCATCCAGACGGTCCTCTCCCGCACGGAGGCCGCGACCCCCATGCCGCCGCCCGGCGGCGGTCCCGCGCCCTCGCCCGAGCGCCGCCCCGGTACCCCTCGCACCGAGGTCCCTTGGGACCTCGACTTCCACCTCTACGTCCAGACCGAGGTCCTCCAGGCGCGACGCGTTTTCGAAGAAGGGCTCTCCTACGAGAAGGCCCGCGACTTCGTCAAGGCCCGCGAGGCCTTCCGCCGGGCACGCGAGAGCGATCCGTGGTTCCTCGCCGCCCGCCTCGCCTACGCGAATGCCTCCATCCGCCTCGGCGACTGGGCCGCCGCCACGGGCGAGCTCGAGTCCGTGCTCCAGCTCGACCCGAAAAACGAGCTGGCCCATCACCTCAACGTCCTCCTCTACGAGCGCAAGGGGGACCCGGAGAGCGCCAACGCCGCCTACCGGCGCATGCTGGTCGCCCGCTATCCCACGCCCGAGGCCAACTATCGACTCACCCACCTCTACCTGCGCGACGGCGACTTCGAACGGGCGCAGACCTACTGGAAACGCTACGTCGACCTCGACCCGCGCCGCGGCGGCGAATTCGACGAAGAGGCCGTCGCCCAGCGCAAGGCCGAGGCCGAGCGCGACGCGGGGAACTTCGACGCGGCCCGCACGCTCCTCTACCAAGCGATGCGGCGAAACCCCCTGCTGCGCAAAGAGGTCCTGGCCGCCGTCATCCGCGTGCACGACGCGCAGGCCCAGGCCTTCGCCGCGCGCGGCGATTTCACCGGCGCCCTCGACGTCATCCGCCGGCTCGCCGAGCTGGACCCCGGCACCGCCGACGATCGGCACGACACGCTCGTCCGCCTCCACGGGCAGTTCCTCGGGCATGCAGCCGTACATGGCCCGCTGGTGGCCATGGAAGAGGCCCTCGGCCGCGCGCAGCGGGAGATGTCGTGGGACGAATTCGTCGGCATTCTGACGCGCACGCTCGACCGCATCGTGGAGGCCGCGACCGAAGACCCGGCCCGGCCCGCCCTCGGTCCGGCGCTTCGTCTCCTCGCCGAAACCCTGCTCCGCGAGGAGATGGCCCGCGACCGCGAGTACGACATCCGGCACAAGCTCGCCACCGTGTACGCGAGTCTCGGCGACGCGAACTACCGCGCGAAGCAGTTCGAGCTCGCCGTCGAGAACATCAAGCGGGCGGGCGAGGTCCTGCCGGCCGAAGAGGAGAAGTACCTGCCGCGCATCGTGGAGTACTCGGTGGCCCACGCGCGCGCTCGCGCCGCGCGACGCGACTACCCCGGCGCGATGGCGATCCTCGCCGAGGTCGGCCGCATCGCCCCGGACAATTCCACCGTGCGGCAGGGACTCGACGACGTGGAGTTCATCCTGCTCAAGGTCGGGCTGGACGCGGAGGCAGA
Source organism: Planctomycetota bacterium (assembly GCA_016197205.1). GTDB lineage: Bacteria > Planctomycetota > MHYJ01 > WSZJ01 > JACPWG01 > JACPWG01. Next base: position 37,311 of record JACPWG010000031.1, read on the forward strand.
CCCGCACAAGAAGGACGAGATGCTCACGAACTTCCTGGCCCGCGGCCGGCCCGAGGAGCACGTGCTCTTCGCGAAGGCCGCCGTCGCGGACGTCGCGGCGGAGCTGGAGCGCGCGATGATCGTGGAAATGCGGCAGATGCGCCGGTACTATCCGCTGGGCGTGGGGAACGAATGGGTGTACGCGCAGGGGGCGGCCGAGGTGCGGCACCGCGTGTGCACCCGGACCTATGCCAACCAGCAGGAGACGTTCGAGGTCGTGGAGGAAAAACTGGTCGCCGGCGCGACCCGCTGCCGCAAGCTGCGGGTCGTGGCGGACGCCAAGGGGGTCACCGCCGGCGACGAGCCGCGCAGCGTGCCGCTCTTCCGGTTCCCGATCGTCGTCGGTGCCTCCTGGGAGTCGCACGAGGGGAGCTTCGTCCACCGGTTCACCTACGTCTCCACCGGCGAGACGGTGGTGACGCGGTCCGGCCGCTACTCGAACTGTCTCAAGGTCGAGGAGAAGGTGATCCTTGACGGCAAGGGCCCGGGCGGCGACGCCACCTCGACTTCGTACCACTACTATGCCCCGGGCGTGGGCCTCGTGCGGCGGGAGGCCGTCGGCGACGAGAAACACGAGCTGGAGCTGGATCTTCTCACTTTCCGGATCTCGAAGGAATAGGCATGACGACGCAGACGAAAACGAACCGTTCGCGCGGGCGGGCGCTCGCCCTGGGCTCGGCGCTCCTCCTCGGCGCCCTCTCCCTCGTCGGCTGCTCCTCGGCGGCGGAGCACTACCAGTGGTCCCCGCCGTTGGGGATGCCGAAGGAGACGATCGTGCACATGACGAAGGACGTCCTCAAGGAGAAGAAGCTGGTGCAGGAAAACGTGGAGGAGGGGACGCTGGAGTACGACTGGGAAGAGATCCTCCTGCCGTTCTCGTTCGAGGGGCGGAGGAAGAAAACGTTCATCAAAGTGGAGAACAAGGCGAAGGGGAAACCGGTCTTCTCGCTCGGCGTGCTGGTCAAGCAGGAGGTCTGCGAGGACGTGGTGGAGGACGAGAAGGGGGAGGACGTGTTCAAGTGGAAGGACGGGGGGTACGCCGACGGGGACGCCAGCCTCCTGCTTTTCCGGATCGTGAGAAAGGTGGGTCCGCCGGAGGAGTCGGCGTCGTCGGAGTGGTTGCGGCGGCAGCAGGAGCGCGAGGAGCTGCTGCGCCAGGTGGACCGCTACACCGACGAGCACCCCATCGAGCGGAGGAAGCAGTGAGCGGGCGCCCGGGTCCGAGCCGGGAGGCCGGGGCCCCGCCGGTCCGGAGTCGTCTTCATGTTGCGCTGCGGGCCGTCGTCTTCGCGGCGGGGCTGGCGTCGCTTGGAGGCTGCAACGGGGAGAGTCGCCCGGAGCTGCCGGTGCTCGTGGTCGGCGGCCACCAGGTGCGGACGGAGGTCGTCGCCACGTCGAGCGGTCGCGCGCGCGGCCTCATGTACCGGCGGGAGCTGGCCGAGGACCACGGCATGCTCTTCGTCTATCGGCACGCGAAGCGGCTTTCCTTCTACATGCGAAACACCCTCATCCCGCTTTCCATCGCCTACCTGCGGGAGGACGGGACCATCAACGACCTCCACGACATGAAACGGCTGGACGAGACGCCGATCCCGTCCGAGGGGGAGGTGAAGTACGCCCTCGAGATGAACCAGGGCTGGTTCGAGCGGCACGGCGTGAAGCCGGGGGACCCCGTCGCGATCCCCGAGTCGATCCGGTCGCTCTCGGCCGACCCTTAGTACCGCCCCACGAAATTGGGTGACCAATTTGCTCGGCGATTTCGGCCGCCTGCTTCGTTGCGCTCGCTCACCGTAGTTCTCCGTTACTACGCCTCGCTCGCCCGCCTCGCGGGCGGCCAAACTTCCCTTCGCCTATTGACCACCGACTTCCGCGGAGCGGTATCGAGCGAGGAACCACCCGATGAACCGCTCGAGCGGAGTTGTCCTTGCGATCGGGGGAAGCGCGGCCTTCCTGCTCAGCCTCGCGTACCTCTCGCTCCTTGAGCAGCACGGTTCCGTCGGCCCGGTGCTCGAGAACGTGCGGCGGTTGCGGCTCCTTTTCCGAAACCCCACGATCCTGCTGCGGCGCATGCCCGGCGCGGGCGTGGACGGCGAGACCCTTGCCGTCACGTATCAGCGCGAAGGGCTCCCCGCGGAGCCGGCGCCTCCGGACGCGGACGAGCGCGAGATCGCGCGGTATCTTTTCCAGAACTACGTCCCGCCGGACGGAGGGCGTCTGTCTCGCGTCCAGGTGACGTGCAAGCAGGTCGCGGGCGGGGCGTGTTCGAGGACTGAGGCGTTCCACACCGCCGAGTTCACGCGCGCCGAGTTCGAGCCGCCGAAGCGGAAATGAGTTTTTGGGGACGTCTCGGCGCTGTTTGCTCCCGGAGTCCGTGCGCGCCAACCCTGGTGGGCGAGCCACCGAGCACGCCGAAGCCCCAGGGCAGCCTATGGCCGCAACCAAACTACCACGAACCACAGATTTCACAGATTACACAGATTGCGACGATTCTAATCTGTGAAATCTGTACAATCTGTGGTTCCGTCGACCCCGGAATGGTCGAGAAAGCTTGCCAAAGAAACAAGCTTTTGGGCTGTTGTGTCACAGGGCAACCCCTGGTCGCAAAAAAAGGACGGGCCACCGAAAACGCCGAAGACACCGAAGGACGAAATTCTTGCGGATCGATCGGCGCCGCCGATCCGAACCGTGACCGTGAGGGCACGGTCTCGGCGCGTCCTTCCGTTCCCTCGGGTTTGGTCTCGCAACCGATGGCCAACTGGGGAAACACTGTTGCCGAAAAAGCGGCCTTGTGCGCGCTTGGGCAAGAGAACGGCTGTTGGGGACTTCGGCGTCTCCAGCGCCCGCAGTACCGCCCCACAGAATTGGGTGACGTATTTCCTCGGCGATTTCGGCCGCCTGCTTCCCCCCTTCGCGCTGCGGCGCTTCGGGGCGCAAGCGTCGCACTCGCTCGAGGTAGTTCTCCGTTACCACGCCTCGCTCGGGCGCCTCGCGGGCGGCCGAACTTGCCTTCGGCCATGGGTCACCGACTTCCGTGGAGCGGTACTCAGGGCACCCTGTCTTGGTTTTTTGGATTGGGCAACCGTGCCGATTTTTGGGGCTGGCTTCGCGGCCCAGGTCGGCCATGGAGGAGCGATCCTTGACCCAACTGGTCGAGTGCGTGCCGAATTTCAGCGAAGGGCGGCGAACGGACGTCGTGTCCCAAATCGTCGCGGCTATCGGCTCCGTCCCGGCGGTGAAGATCCTGGACGAGCAGATGGACATGGACCACAACCGGGCGGTGATCACGTTCATCGGCCCCCCGGAGTCCGTGCGCGACGCGGCGTGGCGCGGGGCGGAGCAGGCGACGGCGCTGATCGACATGAATCGTCACACCGGGGCGCATCCGCGGATCGGCGCGACCGACGTCGTGCCCTTCGTGCCGTTGTCCGGGACGAGCATGGAGGAGTGCGTGGCCCTCGCGGCCGCGTTCGGCGAGGAGCTGGCGCGCAGGCTGGGCATCCCCGTGTACCTCTATGGCGAGGCTGCGCGCCGGGCCGAGCGAAAGGACCTGGGAACGGTGCGGCGCGGCGAGCTGGAGGCGCTGCGCGAGGAGCTGGGGCGGGTGCCGGAGCGTGCGCCGGACTTCGGCCCGGCGCGCCTCCACGACACCGCCGGCGCCACCGCGGTCGGCGCGCGCATGCCGCTCATCGCCTACAACGTGTACCTGGCGGAGCCGGACGCGCGCGTGTCGAAGAAGATCGCGAAGAAGATCCGCACGTCCTCCGGGGGCATGCCCTTCCTGATGGCGAAGGGCGTGGACATCCCGAGCCGGGGCCTTTCGCAGGTCACGATGAACCTCACGAACTTCCGGGTCACGTCGCTCGGGAAGGTCTTCGAAACGATCGTGGCGGAGGCGACGGCCGCGGGGGTGCAGGTGGTGGAGAGCGAGATCGTGGGGCTGGTCCCGCGCGAATCGATGGAAGGGCTGTCACCGGAGCACCTGCTCCTGCCGGGCTGGAACGGGGACCGGATCATCGAGAACCGGCTGCAGGCGTGATCCCGGGCGGGCGGCGTGTGGGCGTGCGGGCGGGCGCAGAGGGGAGGTCGGTCGCATCGGCTTGGCCGAGTGCGGGGCGGGGCAGCCATCGCCCGAACCGATAGCTGGGGAAGGCGGCGCGTGCGTTAGGATAGCTCGTGCCGCGACCGCCCCCGGGCGAGACGTCCTCGTCCCGGGCGCGATCTCCTCTCCCTTCGCCAGGAGCCCCCCCGATGCAAGGACTTCGCCGGTTGTGTACCCCGTCCGGAACCCTGCCCGGGCTCGGTCTCGCCCTTGTGGGGCTCGTCGCGGCCGGCGTTTTCCTTCTGGCGCTCCCGCCCGCCCGCGCGGAGCACGCGCTGAAGAGCCGCAGCTTCGCCTTGACCTATGCGACGACGATCCAGGCGCCCGCGCCGGACGCGGCCAAGCTGGAATTCTGGATCCCGCTGCCGCAGACCGGACCGGGGCAGACGATTTCCGACCTCCAGATCGAGTCCTCCTGCGCGACGACCACCGAGCGCGAGGCGGAGTACGGGAACCAGGTCCTGCACGGGCTCGTGGACGCGCCCAAGGGGCCGGTTACCGTCACGCTGAAGCTGAACGTGGCGCGGACGGAGTTGCTCGCGGACGTCGCGGCCATCGCCGCCGCGGCCGAGGCGAAGGAGGACCTGGGGCCGCTCGCCCGCTTCCTGCAGGCCGATCGCCTCGGGATCATCGACGACTCCCTCCGCTCGCGCGCCGGCGACGTGACGAAGGGACGCGCGAAGACGATCGAGAAGGCGCGCGCGATCTACGACCACGTGTTCGACACGATGTCGTACTCGAAGGAAGGGAAGGGCTGGGGACGTGGCGACGTGGTGTACGCGTGCACGGAGAAGAAGGGGAACTGCTCCGATTTCCACTCGCTCTTCATCTCGCTCGCTCGCGCCGCGGGCATCCCTGCGCGGTTCGAGATGGGCTTCCCGCTGCCCGGTGACAAGACCGAGGGGACGATCGGCGGGTACCACTGCTGGGCCCAGTTCTACGTCGCGGGCGCGGGCTGGGTCCCGGTCGACTGCTCCGAGGCCCGGAAGCATCCCGAGCTGAAGGAATACTACTTCGGCTGTCTCTGCCAGAACCGCGTGCAGTTCAGCACCGGGCGCGACCTCCGGCTGGCACCTCCGCAAAGGGGGGAGCCGGTGAACTTCCTGATCTATCCGTACGTCGAGGCCGACGGCAAGCCGTACGACGGCTTCGAAAAGACCTTCTCGTTCCGGGACCTCGCCGCGGCGCCGGCCGCCCCGGCTCCGGTCAAGTAGCCCCGGAGCGGGCGGGCTCCGACGACTCTCCGGCACCCGCGCGCGGGCCGGTGGCGCCCGCCGCCGGCCCGCGCTTTTTTTTCCTTGGAGCCAACGCCGTCGAGTCCCGGCGCCCGTCCTGGCGTCTCACGCGGGCCCCTTCGTAGTTCCGCCTTCTGGCGGACCGTGTGACCGCGAATGTTTCGTCATTGACACGCCCCACGCGCGGCGGTAGGTTGTGCGCGCGTGGAGGCTGGGCGCACCGGTTGCCGGCGTTCCCGTGAGCGAAAGGCGATCCCCGTCGAGGAGGCCCCATGGCACGTCTGGGCTATTTCCTGCTCTGCGACGCGGCGATCCGCACGTCCGGCAAGATGAACGCGCTCGGCATTTTCAACACGATCTGCGTGGGCAGCGTCCCCACGCTCCACCCCCACCTCGCGCTCCTCGCCGAGATCCTCGACGAGCCCGGCGAACACACCTTCCAGTTTCACTTCAAGGCCTCGGACGAGACCGACATTATTCCCGCCTCCCCGGAAGGCAAGTTCCGCATCGGCGAGATGGGCTTCCAGGAAGTGGTGATCGAGATCGGGAACCTGCCCCTGCGGCAGGAAGGTTTCCTCTCAGTCGAGATCTGGGTGGACGGCAAGAAGCTCGGCCAGCGGGACCTCATGGTCCGGAAGCTCGCGCTGCCGTCGACGTGAGGGGCGAGGGACGGTCCGCCGTTGTCAGGCGTCTGCCGGGTCGGGGGGAGATGCCTCCCTCCTACTTCCCCCGCCTCGCCGTCGCCCCCACGTGCGCCAGGAAGTGCCGGCAGGACGGCGAGAGCGAGCGCTGCAGGTGGTGGATCAGGAAAAGCTCCCGGTGCATGTCCACCCCTTCCAGCCGCAGGGCGTGAAACACCTTCCCCTTCAGCTCCGTCTCGAGCGCCCAGCTCGAGAGGATCGACACGCCGAGCCCCGCCTTGATCGCCTCCTTCACCGCCTCCGTGCTCTCCACCTGGCAACGGATCCGCAGGCTCTCCAGGCACCCCGGCGCGTGCGCCCGCAGGATCGACTCGAGCGTCTCGCGCTGCGCCGACCCCCGCTCCCGCAGGATGAAGGGCTGCCCGGCCAGCTCCTCCGGCCGCACGACCGCCCGCCGCGACCAGGCGTGGCCCGACGGCACGGCGAGCACCAGCTCGTCGCGGTCCACGGGCTGGCACTTCAGCCGCCGGTCCTCGATCGCCGACCCGACCACGGCGGCCTCGATCCGCCCCTCCACGACCTCGTCCGCGATGTGGTGCGTGTCTCCCACGCGCACCGTCACCTCGATCGCGGGAAATTTTTCGAGAAAGCCCTTCACCCACCGCGGCAGCAGGTACACGCCGGGGATGGTGCTGCCGCCGAGGATCAGCTCGCCCCGCACCGCGCCCGTCAGTCCGTCGATCGCCGACGCCGCCTCGCGCTGCAGCGCCAGCAGCCGCAGCGCGTACTCGTAGAACACCCTCCCCGCCTGCGTCGGCGTGACTTCCTTGCGGAGCCTGTCGAAGAGGCGCGCGCCGAGCGTGCGCTCCAGCGCCGCTACGTGCTCGCTCACGGTCGGCTGCGAGAGGAGCACGGCCCGCGCCGCCCGCGAGAAGCTCTTCAACTCGCAGGCACGGGCGAAGACCTCCACCTGGCGCAGGGAGAAATCGCTCTTTTGACGCTTCATGCCCGGGGCCCTCGATGCGCGGCTACCACCGCTCCCAGGAGTCGTACTCGTGTCCGCGGCGCCAGGGCTTCGCGCGGCCGCGTGCCGGCGATCGACCGACCTGTCCGCTGCCGATCAGTACGAAGGCCGCCGCCGCGCCCCCCACGAACCCCCCGATGTGCGCCATGTAAGCGACGTTCGAGCCCCCGCCGTACAGCGTGAAGAGAAGCTGCTCCCCGAACCAAAACCCGATCGCCCAGAGGGAACGAACGTGGGCGACGCCCGCGCCCCAGAGCCCGAAGAAGTAGAGCACTTTGATCTGGCTGTCCGGGAAGAAGACGACGTAGGCCCCAAGCACGCCGGAGATCGCGCCGGACGCGCCGATCGTGGGGAGGAACGCGCCCGGGCCCCCCAGGCTCGACCAGACATGGACTTTGGAGGCCAGGAGGCCGCACGCGAGATAGAAGATCAGGTAGCCGAGCGAGCCCAGCCGGTCCTCGACGTTGTCGCCGCAAATCCAGAGGAAGAGCATGTTCCCGAACAGGTGCATGGGGTCGGCGTGCAGGAACATGGACGTGAAGTAGTCGAGCAGCTCCGGCCGGGCGGGCACGACGCCGTGCGCCAGGACGATGCGGTCGTACCCTGGCTGCAAGCCGTACAGGAGATACGCGCCCACGTTCGCGGCAAGGAGCGCATAGTTGACGTACGGCTCGCGCTCGCGCGGGTTGATGTCGCCGATCGGCAAGAGCATGGGGACGCGTCTCCGCAGGTGCGGGAGGAGGGCGGTCCGCGGGGCTCGTGTGGAGAAGCGAACGCAGCGCGGCGGGGCCGCCGCCAAGCGACGACGGAACCACAGATTTCACAGATTAACGACGATTTCACAGATTCGTAATCTGTGTAATCGCGTAAAATCTGTGAAATCTGTGGTTTTCGTGGCGTCCGACACAAGCAAAAATTGTCGCAAGAAAACAAATTTTCGAACGATTAGCAGCGCAGGGGGAGCGAACGAAGGCACGACGAAGGCTCAAGGCTCAATGCGGCCTTCTCGCACGAGGTGCGGGCTCGACCCGCGCCGTCACGCGGTGAGACCTTGGGCCGCTCCCACAGACGGACTCGTGCCAAAGGGGACTGTGGCCGTTCTCTGGGCGCGTCGGCCGGAAGTACGCCCCGCGTGCCGTTGGCGTCGCTTCTTGAGCCTTGAAACTTGTTTGGACACCTACCGGTGAACTTCTTGAAAGCGTATCCAGATTCGCAGGCGACGAAACCACAAAGACTCGAAGTCACTAAGACCACAAAGGCGCTTTTCGGCCGAGCCAAACTCGCTCCCCTCACTGACGGTCCTTCGTGGTGGCGATCTCCCCCTTTTCGCCGTAGGCCTTTTTCAGCTCCCCCTCGCGTTCGATCTCGACGCGCTGTTGCAGCTTCGACGTCAGCAGCTTCCGCGCGATTTCGCGGTTCCGGGTCTGGGAACGCTCGTTCTGGCAGGCCACGACGATCCCCGTCGGGATGTGCGTGATGCGGACCGCGGAGTCCGTGACGTTCACGTGCTGCCCCCCGGCGCCGCTCGAACGATACGTGTCGATGCGGAGGTCGGCGTCGTTCAGCTCGATCTTCACCTCGTCGAACTCCGGCGTGACGTCGACCGAGGCGAAGGCCGTGTGCCGGCGCTTGTTCGCGTCAAAGGGGGAGATGCGGACGAGCCGGTGGACGCCGATTTCCGACTTGAGGAAGCCGAAGGCGTGGTTGCCGCGCGCCTCGACCACCGCCCGGCGGAGGCCCGCCTCGTCCCCCCGCTGCGTTTCCAGCAGCGTGGTCTGGTAGCCGCTTCGCTCCAGCCAGAGCGAATACATGCGCAGCAGCATCTCGACCCAGTCGCAGGAGTCCGTCCCCCCCGCGCCGGCGTGGATCGTGATGAAGACGTCCCGCGAATCGCTCGGGCCGTTCAGGAGGGTGGTGAACTCGAAGCGCTCCAGCCGGTGTTCCTGCGCCGCGAGGGTCGCGGTGGCTTCCGCGAGCGTGGCGGGGTCGTTCGCCTCGTCCGCGAGCTGCAGGAGGACCTCCGCGTCGTCGAGCTGCCGCTCCAGGTCGCGGTAGGGCTCGAGGATCGACTTCGCCTCCTTCAGGGCGAGCACTTTTTTTTGCGCAAGCTCGGGGACGGACCAGAAGTCGGGCCGGCCCATTTCGGCTTCGAGCGCCTGGAAGCGAAGGGTGTGGGAGGCGATGTCAAAGAGAGTCCCGGAGGAGATGCAGGCGACGCCGAAGATCGGCCAGTTTTCGGTCCTGTTCGCCGGGCATGGGCATCTCCTCGCACTCGTGGGGCGCCATCGTCCTCGGGATGGGCGGGGCCGCCGCGCCTCGGCGGAAACGGCCATCCGCCCCCCGGCGATGATACCAAACCCCCCGTCGCGCGGACAAGGAAATCCTTGCTTTCTCGGGCCTCCCAACCCATAATCGCCCGCGCGCCATGCTTCCCGCGCGCCCCCCCTTTTCGCGGCCCCAGCCGTCGTCCCCTCACCTCCAGCGAGGAGGCGTTTCACGATGCAGCATCGGCCTCCCGTGCCTCCGCCGCCCCGCGCTCTTCCCACGGCCGAAACCGCCGCGCGGCTCGCCCTCGTCTTCCTCTGCGCCCTCCTCGCTTGCCCCCCCTCGCCCTTCTCCCGCCTGGAGGCCGCCCCGCCCGCGCCGGCGCGACCCGACGTCGGCGTCCTGGATCTCCTCTCCGAGCTCGACGCCGCCGCCGGCTACGAAGGGACCGAGGACGATTTCCAGGAGGCCGCCGCCGCCGGCATCACGCTCGCCACGCACGAGCTGCACGGGGAGTCCGACTACTCAGACCTGTCCTCCTGGCTCGGACGCCACCCGGAGCTGAAGGCGCGTCTCGAGGCGCTCAAGACCGCGCACAAGCCGCAGCTCGCCTGGGCGGTGTTCCAGTCGGAAATGTGCCTCGCCGACTCCCACCGCGCCACCCAAGGGAAACTCAAGCTCGTGGTCGGACAGCTCTTCCCCCTCCTGGTCCCGGACAAGAAGGCCGTCGACGCCGAGGCCGTCTCGGTCTTCGCCGGGGAGCTGCTCGCCGCCGAGAAGGAACGCTACCCCGGCACGATCGGCGGCTGGCTGCTGACCGACGGCCCGAACGACCCGCGCAATGCCCACGAGCCCGCCGCGGTCGCGGCGCTCGCCGCGGCCGTGCGGGAGGCCGAAAAAAAAGGTGGCTATCCCGCCCATCGCCTGTTCGTCGGACTCTCCGCCGCCGATCCGCCGGACCGGAACGCGCCCTTCGTCGCGTGCGCGGACGTCGTCCTCGTGTCGCCCGACGCCCTCCTCTGGAACCGCACGCCCGCGGCCCGCGTGGACGACCCCGTGTACGAAACCCTGCCGCGCTCCGCGCAACTCGTGCGGGACCTCGCCGAGAAAGCCAAGCGCAAGGACGTGAAGGTCCACCTCGCGCTCCAGGCCTTCGACCGCGTCGAGGACGAGTTCGACCAGCCGGGCCACTTCGACATGCACCAGCAGCTCCGGATGGCGCTGTCCCCCGCGCTTGCCAACCGCGGGCCGTACGCGAGAACCCCGAGGCTCGTGCAGCCGGCGGACGGGCTCTGGCTCGCCTCCTGGCGCGAGTTCAAGCGCAAGCTGGCGGGCAAGGCGGTCAACCGGTGGGACGACCCGGACGGGACCAACTGGCGCGAGGCGCTCGAGGCCGAGCTGGCCGGCGCGCCCGGCGCCGTCCACGTCGTCAAGGACGAAACCTGGAGCGGCGTGGTGCACGTCGCAGGCGACGTCATCGTCCACAAGGGCGCGGCCCTCACGCTCAAACCCGGCACGGTCATTCGCTTTTCGCCGGTCGACCACTTCTCCGGCGGCCAGGACAAGACGAAATGCGAACTGGTCGTCGAGGGGCGGGTCGTGAGCCAGGGGAACGAGCAGCAGCGGGTCGAGTTCACCTCCGACGCGGACAACGCGGGCTTCACCACCGCCCCGCGCAAGGGAAAGCACGGGGATTGGCTCGGCATCCGGCTCGCCGGAGGCAAGGTGGAGGGGAAGAACTACGTCCTCCAGTGCGCCGCCTCGGACCACCCCCGATGAGCGCCGAGGTCCTTGAGGAAATCGTCCTCCACGTCAAGGCCCGCTACCCGATCCTCTATCTTGTGAGCTATGAAGAGGAGCGCGCGCAGCGCCTGCTGCGCGAGCTCGGCTCGCGGCTCGCCAAGCGCGTCTACTTCTGGACCGCCTCCGAGGGCTTCTCGGAGCGGGCGGTGCCCGCGGACGACGCGACCCCGGCGGGCCGGCCCGCCGCCGCGCCGCTCGCTTTCGGCGCCCCCCAACCGTCGAGCGACGAGAAGACCCGCTTCCCGGTCGGCGCGCTCGAGTACGTGGTCCAGTCCGCGGAGCGCGCCATCTTCGTCCTCCAGGATTTCCATCCGTTCCTGGAGGAGGCCAAGGTCGTACGCCTGCTGCGGGACGTCTGCGCGACGCTTAAGCGCAGCTTCAAGACGCTCATTTTCCTCTCGCCCGTCCTCAAAGTGCCGGAGGAGCTGGCGAAGGACGTCACCGTGCTCGACCTGCCCCTGCCCGACGCCCAGGAGCTGTCGGGCCTCCTCCGGACTTTCCTGGACTCCCTCCGCAACGACAGCCGGTTCCAGATCGACCTGGACCAGGGGCTTTTCGAGCGGGTCGTGAAAGCCGCGCTCGGCCTCACCGAGAGCCAGGCCGGGAACGTTTTCCAGAAGGCGCTCGTGAAGGACCGGCGGTTCTCGGTCGAGGACCTGCCGCTCATCATCGGTGAAAAAAAACAGATCATCCGGAAGACGGGGATCCTCGAGTACTTCGACCCGGACGCGGGCCTGGCGGACGTCGGCGGGCTCGACGAGTTGAAGCGCTGGCTCTTGTCGCGGCGCGAGGCCTTTTCGGACCGCGCCCGCGAGTACGGGCTGCCGCCGCCGAAGGGGCTGCTCTTGCTCGGCGTGCAAGGGTGTGGGAAGAGCTTGACGGCGAAGGCGATCGCGTCGACCTGGCGGTTGCCTCTCTTGCGGTTGGACGTCGGGGCGATCTTCGCGTCCTTCATCGGCCAGTCGGAAGCGAACATGCGGCGCGCGATCGCGACCGCGGAGGGGCTGGCGCCGGTGATCCTCTGGCTGGACGAGGTGGAGAAGGGCTTCAGCGGCATGGGCGGCTCGGGCTCGACGGACGGCGGGACCGCGACCCGCGTCTTCGGGACGTTCTTGACGTGGCTGCAGGAGAAAACGAAGCCGGTCTTCGTGGTCGCGACGTCGAACGAGATCCGGAACCTGCCGCCCGAGATGCTGCGAAAAGGGCGGTTCGACGAGATCTTTTTCATCGATCTGCCGTCGCTGGAGGAGCGTGCGCAGATCCTGTCGATCCATTTGGAGAAGCGGCGGCGGCGCCCGGCCGTGTTCGGCGTGGAGGAGCTGGCCCACGCAATGGACGGCATGAGCGGGGCGGAGATCGAGGAGGCGCTGGTTTCCGCGATGTACGCGTCCTTCGCGGAGAACCGCGAGGTGGAAGGGCGAGACGTGCTGCGGGCGGTCCGCGATTCCGTGCCGCTGTCGCACACGATGCGCGAGGAGATCGGCGCCCTGCGCGAGTGGGCGCGGGAGCGCGCTCGACCGGCCTCCGCGCGTCAGTCCCCGCGCCGGCGCCCGACGGTGACACGACCGGCCCCCGCGCCCGGCGGCGGGCAGGCCGATCCGGCGAGGACGTAGGAATTGCTGACTTCGGATCGCTGATCGCCGATTGCTGATTGCTGATTGCTGATTGCTGATTGCTGATTGCTGATTGCTGATTGCTGATTGCTGATTGCTGATTGCTGATTGCTGATTGGGCGATGGGCCGGAGAGTCCGGGTGCGGCGTTCCGCACTACCTGCGGCTAGAGCGCCCCAGAGCGGCGGGGCCGCAGCCAAGCGACGACGGAACCACAGATTTCACAGATTAACGACGATTTCACAGATTGGTAATCTGTGTAATCGCGTAGAATCTGTGAAATCTGTGGTTTTCGTGAGGTTCGAACCCAGCAAGAATTGTCGCAAGAAAACAATCTTTGAACGATTAGCCGCGCAGAGTCGTTCTCCGAGCTCCGGCCCAAAAATCAGCAATCGGCAATCCACAATCAGCAATCGCGCAAGAGGAGTGTGTCGCATGAGAGTATTGGTGCTTGGCGGTACGGGCTTCGTGGGCGGGTACGTCGTGCGCCGGTTGCTCGCGCGCGGGGACCAGGTGAGCGTGGGCACGCGGCATCCGGCCGTGGCCGCGATGAGCCTGCCGCCCGGCGCGATGGCGGTGTCGAGCCATGAGCGGCCGGAGGGGTACGACGCGGTGGTGAACTTGGCGGGGGAGTCGATTTTTGGGAAGCGCTGGGATCTCGCGCAAAAGGGGGTGATCAAGTCGAGTCGCGTGGACGCGACGGCGGCGCTGGTGCGCGGGCTCGGCGAGGCGAAGGACCGCCCCGGCGTGCTGGTGAACGCCTCCGCCATCGGGTACTACGGGCCGCGTGACGACAAGCCCCTCGACGAGCAGCACGGCTCCGGGAACGACTTTCTCGCGGACGTCTGTCGCGACTGGGAGTCCGCGGCGGCGCGCGCGGAGGCGCACGGGGTGCGCGCCGTGCTGCTCCGGATCGGCGTGGTGCTCGGCAAGGGGGGCGGGGCGCTGAAGATGATGCTCCCCCCCTTCAGATGTTTCATCGGGGGCCCGATCGGAAACGGCCTCCAGGGGTTCAGTTGGATCCACGCCGAGGACCTCGCGTCGATGATCCTCTTCGCGATCGACGACGCGCGGGTCCGCGGCCCCTTGAACGGGACTGCGCCGGGCGTGCAGACCAACGGTGAATTCTCGAAAACGCTGGCGAAGGTCCTGGGCCGCCCGTGCCTCTTCCCGACCCCCCCGTTCGGCCTGCGCTTCGTGCTTGGGGACGTCGTGGATGTCCTCGCCACCGGCCAGCGCGTGGTGCCGAAGAAGGCGCTCGACCTTGGCTTCCCGTTCAAATTCGAGACCTCGGAAGCGGCCCTCAAGGACCTGCTGAAAAAGCGATGACCGAGCCTAAGCCCCCTTCCTCACCGGCGGACCGTCCCCCGCCTCCGCGGGCCCGGGAGTCGCTTGCAGTCCATGCCCTGGGCGTGTTCGGCCTGCTCTGCATGGCGGCGCAGGCGGTGTATACCGTCCAGCAAGGCTGTGCCGGCCCACCCGTCACACGTCCCGCGTCGCCGGCCGTCTCGTCCCCCGCCCCCGGCGCGGTCGTCCCCGCCCCCGCGCGCCCGCCGATCGCCTCCCTGCCCCCGCGATCCGTCGTGGCGGCGCCCGGCCCCGCGTCGGCGCTCCCCCCTGCGCTCGCTGCCGGCGCGGGTGCGCTCCTTCCCGCGGGGTCCGGGGTTTCGACCGCCGAGCCCGCCGCAACCCTGCGCACCCCACGCCTCGGCGTCCCTCGCAGGCTGACCGTTCAGGCGGACGTCACGCTCGCCGGCTGGTCGTCGGCGGGCCACCTCCTCCTTACGGGGCGCAACCACCGGGATCTCTTCCTCCTCCGGGCGGACGGCACGCGCGTGCGCATCGCCGAGGGGCCGCTCGCGGGCTACAAGCCCGAGTTCGGCGCGGACGGCACGACGGTGTTCACCCGCTGCAACGACCCGGAGTGCAGCGCGGCGGACCGCGTGCAAAACCCCTACACCGGGGACCACGTGCACGCGCACGGCCTGCTCGCGGGCGAGGTCGACGTCTCCGCGGCGACGCGGGAGCGCGAGGAGCGGGGGTACGTGTTCCAGCGCGACGACGACATTTTTTTTGCGCGTCAAGGCGCCCTGCTCCGCGTGGCGGCGGGCGGCGACCGCTACTTCGCGCCGGTCCTCTCGCCGGACCGGCGACGGGTGGCCTTCGAAGGGCTGCTGCGCGGGATCTTCGTCGCGGACGTGGACGGCGGGAACCGCGTCGCGCTCGGGCCCGGGAACAATCCCGCCTGGTCGCCGGACGGGTCGGAGGTGCTTTTCGATCGCACCTCGGACGACGGCTCCGCGCTGACCGCGGGCGAGATCCTGCACGCCTTCGTCCGCCCCGACCGGGCCGAGCCGCCTGTCGCGCTCACGAACGACCCCTCCACCGTGCGCCAGCGGCCCGCCTGGTCTCCGGACGGTCGCTCGGTCGCGTACGAGGAGGACGGCGACATTTACGTCGCGCCGGTGCAGCGGTGAGGCGGGGCGGGGCGGGAACCGCATGGACGAATTCCAGTCGCGCTCCCGGGAGCCGCGCGAACAAGGCTTTCGCCCAGCCCTTCCAAGGTGAGTGCGCAGCCCTGGTACCTGACGGAGGCCGCCTGTTCACCTGATCATGCGACTTGAGCCTGCCTTGTGGTGCAGGGCTTCCGCCCTGCACCCGCTCTCGCACCAATGGTCCGAAGCTCCTCCCCGTCATCCTCTGGCCGCCCCCGCACTCCAAAGGCTCCGCGAATTCCACGCGGTGCGTCCCGTCGGTGCAGGGCGGAAGCCCTGCACCACAAAGGCTGGGTGCAATCCAAATTTCGCTTGGCACACCGATTGAGGCCGAACGCTCCTTGTGGCACAAGGACTTACGTCAACCCAGGCGGCCGTTTTTGTCGGAATCTCGACTCTTGTCTTGCACGCCAAAGGCTCGCGGCCGGCGGAAAATGATTGGTGCGAGGCGGCTCGTTCCCGCACCCGGCAGCCGATGCTCCATTTCACAGAGGTCGAACGCGCCGTTCCACCTCGAAAGGGCTGGGCGTGCGCCTACTTCATCGGCGGTAGCCGGCGAACCCAATCCCGGAATCGGCGGACCCGCTCGTTCTCCTTCAGCGGAGGGTCGGTCGCGAGAAACTGCGCGAACTCCTGCATCGGCAGAAAGGGAAAGCTCGCGCTCCGTTCGGCGGGGCAATAGCGCCCGTCCGGGTCGAGCAGAAGGACGCTGAGTCTCGTGCCGTCATACCGCCAGAGCTCCGGCACGCCCAGTGCCGCGTAGAGCGCCTGGCGATTGATCGAGCTGCTCGTCACGTCGATCTCGATGGCGAGGTCCGGCGGGGGATCCCGCGTGAGGTCCACCTCCAGGTGGTCCCACACCAACGGCTCGTTCCGGATCCAGTAGCACTCGTCCGGCTCGAGCCCGCGATCGAGGTCTTCGCGGTTAAAGGTTGTGGAGCCGCCGCTGCGAATGTCGACATCGAGTTCCAGAGCCAGCGTTTCGATGAGCCTACGTACCAGCCCTTTGTAGGTCTCGTGCTCCGGCGACGGCGACATCAGTTCCAGCCTCCCCCGATCGTAGGTGACGAAGACGTGACGGTCGCCTAGCGCCTCCAGAATCCGCCGGTAGGTCAACCAGTCCGCCGCCTCGAGCAGGAACCGCTGCTCGGTGGACGTCCGGCGCGCCGTGGTGGTCGGCATGAACACTCTCCCGCTGAGATCGAACGACGTGCGCTCTCCGCAGAATACCCCGGGCTGCGGGGGAAGTCAACGGCCGGGCTTCGGCAAAGCCCTCGTCGCCCGCCCCGGGCCGCCGCACATTCCGATTGACACGCGCCCGTCTCCCCGCGATAGTGTCCGCCCGCGCCCGTGCGCCCGCGCCCGACCCCGGAAGCGCCTCCAAGGAACCCACGCCGCATGATCGAAGTCGACCGGCTCTCGAAGACCTTCACGGTGCACAAAAAAGACCCCGGGCTCTGGGGCTCCGTGAAGTCCCTCTTCCGGCGGGAGCAAGTGACGAAGCGGGCGGTGCGGGAAGTCTCCTTCCGCGTCGGGGAGGGGGAGATCCTCGGCCTCGTCGGGGCGAACGGCGCGGGGAAGACCACGCTCGTCAAGATGCTGGCGGGGATCATCCATCCGACCGGCGGCGAGGCCCGCGTGCTCGGCTTCCGCCCCTGGGAGAGGGACAATCGCCTGCGTAGCCAGGTCTCGCTCCTCATGGGGCAGAAGGCGCAGCTCTGGTGGGACCTGCCCGCGGCCGACTGCTTCCTGCTCCTCAAGGAGATCTACCGGATCCCGGAGGACAAGTACCGGGCCAACCTCGACTACCTGACGAGCGTCCTCGGCGTGGCCGAGCAGCTCCACATCCAGATCCGCAAGCTGTCGCTCGGCGAGCGCATGAAGCTCGAGCTGCTGGCGGCGCTTCTCCACGGGCCGCGCGTGGTCTACCTGGACGAGCCCACGATCGGACTCGACCTCACGGCGCAGCGGGCGATCCGGGATTTCCTCCTGCGGTATCGCGAGGAGCATCGCCCGGCGATGATCCTGACGAGCCACTACATGGAGGACATCGAGCGCCTCTGCCGGCGGATCGTCATCCTCCGCGAAGGGGAAGTGGTCTTCGACGGCGGACTCGACCGCGTCGTCGAGACGTACGCGGACCACAAGGTCGTCACCGCGCACCTCCGAAAGACGTCGGACGCCGCCGCCCCCGACGGCGCCGCGACGGAGGCGATGCGCGCGTTCGGCGAGGTGGAGGTGGCGAACGACCTCCAGATCAAGCTGCGCGTGGCGCGCGGGCGCGTGGCGGAGGCGGCCTCGGAGCTGCTGCGGCGCTTTCCGGTCGCGGACCTCGCGATCGAGGACGTCGAAGTGGGCACGCTCATCGAGCGCATCCAGCGGGCGCGCAAGGAGGGGGCGTGAGCGCGCGCCTCTTCTGGCAGGTGTGCTCCACCGAGGGGCGCAAGCGGATGAGCTACCGCGCCGACTTCTGGCTCACGGCGCTCGTCGGCTTCACCGCCCAGGTCGGCATCTCCTACTTCCTGATCCAGGCGGTCTTCCAGGGGGGCGGGCAGTCGCGGGTCGGCGGCTTCGATCCGGCCGGGATGCTCTTCTACTACGTCGCGGTCGCGCTCCTCGGGAAGCTCGTCCGGTCCACGGAAATGGACCAGGTGGTCTCGCAGGACATCTACGAGGGCGGCCTCACGCGGTACCTCCTCTACCCCGCGCCCTATGCGGCCGTGAAGTACGCGCAGCAGGTCGGGGCCCTCCTGCCGCTCGCGGTGCAGCTCGTGCTCTTCGGCACGCTGGCGCCGCTCGTCCTCGGGCTGCCCGAAGGCGTGGGCATCACGGCCGGGACCGTCGCGCGGTGCGCGGCGGCGACGGCCGTCGCGAATGCCCTGCAGTTCCTGCTCACCTTTCCGATCCAGGCGGTGTCCTTCTGGACCGACAATGTCTGGAGCCTGATGATCGCGAACCGGATCCTCTCCAGCCTCCTCGGCGGGATGATGCTCCCGCTTACGCTCTTCCCCGAGGCCGCGCAGCGGGTGCTCGCGCTCCTGCCCTTCCGCTACCTCTTCGCGTTTCCCGTCGAGTCGCTGCTCGGCAGGCTCTCCCCGGTCGAGTGGGCGGAGGGGATGGCCGTCGCGCTCGGCTGGTGCGTGGTGCTGGGCCTCTTCGGCCGCGCGCTCTGGCGCCGTGGCGAGCTGCAATACACCGGCGTCGGGATGTGAGGCCGCGGGCGGAAGGGCTCGCGGGGGAGCGGTGTCGGCGTCCCCGTCGGCCCGCCTCCCTCCGGCCCCTGCGCGCAACGCCCGTCCAGCGCTGGCGCGATCTTGTTTTCAATGACTCCAACGGAGGCCGAGCTCGACCGAGGGCGGCAAATGGCTAGCCCATGGCTTCGTGTCCCAGCCGGACGCGGGCGAAATTTGAAATTTGAAATTTGAGTTTTTGCAATTTGCAATTCGGACCGGCCGTGTGGGTCGAGTGCGAGAATCTTACACAGAGACGTGGAGACGCAGAGGCCGAGCGCTGAGTCCACCGTCTTCTACCGGCGGCAATCTCCGGCAAGGCCGTGAGCGATCGACTTTAGCTTCACTTCGGCTTGTTGCTTGTTTTTGAGCGGGCTGCTACCTGGATTGGAGCGACCTCGCCGCGACCCGCCCCGAGAGGCAGACCAGGCCCCCATCGGCCGACGCGACGAGGATCTCCGTCGTGCCGTCGCCGTCCACGTCCACCGCAAGCGGCGCCGCCGCGATCCCTTTGCCCGCCGCGAACGACCAGAGCGACTTTCCCTCGGGGGACAGGCAATACACGAAACCGTCGTCGCAGCCGATGAGCACGGGCCGGGCGCGCGCGCCCGCCACGCGGCCCGCCGCTGCCCCGACCGTTACGCGCTCGGGAAACTCGACTCGTCGCTCCTCCAGGATTTGCCCGCCGCGGAGGATGTACGCGTCCCTCCCGCCGGGCGTCAACACCGCGTCGAGCCGGCCGTCGCCGTCGAGGTCCGCGAGCAGCGGCGAACCGTGCATCCGGCCGGCAAGCTCCGTCCAGTCCGCCCGGCCCTCGTGCGCGGGACGCAGCTCCTCCCCGTTCGAGCCCGCCAGGAAGAGAGTGCGCCGACGCGCGTCCGTCACCACGACATCTGGAACGCCGTCCCCGTTCCAATCGCCGACCGCGGCCGAGGTCTCGCACGCCGAGGCCAGGTCGCGCCGCCACAGCGTGCCCCCGGTGCGGCCGTCCAGAACGGCGACCTTGCCCCCGAGCGTCGCCAAAACCACCCACGGCCCCTCCCCGCGCCCCGCGGCGACGACCACCGGCCTGCACCGGATCTTGCCCCAGTCGTCCGAGTTCCGCTTCCAGAGGAGGCTCCGGTCGGCGCCGGAAAGCGCGAAGACGGCGCCCCCCTCCTGGGCGGCGACCACGTCGAGGACGCCGTCTCCATTCAAGTCGGTCACCGCCGGGTAGGTCACTTCGTTCCCGCTCGACAGCCCCACCGACCAGAATTTTTCCTGCCGTTCCACTCCGGGCCGGGCAGCGAGAGCCGACACGGAGCCCCGGCCGCAGAGGGCCGAAAGCGACCCGTTCGGCCCCAGCGCCGCCAGTGCGAAGATCCCCGGCGAGAGTCCCTCCTCGTGACGCCAGCTCTCCGTGCCGTCCCCCCCGGACAGGCCGTAGAGCCATCCGTTTCCGAGGAAGGCCCAGAGCTCGGCCGCGTGCTGCGCGTCGCCGCTCCCCGCCTCCATCTGGTCGATGGCGTGGGGGAAATGCCGGGACCAGAGCAGTCGCGGATACCCGTGGTAGCACCGCACGCTCGACCTGTACGGCACGAGCACCTCCGGAAACGATCCGTCTCCGTCGAGGTCCGCGAGCACGGGAAGCGCGCGGGCCTGCGCCTCGCCGCGGCAGGTCCAGACCGTTTGCCCGGTTGCCGACAAGGCCGACAGGCGCCCGGTCTCCGACAGCACGACCAGCTCGTCCGACCCGTCGGCGTCCAGGTCACCCGCGACCGGCTCCGCCTCCACCGGCTTCTCGACGGCCGACTCCCACGCCCGCGCCCCGGTCGCGCCGTCTACGGCGAACGCCCTACCATCCTGGTACACGCCGGCGAAGAGAGGGGACGCGGCGCTTCCGCGCGAAAGCCGTTGCACGCTCCCGCGCGTCGCATCCGCCGAGGGACAGCTCCACCGCTCCGACCCGTCGCGCGCTGAAAGGCACAGGAGGGAGAGCGCGCCGCCGGCGGCCCAGCCCGTGAACACGACTACCGGCGGCGAGGTCCCGTCGATCGACCCGGCCCAGACGCCGTTGCCGGCGCGCGCGTCCCCGCCGGGTCGGGACCAGCGCGGCGAGCCGTCCCGCGCACGGAGCGACACGCATGCCCCGCGCGCCGTGCACGCCACCACCGCGAGGTCCCCCTTGCCGTCCAGGTCCACGACCTTGGGGCCGCCGAAGCGTGCGGGGAATGCGCGTTCGGCCTCCCTCGGGAAGCGCCATCGCTCGGCGCCGGTCTTGCCGTCCAGGCAGACGAGGCGGCCCTGCTCCAGGTCTCCCTGGAAAACCACGACAGGCGCGCCATCTCCGTCGGCGTCCACCACGACGGGGGGCGTCGCGGGCCGCGGCGAGTCCAGGTATTTCCAAAGCAGCGTGTTGAAGTCCTTCCCGGAGAAGCACGCCAGCATGCCCCCTCCGGGGTGCTTCTTGTCCTTGTTGGCGACGAGGACCTCGGCGCGGCCGTCCCCATCCAGGTCCCCGACGACGGGTGGGATCAGAATGGGGCCGGACAGCGGACAAGAGTAGCCACGGTACTCTCCCTTGTCCGAGATGCGGTGCACGAAGCTCTCGGCGGCGCCCGCGAGGACAAGGAGTCGTCCGTCCCCGTCGACGTCGGCGACCGCGACCGAGAGGAACTCCTTGACCGGCGGGAGGACCGGCTTGGCGAAGGTCCACCTTTCGATTCGTGCGAGGAAGGGAGACAGACGGGTCTCCGCGTCCAGCGTGACCTCGAAACGCCGACCCAGCTCCGGAAAGAACCCGTCGCCCGCCAGGTCGATGCGGTAGCGGCCGACCGGGAGCGGGACGACCTGCTGCGTCGCGGGCCATTCGTAGGCCAGCCCCTGCTCGTCCCGCACCGAGATCCGCAATTCGGGAACGGTCGCCAGGTCGGACCCGACCGAGAGCCGGACCTTGCCCTTGCGCAGGCGGAGGTCGATCGCCAGGGGAAGCGAGGCGCCGGCCGAAACCTTCACCTCGTGCTTCACCGGGAGGCAGGCCGGGGAGCGAAAGCGAAGCGCGTAGCGTCCGGGTTGGAGTCGGAGGCGACCGTCCGCAGGGGCCGGCGCCCACCCGCCCGGTGGGTCGACTTCCAGCTCGCACCCCCCTTCGCCCGCCCCGGCGCGCAACGCGTCGAGCGCCGAGCGGGGCTCGTGCCGGAGCGTGAGGAGGACCGTGCCGGGCCAGAAGACCTGGACCGCGGCCAGCCCCGCGACGGCCACGGCGAGCAGCCCTCCCGCCGCGAGCCCCAGTGCCCTCTTCCGCCCGCGGGCCCATCTGCCTGCGCGCCGCGCCAGGCTCGACCAACGAGGCACGGCCGCCGCTCCGCGCAGCCACCGCCGAAGCTGGCCCGCGAAGACGGCCGCGCTGGGCTGGCGGCGCGAGGGCTCCTTCTCGAGCGCCCAGACGCACACCTCCGCCAGGTCGGCCGGCACGTGCGGACTCGTCGCGCGCGGATGCGGCGGGTTCTTGAGGATGACCGCCGCGAGCAGCTCCAGCACGCTCTCCCCGGTGAATGGTGGATGGCCCGTCAGGACCTGGTACAGGATGACCCCGAGCGCCCAGAGATCGCTCGGCGGCCCCACCTTCTTCATCCCCTCGGAGTGCTCCGGGCTCATGTACTCGGGCGTGCCGAAGAGTGCTCCGCTCGCCGTCAGGGACGAAGCGCGCACGCCGCCTGCCGACGCGTTCGCCCCGTCCCCGAGGGCGACCTCCTTGGCGAGCCCGAAGTCGGTGACATAGGAGTGCCCCTCACGGTCCAGGAGTACGTTTTTCGGCTTCACGTCCCGGTGAATGACCCCGCGCGAGTGGGCGTAATCGATCGCCTCGGCGACGTCCGCGAGGATCTCGATCAGCCGGCGCAGGCGGGTTGTCCCGGCCGCCGACGTCGGTTGCTCCGCGCGTGCCGCGGCCAGCTCTTCCTCCAACGTGCAGCCGTCGATGTACTCCATGGCGATGAACGGTCGACCGGCCGAGTCGCCGATCTCGAGCACCGGGACGATCCCGGGGTGCCTCAGCTTGCGGGCCACCTCCGCTTCCCGGCGGAAACGCCCAAGGGCCTCGGCCGAGTCCCCGCCCACGTACAGGACCTGCTTCACGGCCACGATGCGCCCGGTCGCTGGGTCCTTCGCCTTCCAGACCACGCCCATTCCGCCCTTTCCCAGCATGGAGAGGACTTCGTAGCGGCCGAGCGTGTCGGGTGTGGCGGGTCCGGACCGGGCGGAGGCCGGAGGCTCGCCGCATTGCGCGACCGTGGCCGTGGACGAGCCGTCCGGCGCCCGGAGCGGTGGGCGGGTGCCTTCCGAGGCCTCGAGGATTTCGCCGGGCTGAATGGTCTCGCCGGGGGGGAAGACGGGGGGCGGGTGTTCGGAGGCGCTCGGGACGGAAGCGCCGCATGCCGCGCAGCACGAGGGCCTGGGGGGTGCGTCGACGAGCGGAGGCAATGGGGCGCCGCACCGCGTGCACGTCATCTCGATGTCCGCCCAAAGAGGACGGGCCCGGTCCAGCGGGCAAGCGTCGCGGTCGGCAGCCTATCCGGCTCGGGGCTGTTCCACCGCTTGGGGAGGCGTCGAGGCGGCCCTCCCCCTCGCGCGGACATTTTGCCATATCGCGCTTCCAGGCGCAAGGCCGGCCCTTTCCAGGTGGTGTCGCAACGCTTTCGCTCGCCGCAAGCCGGCTATTCACTTGAGCCAGCGGCTTGAGAGCGCCTTGTGGTGCGGGGCTTCCGCCTTCGCGCGCGGCGCTTCGGTGGACGTGTCCGCCCTGCACCCGCACTCGCACGAAACGTCCGAAGTGCCTCCTCCTTCCTGGTCGAGCCGCCGCCGCACCCACCGGGCTGCGTGATTTCCACCAGAGTTGGCCCGCCGGTGCAGGGCGGAAGTCCTGCACCACAAGGGCTCGAGGCCGGCGGAGGCAAGCACCCGGAAATTCGCTCCGTTCCGCGGTCGAACCGCTCCTGGGTTGTTCCGCTAGGGGCGACTCGTTCGCCCACCTTGAAAGGGCTGGGCGCAAGGCCACGCGCCGGGGCGGGCGGGGGCACGCGCGCACCTGAAGCTTTCGCTTGTCTCCGGATGCGCCCTTCGGTATGCTCCAGGAGCGAAAGCCGGGACCCGTTGACCGGCGTCCACCTCCGAGGCCGCGGATGCTCAGATACCTCCGGCTCTACGCCCACTTCCTCCGGTTCTCCTTCAGCCGGGCGATGGAGTTCCGTGTCGACTTTTTTTTCCGGATCGGGATGGACTCGCTCTGGTACCTGGTCAATCTCTCCTTCTTCTGGGTCCTCTACCGCCACACGGACCGGCTCGGGGGCTGGAATTTCGACCAGGTCCTCGTCTTCGCCGGGGGCGTCTTCGTGGCCGACGCCATCCAGATGACGGTGATCTCGAACAACATGTGGTGGCTGCCCATCCTCATCAATCAAGGGGACCTCGACTACTACCTCGTGCGTCCGGTCTCCACGCTCTATTTCGTGAGCCTCCGTGACTTCGCCGCCAACTCCTTCGTGAACCTGCTGATGGCGGCCGGGCTCCTGGCGTGGACGGTGGCGAGGTATCCGCTCCCGCTGGGGGCCGGACCCGTGGCGCTCTACGCCCTCCTCCTGCTGCAAGGGGTCTTCCTTCACTACACCCTGCACATGCTCTTCCTGATTCCGGTTTTCTGGCTCCAGTCGGCGGGCGGGCTGCGGGAGATCTTCTACGCCTTCGACCAGTGCCTGAGCCGGCCGGACGGCGTGTTCACCGGTTGGGTCCGGCGGCTGCTCGTCTCCGTCCTCCCCTTCTGCCTGATCGTGTCCTTCCCCGCGCGGGCTCTTTTCGAGGGCGCGACGTGGCCGCTGCTCGCCCACTTGAGCGGCGTGACGCTTGCCGCGTTTCTCGTCATGCTCCTGTTCTGGCGGCGCGGTTTGCGCGCGTATGCGTCGGCGTCGTCCTAGCGGCGAGCGTCCCCGGAAAGGTGGACGTGCGCGAGCGTTGACTTGTGGACAAGAGCCGGTCGCTCGCGTATCATGGTAGGACGTTTTCCTGGCGTTCTTTTTTCCCGCCGTCCCCTCGGCCGCTCCCCTCTCATGCGGAGGGTGCCGGGTCGGCCGGCGTCCTGACGGGCCGCTCTGCCGGAGTTCTCGATGCCGCGCTCGCCCTCGCGCCAGGAAAGGGCGCCCCTCGCCCCCCGCCCGGCAGGTGCCGCCGTCGCGCTCGGTCTCGGCGCGCTGTCGGTGCTGGTCGCTTCGCTTGCCGGTTGCCGGTCGGCCCGGCCTCCCGCGGAGCGGCTTCCGGCAGGGGCGCCCGCGATGCGCGGACCTTCCGCCCCCTCGTCCGGACCGGCGGCCTGGAACTCCGCCACGGCCGCCTCCGTGACCCGCGCCGCGCCCGACGCCAAGCCTCCCCTCCCCGCGGCACCACCGCGCGGGGCGACGGCGGCGACACGCTTCGCCGGCCGGCCGCTCCCCTCCGTCATCCTACCCGACCTCCGCCGCTCCGTGTGCTTCCGGGCCTTCCCGGCCATTCTGATCGCGATCACCGAGACGCGGGACCTCGTCATTTTCCAGGCCCCGGGCGTCGCGCTCCGGACCGGCTCGACGGCGTGGCTCAACTTCGGCGAAGAAGGCATGGTGCGCGTCCGCGTCGGCCTGCCGATCGGCGATCCGCGGAACCGCAAGTTCACCGGCCGGGTCCTCAGCCCGGCCGAGCCGAAGGAGGAGAAGCCCTTGCCGCCGATCCGGGCGTACGAGGGGCCGGAGGTCGCGCTCCGCCGTGCGACGAGCGCCCCCCCCTGCGCGGAGCTTTCAGGGCTCACGGGCCCCAAACCACAGGCGTCCGATGCAGGCGCCGGCACCGAGGAAAGGACTCGCTCATGAACGCAACCCGACCTGGCGCGGCGGCCCTGTCCCTCGCCCTTGTCCTCGCGCTGGCGGCCCCACAGGCCCGCGCGGGAGACGTCGAAGGCACGGTCACCCTTCCCGACAAGGGCGGCAAGAAAACCCCCAAGCCTGGGCGCTACCCCGGCGCGAAGCCCGCCACCGGAGACTACGAACGCGGGCCGGCCGTCGTCTTCATCGACGGCGTGACGCAGGGCGCCCCGTTCCCGCTCCCCAAGGAAAAGCCCAAGATGGCCCAGCAGAACCGGCAATTCCGCCCGCTCACGCTGGCCATTCTCGAAGGGACCACCGTCGAATTTCCGAACGACGACGACGAGTACCACAACGTCTTCTCGCACTCGAAGACGAAGGAGCTGGAGCTGGGGCGGTACGGGAAAGGGGAGGCGAAGGAGGTCACGTTCGACCAGGGCGGGCTCGTACGGCTCCGGTGCGAAGTGCACAGCCAGATGCACGCGGTGATCCTGATCTTGAAGAACCCGTACTTCACGATCACCGACGACAAGGGGAACTTCTCGATCCCGGCCGTGCCCGCCGGCAAGTACAAGATCTACGCCTTCCACGAGGACTACGAGCCGAAGGACAAAACGGGGGATCCGATGCGTGCCGTCGGGAGCGACGTGGAGGTCGCGGCGGACGGCAAGGTAAAGATGGACTTCAACCTCGGCGACAAGTAGAGTCCCCGCGCGCTTTCCCTGGGCTTTGGCGATGGAGAACTGCCGGATGGGCCTGCGGCCGTTTCCGCTCCTGTGCTGTCTCTGGTCATTCGCGGTTGTCCTGCTTTCTCCGGTCGCCATCCTCGCGGCCGACGAAGGGGAGGGCGGGTTCCTCGGCATCAACGAGGCCGAGCTCCGGCTTCGGAACGACAAGGGGAGCTTCGACCTCCTCGTCAGCGGCATCCTGGACCTGGAGTTCTATGGGGTCCAGGACGAGGCCCCGGGGCTCCTCTTTACCGACCACTCTTTCCTGACCGAGCGGCTCCGGCTCTTCGTCGACACGACCGTCGGGGACCACTGGTTTTTTTTCTTGCAGGCGCGCGCGGACCGCGGCTTCGACGCCGACGATCATCCCGTCGCCGTCCGCGGCGACGAGTATTTCGCGCGCTACACGCTGTCTGGGGACGACTGGAGCTGGTCTTTCCAGCTCGGCAAGTTCGCGACGCCGCTCGGCAATTTCGTGGCCCGGCACGACTCGATGAAGAATCCGCTGGTGCGCGCGCCGCTCTTCTACGACCACGTCACGGTGCTCGGCGACGACCAGGCGCCTGCGAACAACGCGGCGCTGCTGGGACGGCGCGACATCGAGGACAAGAAGGAGGAGTGGGTTCCGATGATCTGGGGGCCGGTCTACCATGCGGGGGGCATGGTCGTGGGGACCGCGGGCCCGGTCGAGCTGCGGTTCGCGGTGACGAACTCCGCGCCCTGCGAGCGCCCGGACGAGTGGGAGTGGGGGGACAAGGACGAGGAGCACCTCGCCTACTCCGCGCGGTTCGGGTGGCGGGCGTTCCCGGGGTTCACCGTCGGCGCGAACTACGCGGTCGGTCCGTATTTCCGCGGGAAGGCCGAGCGGACCTTCGGCCGCGGGCAGGACCGGAACGACTTCGATCAGCACCTCGCGGGCCTCGACCTCGAGTACCTGATCGGCCATTGGGAGTTCTGGGCGGAGGTCTTCGGGAGCCAGTGGGACGCGCCGAACATCAGGGGCGACCTGCGCGCGCTCGGGTACTACGTCGAGGGGAAGTACACGCTCACCCCGCGGCTCCACGTCTCCGGCCGCTGGGCGCAGATGTTCTTC
>JACPWG010000106.1 GCA_016197205.1 Planctomycetota bacterium
CGTCATGGACACCCTGCTCATGATGCTGGCCGTGCCGGGCGCGCTGGTCGGCGGGCTGCTCTTCCAGTGGCTGTTCGGGTTCAACTTCAGCGTGGCCGTCTGGGTGGGCTACATCGCCTGTTTCGGGATGGCGACGGAGACGGGCGTGATCATGCTCGTCTATCTGCGGGACGCGCTGGCGCAGAAGGGCGGCCTCGCGGCGATCAAGACGGTCGAGGAGGTGACCCAGACGATCATCGAAGGGGCCGTGCACCGCCTGCGGCCGAAGCTCCTGACCGAACTCGTTGGTGCTTGGCCTGGCGCCGATGCTCTGGGCGACGGGGACCGGCGCGGAGATCATGCGGCCGATGGCCGCGCCGGTCCTGGGCGGCATCCTGATCGCGGACGAGGTGATCGACGTGACGCTGCCGGTGATGTACAACGGGTGGAAGACGCGGCAGTGGCGGCGGCTGCAGGCGGGGCGCCAAGCCGGCCAGGGAGCGGCTGCCGCGGACGCAGGGACCCAGGCAGGAACAGAACCGAATCGGGCCACGGGGGCAGAGCGGCTCGACGAGCGAGGGAGGTAGCGGTGGCAGCCCTGCTCCCTCGCTGGGCGGCAAAGGAGTTCAGTCGGTCGAGATCTCCAAGGAGACTCACCTGGTGTGCCGTTGACGAAGTGCAGACACGAGGCCTGGGGGCGCGTGCCTCCCTCCTTCCCGCGCTCAGCGCGAGCTACGGAGCGCAGGCCGGCCCGCGCGAGCCGGCACATGACTTAGCGCCCGCGCAAAAGTAACCGCGCAGGCTCGGACCTCGAGGCTCCTGGGGGCGCGGCCCTCTGGGCCGCGCCCCCAGGCATCGGTCGAGCCACGAAAATGTAGAGTAATTCTTGCGCGGGAGCTGACACTCCGCCGGAGCGTACGGGAGTCATGGCACCCCCGCGCTCCCGTCGGAGCCGGGCCGCCTGGACCCGAGTCGTTCCCGGATCCAGGCGCCATCGGCAGCGGGAAGGGCCGGCTCGAGGTTCGCCCTGTAGTCGAGCGAGTAGTCGTAGCCGGCGCGGTCGTAGGTGGTGGTGAACGCGGCCTGCAGGTCGAGGGGCGCGTCGGGATCGGGCGCGGCGAGGGGAATGGCGATCGTGGGCAGTGGGTCGCGGAGGCCGACGACGTACGCCTCGGCGCGGGGGCGACGGTTGCCGCGGCAGACGAGTGCGTAAAAGTCGCCCCGAGGTAGCGGTCGCACGGTGGGCAGGCGTTCGCCGCCGCGGAGCAGGTCCAGCTCCACGAGGTGGGTCGCGCTGCGGAGAACGGCCTCGCGCTTCAGCAGGTACTCGCGCCGGCCGTCGCTGCCCGAACGCTTATGGGTGGGCGAGAGCAGTTCCAGGATCGTCACGACCTCCATGGACTCGCGAAGCCGTATGGTGAGATAGGTCTCCCGTTGCTCCTCGGGAATCGGGAGCGTGACGAGGACCGGGGAGCCCGGTGTCGGCCCGGCGGAGAGGTCGAGCACCTGCGCGCTGGAAGCGGACGGTCCGCGGAGCACGGCGACGTCGGGTCGCGGGCGGTCCGGCTCGTCGCCGACCGCATGCTCGAGATAGACTCGCCTCTCGACACGCACGATATAGCGGGGTCGCAGGCGGGACGTGAGCCCCTCCCGGATAACGGTCATCAGAGTCGGGTGGAAGTCCTCCCATTCCTGACCCTCGAGGAAGGGATCCATGCCTGGGAAGGGGGAGGGCATACGGGCCTCCGAGCCATGGGGGATGCGACGACCACGGGCAGCGGCAGGGTTCACTTCCCGCCGATCCGCGGATACACGCGCGGGGGTGTGATTGCGGTCGGGGCACGGCTCGGCCGTGCCCGCGAGGCGCAGACTCGCGATCGACCTGGCACGACTTCTGCCCGCATTTGAACGCTGCCCGGATAGCCTACCATCCGATCGGCCGAAAGGCAAGGCGGTGGATAGGGCACGTAAAGGAATCACTCATGGATCGGCACTTTCATCGGAGGGAACAAGCCATTGTGGTGCAGGGCTTCACCTTCGCGCGCGGCGTCGCCAACAGGGCGGGCACAAGGACCTCCCCTGCGTCCGAACACGGAAGCGTGTCCCCCACGCGCGGCCCGGTTTGAACCATGCCCGGAGTCCGACTTGCCCCTGAACCGGCCGCCTGCTATACTTCGCCGCTCGTTGCATCTCCACAGGAGGAGTTCCCGTGTTTCGGCTCGCCCTCGCCCTCCTTCATGCCTTGCTGATGCTGGTCGCCACGACCGCGGCCTATGCTCGACCGTTCGACGTCCACTTCCTCTCGAACGAGGGTGTGGAGTCGTCCGGCGGCGTCCGGGCACCGGTCGGCGCCGACCATCGCCACGATGCCGAAGAGCGACCGGGGCACGCGCCCCACCGGGAACCGGACGGCTGCACGCACCACTGCGATCAGTGCTGCTCGGGACCGGCCGCTTTCCTCGCAGCGAACCTCGACCGGCCCCGCTTGGTTCGAACCTTGCTTCGTCGCTCCCGGCCAAGCTCTTGCCACATCCCACGCTCCAACCCGGAGCGCACCGTCTTCCACCCTCCAATCCCCCGCGCCTAGCGGGGGGCCCCCTGCTCGTCCCGCCGTCATCAGGCGGGCGCGCGGGTCAGGCTCGTTCGGCCTTCCATCCCAGGTCGTAGCCTGAGGACGGCCCGTTCCCCGTGCCATCCGAGTCCCGGAGGCCAGGCTCCCCGCCCGTTTCGCCCACCTGCTCCGGCTTGAATTCCCGTTCCGCGTCGTGCTCCCCCGCGTCGCGGCCTCCGCCACGCGCTGCGCGGCGAAGGCCCGCGCCCCGGACGGAACCTCGACCCACCCCCTCAAAGGCTCGAACACGAAGCAGGTGATCGACCTCGTGAAAGAGAAGGTGAAGACCATCCGGCTGCCGAACGGAGTCCGGATCGTCCCGTACTACGACCAAGCCGACCTGGTCGAGCGCGCCCTGGGGACGGTCTCCGAGGCGCTCAAGGAAGCCGCCCTCCTCATCGTCGTCGTGCTCTTCCTGTTCCTCTGGAATTTTCGAAGCGCGTTCATCGTGCTGTGCTCCATTCCGATCTCGGTGCTCATCGCCTGCAGCATGATGGGCCGCTACGGCATCTCGGCCAATCTCCAGTCGCTCGGCGGCTTGGCGATCGGCATCGGCATGATGGTGGACGGCTCGGTCGTCATGGTCGAGAACATTTTTCGCCGCCTCGCCGAGGACCGTCCGGCCCCGGCGGACCGCCTGCACCACGTGCTGACCGCCGCGCGGGAAGTCGCGCGCCCGGTGAGCACCGCCGTGCTCATCATCATCGTGGTGTTCCTCCCGCTGTTCACGCTGCAAGGGATCGAGGGGAAGCTCTTCGCGCCGATGGCCTTCACCATCAGCTTCGCGATGTTCGGGTCGCTGCTCGTCTCCCTGTTCCTCGTCCCCGCGCTTTCCACCTGGCTCCTGAGTGGGCGGCTCTCCGAGAAGGACAGCTTCCTGGTCCGCGGACTGAAATGGGGCTATGGCCCGGTCGTCCGCGCGCCTGCGCGCATCCCCTCCCGGTGGGGATCGTCGCCCTGGGTCTCCTGGCCGCCTCCCTCGCGACCGTTCCGAAGCTCGGCACCGAATTCGTACCCCAGCTTGAGGAGGGCACGATCAACATCCGGATCACGATGAACCCCTCCATTTCGCTCGACGAGGCGATCCGGATCGCCGCGGGAGTTGAGGCGAAGATCGTCAAGCATCGGGGCGTCGCCTATGCACTTTCCCGAATCGGACGCGCGGAGTTGGGCGGCGACCCGGAGTCGGTTTCGAACAACGAGATCTATGTAGGACTGACACCGGAGGCGACGCAACGCAGAAAGGCGCTCGAGCAGGAACTGGAAGCGGACCTGAAGGAAATCCCCGGTCTGCTCATCAGTTTCAGCCAACCGATCGCGACGCGCGTGGACGAGCTGCTCTCCGGCGTCAAGGCGGAGATCGCCGTCAAGCTCTACGGCGAGGACCTGGATGTCCTGGCCGAGAAAGGGGCGGAAATCCAGACTCTCCTGCAAGGCGTCACCGGCGCGACCGGCGTCGCGCTGGAGCAGATCGCGGGCGAAGCGCAGCTTGTCGTGCGTGCCGACCGGGACGCGGTGGCGCAGCAGGGTCTCAGCGTCGGCGAGGTGATGGACGCCGTCGCGAACGCGGTCGGCGGAGAGTCGTTGGGCGAAGTCGTGGACGGGGACCGCCGGTTCGACATCTACTTGCGGGTGGCCGCGGCGTACCGCCGGGATCCGGAGGCGATCGAGCGGCTCATCTTCACGACGCCCTCGGGGGCGCGAGTTCCCCTCGGCAGGGTCGCCCAGGTGGGGGTGGAGGAAGGCCCGCCGCTGGTCAGCCACGAGAAGGGCCGCCGCCGCGTGGTGGTCCAGTGCAACGTGCGCGGCCGCGACTTGGGCGGCTTCGTGGACGAAGGGAAACGGCTCCTGGACCAGAAAGTCCTGCCTTCCCTGCCCGCCGGGTACGTCCTCGAATGGGGCGGGCAATTCGAAAACCAGCAGAGAGCGCAGCGACGGCTCTCGATCGTGGTACCGCTCGCCATATTCCTGATCTTCGTCCTGCTGGTCCTGTCGTTCGATGCCGTCCGTCCCGCGCTCTTGATCCTGATGAACGTCCCCTTCTCGCTGATCGGCGGCGTTTTCGCGCTTTTCGTCACGGGTCAATACCTGAGCGTCCCTTCGTCGATCGGCTTCATCGCCGTGTTTGGCGTGGCCATGCTGAACGGCGTCGTCCTCGTCTCCTGCATCACGCAGCTCCAGCGCGGAGGGAAGTCCTCCCGGGAGGCCGCGGTCACCGGCGCGCTCCTGCGCATGCGGCCGGTCCTCATGACGGCGTGCGTCGCAACGCTTGGCCTCGTGCCGCTGCTCCTCTCGACGGGGATCGGCTCCGAAGTCCAGCGACCGCTCGCCACGGTCGTCGTCAGCGGTCGGCTCGGCGCGGCGACGAGGGTCGCCGAAAAAGAGCGCGAGGTTGCGACGCTGGACTACGTGTGGCGCAGGCGGGAGATCCTCACCGATGCGAAGCGCGCGTTCGTCAGCCTGTTGGGCGCGCGCCGCACGCTCGCACTTGCTCGGGAAACGCGGGCGATCGCGGCCGATCTTCAACGCGTCGCCACGGAGCGCTACAACGTCGCCGCCATCCCCCAGATGGAAGTCCTCAAGACCGACGTGAACCTGGCGGGGGCGGACACCAACGTCAAGGTCGCCGAAAAGAACGCGACCGTCGCCCTGAAAGCTCTCCATGCGCTGCTCGGCAATGTCGACCTTCCGACGGAGAAATTCTCCGGCGACCTGGCCGCGAACTTCAGCCCGCCGACGCTCGAGGCTCTGCGTGCGGACGTCGCGAACTCCCATCCGTTGCTCGAGGGCGTGCGGCGGGCGCGCGAGTCCGCGGAGCTTCAACTGGAACAGGCTCGCGCGGAACGCTTCCCCGACACCGAACTGGAAGTGACGGTCGGACGAGACGGCGAGAACGATTCGCTGGCCCAGGCCGGCATCGCCGTTCCGCTGCCCCTCTTCAACCGCAACCAGGGGAAAGTCGCCGCGGCGGAGGTGAAAATCAGGCAGGCCGAGCTCAAGCTGCGGGCGACGGAGAACGACCTCGTGCGCCGACTCGGCGAAGCCTACCGCGAGCTCATGACGGCGCAGGCGCGGGTGAGCGCGTACGGAGCGGAGATCCTGCCAAAGGCCCAGACGACCTTGGAACTCACGACCGAGGGCTACCGCCAGGGCAAGTTCGGCTACCTGGACGTGCTCGACGCGCAGCGGACGCTCGCCGAGGCGAAGCTGTCCTACGCGACTGCGCTGTCGGAGCTCAACCTTGCGGCGGCGGAGCTCGAGAAACTGGCGGGCGTGCGGCTGGAGGCGGCGAAGTGAGGCGACCCGCCCCGGGCTACCGCTCGGACCCCTCCTCGACGCCGTGCGAGCCCAGGCCGTGCTTCTTCATCAGCCGATGAAAACTCTGTCTCTCGATCCCCGCGTGTTGCGCGGCGCGTGTCACGTTGCCCCCGTATTTCTTGAGGACGCCGGAAAGGTAGCGGCACGCGGCCTCGGCGCTCGCCTGCTCGAGGACCGTCGCGTAGGGCAGTTCCAACGCGTCCTGCGCGGAAGCGCCGGCCGCGGACCGCGGTCTCCGCTGGAGGGCAGGCAGATGGGAGGGTTCGATGACGCCCTCCTCGGCGAGGAGCATGGCGGTCTCCAGCACGTTTTCCAGCTCGCGCACGTTCCCCGGCCAGTCATGGCGCTCCAGTGCCTGCATCGCCTGCGCGGAAATCTGTGCCGGCGGCCGGCCGGCCACGCGCGCATGCCGTTCCAGGAAGTGCGCGGCGAGCCGGGCCAGGTCCTCCTTGCGTGCGCGCAGCGGCGGCACCTCGACCGGAAAAACGTTCAGCCGGTAGTAGAAGTCCTCGCGAAACCGCCCCTTCGCAACGAGGGCGTGGAGCTCCTGGTTCGTCGCGGCCACAATCCGCACGTCCACCCTCCGCCACTCCGTCTCGCCGACTGCGCGGATCTCCTTCTGCTGGACCAGCCGGTTCATTTTGGCCTGCACGTCGAGGTCGAGCTGGTCGACGTCGTCGAGGAAGAGCGTGCCGCCGTCGGCTTCGTCGGCGAGTCCGCGCTTGGCGGTGAGCGCCCCCGAAAAGGCGCCGCGGACATGGCCGAAGATCTCGGACTCCGCCAGCTCCCGCGGGATCCCCGCGCAGTGGACCACGACGAATTTCCCGCGCCGCCGGCGCCCGGCGTAGTGCAGCGCCCGTGCGACCAGCTCCTTCCCGGTGCCGCTCTCGCCGGCAACCAAGACGGTCGAATCCGAATCGAGCACTTTCCGGATCCGGACAAGCATCGCCTGGATCGCCGCGCTCGCGCCCATGATGCTCCCGAGACCGAATTTCTCCTCCACCTCCCCTTCGAGATAGCGCGTGCGGTCCAGGAGCCGCTTGTGCTCCAGCGCCTTCTCCACCACCGCGGCCATCTGCTCGGGCTCGAACGGCTTGATCACGTAGTCGAAGGCACCGAGCTTCATCGCCTCCACCGCCTGCTTTACCGTCGCGTAGCCCGTCATCAGGACGACTTCCGTGGCGGGGCTGAGCCGCTTGACCTCTCGAAGAACGGCTAGCCCGTCCATGGACGGCATGCGGATGTCGCTCACGACCACGTCGATGGGCATGCGCGCCACGAGGTCGATGCCGGCCTGCGGCTCTCCGGTGGTCTCGACTTGGTACTCCTCCCCGAGGAGCGTCTTCAGGAGTTGCAGCATGTTGGGCTTGTCGTCGATGCCCAGAATCGTGGGGCGTGCCATGCGTCCTCCGTTACGGGCTGGGCGATTTTTCGGCAGGCAGCGTCACGAGAAAGGCGCAACCGCGTGGGGCCGTGTTCCGGACCTCGATGGCGCCCCCGAGGGCACGAACGACCTCGTGCGTGATCGTCAGCCCCAGACCGGTGCCCGACTTCTTCGTCGTGAAGTAGGGATCGAAGACGCGCGGGAGGTCCTGGGGCGGGATCCCCGGTCCCTCGTCCTCTACCTCGAAGGCGACTTGCTCCGGCCCGCCTCCGTTCGAACCCACGAGGCGGCGGCAGCGGATGCGAACCGTCCCACCTTCGGGCATGGCCTCCAGGCCGTTCACGATCAGGTTCGTCAGCGCCTGCTGGAGTTTCTTCCGGTCCGTCTTCAGGGTGACCGCGGTGTCCGGCGGCTGCAGGACAATCCGGGCGGGGGATCCCTCCTTGTAGCGCTGCGCATGCTCCACCGTCTCGCCGAGCAGGCTGCCCGCGTCGACCTCCTCGAGGCAGAGCGTGCCCGGCCGCGCGAGGGAGAGCAGCGTCTCCACGATCAGCTTGGCCTCCGTCGCTTCGTCCTCGAGGATCCGGAAGGCGTCCTGGACCTGGGCGGCCTCTCGGATCCGGCCCTGCCGGAGGAGCTTGATGTAGCCGAGGAGGACGCCGAGCGGATTGTTGAGCTGATGGGCGACTCCCGCGGCAAGGGTGCCGAGGGAGGCCTGCTTCTCCGCCGCCAGGAGCTGCTGCTGGTGGTCGCGCAGCTCCCGGGTCATGCGTCCGAAACTGTCCGCAAGCGCGGCAAGCTCGTGGATCTTCGGCGAGGGAAGCGCGGGTGAAAGATCGCCGCGGGCCACCGCCTGCGTGCCGGCGATCAATTCCCGGATGGGGGTGAGGATCGACCGACCGAGCAGGAACCCCACGGCCGCCGTGAGGACGAGGGACAGGGCAAGCGCGGTCAGCGTGACGTGGAAGGCCTGGCGCCCGAGCGTCCTCGCCGAAGCATGAGCTTCCTCGATCTGGGCGCGGAAACCGGCGCCGAGCCGGTCGATGAGAACGATGATCCGCTCGACCTGCTGCTCCGACTCTTCGTGCAGCTCCAGCGCTTGTCGATGCCTTCCGTCGCGCATGGCCGGAACGATTTCGTCGAAGAAGACGCGCCGGAACTCGCCCGCGGTCGCGTCGATCTCGGCGACGTACTCGGACTCCTGCCGGGTCGTGGCGACGGCGCGCACGCGTTGCTGGCAGCGCTGCACGCGCTCGACCGCCTCCCGGACGTGCGCGACGTGCTCCGCGTCGCGCGTGATGATGAGGTGCGCCTCGTGGATGTACTGGTCGCGCGCGCAGCTCGCGAGGTCGAGCCCGTAGCGGACCGCCTCCTCGCGGCGCTTGATGGTCTCGATGGCGTCGTCGATCCGCCCGATGCAGCGGAAGACGAAGGCGCTCGCGACGCCGAACGAAGCGATGACCAGCGCAAAGGCGAGGAGCAGGTGAAAGCGCAGCGTCCGCTTCATGTCTCACGTCCTGTTCTCACGGCGTCCGGAGCGCTGGGGCATCGACGGGTTGACCCTGGAGTGCGGCATCGGGGCATGGTTCAAACCGGCCGCAAAACGGGGGACACGATCCTGAATTCCAGGAGGGTCCCCGGAGGCTCGTCAGCCCGTTGCTGAATGCAGGTCATGTCCCCGTTTAGCGCCCGCGCAAGAATTACATTACATTTCCGTGGATCGACCGATGCCTGGGGGCGCGGGCCAGCGGCCCGCGCAGCGCCGCCCCGAGGGCCGCGCCCCCAGGAGCCACGAGGTCCGAATCTGCGCCGTTATTTTTGCGCGGGCGCTTAATGTCCCATGAGCGGGCGAAGTCTGTTACCCCGGTTTGAACCATGCCGGCATCGGTCACTTTCGTCGCAGCTCGAGGTTCATGCCGCACGTGGGGCAGCGACCGGGCGCCTTTTCGCTCACCTCCGGATGCATCGAGCAGGTCCAATCGGCCGCCGGCGTGGCGGGCGCACCCGGCGCGGGCTTCAGGAGCGTCAAATGCATGCCGCACTTCGGGCAATCGCCCGGCTTGTCCGAGACG
Organism: Planctomycetota bacterium; assembly: GCA_016197205.1. Classification (GTDB taxonomy): domain Bacteria; phylum Planctomycetota; class MHYJ01; order WSZJ01; family JACPWG01; genus JACPWG01. The sequence goes on from JACPWG010000106.1 coordinate 9,365, forward strand.
ACCTCCGGGTGCATGGGGCAGGTGAAGGTCGCCTGGCCGCCGCCGGGCGCCGCGGTCGCGGGTTTCATCTGCTTGAAGCACTTTCCGCAACGACCGGGCAGCTTCTGTCCGACCTCTGGGTGGTCCGGGCAGACATAGTCCGCCGGCGCGCCCGGGGGCGGCGCATTCCTGACCGGCGGCTGCAGGGCCGCGCCGCACTTGGGGCAAGTCCCGGCCTCGTGCTCGATCACTTCCACATGCGTCGGGCATACGAAATAGCTCGGCCCGGTCGACGCGGCGCCGGGCGCCCTGTAGATCGTCTCGGAGACGGTGCCCGGCGGGTTCTCATACCAGCCCGGGTCCGCGTCGTAGCTGGTCAATTGGTCGCGGACCTTGAGAATGGTGAACATGCCGCCCATGCCGACCGGGCCGAAGTTGCCCATGCCCGCCATCATCGGCAGGGTGTTTGGCGGCCCCTCCATGTTCATCTCCTGCATGTCGTACATGCCGGTTTCGCCCATGCCCATGTAGCCCGGCAAGAGCTTACGGATATTCTCCTCGAGGCCCTTCTGACTGACGCCGGTCGGGTTCGGGATGTCATGCCCCATTGCGTTCATCGGGTGATGGCGCCGGTGGCAGTGCATGGCCCAGTCGCCCGGGGCGTCCGCCACGAATTCGACTTGGCGCGTCTGGCCGGGCGACACCAGTGTGGTCGTCTCGCGCTGCCACGCCTCCGGCGCCATTCGGCCGCCATCGGTGCCCGTGACCATGAAATAGTAACCGTGCAAGTGGATCGGGTGAACGTCCTGGCCGACATTCGCAAAGCGGATGCGCACGCGATCCCCGGTGCGCACGATCAGCGGGTCCGTGCCCGGGTAGACGCGGCTGTTGAACGTGAACAGGTTGAATTCGGTCATCACGTTGATGTCCGGCCTCGAGGCGCCAGGCTGCACGAACCACTCGTTGAGGAAAATGCAGAAATCACGGTCGATCTTCGGCGTCTCCGGGACCTTCGGATGAATGATGAAGAAGCCCATCGCGCCCAGGCCCATCTGAACCATTTCGTCGGAGTGGGAATGGTACATCTGGGTCCCGTGCTGTTTCAGCGTAAACTCGTAGGAGAACGTGTCGCCGGGGGGGATGTGGCGTTGGGTGACGCCGCCGACCCCGTCCATGCCGCTGGGCAGAAGGACGCCGTGCCAATGGACGGCGGTCGGGCTGGGCAGCTTGTTCGTCACGAGGATGCGCACCCGATCGCCCTCCACGGCCTCAATCGTCGGCCCTGGAGTTCGGCCGTTGTAGCCCCAACACTTAACCTTCATGCCGGGAGCGAACTCCCGATCGACTTCCTCGACGACGAGATGAAATTCCTTCACGCCGTCGACCCTTCGGTAAGGGAGGGTTGCGCCGTTGGGCGTGGTTACGGGAGTATACGGAAGGGCGCCGGCTGCGCCGGCCGGGCCGGCGGGTTGGGGCGGCAGTGCGGCGGCGGGCGCCTCCTGGCCGAGTAGGGAGGCAGCGCCGGCAACGATGCTCAGCAGGACCGCGCAGAGGGAGAGCGGTGCAAAGGGTTTCGTGTAGGACATGACGACGACTCCTACGGCTCGGAGGGTGGCGAGTGAACGACGAAGGGAGGAGTCCACCGGTCGAAGGTCACGGCGTGTGCGGCTCCAGCCCGCCGCCAACCGCGCGTTCCAGCTCGGCACGGGCGATCCAGTAGTCGCGCAGGGCTTCGATGTATTCGAGGTAGGCGTCGATTTCGGCGCGTTTGAGCTCCAGCAGGGCGAAGACGCCGATCAGCATGTAGTTGTAGTGGGGCATTGCGTTCTTGAGCGCCCGCTCCCGCACGGGGATCAGGACCTTCAAGTAGGTCTCGGAGAGCTTCCGGGCGGCGAGCAGTCGATCGACAGCGGCGCGAGCTTCGTTGCGAACGTCGACTTCCAGGGCCTGGCGCCGCTGTTCCGCTTGTCGGACCAGCGCATCCAGGCGAGCGATGGAGGCCTGATGCTGATCGAAGATCGGCAACTCGAGCGAGATGGAGGGTCCGGTCACCACCTGACCATCCGTATCCCTCTCTCGGGAGGCGCCGATGTCCACTGCGCCGAGCCAGCGCCAGCTTCGGGCGAGGTCGCGGGCCTGGGTGAGTACGGCAACTTCCCGACCGGCGGCGGCCAGATCCATGCGTTTCGCCAGCGCCTTCTCCTCGACCCCTTCGTCACCCACTTCGCGTGCAGGGAGCGCCGGCAGCTTGTCCGGCAGGCGCCAGTCCGCACCGGGGCTCCAGACGCCCAAGAGCCGGCTGAGCGCCACCCGGTCCGCCTTCAGTCGCGCCTGCGCGCGCAGGAGATCGGTCTTCGCCTGCTCATTCGCGCCTTCTTCGATGGCCAGGTGCATCTCGTTCAGATTTCCGGCCTCGGCCATCCTCCGGTTGAATTCGTAGCTCACTTGGGCCGCCTTGGCCATCTCGCCGCGCATCTCGGCGACCTGCCGGTCCGACAGCACGGTGAAATATGCGGCTTTCACCTGAGCCGCAAGGTCGAGCACTGCCTGGGCTACCCGGAGCTTGGTCCGTTCAAATTGTTCCTTGGCGATCTTGCTGCGCGACGGGAGTGTCAGCAGGTCAAGGAAGTTCTGGACGATGTCGAAGTCGGTGTTGGTTCTCGACGGCGCGCGGTCCGGGAAGCGGGCGCTGAACCCGAACACAGGGTTGGTCAGCAGGCCCGCCTGGACGACGTCGGCCTGCGCCACCCCCAGCTCTTCATACTCCGCCTGCAGGCCATGATTGCTGAGCAGCGCGATTTGCACAGCGCGGTCCGCGGTCAGTTCTTCGGTGAGCATCCGGGCGACGGTCTCGGCGACCGCCGTGTCCTCGGCCGTTCCCTGGTTCCAGTGCACGCGCCAGGGCGAACGATCGGCGAGCAACTTCCGCACGTCCGGGAAGCCGGCTTCGCGGGGAACGGAACAGCCCGGTAGAACCAGGGCAGCCCCCAGCAGCGCACCCGCGGCGATGGTTTTCAATTTCATTCCACCTCCTTGCATGGCTTCCCACGGGAACCTTTCTGACGGCAACGGGATCCCTTCGCTAGCGGCCGCGCCGGCAGCCGCCGGTCCCGCGCCGACCGGCTAGTGGCCCGTTGACGAACTTCGGACACAGTCGTCAACTCTGTGACGGCGGGTCGTAACCCATGCGGCCGTTCACGCGGGCCGGCCTGCGCTCCGTAGCTCGCGTCGAGCGAGCGAAGGAGGGAGGCCCGCGCCCCCAGGCATCGTGCCTGAACTTCGTCAACGAGCCGCTAGCGTAGCACCCGGAGATGCCGGACGATCGCCTCCGCTTCCTCGTCCCACAGGTCGTTGTCCTTCATCGGCGTGTCGGGAACGATCCGCTGCGGGTGGCGCACAAAGTGGAGCATGAAGTCCTCTTGCAGCTTTCCGCCGACGCGGGTCAAGTCCGGCCCGATCTGTTTTCCATCCGCGCCGACCGCGTGACAACCGTAGCAGGCATACTGTTGATAGAGCTGCCGGCCGTGCTCCTCGGCCCCCGGGGGCGGCTCGGACCAGCGCACCGCCGTCGGGCGGAGCAGCTTGTCGTCGGTCAGGGTTCCCAGGTGGTCGGCGAGCGCGCCGGCCTCCTCCGCCGACAGATGGAAATCCGGCATGCGCTGCACGGGCCGCACTCCCTCACGATACCATCGAATGGCACTTGGGGCACGGAGATAATCGACGAGCCACTCCCGACGAAATTTCGAGCCGGCGAACCGGAGTGCCGGCGGGAGATTGACTCCGGTCCCCGCCTCCGGGGCTTCGTGGCAGAGTGCGCAGCGCAAGGCTTCATAGAGTTCCTTTCCGCGGGCGGCATGGGCGCCGGCAACGGCGGGCGGTTCGGGCTCCGGGGTCGCTCTGCCGGGGCTTGGCGCAATCGCTGCGCGCGCAGCTCGTTCCCGCTCGAGAGCGCGCCAGCCGGCGAGCGTGAGTCCGAGTGCGAGGAGCAGGAAGGCCAGCCCGCTCGCGATCGCGAATTTCCGCCGGCTTGGACGCCGCTCGGGGCTCCGCTCGAGGACCGGCACGAGATAGAGGAGGCCGACGGCAAGGCCGGGCAAAACCACGGTCGCCAGGACTTGCCGGCGCCCCGAGAAGAGGCGCAGGAGGTGTTGCAGACCGAGGAAGTACCAGTCAGGGTGCGGCACGTACTCGGTGTTGGCGGGATCGGCGCGCATTTCCAACGGCGCGCCGGGCAGCCAGGCCAGCAGGCTCACGATGGAAACGGCGGCCAGGACGGCCACGGCATCGCGCACGGCCTGGCGCGGATAGAACGGCTCGCCAGGCCGGATCGGGTCGCCCTCGGCTACGCCCGGCGGGGAGACGCCGTAGCGCCGTACCAAGGCGAGGTGGAGCGTGATCAGCGCCGCGGCTGCGAGCGGGAGGAGCACCACGTGGACGGCGTAGAAGCGTGGCAGCGTGAGCTTGCCGATCGACTCGCCCCCTTGCATCAGCCGTGCGAGCAGCGGTCCGACCAGCGGCGCGTCGGCGGCGATGTGGAGGCCGACGTTCGTGCCGAAGTACGCCCGGAGGTCCCAAGGGAGCAGGTAGCCCGTGAAGCCGAAGCCGAGGACCACGAGGAGCAGCGTGGCGCCGATCCACCACGTGAAGCGGCGTGGGCCCTTGAAGCCCGCCCACAGGAAGACCTGCGTGAGGTGGAGCGCGACCGCCACGACGAGTCCGCTCACGGACCCGTGGTGCAGGGCGCGCAGCCATCTCCCGAGGACCACCTGGGAGTCGACGTACCGGACGCTTTCCCACGCGCTCGCCGGCGAGGGCGTGTAGTAGAGCGACAGGACGATGCCCGTCGCGAATTGCAGCAGGAGGAGCGCGAGGCAGACGCTGTCGAGGGCGTGCGGCCACCCGGTCCGCGCGGGCAGCGGCTCGTCTAGGAAGGCTTGCAGCGCGCGTCGGGCGTCGGTGAGGGGGGAGGAGGCCGCCATGGGTTCCTTGTCCGCAGGATCGAGTTCTCTTGCAACAAAGCTCTCGGGAAAGGACATCCCGAGACCGCTCCCTCGCCCTGAGCGAGGCCGGAAGGCCGAGTCGAATGGGTCGCGGTTCCGTTCTGGCTGCGGCAGAGCCGCGCTTCGGTTTGCGCAGTCAGACCTGGACCCAGACGGCACCGTCTCGTTCCTCCACGGCGAGGCGGTCGAGAGGTCGGAGGGGAGGTCCGGCGAGCACCTGACCCTGTCCGTCGTACTCGCCTCCGTGACAGGGGCAGCGGAAGCGGCCTCGCTCCCCCTCCCACGCGACATTGCAGCCCATGTGCGTGCACTCCGAGGACATCGCCACCACGGCGCCCTGGGCGGCGATCGTGAGCCAGAGCGTGACCCGGCGCGTGCCGCCCGCATAGCCGTCGGTCACGGGGACCTGCACCACGAGCTTCATGGGCGCGCCGGCCGCGAGCGCGCCGCGCTCGCAGGTGCGAATCCACTGGGGCTTCCTCGTGCGGAGGATCGGCGACACCAGCGCGCCGACAATCGGCGCTCCCGCGAGCCCGAGGGTGAGGGCGTTCACGCCCGCGAGCAAGATCGTCAGCAGGCGCCGGCGACCGGCATTGGGCGCTTGAGTTTCAGTGGCCATGGCGCTTCCCGCCGAGAGGACGGGGTCCGGCCGACTCTGCGCCGGCCGGGCCCGCGTGTGCCGAAGAAGGGGTGGGTGTGTGTTGGGCCGATCTAGTGTTTGTGTTCGTGGCCGCCGTGGTCGTGATCCGCGTGGCCGTCCCCCCCGCCCGCCTCGGGCTTGTCCTCGACGCGCGTGAGCTTCATGTTGCACTTCCAGCAGGTGCCCTCCTTGTCGGAGACGACCTCGGGGTGCATGGAGCAGGCATAGTGGCTCTTCTGCGCGACCATGTCCTTGCCGCACTTGGCGCAGTCCCCGGGCTTCGTGGAAGTCGCCTTGCAGGTCGGGCAGGCCCAGCCGAGCGAACGGGCCATCTTGAACGACTGGGTGAACTCGACGTCCTTCTCGGCCTTGCCCGGCAGGCCCTTCAACTTGAACGTTGCCTTCGCGTCTCCTTCATCGATCTTCGTGAGCTCGAGCCTCGCGCCGAGGTATCCGCCCGCCGCGGCGTCCTCGACCCAGGCGAGTTCCGCGTGCAGCAGCGCACGCTTGGCATCCTTGAACTTGACATCGACGGACCCGGTCACGCCCTTGCCGGAAATCGGGGCCTGCTTCCCATCGTATAGGTGCACATGGACGCCGTCGCTGTGAAAGGCGACCTCGAAATGGAATTCCTTGGTCATGGTCGCTTCCCCGCCGTGGGCCTCGGCGGCCTCGTGCGAGTGACCGGCGCCTTCCTCGCCGTGTTCGTGTCCTTCTCCGGCCTCGTGGCCGCCCTCGTGATGGTGACCGCCGTCCTGGGACTGGGCGGGGACCTGCCACAGGACCCACGCGAGCGCCGCCGCCGCGAGCGGCAGGGCGAGCAGCACACGCCTCTTGGTACTCATGGCTTTCTCCTTGTTGGAAATCCTTGGGTGACACGAGCGCCGTTACATGTTCAGCGCCTACAGGACATGAGTTATCTGGAAACCTCGACCATGCGAGAGCCGCATTGCGGGCAGGCCCCCGGTTGACCGTACCAGACACTGGAGTGTTCGGGGCAGGCGTAGAGAGAGCTTGGCGGCATCAGATCGCCGTCGCCGCAGCAGCCGCCGCCTGACTGCGTTCCGGGCTGTGTTTCTGGCTTCGAAGGCGCCGAGGGTGGCGCTTGCCGGACCAGCGCCATGCCGCACTTCGGGCATTCGCCCGGCTGCGCGAGCCGGACCTCGGGGTGCATCGGACAGGTGAACTGCCCTTCCTGTCGGCCCACGCCCGGACTCGCGCCCGGAGGCGTGGGCGCCGAGGCCGGCTGAAGGCTCTCCTCGAAGAGCAGCTCGCCGTCGCGGCTGACGCGGAGGGACCACGCTGCCTCCTCGCCGGCGGTCGGGGTCCACTCCAGGCGCGTCGCGGCGCCCGCGGCCAACTCGACCGAGTTCTTCATGGCCCGACCTTCGAGCTGAACTCGGTACGTCCCGACCTTGAGCGGGAGCTGAAGCCGGGCGCCGTCCGCCAGGTTGGCGGCGCGCTGCTTGGTCGGCGAAGTGAAGAGCAGCTCCCGCCGCGATTCCTCCACGCGGAACGAGAGCGCTCGACCGGAGGCGTTGAGGACATCGAGAACGGTCGTCTCCGAAGTCGCCTGGGGCATCGGCGCTGGGAGCGCGGCGGAAGCAGCCGGCGGCAGAGCGGGGTGCGGCTCGTCGGGCGGGTGGGCGAACGCGGCCCCCGGGACGAGCGCAAGAAGGGCGGCAAGGATCTGCAAGGTTCTCATAGCAGGTGCTCCTTTCGAAGGAGTGAACTATCGAGTCGGCATCATTCCCCCTGTGGCGACCAGTCCGAAAGCATGTGACGTGCCGAGTCGCAGGATCCGACTTGGCGACACAACTGAGCCGGGACGCGTGAATTGCGGACAGGGCAGAAGTGAGGCGCCTGCGTGGACCGGAAACCTGTCACCGAGCCAGTGACACCCGACACCCGCCCGCACTCAGGGGGAATTACTGCATGGTTCAAACTGCCGTCCACGTCTCGCACGCCCGATCACGATGTCTCGCTCCGTGGGCACGGCACCGCCGTGCCCCTACGAAGAGCGGCCACCGGCATGGTTCAAACTGCCGTCCACGTCTCGCACGGCCGATCACGATGTCTCGCTCCGTGGGCACGGCAGCGCCGTGCCCCTACGAAGAGCGGCCAATCGACCCGTGAACCAGAACTGAACCATGCGGGAAGCCCTGCGCATCCCGTTCACTCCGTGCCTCGGCGCCTGCGGCCATCGCGCCGATGCTTGACTCCCACCGCGAGCCCTGGTATCGAAGGCGCGGCCGGTGTTCGACCTCGCCCATGCGCCAAAGTCGACACGGCCGCAAGCGGGGGGAACACATGCTCATTTCGGCTTCGTCCTCCGGCGGCCGCGGAGGAGTCCCGTCCGAGCGCTTCGCGCGGCTCACGCGACTGCCGACGGTTCTGGCCTGCTACGCCTTCGCGGTCGCGCTGCTCGCTACGCTCGCGGCGGGCGGAAATCACCCCGTGGCACGCACGCTCTTCGCTCCGGCGGGCGGGCTCCTCCTCGCGGTCTGGCTGGCGTGGATGCTGGCGCGGCCCGGCGGAGGCGGGGGCCCGCTCGCCCGCGCGGCCCGGTCCGAATTACCGAGCGTGCCGGGCTTCCTCCCCGCCGTGCTCGGCGCGGCGTGGGTGCTGCTCTCCCTCGTGCCGCTCCCCGGGGAGGTGCTCGGAGCGCTCTCTCCGTCCGCGTCCGCTTTGCGCTCACTCGGCGTCGCGGGGGATTCGACGGCCGGCGTGGCCGGACCGCTCAGCCTCGCCGCGGGGCACACCTTTCAGGCCCTCTCGCTCGACATCGCGGCGTGGGCGGTCTTCGCCGTGCTTGCCACCTGCGTCCGCCGGCGACGCGTCGCGCGCGCGCTCGTCCTCCTGCTCTGCGCGGAGGCCTTCCTCCAAGGCATGCTCGGTTGCCATCAGGTCTTTTCGAATGCCCACGCCTCCGGTGCCCAGGCGACAGGGACTTTTATCGGACGCAACCAGCTCGCCTTCCTCCTGGTTGTCTGCTTCCTCGGCGGCGTGGGTCTCCTCCTCGACAGACTGGCGCCGGAGGATCGCGGCCGAAACGTCTTCAAGCCCTCCTGGATCGCCCGCTTCGGCGACGCGCGGGTCTGGCGCTGGGTCCTCTTCGGCATCGCGCTCGCCATCGTCGCGGCCGCGCTCGTCCTGACGGCCTCCCGAGGGGCAGCGCTCTCCTGCGTTCTCGGCCTCTCGCTCCTTGTCGCGCGGCTCCTCACGCGGAGGGGCGGGGTGGGACTCCGGGCCGCCGCTGTGCTCGCCGTCCTCGTGCTCGCGGCGACTTCGTGGACCGGCGTCTCGGCCCTCGCGCGGCGCTTCACGACGGGCGACCCGGAGCGGGAGTCGCCGCGCGTGCGACTCGACGCGTGGCAGGGCGCCCTCCGGATGGTCCGCGCCTTCCCCCTCGCCGGCGTCGGTCTCGGCGCGTACCCGGAGGTCAACGCCGCTTTCCAGTCCGATGAGTTCCCTCAGTTCTACCTTGTCCACGCGCATTCCGACCCGCTCGAGTTGGCGGCGGAAGTCGGGCTGCCGGGCATCGCGCTGGCCGTCTGGTTCACGGCGGCGCTCGCGCGTGCCGTGTGGCGGCGGGCGCGGTCGGCGGGCGGGGTCCCGCTCGGCATCGCGGGCGCGCTCGTCGCGGGGGCCGCCCATTCGCTCGTCGACTTTCCCTTCCACGTCCCGGGCGACCTCTTCCCGTTCGCCGCGCTTGCAGGGATCGCCGTGGCGCCTTGCTGGGAACGGGAGGGGGGGGGAGAGGGCGAGGCGAGCGGCGAGCGCGGCGAAGGGCGCACGGGGAGCCGTCGGCGCGGAAGGACGGCACTGGCCGTGGCGGGCCCGCTAGGCGTCCTCGTGGTGCCCGGCCTGCTGGCGGTGGTGGCGGCGCGACAGGTCGACCGTTTCCGGATCGAGGTGGGCGCCGCTGCCGAGTCCCTCGCAATCCCGGCCGGCGACAGCCGCGTCTTCGGCTCGGGCATGGGCGTCTTCCGCACCGTGCTCCCGCGACTGCCGGCGACGGCGGCACGCGCGCTGCTCCCGGAGCTGGAGTCCGCGGCCGACCTGTGCCCGTGGATGGCGGAGGCCGCGCGCGCGGCAGGGCGCATGGCCGACTGCGCCACGGAGGACTTCGCGGAACCCACGGCCACGCCGCACTCGCGCATCGAGTCGTCGAAGCGGCTGGATCGCGGGGAGGTCCTGTTTCGGCGGGCGATCGCGCTCGACCCGGTGCGGGCACATACGCACCTGGAGCTGGGGTGGCTCCTGTCGAAACGGGCCGCCGTCCTGGCCGCGGCGCGCTTCCCGTTCGCCGAGGACGCGAACTCGGGGGTGAGGGATCCGGCGTGGACCGATCCCTCTTCGAGGGCCGACCGGGCCTTCCTCGAGGCTCAGGCCCTTGCCCACGACCCGGCGATTTTCTCGAGCGCGGCGGCATGGTGGAGGGGCCGGCTTCGCTCGCTCCCAGGCGCGGCCCCGGAGCGTCGGCGCGCCGCGGACGCGCGGGTCGCCGCGGAGGCCGCACTCCTGCGGTTCGGCCTGGACAACCGGGCCGAGCGGGTGCGAAACCTCTGGCGAGAAACCCGCTCGTACGACCTCGTGCGCCGTGCAATCGAGGACGCGGGTCTCGCGGACGAACCGGAGCTGCGGCTGGCATTTTCGCTGGCACTGGGGCGGTCGGGCGCCTATCCGGAAGCGGATGCGGAGCGGCGAGCCGGAGTCTCAAGCCGCGTGAAGGGCTCGGCATACGCGGCGGCGGCGGCGAGCCGCGCGTGGCGCGAGGGGCGAACGGCGGAGGCGCGAACGCTCGCCGAAGAGGCGCGAGGTCGCGGGGGCTACATCGTGGCCATGGCACCGGCGGAAGCGGCTGTGGGCGCGGGCTTGCCTGCTCCGGGCTGGCTGCATGGAACGGCGGTGCTCGCCCTCGCGCTGGATCGACTGGGGGAGACGCCGGAGCGCGTGGCCGACTGCCTTGCGGACTTGGCGAGCTGGGTGCAGCCGGGGGAGGACGGCCGCTGGTCGGAGCTGGACGCCGCGCTTCGCGAGGTGGCGGCTCGGCGCGGGGTCCAGGCGGACGCATCCACACCCCTGCCGGAGGCGCTTCGCCCGTTTCTGGCTGGTCGAATGGGCACGCGGCCGGTTCTCTTGGCTGCCGGGGTGGAGAGCAAGCGGGTCCTGCGCGAGCTTTCGTCGGCGAACCCCGCGGCGACGCAGGACCTCTCGGGCTGGGTGGACCTGGCGCCTGCGGAGGGGGCGGGAGGGGTCTCGCGCCTCCGGCTCGAGGCGCGGTGCGCGCCGCTTCCGGCAGAGGGGGGTGCCCCGGCGCCGCCGGTCTGCGTGACCCTGCTCATGGGCGGAGTGGAAGCGGGGTCGGGGTTCCTGGAGTCGGGTCTGGGGTCTGTCGAGGCGGAGGCGGTGCTGCCGCGCGGGGGCATCCGGTTGGAGGTACTGGTACGGCAACACAGCCTGGCGGGCGTGTCGGAACCGATTCGGGCCCTGGACCTGCCGAATCGGATCGAGCTCCGACTGGTCCCGCGGTGAGTCTCACTTTTTTTTCACAGGCCGCATTACCGGACCCGCTCAATTTCGTGAGTGTACATGTGTTACAACTGGCGTGCCGCAGAAGCCGGGCCTCTCTATGGAAATTTCTTTAATTTAGCCGAACTCCTTGACAATCGGGCCTTGTGGGGTATACTTTTTATGCTTTTATACTTGACGGCACCAAGGAGGTCAAGACGGTCGCCCCATAAACGAAACCAGACACCCTCCTTATCCTAAGGGCCCTCACTGAATTTCCACCCGGGAATGCGGTGAGGGTGCCTTTACATATGGGGGCGACGCAAAAGAGGCGCTTCTCCCGGTAGAAGTCGCGCTTACGTCCGCTTCCACTTCCCCGCTCCCCCCTCCGCTCCAGGCAATTCCCTTGACAGACCTTCCGGTCCCGCCTATCCTCGAGGGACGAAGTCCAGTCCGTCGCCCGCGAGGCTGGGTACCGCTCCACGGAAGTCGGTGTCCAGTAGGCGAAGGCAAGTTCGGCCGCCCGCGAGACGCGCGAGCGAGGCGTAGTAGCGGAGAACTACGTCGAGCGAGCGCAACGAAGCAGGCGGCCGAAATCGCCTAGCAAACTGGGCACCCAATTCTGTGGGGCGGTACCAAGGAACCGGGAGATTCCGTTGCAACTCTCGACGCTGAACGACCTTTTCTTCCTTCACGTGGCGCGCCGCGACCGGCCGAGCGCCCTCCAGGTCAAGCGCAACGGGGTGTACCACGGGATCTCGGGCTGGGAAGTCGTCCGGGAGGTGGAGGCGATCGCGAACGGGCTGCTGGCCCGTGGGCTCCACCGCGGGGATCGGGTCGCGCTCCTGGCCGAAAACCGTCCCGAGTGGATTTGCATTGACCTCGCCATCCTGACGGTCGGGGGGGTCACGGTCCCCATTTACCCCTCGCTGCTCCCCGCCCACATCGAGCACATCCTCCGGGACTCGGGCGCACGCGCCATTTTTTGCTCCTCCGCGGCGCAGACGGGAAAAGTCCTTCCCCTTCGGCAAGCCCTCCCGGCTCTCGAGGCCGTCGTCCAGCTCGACCTGCCTCCGCCGGAGGGATCGGTCTCGCTCGACGCCCTTCGCGCCGAGGGGCGGGCGAAGGCGGCCGAGCTGCCCGAGCTGCACCGCACCCGCGCGGCCGAGGTCCAGTCGGAGGACGTCGCGACGCTGATCTACACGTCGGGGACGACGGGCGTTCCGAAGGGGGTGCTCCTGACGCACTGGGGGATCCTCTCGAACATCCTCGCCACGAACGACCTCGTGGAGCTGGGGGAGGAGGACGTGGGACTCTCCTTTCTCCCGCTCAGCCACATCTTCGAGCGGATGATGCACTACGCGGGGCTCTTGCGCGGGGCCTCCGTCGCGTACGCGGAGTCGCAGGAGACGCTGGGCGACGACATCCGCGCCGTCCGGCCGACCGTGCTCGCCGGCGTGCCCCGCTTCTACGAAAAGCTGGCGGCCCGGATCCAGGGCGCGGTCGCCTCCTCCTCCCCCATGCGGCGAGCGCTTTTCCGGTGGGCCCTCGCCGTCGGCGGAGAGCAGGCCGGCTTCCGGATCGCCAACCGCCCGGTGCCGGCCGGCCTCCAGGTCCGCCTCGCCCTCGCCCACGCCCTCGTCCTCCGAAAGGTGCAGGCGCGCGTCGGGGGCCGCCTGCGGCTCTTGCTCTCCGGCGGCGCCCCCCTTTCGCGGGAACTGGCGCTCTTTTTTTACGCGCTCGGTTTCACGGTGCTCGAGGGCTACGGCCTGACGGAGACCTCGCCGGTGATTTGCATGAACCGGCCCGGAGCGACGAAGCCCGGCACGGTGGGGAAGCCGATCCCCGGGGTCGAGGTGCGACTCGCGGAGGACGGCGAGATCCTGTGCAAGGGGCCGAACGTCATGAAGGGGTATCACAATCTCCCGGCGGAGACCGCGGAGGCGCTCAGGGACGGGTGGTTCCACACCGGGGACGTCGGCCGGTTCGACGAGGAGGGGTTCCTGCTGATTACCGACCGAAAAAAAGATCTGATTCGGACCTCGGGCGGGAAGGACGTCGCCCCGCAGCCTCTCGAGGCGAAGCTGCGCGAATCGCCGCTCATCGACAGCGCGGTCATTGTGGGGAACCGCCGACGGTTCGTGTCGGCGCTCCTGGTGCCGAACTTCGCGGGGCTCGCGTCAGCGGCGGGCGCCGGGGGCGCGGCGGGTGGGACAGGCGGGACGGCTGAGGCGGGCGGTACGGGGGGCGGTACGGCGGGCGACCGGGCCGCGCTGCTCGGGCAGCCGAGCGTGCGGGAGCTCTTTCAGCGCGAGCTTGACAAGCTGAACGCGACCTTGCCGCCGTACGCGACGGTGAAGAAGTTCGCCCTCCTCGACCACGTCTTCTCGCTGGAGAGCGGGGAGCTGACGCCGACGATGAAGCTGCGTCGGCGGGTCATCGAGGAACGCTTCGCCGAGACGATCGAAGCGATGTACCGGGAAGAGGCGTGAACGCCGGCGGCCCACCCCTTTCTAGGTGGCCGCCTGGTCCGGGTATCCGCACGCAGCTTGCCCATGAAGTGACCCTGTATCGTGAGTCCACATTGCGCTGCAGGGCTGCCGCCTTCTCGCGCGGCATTTTGGTGGACGTGTCCGCCCTCCACCCTACATCGCGTTTTCTTCTGGTTGTGCCGCGGTCGTACCTCGATCCGAGGGATGAAGATGGGGTTTCGGGGACGGGAAGGACTTCGGCAGTGGGAACGCGAGGAGTCGCGCCCGACTCACGCGGCGCTGCACCACTTTCCGTCGCTCATGTGCAGGACCTGGTCCGCACACTCGGCGACGCCGTCATCGTGGACGATGGCGAGGACCGTGCGCCCCGCGGCTTTGAGCCGCGGCAGGACTTCCGCGTAGAACCGCGCACGGGAGGCCTGATCCTGGTCGGCGGTATACTCGTCCAGGACCAGGACGGGGCGATCTTCCAGGATGGCGCGCGCCAGCGCGAGGCGTTTGCGCTGACCGGTGGAGAGAGCGGCAGTCTGTTTCAGGCTCGCGTCGAGTTCGACGTCGGCAGGCAGGCCAAGCCGGTCGAGCCACTCGCGCGCGGCGGCGCGGTCGTAATTCCGGTGTCCCGGGGCCTCGTCGAAGAGATGGGGCATGGCGAACACTGGGCTGAACAGCGATCTGTAGGCTTGTACGCTTGCGGGCTCCACAGAGCGGCCGTCCACGACGATCCGGCCGCCCCGGGGCCGCGAGATGCCGAGCAAGAGTTCCATCAGCGAGGTCTTTCCGCTGCCGTTTTTCCCCCGGACGATCGTCACGGACCCTCGACCGAGGACCAGATCGAGGGGCCCGATCTGGAACGACGGCCGTGAGGGAGAGCTCCGCGTCAGTTCGACGCCTTCCAACCGGATTTCCCCGAAGTTCTCGAAGGCACGCGCTCCCTCCGCCACTCTCGGCGCCGCCCTCAAGCCCGCCTCCAGGATCAGCAATCGGTTGCCCGCCCGGAACGCGGCCCGGAGGCCGTCGAAATTGCCGACAAGCGCGATGGCCGGGGCTTGCAGGACCGCGAAGAGCAGCAGCAGCCCCGTCTCCAACGCCGCACCCGGGTTGAGTCCGCGCTGAAACTGGAGTTCGAGCAGAATCATGCAGGCAAACAACCCCTCGATCAGGGCGTAGGTCGCGCCCTGAGACGCGCAGAACACCGCGCGCATCGAACCGGCTGCCCTCTGATGTTTTTCGGCGGAGGCCGCGATGTCCAGCGCCTTCCGACGGTCTACCGCAAGCTCCCGCGGGACCGACAGGATATCGTGGAGGACCTCCTGGAACCTGCTCTCGGCCAGATCGGCCTCCTGCTGGAGCGTATCGGCCGGCCACTTGCGGGACAGGAAGGCCAGGACGGCGACGACCAGCAGCAGGCCCAGCGTCCAGGGGGCCCACACCGCGGTCGCGAGCAGGCCCACGCAGAGCAAGCAAAGGTAGTAAAAGGAGGCGGACATCAACGAAATGAAAGTCGCTGCCACTTGCGCATCGTCGTTGAAGACCGACTGCCACTGGCTGGTCGGCACCCCCTTCACGACCTGCACCTCGCTCGTGCTCAACAGGTGTGCGAGCTCGCGACGGATGAGGGAAATGGCCTCCTCGAGGTTCGCGTACAGTCTGCGCATCGCCCAGGTCTGAAGCGCGTTGTAGATGCCGAGCGCGGCAAGGATCGCCGCGAGCGGCGCGTAGCGGTGCCAGCTTCGCAACGGCAGGACCTGGTCCGAGCCGAGGAAATAGGCCCATACGACGAACCCCGGCGCAAGCACGCAAAGGGAGACGGTGGCAAGCGCGGTCCGTCGGGGAAGCCGTAGAAGGAGAGAAACAAGCAGCATGCGCTGTCCTCCCTGTGGGATCGGCTCTCTTGCCTCGGCAAGGCTGCGCGGGGAGGGGAGAGCCGGAACCCGCGCCCGCGTCGGGACCTTCCCGGGGCGGGGACTACGCAGCCTCGGGGATCAACTGTCCGTCGCGGACCTGAAAAACCCGATCGCCGCTCGTCGGCGCGACGTCTCCATGGATCGTCGCGATCACCGCCCGGCCCTCCGCTTTCAGTCGCGGCAGGATCTCGCGGAAGAAGGACTCTCTGGCAGCGGCGTCCTGGTCCGCCGTGTACTCGTCGAGCACAAGGACCGGGCGACCTTCGACGATCGCACGGGCGAGGGCGAGACGCTTGCGCTGCCCGGTGGACAATCCCGAAGTCTGGCGATGCGGCGCGTCCAACGCCAAATCCGGAGGCAGACCGAGACAGCGCAGCCATTCGCGCCCGAGCTCGGTGTTGTACGGCCGATAGCCGTACAGGTCGTCCAGCAGGCGCGGGTCGGCGAAAACCGGAGCGAAGAGCGAGCGGTAGGCGCCCAGGTTTTCGGAGGTCACAGGCGTGCCGTCGAGCAGGATCGTTCCCGAGCCGGGCTTCCAGAGGCCAAGCAGGAGCTCCAGGAGGGTGGACTTCCCGCTGCCGTTCGGGCCTCGGAGAAAGGTGACCGTGCCGGGAGCGAGTTGCAGGCTGAGCGGGCCGAGGACGAAGGGCGCGGCGGCATCCGCTCTCCTGCGGCGCAGCTCCACGCCTTCCAGGCGAAGCTCGCGGAAGGCGGAAAGCGTCTCCACCGGGGGCGCGACGCGCTGCGCCGTCCGCAGGCCGGCTTCGAGCACGAGGAGCCCATGGGCAGCGCGCCCCGCGATCCGGAGGTCGGCGCGGTTGTTGAGCACGCGGAAAAATCGCGAAGCGAAGATCGCCAGGAGGAGCAGGGCCCAAGGCTGAGGCTGCACCCCGTGGACCCCCATTCGAGAAAGCTCAAGGATGAGGAGCACGCCCAGGAACTGCAGGGCCTGCACGTTCGTGCGGTCAGCCACTCGCTCCCTGCCCACCGACGTCCGTGCGCGCGCCGCGGCCTCGGCCTCGGTGGCGAGCCGGGCACACAGGTTCCGGGCCTTGTCGCGATCGACGACCAGCTCGCGTGGGCCGGCCAGGAGCTCGGTAAAGGCGGCACGGAGCCGCAGCTCGGCATCTTCTCCCTGGCGCAGGGGTGCGAAGTCCGGCCGGAGGGCGTACCACGCGTAGGAGGCGAGCCCGAATACGGCGAAGATCACATAGGAAACCGGCGAGACATAGGCTACCGGGATCGAAGCGATCAGCACCAAGACGCTGGAAACGACGGCTTGAGAGACAAACACGGACTGTGCCGCGACCACGCTGGCGCTCCCCGCTGCGACAGCGAGGATCTCCGTCGTGCCGACACCGCGGACCACCGGGTACTCGCTGGACGTCAGGCAGCCGACCAGCTTGGCTCGAAGGCTTGAAATCGCGTCCTCATAGATTTCGCAGGTCCTTGCCATCGCAAGCGCTTCGAGGCCTACGAACGCCGCCATGCTGAGGAGCGTGAGGCCCAACACCAGGGACCCAGGCCAGTCTGAGCCGCCCGGGATGAAGTCCGAGCACAGGAGGAAGGGGCCGACGAAAAAAGCCGATGCGACGACCGAAAGAAAGAGCATCTCCAGCAAGGACCCGACGCGCGCGTGCCGGAAAAGGCGAAGAAGGTCCATGATTCTCGCGTGCGAAAAAGAGAGACGCTTGAAATCGAACGGAGGAGGCCGTTGTGGTGTAGGCCTTCCGGTTACGGGCCTCACGTCCGATCGAGGGCGGGCGCGGAGCGAGGGGGGGGGAGTGATGCCGGCCCAATTCCCCTGTGGAGGGGAAGCCTTCCATGGCCGAACGCTCGACGTTCCTCGGCGAAGGTGCATCCCGGGCGAAGGGTTCCCGAGACCCGTCTCGCGCGACCTGAGCACGGCCCCACG
>JACPWG010000158.1 GCA_016197205.1 Planctomycetota bacterium
ATCCCGGCATGTCATCCTGAGCGGAGCGCCGCAGCGCGAAGCGAAGGATCCAAGCAAAGACGGACGCCCAACCTTCTCAACCGGCCCTCGGACCGTGCCGTGTGCGAGCCAGTGCCCTGTCGAGAAAAGCGGTCGCTACGCTTGGATTGGATCCTTCACTTCGCTCAGAGCCTGCCCTGAGCCGGGCCGAAGGGATGACAAGTGCATCGAACGGGTTCCCTGAAAGCTCGACCTGACGGGAGCCAGCCGACCTCCACGGAGCGCCCGGCGAACGAGCAAAATAAGGGTAGACGGGACACTAGACCGCTCGCCCACGCCGGCGGTTCGGTCCGGAGCGGCGGCCGCCCACGGGGCGGGAGGCCGCCGCCGGTACCTTCCGGTCGCTTTGCCGACGCTCCGAGTTCCGCCGGCGGGCCCAGGCGCGGTAGATCTTTCTTGACAACCGCTCGACGCCCCCGTATCCTACGCGTTTCTCTCGACCCAAATTTGGCGACCCGCGTCGGAACAAGCGCTTTCCCCAGGAGACCCGACCATGCAGAAGGGCATTCACCCCGTCTACAAAGAGTGCGTCGTGAAGTGCGGTTGCGGCGAGACGTTCGTCACCCGCTCCACCAAGGAAAAGATCCTGATCGAAGTCTGCTCCAAGTGCCACCCGTTCTACACGGGGAAGCAGAAGTTCGTCGACACGGCAGGCATGGTCGAGAAGTTCCAGCGCAAGTACAACTGGGGCAAGACGAAGGGCGCGGCCGATCAGCCCGCCGCCGCCGCCCCTGCCGGAGCGGCCCCCGCGGCCGCCGCCCCCTCCGCCCCCACCCCCCCGCAGGCCCAGGCCTAGCCACCGCACGCGAGGTATCCCCGGCCGGCGCGCCTGCGCCGGCCGGGCTTGTTTCCCCTCCCCCTCCCTTCCGTCGCCTTGCGTCTCGGGACCCTTCCATGATCGACAAGCTACGCGAAATGGACAAGGCCCTCACGACGATCGACGCGGAGATCGTCGACCCGAAGGTCTACTCGAACCCCTCGCGCTACGGCGCGCTCATGAAGGAGCGCGGCCGTCTACTCAAGTACGTCTCGAAGTACCGCGCCCTCATCGACGCGACCCGGCAGCGGGAAGAGGCGACCTCCCTCCTCGCCGATCCCGAGATGAAGGCCCTCGCCGAAGAGGACATCGCGCGCCTCCAGGCGCAGGAGAAGACCCTCCTCGCCGAGCTGGAGGAGCTCTTCCTGTCCGAGGACCGCGAGGGGGCCCGGAACGCGATCATGGAAATCCGCCCGGGCGTCGGCGGGGAAGAAGCCGCTCTCTTCGCCGCCGACCTCGTGCGCATGTACGAGAAGTACTCGGAATTGCGGGGGTGGAAGGTCGAGGCGATCGACATGGACCTGACCGACATGGGCGGCGTGCGCGGGATCACCCTTTCCATCACGGGGGAAGAGGTGTTCAAGGCGCTGCGGTACGAGACCGGCACGCATCGGGTGCAGCGGGTCCCCGCCACCGAGGCCTCCGGCCGCATCCACACGTCCACCGCGACGGTCGCGGTCCTGCCCGAGGCGGAGGACGTCCAGATCGACCTGAAGCCCGAGGACCTCGAGGTCCAGTTCTGCCGCGCGGGCGGGCCGGGCGGCCAAAACGTCAACAAGGTCGCGAGCGCCGTCATGCTCACGCACAAGCCCAGCGGCATCGTGGTCCACTGCCGCACCGAGCGGCAACAGGCCCGCAACCGGGACATGGCCCTCCGCCTACTCAAGTCCCGACTGTACGAGATGCAGTCGCGCGAGGCGAAGGAGCAACGCGACGAGCTTCGCCGCACCCAGATCGGGACCGGCGAACGCAGCGAGAAAATCCGCACGTACAACTTCCCGCAGAACCGCGTGACCGACCACCGCATCGGCTACACGGTGCACGACCTCGAAAACATCCTCCTGGGAAAGATGGACCCCTTGATCGAAAAGATGCTCGAGGCGGAGCGGGAGAGCCGCCTGAAGGGGCTGGCCGCCCCCAGGAAGCCCGCTCCCACCGCGGAGGACGAGGATTGATGTCGGACAAGGTCTCCCCCGCGGGGCCCGGGAACGGCGTCGCCGGCGCAGCCGGCAACACGGACGTGCTGGGCGCGCGCCCCATGTCGGTCCAATCGATTCTCAACGGCAGCACCAAGCGGCTCACGGCCGCGGGGATCGAAAACGCCCGTCAGGATGCCGAGTTCCTGCTCGCCGATTTCCTCGCCTGCGACCACCTCAAGCTCTTCACGCAGGGCGCCAAGATCCTCAACCCGGACGACGTCATGAAGGTCGCCGGGCGGGTCGAGCGGCGTGCCGCGCGCTGCCCGCTGCAATACATCCTCGGGCACGCCGAGTTCCTCGACCTCTCCTTCCGCGTCAGCCCGCACGTGCTCATCCCCCGCCCCGAGACGGAGCAGCTCGTGCAGGAGGCGCTGAAGCCCTTTGAAGGGCTCCCCCCGGACCGTCGGCTCACCGTGGTCGACTTGGGCACGGGCTCCGGCGTGATCGCCGTCTCGCTCGCGAAGCGGACCCAGCAGGCGCGGCTCTTCGCCACCGACCTCTCCCCCGAGGCCCTCGCGCTCGCGCGGGAAAACGCCGCGACCCACGGCGTCGAGGAGCGGATCACCTTCCTTGCCGGCGACCTCTTCGAACCGCTCCGCCCCTTCGGCCTCGAGTGCGCCGTGGACCTCGTCTGTTCGAATCCGCCCTACATCGCGGAGGCGGACCACCCGACGCTGCCCCCCGAGGTCCGCGACTACGAACCCCGCGGCGCGCTCCTCGGCGGACCCGACGGGCTCGCGGTCGTCCGGCGGATCCTGGTCGGCGCGCAGGCCTTCCTGCGCCCCCACGGCCACCTCCTCGTGGAAATCGGTTTCGGCCAGGCCGCCGCCGTCCGGGAATTCCTTGAATCACTCGACGACTATGATAATATCCAGCTCCTCAAGGACTACCAGGGGATCGAGCGCCTCGTCCTGGCCTCGTACTATCCGTGGAGCGCCCGCCTCCAGTCCTCAAATCAGGAAGCCTGATGGACAAGTTCGTGATCGAGGGCGGACGCCCCTTGCGCGGGGAGGTCCGCTGCTCCGGCTCGAAAAATTCGGCCCTTCCGATCCTGGCTGCGACCCTCCTCTGCGACGGCGAATGCGTGATCCGCGGCGTGCCGCGACTGCGCGACGTGGACACG
This sequence comes from Planctomycetota bacterium, assembly GCA_016197205.1. Classification (GTDB taxonomy): domain Bacteria; phylum Planctomycetota; class MHYJ01; order WSZJ01; family JACPWG01; genus JACPWG01. The sequence continues at coordinate 3,179 of JACPWG010000158.1, forward strand.
CTCCTGGCGATCCTCGGCGAGTTGGGCGCGGAGACGCGACGCGAGGAGAACGGCGACATCGTCACGCGCGTGGTCGACCTCGAGCCCGTGACGGCCCGCTATGAGCTGGTCTCGACCATGCGGGCGTCCTTCTGCGTGCTGGGCCCGCTCGTGGGCCGCCGCCGCCGGGCCCGCGTGTCCCTGCCCGGCGGGTGCGTCATCGGCATCCGGCCGGTCGACCTCCACATCCGCGGGCTGCGCGCCCTCGGCGCGGACGTCCGCATCGACGCGGGGTACATCGTCGCGGAGGCGCCGCGGCTGCGCGGCACCGAGATCTACCTGGGCGGACAATTCGGCTCGACCGTGACCGGCACCGGCAACGTCCTCATGGCCGCCGTGCTCGCCGAAGGCCGCACGGTGATCGACAACGTCGCGTGCGAACCGGAGGTCCAGGACCTGGCGCGGTTCCTCGTCGCCACGGGCGCGCGCATCGAAGGGATCGGGACGCACCGGCTCGTCGTTGACGGCGTGAAAACGCTCCACGGCGTCGAGTGGACCGTGATCCCGGATCGGATCGAGGCCGGCACGTTCCTGCTGGCGGGCGCGATCACGCGCGGCGCGGTCACGGTCACCGGCTGCCTGACCGAGCACGTCTCCTCCCTGCTCGCGACGCTCCGCGAAATCGGCGTGCGGGTCGAGAGCGCGCCGACCCAGTGCCGCGTGGAGGCCGGCGCCGGCTTCCGCCCCCTCCACGTCACGACCCTTCCGTACCCCGGCTTCCCGACGGATCTGCAGGCCCAGATGATGGCCCTGCTCTGCCTCGGGGACGGCATCAGCGTGGTGACGGAGCGGATCTACCCCGATCGTTTCATGCACGTGGCGGAACTGAACCGCATGGGGGCCGACATCCGGAAGGAAGGCTCGACGGCGCTCATCCACGGCGTGGACGCCCTGTCCGGGGCGAAGGTCATGGCGAGCGACCTGCGCGCGAGCGCGGCCCTCGTCATCGCCGGCCTCGCCGCGGGCGGCGAGACGGAGGTCCAGCGCGTCTACCACATCGACCGCGGGTACGACCGCATCGTCGAGAAGCTCACGGGCCTCGGCGCGTGCATGGAGCGGGTCGACGACAAGAAGCTGGTCGCCAGCGCGACGGATTCGGAAGGGTAGTCGGTGTTCGAATCGCTCACGGAGAGCCTCTCGAACGTCTTTCGCAAGCTCGGAGGGCGCGGCACGCTCACCGAGCAAAACGTCCAGGAAGGACTCCGCGAGGTGCGGATGGCCTTGCTGGCCGCCGACGTCCACTTCAAGGTCGCGAAGGAGTTCATCGACAAGGTCACGCAGCTCGCGCTCGGCCAGGACGTGCTGAAGAGCGTGAATCCGTCGCAGCAGATCGTCAAGCTCGTGCACGACGAGATGATCCGGCTGATGAGCGCGCCGGAGACGCCCTTCCCCTGGAACTCGAAGGGCCCGACCGTCGTGATGCTCGCGGGCCTCCAGGGCAGCGGCAAGACCACGACGTGCGCGAAGCTGGCGCGCTGGTTCTCGAAGAAGGGGAAGAGTCCGCTCCTCGTCGCCGCCGACACGCAGCGACCGGCCGCGGTCGAGCAGCTCAAGGTCCTCGGCAAGCAGCTCGGCATCCCGGTCCACTCCGAGGAGGGCGGGCGCCCGCCGAAGATCTGCGAACGCGCGCTCGGCGTGGCGCGCGAGACCGGACGCGACCTGGTGATTCTCGACACCGCCGGCCGACTCCACATCGACCAGGCGCTGATGGACGAGGTGAAGGAGATCGCGGACCGGACGAAGCCGCAGCAGATCTATCTGGTCTGCGATGCGATGACGGGCCAGGACGCGGTCACGTCGGCAAAGGAGTTCAACGACAAGCTCCCGCTCGACGGGGTGATCCTGACGAAGCTCGACGGCGACGCGAAGGGCGGCGCGGCGCTTTCCGTGCGCGCCATCACGGGGAAGCCGATCCGGTTCGTCGGCATGGGCGAGAAGATCGACGAACTGGAGGAGTTTCATCCGGACCGGCTCGTCGGGCGCATCCTGGGCATGGGCGACATCGTGACCCTGGTCGAGAAGGCCCAGGAGACGATGGACGTCGAGAAGGCCGAGAAGCTCCAGCAGAAGCTGCGGAAAGCGGACCTGAACTTCGAGGACTTCCTGGACCAGCTCGCGCAGATGAAGAAGATGGGGCCGCTGAAGAACCTGCTCGCGATGATCCCCGGCATGGGCGGGATGGCGGACCAGGTGGACGAATCGGAATTCAAGCGAATCGAGGCGATCGTGCAGTCGATGACGCTGAAGGAGCGGCGGGACCCGGAGCTGATCGACGGCTCGCGCCGCTCGCGCATCGCGAAGGGGAGCGGGACCTCCGTGCAGGAGGTGAACTCGCTCCTGAAGCAGTTCCGCGACATGCGGAAGATGCTGAAAGGCATGGGCAAATTCAAGAAGATGATGGGCGGAAAATTCGGCGGGATGCCCGGGATGGGGGGCATGGGCGGAATGCCCGGCATGGGCGGCATGCGACCGCGGTAGATTTGAGATTTTAGGATTGCTGATTGTCGATCGCTGATTGCTGATTGGACGCCGGCCCGCAGCAGGTCGGCCGAGGAGTGCCGCCCGTCGACCGCCTGTGGCCACCGTGCTGGATCCCGACGCCGCCGTTCGTAGTTCCGCCTTCAGGCGGACCGTCAGGCGGCACGGTTCTGGACCGCGGAGCGATCTTCGGAGAGTGGGACAGAACCGCCTTATTGGGCCGGCAGTTTTTGCAATTTGAGATTTGAGATTTTGCAATTTGGAATTTGAAATCCAGTCGCGTGGCGCAGGCCTGGTCGTCCGTCGTCCATCGTCGGTCGTCCATCGTCCGCGCGACCGGAGTCTTTGTCCGTCGTCTCCCCATCGCCTTCCCCCAACCATCCCGGAGGTTCTCGTGGCAGTCCGTATTCGCATGTCCCGGATCGGTCGTCGCAACCGCGCCTACTACCGCATCGGCGTCTATGACGCCCGCACGCGCCGTGACGGCGATTGCCTGGAGAAGCTCGGCACGTACGACCCGCTGGTCGGCGAGGCCGGCAAGAAAGTGATCATCAACCGGGAGCGGCTCCAGGCCTGGATCGGCCAGGGCGCGGAGCCGACCGAGTCGGTCCGTACGTTGCTCAAGTCGACCGGCCTGCTCTAGGCGTCGCGTTTCGGCACGGCGCGGCGCGGCGCGTCGCGTCGAGAGATCGATCCCAGGCGGAGCGGCTCGACCGGGGGACCGGTTTCTCCCGCCCACCTCTCCGAGCGGGCGGCCCGGGGTCGCACAGCAACGGGGACTTCCGATGACCCATCCGACGGTCGAGTGGCAAGGCTCGCTCGAAACGGGCGTGGTGGCCATGATCGACCAGACGCTCCTCCCGGGCCGGCTGAAGATCCTCCGCTGTCGGGAGGTGAAGCAGGTCTGGGAGGCGCTCCGGACGCTGCGCGTCCGCGGGGCGCCGGCGATCGGCATCGCCGCGGCCTTCGGCCTCGTCCTGGCCGTGCGCGGCAGCCGCGCGCGCGGCGTGGAGACCTTCCTGTCCGAAGTGGACCGGCAGGCGAAGTACCTCGCCGGCGCGCGTCCGACCGCGGTGAACCTGTTCTGGGCGCTGGACCGGATGCGGAAGACCGCACGACAGCACGTCTCCGAGCCTCTCCCGAAGCTCAAGGCCGCGCTGCTTCGGGAGGCCGTGACGATCCAGGAAGAGGACCTGGCCACTTCCCTCCGGATGGCCGAGCACGGCTTCACGCTCCTCCGCGGCGTCTCGACGGTCCTGACGCACTGCAACACGGGCGGGCTCGCCACGGCGCGGCACGGGACGGCGCTTTCCATCGTCTACCGGAGCCAGGAGCTGAAGCGGCCCCTGAAGGTCTACGCGACCGAGACGCGGCCGCTCCTGCAGGGGGCACGCCTCACGGCCTGGGAGCTCCTCGAGGCCGGGATCGACGTCACCCTCATCTGCGACAGCGCGGCGGCGAGCGTCATGCGCGAGGGGCGGGTGGACTGCGTGATCGTCGGGGCGGACCGCATCGCGGCGAACGGGGACACCGCCAACAAGATCGGCACCTACCCGCTCTCCGTCCTCGCCAAAGAGCACGGCATCCCGTTCTACATCGTCGCTCCTCTCTCCAGCTTCGATCCCGAGCTCGAGTCCGGGGAGGAAATCCCCATCGAGGAGCGTGCCGGGGAGGAGATCCTCCGGCCCTTCGGCAAGCTGATCGCCCCCCCGAACGTGAAGACCTACAACCCCGCCTTCGACGTCACCCCCGCGAAATTCATCACCGCGATCGTCACCGAACGCGGCGTGCTGCATCCTCCCTACACCCGCTCCATCCAGCGCAGCTTCAAGGACAGGGGGGAGGCATGATCTGGGGCATCCGCTTTATCTTCATCGTCATGTCCGGGATCATCGGCTGGCGCCTCACGGACATCCTCTTCCATGGCGACCAGGCCTTCGGCATCCTCGGCGGCGTTTCCACGTCCCTCTTTTTCATCGCCGTCGAGATCGGGTTCACGAAGAAGTACGTCGCCATCGTGTCGACCGTGATGTTCGGGCTCATCTTCGGGTTCGTCCTGTCGAGCGGCTTCTTGAACGCCCTCATGCTGCTCCCGTGGATGAAGCAGCTCGCGCAGGAGGGGCCCGCCCAGAACCGGGACCTGCTCAACTGGATCGAATTCTGCCTCACGTTTCTCTTTTCGTACATCGCCGTGGTCGTGATCATTCAGTGCAAGGACGACTACAAGTTCGTCGTCCCCTTCATCGAGTTCGCGCGCCACGGCCGGAGCGGCCGGCCGATGATCGTGGACACGAGCGCGATCATCGACGGGCGCGTCGCCGACGTGGTCGACACCCGCATCATCGACTGTCCGCTGCTCGTGCCGCGCTTCGTGCTCCAGGAGCTGCTCGCGGTCGCCGACTCGTCCGACAAGTTGAAGCGCAACCGGGGCCGGCGCGGCCTCGACGTCCTGAACCGCATCCGAAAAAACAACCTCGTGGACGTGCAGATCCACGACGTGCGGATGGAGGGCGTCGAGGAGGTGGACGTGAAGCTCGTGCGGCTCGCGAAGACCCTGGACGGGCGGCTCCTCACCACCGACCTCAACCTGAACAAGCTCGCGCAGCTCCAGGGGGTCGAAGTGATCAACCTGAACGACATCGCGAATGCGCTCAAACCCGTCGTGCTGCCGGGCGAGTCGATGGAGGTGAAGATCATCAAGCCGGGCGAGGAGCGCGGCCAGGGGATCGGCTACCTGGACGACGGCACGATGGTCGTGGTGGACGGCGGCTACGAAAAAATCGGCCAAAAGGTCCACCTGTCGGTTACAAGCGTATTGCAGACCTCGGCGGGCCGGATGATCTTCGGGACGTGTCGCGTGGGCGCCACGTGACACGAGGTCCCGAGCCCTCCGTGAAAGCCGGCACCCTGTCGCCGCCGAAAAGGACGAGCCACCGAACACACCGAACACGCCGAAACGGCGGTGCAGGCCTTCGGGCGAACGCGGAACACGGCTCCGCCCCAGCCCATTGAATCCGTGCGCCGGTAGCTCAACTGGATAGAGTGACGGGCTTCGAACCCGTAGGTTACAGGTTCAACTCCTGTCGGGCGCACCAGAAACCCCGAGGGGCGCGGGCCGCACACGCGGGCCGCGCCCCTCGTTCCATTCCCGTGCATTCCCGTGCATTCCCATCCATGGCCGTCCCTACCGCGGATTCTCCGCAACCGAATCACCCTCTCCCCGACCCTCCCCCGCTGCGGCGGGGGAGGGAGTGGCAGGCGCCGCCCGGTCGCGTCACGCGGCGGGACACCCTCGCCACAGCGCCCTGCGGTAAATCCCGTACCCAGCCTATCCAGCTACCTTGCTACCGGCCGGCCGGCCGCCCCTCCATCCACGCCTGCCACGCCTCCAGCTTCCGCGCCGGCGGGTCGGCCTCCAGGCTCCGTGCGATCCGCTCCAACCCGTCCCACCAGCCCGCGAGAAATCCGGTCTTCCCGCTCCTCGCCACCGCGGCCTCGTAGTAGAGCCGAAGCAGCCCCTCGCGCTCCTTCGGCGTGGCGTCCTTCACGTAGGCGAAGGTGAAAGTCTCGTTCGAGCTGCCCGAGCGCGCCACGCTGTCCGCGACC
>JACPWG010000107.1 GCA_016197205.1 Planctomycetota bacterium
CGCCAGGCGCCACTGGGGCGCGGGGTCACGGCCGCGGCCGGCCAGCCAGGCCCCCCGCTCCTCCCGCAGCCGGCCGCGCGTGGCGAGAGTCTCGGCCCCCTCCGGGTCCAGCTCGAGGGCGCGCGCGAGGTCCGCCTCGGCGTGCTCGAAGGCCTCGGTCGGGTCCTCACCGCGCGCGACGCGCTCACGGGCGACGCGGCGCCACGCCTTCGCCCGCAGCACAAAGAACGGCACGCACCCCCGATCCGCCTCCAGACCGCGCGTGTAGGCGGCGATCGCGCTCAGGGGGTCACCGGAGCGGCTCGTAAGGTGGCCGAGCGCGTAGCACGCCTCCTCGGAGAACGCTTCCTCGCCCGCCGCGGCCTCGAGGAGAAGGCGCGCCTCCGTGCGATCCGCGGGCGTGAGGGAAAGAAAGGCCAGCGCGACCCCGCGGGCGCAGCGGAGCAGCCCTGATGAGACCGTCGCGGGTTCGGCTTCGCCGGCCGGCGCCGAGGAGGAGGCGGAGGCCCCTGCCTCGGCGTCGGCCTTCGCCAGGAAATCCAGGTCCCCCGCGAGGTCGCGGAGCAGCCGTGCGGTCGCGGGGTCGCGCGCTGCCAGCTCCTCGTCGGACGGTTCCGCGCGCACCGGAACGGCGGAGAAAGACGAGCCGGCGGCGCCGGGCCTGGGCGCAGGCAGGGGCGGACGATCGTCGAGCAGCCCGGCGGCGGCGAGGCGCTCCCCTTCGAGGCGGGACCAGCGCCTTCGCAGCTCCTCGCAGCGACCTGGATACCGGGCAGCGAGAAGGATCGCCCGCTCGTAACGGCTGGGGAGAAAATCCGGCTGCTTTCGGAGGGCCTCCTCGGCCTGACGCAGCGCGTCATCGGGTCGCAAGAGCGCGCGATAGGTGCGCCCCAGGTGGTAGTGCGGCTCGGCCAGGCCCGGGGCCCGTTCGACGACGGCCCGGACGGCCTCTTCGAGGGGCGGCAGCAGCTTCGCGGTCACGTCCCGCAGCCGTCCGCCCGCGCGTCGCACCAGGAGGGCGGCGTCGAGGCTGGAGCGCGCGGCCCGCCGCAGGCCGCGGAGGAGCTCCCCGGCAAGGCGGGCCTGTTCGGCCTCGGCCCGTTCCCGATCCTGGTCCGCCGCCTGCCTTGCCTGCTCCGCCCGGGCCTTCGCGCGGCCTTCCGAGGCGGCACGGAGCGCGGCGGCGCCCGCGACCGCGGCAGCGAGAAGCGCAACGGCGGCGAGCGACGCGACGAGGCGCCTCCGCCCGAGCCAGCGCAGCGGCCGGGCCCAGGCCGCTTCCCGCCGTGCGTGGATGCGCGTCCCCGCCAAGTATCGGCGACAGTCCTCCGCAAGGTCGCTCGCGGCGGCGTACCGGTGCTCCTTGGCCCGCGCCATCGCGCGCAGGCAGAGGGTCTCCGCGTCGGGGTCGACGGCGGGCGCGACGCGACGCGGGGGGGGAGGCTCCTCGGCGAGGACGCGCGCGATGATTTCGAAGGACGTCCCCCCGGCGTACGGAGGTCGACCCGTCAACAGTTCGTACAGGATCGTCCCGATCTGATAGATGTCGCTCCGTGCGTCGATCTCGCGGATCCGGCCCGCGGCCTGCTCCGGACTCATGTAGGCGGGCGTGCCGAGGAGCATGCCGCTCAGCGTACCGCCGCTCGAGCCCGGCTCGACGACCTTCGCCAGGCCGAAGTCCATGACGGCGACCCGGCCGCCGCGGTCGCGGATGACGTTCGCGGGCTTGAGGTCCCGATGGATGACGCCGGCGTCGTGCGCGGCCTGCAACGCCTCGGCGATTTCCTGGACGATCCGCACGGCCTCGCGGGGGTGAAGGCCGCCCGCGCGTCGCGGGCGGCGGCGCGGGGAAGGCTCCTCTCCGGTCGGCGCGTCGGCCGGCGGCGCCGTGGGTAGCGTGGCCGCGGTGGCGTCCGCGGGCGGGGGCGCAGGCCGGAGCGGGGCCGCCGGGAGCGGCGCGGGAGCGAGCAGGGCCGGCGTCGCGGGTAGGGTACTTACCGTAGGAGCCCCCGGCGCGGGTGGGGACGCCACGGGCGGGAAGAAGGGCGGGGTCGAGCCCCCGGCCGAGGGGAGTCCGGCCGCGGCGGGGTCGTCGAGGAGGCGATCGAGGGTCACGCCGTTCACGTACTCCATGGCGATGAAGGTCCGGCCGTCCTCTTCGCCGATATCGTGGACGGCCACGATGCCGCGATGCCGGAGTCGGGCGGCGGCCTGCGCCTCGCGCCGGAAGCGGACAAGCTCCTCCCCGGAGGCGTGGTCGCCGGCGAGGAGGACCTTCACGGCGAAAAACGCCCGGAGCCCGGAGTGCCACGCCTTGTAGACGACGCCCATGCCGCCGCGTCCCAGCTCTTCGACGAGGAGGTAGCGGCCCAGCGTGCGTGGGCGTGGTCCTGGCGGCCGACCGGCGGGGTGGGCCGGGCCCGCGGACGCCGTCGCGGCTGAATCGAGCGGGGCCGCAGCCACCCCCAACCTGCCGGGCGTGGCGAGCACGGTCTCCATCGAAGGCGACGTGGAATCGGCTGCGGGCCGGCGCGCGGGAGGCGGCGCGTCCGCCGCAGCGGCGCGGGCGGGGTCGGGCGGGGCCGAAGCGGGCGGGCGGTCCGGGGTCGGCGGCGGGAGGACGACGGTCGGATCGGAGGCGCGAACCGCAGGGAGGGGCGACGTGGGCGGGGGCGAAGGCACGAGCGGCCGCGAGGGGGAGGGGGTGTTCGAGAAGGCGCCCTCGAGCGCGTCGAACTGTGCGCCGCTCACGAGCCCCGTCGAGACGAGCACGGCCGCGAGCGGACGACGGGGCGCTTCCTGCTCCTGGAGGCGGAGCGCGGCCTCGAGCTGGGAGGGGGTGAGAAGGCCCAGCTCCACCACGAGCCGGGCGAGGCGGGCATCGTCGATGACCGACATTGGAGTCGCCCCCTGCGGAGGAGGAGGCGCACGCCGCCCGGCGGCGCGCGTCACGACCCGGGCCGGCGCGGACCAACGCCCTGCCGGCCGACGCCCCGCCTGAAGGCGGAACTACGAACGGCTGCGTCGGCGATCCAGGACTGCGACCGCACAGGCGCAACGGGCCACGAATGCCGCGTTGACGAACTGAGTACCGTCCCACAGAATTGGGTGACCAATTTCCTCGGCGATTTCGGCCGCCTGCTTTGTTGCGCTCGCTCGACGTAGTTCGCCGTTACTACGCCTCGCTCGCGCGCCTCGCGGGCGGCCGAACTTGCCTTCGGCGATTGGTCACCGACTTCCGTGGAGCGGTACTGGGGACTCCGTCGTCCCCGCGGTGACGGCGAATCGCAGACCATCTGCCGGCTGACGCGGGCCGGCCTGCGCCCCCAGGAAGCGTGACCGGACTTCGCTCACGCCGCACGAGTACACGATCCCGCAAGAGCGATGACGCATGCCTGTTTTCTGACAGGATAACAGGATCGACCGGACACGAGCTGGAACATCCGGTTCATCCTGCTATCCTGTCAAAAGACGTCACTGCATTCAGGGAGCAGGGCACTAGACCGCCGGGTCGGGCAGCTCGGCGAGGCGGCCGAAGATCGCGCGGACGAGTTCCTCGAGCCCCTTGCCCGTGGCGGCGGAAATGGCGAGGACGGGCTGGCCGGCGGCGCGTTCGAGGTCCGCCAGGGCGTCGGCGGCCTCCGGGACGTCGAGCTTGTTGGCGACCACCATCTCCGGCTTTTTCGCGAGGGCCTCGCTGTACTCGGCGAGCTCCTTGCGAATGACGCGGTAGGCGTCGGCGGGCGTCGGCGCGACCATCGGGGCCGCGTCGATCAGGTGCAGGATGAGGCGGGTCCGCTCCACGTGCCGCAGGAACTGGTCGCCGAGCCCGTGCCCTGCGTGGGCGCCCTCGATGAGCCCGGGCAGGTCGGCGAGGACGCACGACCGGAACTCCGGCCCGGGCAGGATCCCGAGGTGCGGGTGGAGCGTGGTGAACGGATAGTCGGCGATTTTCGGGCGGGCGTGCGAGAGCCGCGAAACCAGGGTCGACTTCCCGGCATTCGGAAGGCCGACCACCCCGACGTCCGCGATGAGCCGCAGCTCCAGCTCGAGCCAGCGCGCCTCCCCTCGCAGGCCGGGCTGTGCCCGACGCGGCGTCTGGCGGACGGGCGTCGCGAAGAAGGCGTTGCCGCGCCCCCCACGCCCGCCGCGGGCAACCACGACACGGTCCCCCTCATGCTTCAGGTCCTTGAGGACGAGCTTCGAATCGCGGTCCTTGACCATCGTGCCCGGCGGCACGAAGAGGACGCGGTCCCGGCCGTTCTTTCCGCTGCACTTGGCGCCGCCGCCGTTTCCCCCGTGCTCGGCGGCGTACTTGACCGCGTGGGTGAAGTGGTAGAGCGTGTCCAGGTCGTTGCGGGCCTCGAGGATCACGTCCCCACCTTGGCCGCCGTCGCCGCCGTCCGGGCCGCCCCGGGGAACGAACTTCTCACGCCGGAAGCTGACGCTTCCGCGGCCGCCGTTCCCGGCCTTGACGTGAATGACGACCTCGTCCTTGAACATGCCGGGAGAGCGCCCCGTGCGAAAGGGTCCGAGGACCCGGGACAAAAAAAAACGGGCCTCGCGCCGAGGCCCGTGGGAACTACCGACGGTTGCGGCGTCCCGCCGCGGGGACGCCGCTTCGAGGCCGGACGACCGGGACCGGTCCGGCGGCCGCGCCGTGGCCGGTTACGGCCCGCGAGAGAACCAAGTGCTACTTCGCCGCGCCCGCTTCCACCTTCGTGATGTTCACGACGGTGTAGTGCTGCCGGTGGCCGATCCGCCGGCGGTACATCTCGCGGCGGCGGTACTTCAGGACCTCGAGCTTCTTCCCCTTCGACTCGCCGGCCACGACGCCCGTGACCTTCGCGCCGTCGACGAGCGGCTTGCCGACGCGGATGTCGTCGCCGTCGGCGTAGAGGAGGACCTCGTTGAACTCGATCGCCTTCCCCTTTTCCGCGCCGTCGACGAGCGAGATCTCGACGCGGTCGCCGGGGGCAACGCGGTGCTGGACGGTGCGGTCGCGAATGATGGCGTACATGGGCGTTCGTCTCCAGGGGGATTGCAGGACTCTTTCGCAAGGGGGGGAAGTCTAGCAACGCCTGCGAAAAATACAAGGAAAATCGGTCGGGGGGGGGGCCCGCAGGGGCCGCCGGAACCGTCGAGCGAGACAGGAAGCGGGTTCCGGATTCGTGGGCACGGCAACGCCGTGCCCCTACCAGGAGCGGGGAAGCGCAGGCGGAGGCTTCGCTCTCCGGGGGCGCGGCGGGGCTGATCGTTGCCCACAACTTCTTGCTGGACACCGGCCCTGCTCGCCCTGGCAACGCCGACGCACTGCGCAAAGAGGCGCGGCCCGGGGTAGGGGCGACCCTTGTGGTCGCCCTGACGGGCCACATCCTGCTGCATGCGGGGCGGGCACAAGGCCCGCCCCTACGACGAAACCTTGGGGTGTACGGTCTTCAGCAGCCAGACTTGTGGGTAAGGATCAGGCGGCGGGGCCGTGCCCTTGCCGCGGAGGAGGAAGCGCGGGCGGCCGAGCCGACGCGCTCAGTAGCGGGCGCGGATCTGCATACGATAGCCGCCGTCCTCGGGCACGAACTGGAAGACCTCCTTCACCTTCCGCGTCCAGAGCAGCTCCTGGATCCGGATCTCCATCTCCCACTCGATGATGCCGTTCGTCTCGGACCGGCCGCGGATCTTCAGCTTGCCTTCGTCCCGCACGGCGTCACCGTAGCGTGCGAACACTCCTTGCACGCCGAGCGGGTCGGCCTCGATGCGGGCCCGCTCACTCGCGGTGTAGCAAGCGAGGAGCCGGCCTCCGTCCTGGAGCTGGATGGCCTGCTTCCATTCCAGGTAGACGGCGTCGGGCGTACGGACCGGGCCGGGGGCGTAGGCCGGGGGCGCGGTCGGCGGCGCCGTGGGCGGGACGTAGGGCGGGACGACCGGAGGCAGCGGCGGATACGGCGCCCGCGGCGCCTGGAGCCGGGGCCAGTCTACCTGCACGCCTTCCGCGGAGACGAGCGTCAGGCGGGCCTCGCCCCAGACCGCTTCCAACACGAGCGGGCCTTCCCCGTCGTCGAGGAGCACCAGGCGCCCGCGTGAGCCGGCATCCTTCACCCACAGGGCGGGGACTCGGTAGTTCTTCCCATTGACCGTGGCCTGGAAATCGCCGCGCCGCTCGAGCGTCAGCTCTACCGCGCCGACCCCGTCGAGCAGCAGCCGGCTCGCGTACTTTTCCGCCAGGTCCCAGTACACGCGTCGGGAAACCCAGAGCGCGGAGGCGTCCGCCCGGGTGCCGGCCTCCTCGTCCGGAAAGGAGAGCGTGAAGCCGTAGCTCTTTTCGAGGACCGGGAGTGGGAGTCGACGGTAGCCGTAGGCCGCGGGGCCGCCTTGGAGAGACCAGGCGAAGGCGACGGCGTTGGCCGAGACGTAGTGGATCCGGGCGGCGAGGGCGCCGGCGGAGGCGCCGCGGGCGACCTGGTAGGTGAGGAGGGAGTCCGGCCGCACCGCGATGGCGCCGGTCGCGGGGGAGCCGACGCGCACGTCGTGGGGCGGGAGGGCGGCCTCCGGAGCACCGGGCGGGGCGGCGCCGGCGCCCGCCGCCACTCCGATCAACTCCACGGCGTCGATTTCGTTCCAGCCGGGGACGCGGGCGGTGTCGAGGATGAGGCGAAGGCGGGCGATCGGCGGGCGGCTGCCCTTGAAGGCGATGTCGAGGATTTTATTTTCGGGCGTGGCGGGGTCCTGGCCCTCCCACAGGCGGACCCACTGGCCGGTCGTGGTCTGCCCTTCGAGGCGGGCGACGCAACCGGGATTGAGCGACTCGTGGACCCGGACCTGGGTGGGCGCGACCGGGACCGCGTACTCGACGATCGCCCACTCCGCACCGCCATCGGCCGCGCCGGGGCACCAGACCCGGCCGTCCTTCCCTTCGACCTGGCAATCCGGAGGGCCGACGAGCATGTCGGCGGTCCAGAGCCGCGTCCCGTACTGGCTGCTGGCGCCCAGGGCGCGCGCGGCCCACTGGCGCAGCGCCTGCGGCTGCGCGGCGGCGGGGACGACGGCTGCGGCGGGCAGCGCGATCCGCGGCACGCCCTTGCCGCACCAGCGACAGAAGGTCGCGTACGGATCGTTCGCATGACCGCACTCGCACTTCACGACGGGGGCGGACCCGAACTCGTAACCGCACGCGCCGCAGACGCGCACGTCGGGCGCGTGGGGGACGAGGCAGCGCGGGCAGGATTCGGCCGCGAGCACGAGCACGAGCTTTCCGCCGCAGGCGCCGCAATAGGTGGAGCCGGCGGCATAGTCGATACCGCACGTCCGGCAGCGCGGGATGCCGTCGGCCCAGGCGGCCAGCGCGAGCGTCACTGCGAGCACGAACACGAGGAGCGAGGCGAGGGTGTGTCGGTGCATGGCGATCCCTCCAACGGGAAGTTCGGCTGGATTTTCGATCCGTTTTTGCTAGAATGTCCGCGCTTGGGCGTACGGAGGCGATCCTACCCCCATCCTGGACGCTTGTCAAGCAGGCGCCCCTCGGCCGCGATGGGACGGGGTCCGACAGGACCGCCGCGATGACCGACGCAGCCCCGACCCAGTGATCCTGATCAACCCCAAGACGGGAGTGAAGGGCATGAAGCGCCGAATCGCCTTGGCCGCGGTCCTTTGGCTCGCAGCCTTCGCCGGCACGCGGCCGGCAACCGCGGACAGCCCGGGGCTTGACCCGGCCGGGATGTGGTCCGCCACAGGGAGCGAGGACCCATCGCGCCGCGCGCTCACCGGCAACCTGACCTTCTCGGCGACGGGCCAGAAGGGCGTGTTCGCCGTGGCCGGCAGCCTGGCCTGGGACGGCTCGTCGAGGTTTGGGGCGACCGGGAAGGCCCAGGTCGTGGCCCGGCAGGTGCAGCTCGACCTCACGCTTGTACCCGAGGGGGACGGCGTGACGGCCCTGCCGACCGGGACGGGCGGCGGCGGCGCGGGTCCGGGCGCCTCGGAAGCGCTGGACAGCGTAGGCGTCAGCGGGGCAACCGGCGCCGCCCCGACCGCGGGCGCGAGCACGGGCGCGACGAACGCGGCCGGGACGCCGGCGGCGAACGCGGGGGCGGCGGCGGCGGCGCGCGTGCCCGTTACGCTTTCAACGAAGATGTCGCTGCTGCGCGACGGCCGCCCCCGCCTGCTGCAAGGGCGCTGGCGGATGCCGGCCGGCACGGGTACGCCGGCGCGCACGGGCGTCCTCAAACTGACCCGCGGCCACCGCGAGAGCTTCTCGGACTTCGTCGCGCGGAGCTGGGACAAAATCGACTTCACGCAGTACGGCTACAAGAAGGACGACGGACGGATCGAGGTCGATTGCGCGGACACGTTTCTGATCCTGATCAGCCTGTACGCGAACGAAAACGGCCTGGACCTGCTGATGGCCAGCGGCTCGCCGCTGAAGAGCTTCCGGCTTTCGACCTACCTGAAAAAGTACGGCCCGGACGGCATCCGGCGCTTCACGGCGCAGGTGTGCGCGTGGTTCGGCACGTTCAACGTGCCGGACTTCGGCGAGAACCTCGGCGGGGATTTCCGCGTCGCGCGGGTGGGCGACGTCCTCTTCAAGCCGTCGCAGAACGTCAGCGGCCAGTCCTACATGGGCCACACGACGCTGCTGGTCGGCTATTGGACGAAGGAGGAACTGGAGCAGCAGGTACCGGCGGGCTCCAGCTATCGCGCCGACTTCGATGCCGGGGTCGCGAGCGGGACGTTCAAGCCGTACCTCTTCTACAAGATTTTCGCGTCGACGGTCGGCTGGTCGGCCCCGCAGATCAAGGACATCGACGCCAGGAACCGATACATCGGGCACGAGAAGGACGAGGACAACTACCTGCACCAGGTCCGACGCGTGCGGGAAAGCCTCTTCTCGGCGCGAGCAGGCACGCCCTAGGCGCGTCCTGAGTACCGCCCCACAGAATTGGGTGACCAATTTCCTCGGCGATTTCGGCCGCCTGCTTCGTTGCGCTCGCTCGACGTAGTTCTCCGTTACTACGCCTCGCTCGCGCGCCTCGCGGGCGGCCGAACTTGCCTTCGGCTACCAGTGAACCCATCGGGCGGCGAGGTCGAATCTGCGGCTCTGGAAGAACGGGAGGAGACCGCTCCCTCACGGTCGCGGTTCCGTGTGTCAGTCGCGCAACCGTTCCGCTTCGATCGTCCCCCTGTGGTGAACCCCAGGATCGCTGTTGAAGGTCCACCAGCCTTTGAAACGCACAATGCCGCCGTGAGTGCGGGCACAAGCCTCGCCCCTGCGTCCGGGCCGCGTTCCGTGGTGACCACGACGCGCCCGATCTGGACGATGGGCAAAAAAAAAGCGAGGCCGCGGCGCCCTCTCGGGTGCCGCGGCCTCGATCATTTCCGCGGGGTGGGGGGGGGAGGGCCGGGGGCGGTGCTACAGCCCTCGGACAAAGTGGCAGAAGCGGTCGACCACGGGATGGAAGCCCTCCAGCTCGAGGGACTCCTCCCCTTCCTTGGCGATGGCGGTCACGAGGCTCTTGGTTTCTTCGAGGGTCTCGACGGCCCCGCCCTCGGTCGCCCGAGTGATCCGCTCGATGCACCAGGTGGACCAGCGCGAGGCGGACCGGTTGAAGGCCTTGGCGTCCGTTTGCGCTTCCCCTCGCAGATGCCCCTCCCGAGCCACCTTTCTCAGGTCCTGGAGCGTCTGGATGGCCTTGTCACGCAGCATCTCGACTCGTTCCGGACGCTTCTTGACTTGCTGGCTCATGGGAGGTCCTCCTTGATGGATCTGCCGGGATGGGCCGCCCGTCGGTACTCACCCTTGGGTCTTCATGCCCGAGAACGCAACTCTCGAGCCGGTTGTTCCAAGATCTTCACGAGGAAGGTGCGCCGGGGTGCGACCTGGTTCTTCCGTACCATATGACGCTAAAGGCCGGCTTCCTTTTCCCGAAAAACATGCTTCCAGCCTTGAGGATAGGACGATTCTCGAAAAAAGGGCGTCAGTTTGTGCGCTCCGGAACCCGGGACACTCCGCGTCGCCGAGGTATCGCTTCCGTGCTGCTTCATGAACACGGGGTGTCACGTTTCGGTTCATTTCGGCGAAAATGTGACAATCTTGACAACGATTGCGCCGAGTCGCTTCCCTTCCTTGCCCCAAGACTACTTCGGCAAGCCTCCGGTGTTTCCTGACCCCGAAAAGGCACTACCGCGCCGATTTATCGGAATTCCGGACAAGGCAGCGGGTTGGGGATGTCAGCCCTGGACAATTCCTCCCTGGCGCTTCCACTTCTCGACCTTGGCATTGAAGTTATGCTCTTCGACGAGCTTGTCGATGTCGGCCGCCAGGCCGCTGTTGGGTTTCGAGAACTTGACGCCGACCTGATAGAAGTCCTTTCCCGGAATCCGCTTGCACCATGCGACGATCCCCTTGAACTCCACGGCGTCGGCCATCTGCTTGGCCTTGATGTGGAAACTGTAACCGGTGAGGACGGGGACCGGCTCCTGGGTGAGGATCTGGACGCCGCCTTCGCCGACGTTCACGAGGGCGGCGCTCGTCCCGGGCTTGGAGCGGAGGAAGGACAGCCAACTGTCCTTCGAGTACAGCACGAAGTACTTCCGGAGCGACACTCGTTCAGATCGTCGGCGATCACTGCTCATGGGTTGAGGTCTCCTGGATCAGGGCCAACGGAGGCCCATTGTACGATCGCGGGGCCCGGGAGCAAGGAAAACACGATGCGGGCGAGTCGGGGAGGACTGCGGACGAGGACGTCGCGAGGACCGTCGGCTGCGCACAGGCGCCAGAATCACTTTTGACAGAGGCCTAGCCAAGAGAGTGTCCGCGATGGGGGATCCACTCGAGAAACCCGCGAGCACCGAGGCGACCGTCACTGGCACGGGCGCGGGCCCGGACGCCGAAGGGTCGGCTCCGGCACAGAAAACGCCAGGGCGTCTTGAACTCGCCGCCCAGGACATCGGCATGGTGGCTTGGGCGACCGCGCCGATGACCCTCTGCCTGTTCGGTGCGCTCTGGCCGCCGCTTCTGCTGGTCTGGTGCGTGGCGCTGGTGCTTCTGCCCCTGGTCACGGGCATGGTTGTGAACTTCCGCGACCCGATCTGGCGGATGACCCTCGGCCGTACGCGCCTGACGCTCCCTGAGCTGCTCCTGATCCTGTTCCTGGCCTCCTCGACCACCGGCTTGGCAAGCCGGTTGTCGCCCGGTTCGACGGCCGCCGTGGCCGTTCCCTTCCTCGCCCAGGTGCTCTTCTGTCTGCCGGCCGTCGCGCGGGAGATCTTCCTCTTCGCGCAGGAGCGGCTCGAAGATCCACGGTTGCGCGCTTGGCGCATCGTCGTCGTCTACTATTTCGTGCCCTCACTCGCGATGGTCGCGGCCGGCGCGTTCATGGTCGGCGGGCTGGTGATCGATTGTTTCGTAGACATCCTGACCTCAAGCGCCGGCTGGATCCCCTACCTTCTGGCCGCGGCGCTCGGCGGCGTGGATGTGTACGTCTACCGAAGACTCCGGCGCATGGCGAAGGCCTAGCGGCCTGTTGCCGAAGTCCAGACACGAGACCTGGGGGCGCGGGCCTCCCTCCTTCGCTCGCTCGCCGCGAGCTACGGAGCGCAGGCAGGCCGGCGCGCACGGGGGCAGGGGTTACGACCCGCCGCGACAGAAGGAGCATTCGATGCGGAAGGGGACGCGACGGCGGACTCAATCCATCCGTCGGCCAGTCGCTCCGCGTGAAGGCGGAGCTACTAACCGGTTCGAAGCACTTCGGGCATGTTGCCTTGTCATGGCCGATTTCCAGGCCCCTCGCGCACAGGCCGCGGAGCAGTTTGTAGTTCCGCCTTCAGGCGGCCCGTGACGCGCCTGGCGTTCACTCGCGAGTGGCAAGGGCAGGTTCGCAGGCAGGGGGCGGCGTCGCTAGCAGCTCTCGTACTTCCAGTTCCGCCGCTTCCCCTCGCCGCACTGCTGGACGGTCGTCTCGATCCGACTCGCCCGGGACTCCGGCCGCTTCGCCTGAAGCACCCACTCGACGTAGTCGCGGCGGGCGCCGGGCGGCAGGCCGTCGAAGAACGCACGCGCCTTCGCTTTTTCCGCGAGGGCCCGGGTCAGGTCGTCGGGCGTGGCCAGCGCCGCCTTTCGCGCGGGCGCTTTGACGCCCTGGACGTTGAGCGCAGCCGCCTCCTTCACGTAGGACCCGAGCGTCTTCTCGTCGATCTCGTCCACGCTGACGAACTTCATCGAGCGATTGTGGGCGTTGTCCGCGCTGCACGGCGCCAGGAGCTTCTTCGGGTCCTTCATCGCCGAACCGCGGAAGAACGTGAGCGTCACGTGGGCCTTGAAGGCGCCGAAGCCGCAGACCATGCCGTCCTTGTTGAAGTTGGGCCCCCACTTCCAGTCCTCGACGAGCCCGGCGTCCGCCTTGCGAATGATCGAGCGGAGCTTCCTGCAGATCGGGCGCGCGAATTCCGGGGCCTCCGCGATGTACTTGTCCATCTCGCGCTTCGCCTGGGGGTGGATGGTGGGCATGCGCTTGCTCTCTCCCTTCGTGGAGTCCGCTCTTCGCTACAGCCCATCGACCTGGGCGTCCGGCGGCGGCGCCGCGGGCTGCTGACTGGCGGACGGCGAAGGGCCCGGCTGGCCGGGCGTCACGGGCGGGGCGGCCGGCGCAGCGGGCGCGGTCGGCGAGGCGGGCCCACCGGCGGGCGAAGTGGCGGCCAGCAGCTCCCGCGTGTCGTACTCCGTATACGGCATCTCGCTCGCCGGCGTGGCCTTGACCGCGTTCGACACCCAGAGCTTCCCCACGCCCGGTGCGAAGAGGGCCGTGTGGATCGCCGACTTCATGGCCACCGGCCGCCGCATGAGCGCGAGCGCCGCCGGGCCGTCGAAGCGCGAGTAGTTCGTCACGACGCGCGACGTCAACAGCCGGAAGCGGTCGCCGCCCGACATCAGGATCGTGTCCAGCACGCCGACCGGGACCGGCAGCTCGGGGTTCGGGTCGCCGGGGTTCAGCACCAGGAACTTGTCCGGCCGGCAGGCGAGCCCGCGCGCGGAGGGGACCTTCGCGTCCGAGATCACATAGTAGTATTCGCACGTGCGCGGCGTGTCGCGGAAGATCGCCACGCCCTCGTCCAGCGTGTCCGCGTCCTCCAGTCCCTTGCGCATCAGGAAGGCCATCGGCATCCCGTCCCAGAGCCCCGTGCCGCCGCCCCCCATCTCGCCGAAGCTGACTTGCCGCTCGTTCGTCCCCGTCACCGAGCCGAGGAAGCCCGCGTAGCCGACGTTCACGAACGCGTGTCTCCCCTCCGGCCGCGCGACGATGAGGACCGCGAAGTTGTGGTACCCGATCTCCATGGCGTAGTCGAGGATCCGCCCATGATAGAGGACGCCGCCCTGCGTGGCGCGCCCCCAGAGCGCGAACCCGCTGCAATGGAACAGCTCCGGGATCATGTTCGCCGTGCGGACGTCGTCGAACGACTGGCCCGCCCCCTTGGCGAGTCCGCGCATCTCCTCGATATATTCCTTGGGGATGTGCGGGAGGCAGCGTTCGTAGGCCTCCTTCAGCTTCGGCAGCGGCGGGCTGTTCGGCTCCAGCAGCTTCTGCGCCTCCGCCATGAGCTCGATGTGGGCGAGCAAGCCGCGGATTTGCTGACGCAGGAGCACGCCGTGCTGATAGCCCATCTCGTAGGGCGTCCCCGCGACGTGCAGGACCAGGTTGCCCGCGCGTCGCTCGAGCCAGCCCTTCCCTTCGACGCCAAGCAACTCGACCGGCGCGCTCGGGCCTGAGCCCGGCTTGATCTTCACGGGCTTCGGCTCGAGCGGGTCGGCGGCCGCGGGGCGCACGGCGACCGACGCGAGCGTCGCAACGAAGAGGGCCGCGAGCGCGAGGAAGGAACGCGACGGGCGGAGGAGGCTGTGTTGCCCGATCATGCGACGTGTTCTCCTGCTTGGGGGCGGCGAAAAAAAGAGTCGCGGACGCGAGGCCGCGCGAACCGACCCCGGCCGCGCGCCGGGGGGGAGCGGATTCTACAGGCGGCACCGCGATTTCGTCAAGGTCGCGCAGCACTCGAGCCAGAGGCGTCACTCGGTCAGCGCGTCGGCCCGAGGCAACACTTCGGTTCCGCTTGACACGGCCGAGGGATCGCCGATAATGTGCGCTCTCCGCCTGCGGCCCCCCGCGCCGTGCGGAAATACCACCGACCGAGCCCCGCAGGGCAGGGAGTGCTCGCGATGGCCCCTCCGCCAACCGAACTTTTCATCCAGCCGGGCGTCAATCTTCAACCCAGCGACGGGGAACGACTCAAGCACTTCGCCACCCTTTCCCGGTCTTCGCTCCTGGAGCGATGGCGCTCGGAGCCGGGCCAGGCGGTCCTTCAGGAATGGAAGCGGAGCGGCTTCGATCGCGCGACGCTGGAGCGCCAGGTCGGGAAGTACTACGGCCAGACGGACCTGCGGGGCATCGTTCTCGCGGGCGAGGATCTCACGGGGCGCGACCTGTCCCATGTGGACTTCTTCGCCGCCGATCTCCACGGTGCGGATCTGTCGCGATCCGACCTCACCGAGACCTGGCTGTCCCACGCGAACCTCCGAGGCACACGGTTCGATTTTTCGCGGATGGGCGGCGTGCTCATCGACGACGCCGACTTCGATGCACGTACCAGCTTCGTGGGCGTGGATCTGAACGCGGTCAAGTTCACCCTCGCCGTCCTGCTCCAGGACCTGGCCCAGGGCCAGCAGCGCATCGAACATCTCAAGCGAAGAAGCCCGCTACTCGCCTGGTGCCTGTGGATCACAACGGATTACGGCAGGTCCCTCGGCCGCTGGCTCGCATGGTGCGGTGCCATCATTCTCCTCTTCGGGCTCGTCTTCGCGGGCATCCCCGGCCTGATCAACAAGACGGGGATGGTCGATGGCCTCTACTTCTCCACGGTGACCTTCACGACGCTCGGGTACGGGGACATCGTCCCGATCGGCACGCTCGGCAAACTCCTCGTCCTTGCCGAGGTCGCCATGGGCTACCTGATGGGAGGTCTGCTCGTCTCCGTCCTCGCGCGCAAGGTGATACTCGGATAAAGAGCCGGTCGCACGTGCGCGAGGCGAAACTCTTCACCTCAGCCATGAGAGGCACCACATGTCCGGGACAGCCAAAAACGCGCCCTGCCCCTGCGGCAGCGGAGTGAAGTACAAGAAGTGCTGCCTGCCCAAGGAACAGGCGGCGGCGAAGGTCGACGCGTCCCAAGTGCGGAGCGGCGCGGAGTCCTCCGGGACTTCGCGACTCCCAACGGACTTCGGAAGAGGCGGCATTCCACGCCAGGGAGGATTCGGGCAGGCCCTCGGCGAGTACATCCAACCGTTGATCGACCGCTTTGGCGATAGCCCGGACATGGTGAAAAAGTCCGTTTCCCTCGGCATGCTCTTCTGGAACCTCTCGCTGTGCGAGGACGACGCGACGCGCACGCAAAGCGTGACGGCCATGATGGACGAGCTGCACATGGACTCGCCCCGCATCCGAGCGGAGTTCCAGGACCTCGCCAAGCTCATGCTCTTGCGGCACCACACGATGTTTCCGGGCCTGCACCGCGACGCCACCCGAGCCCGTGGACAGGGCATTTCGATTTCCTGACGCCAGGCGCCGATCGAAGCAATGGCCTTCTCGACGCGGCGCAGCGCCTTCACACCCGCACCTGCCGATCCCGCAGCAGGGCGGTCGGGTAGAGCGTCCCGCGCCAGCGGATCCCGCCCTGTCGAAGCGTGAGCACGGTGGAAGCGGTCAGGATCCAGCCCATGAGCAGCCCGCCGAACCACGCGCAACAGGCGACGCCGACGGCGTAGGGGAAGGAGCGGCCGAGCTGTCGCGCCGCGTTCGTGTACACGCCAAGCAGCGCGGCGAGGGCGACGAAGGCCGCGACCCGCGGGGCGCCGGCCGTAAGCCAGGGCAGGGCGAACGGGCCCATCATCATGAAAAGGATCGCCGCGACCCCCACCGCGCTCTTCGCCGCGCTGAAATCGAGCGAGGCGAAGCAATTCTTGTAGAGGCCGCGCACGGTCGCGACCAGGCCGTCCTGCCAGCGCACGCGCACCTCGTCCCGCCCATCCAGGAAGCCGCGCGGGAAGCCGGCGTCCCGGACGAGCTTTCCCAGCGCGACGTCGTCGGCGACGGTGAGCGCGAGCTTCTCGTGCGTCCCGATCGCATCGTAGGCGTCGACGCGCACGAGGTTGAACGCCCCGACGCCGACGTAGCCGCGCGACCGCGGGTGCTCCACGCGCCAGGCACGAAACCTCCCCATGAAGAGGATGAGGAACGTGGACAGGAGCACGGCCTCGCCGAAGCTGCGAAAGAGGAGGTGGGGCGCGACCGCGAGATGGGCCAGGCCGCGGTCGCGCACGTAGGTGACCGCCTTCCGGAGCGCGCTCGGCGCGAAAAGGACGTCCCCATCCGTGAAGAGGATCCACTCCGCGCCTTGGCGGCGCGCCTCCCGCGCCCCGAGCCAGTTCGCGTGGTTCTTGCCGAGCCATTCGGGCGGCAGCTCGCGGACGTGGAGCGGCGCGACGCGTGGGACGGAGCCCGGGGACGCGGCATTCCCGGCGGCGGATGCGGCGGCGGCGATTTCCTCCATGATCCGGCCGGTGCGGTCGGTCGAGCGATCGTCGACCGGAATGATCCGGAGGTCGGGGTAGTCCTGCGCGACGAGCGACTCGAGCGCGGCGCGGATGCCTTCCTCCTCGTTCAAGGCCGCGAGCACGACGGCCAGCCGCGGCGGCGGGGCCGAGTCGGGGGCGAGGGTCACGTCGCGGAGGTAGCGCTGCCACGCCCAGCCGACGGCCATCAGGGCGACACCCGCGGTCCAGATGGCCAATTCCAGCCACACGGCGAGGTCGATCGCGTAGGGGAAGTAGCGCATGTCGCTCCTGCAGTAAGACGAACCGCGAAAATCGCGAACGGGCGGATCGGACAGGTCAGGGTTCGACGGACGATTCGTCCATTCCTGGCGGGCCGAGGCGCGAGATCTCGTAGCCTGTCGGGTAGCTCGGCACCGGGCCCGCGGTAATGAAAGAGGGCGTCCGGCGCGGAGGCAGCCAGCGCAATACGTGGCCGCGCGCGTGGAGCAGACCCGCGACCGCGTCCCGCACGACGGGGGACGGCCGCGAAAAACCCATCGCCGCCAGCACCGCCGGGTCGGTCAGCGCGTGCACGCCGAGCCGGAGGACCGGCCACACCGGTCGCGGAAACCAGGAGAGCAGCAGGTCGCGCGCAGCCTCCCCCAGCCGGCGATTCGCGTCCGAATACGCATAGCGGGTGCGCTCGTACACCTCGACGAAGGCCTCGAACTCCCGGTTCGAACGCGGGAGGTCACGGAGCCCCATGCGCCGCCCGATCTCCCGCCAGAAGAGGAAGCTCGCCTCGACTTCAATCGCGCTCATCCGCCGCCAGCCGAACCGGTTGATCCAGCGAACGGGCTCGAAGTGAAAGGTCGAGAGCACGTACAAAAAGTCCTCGTTGGCGATCGGGAAGCGCGCATGAATGCGGTTGATGCGCCGAAGGGCCTCGCGGCCGCGTTCGCTGTCGTACCCGTGCTGCGTGACCTCCGTCAGGAGGAGGCCGGTGTCGTCGTAGCGGCGCTGCGCGCGGTGCGCGAACTCCCCCATCCGATCGAGCAGCTCCGAGATCGCCGGCACGCAAAACGTCCGGTAGAGCGCCGCCTCGAGCGCCCGCGCCACGTCCCACGGAAATTCCCAGCCGCCGATCAGGTGCATGATGCGCTGGTGGTCCCGCGCCGGATCGAGCGTCTGGATCTCCCGATAGATGTCCCAGCGTCCGTTCATGTCCGCTCCGTCACGAAAGCGTCCGGCACGTCAGCCCTGCCAGCCTACTCCCCGGGCCTCCGGAATTCAACGGAATCGGGTTGTCGTTGCCCCGCCGCCCCCGCCCCACTACAATCGGGGCGCGGCGCCGGGCGAGTCCCCGGCCCCCGCGCGACGAGAGCGAACGGGGAGGCGCACCTGAGCAGCGAAGACGACAAGGAAACGATTCGTGTCGGGAGCGGGGGGCAGCGCGGGCTCGCGTCCGACACGCCCGTGCGTCCGAGCGACGCCCGTGCGCCGGACGGCACGACGTCCCCGGCGCCGGACCCTGCCTCCGGCGACGAGCCGACGCGCCCCTGCCGCGACGCCGCCCGGCCGCCGCCGTCGTCGCTTCTCCCCCTCCCACGGCGCGCGATCGGCAGATACGAACTGCTCGCGGAAATCGGTCGAGGCGGCATGGGGGTCGTCTACAAGGCCTACCGCCCGGACCTGAAGGCCGTCTTCGCGGTGAAGGTCCTCCTCGCCGGCGACGACGCGGCATCCGACGCGACCGAACGCTTCCGCCGGGAGGCGCAGACCGCCGCGCGCCTCCGGCACCCGGGCATCGTCCCGGTCCACGACTTCGGCGTCGAGGACGGGAAGGCCTACTACGCGATGGAATTTGTGGAAGGGCTCGGGCTCGATCACGTTCTCACCGAGCCCGGGCGGGCGGGGCTGAAGTCGCCTGGGCGGCGGCGCGGGCTTGCCGCGCGCGACGCGGCGCGCATCGTGAAGGACGTGGCCGAGACCATCGAGTATGCCCACCGGCAGGGCGTGATCCACCGGGACCTGAAGCCCGGGAATGTCCTGCTCGACCGGACGGGTCGGCCGCGCGTCGTCGATTTCGGGATGGTGAAGCTGCTGGAGCACGCCGACGTCTCGCGCGGAGGGGCGCGGACGAGAAGCGGCGAGGTCTTCGGCACCGTCGCCTACATGCCCCCCGAGCAGGCGGCCGGGGAAATCCGCGCCATCACTGAACGAAGCGACGTCTACTCGCTCGGGGCGATGCTCTACGAGACGGTGACCGGGGAGCTTCCTTTCCGGGGCGCAAGCGCGGTGTTGCAGCTCCTCCAAGTGCTCAATGGCGAGCCCGTCCCGCCGCGGCGCGTGAACCCGGACCTCTCGGCCGACCTCGAGACGGTCATTCTCAAGGCCATGGAGAAGGACCCGGCGAAGCGCTACGCGAGCGCGGCCGCCCTCGCCGAGGACCTCGGACGCTTCCTGGAAGGAGAGGCGATCCTCGCGCGGCCGGTCTCGGTGCGGTATCGCGTCGTGAAATGGGTGCGGCGCCGGCGCGCGGCAACGGCCGCGGCGACGCTCTGCCTCCTCGCCGCCGCGATCGCCGGCATCGCGGCCTGGCGCACGCGCGGCTTCGAGAGTGCGCAGGCCGCGCTCCGGGCGAGGCTCATCGAAGAGCTTCGCTACAAGACGGAGTTGCTGGTGGACACGACGCTCGCCCTGCGCCGCGCGGGCGCGTCGATGCGCAAGGCGCGCGAGGAGTACGTGCCGCGGATCGAACGCGCGGTGGCGGAGGTTGCCGCGGCGGGGGAGAGGCGCGCGGAGCCGCACTATCGCCTGGGACGGCTGTACCGCGCGCTGATGCGTTTCCCGGAGGCGCGGCACGCCCAAGACGAAGCCCTGGCGCGCGAGCCGGATTACGCGCCGAGCCTGTACGAGCGGGCCGTCCTTGCCGCGCGCGCTCACGCCGAACGGATGGAAACGCTGCGGGAGGCCGCACGCACGGAAGAAGCCGCACGCCTCGGCCGGTCGGGCCCGGCGGTCAAAGTCGGCGGCGCGCCCGGCGCCTCGCCGATCCGGCTCTCCATCCCGGACGATGCCGCGCTCGAGGCGCGGGACAAGGAAGCGGTCCAGCTCCGCGCCGGCCTGCGCACGGACCTGGCGCGTCTCGAAGTGCTCGCCGGGACGTCCACGGCGGGCGCGGGGGAAATCCTCACCGCGGCGCGGCTCGCCTGCGCGCGCGGCCTTGCGCTCGCGTACGGGGCCGCCTCAGGTGAACACCCTAGCCGCGCCCGCGAGCTGCTGGAGGAGGCCCTGCGCGGGGACGGGACGCTGGAAGAGGCGTACGAAGGCCTGGCGCGGGCGAACGAGGGGGCCGGTCAGTGGGACGCGGCCGCGACGATGTACGGACGGGGGCTGGACGCGGACCGCGGGTACGTCCCCTTCTGGCTCGGCCGCGGCAACGCGCGCTACCGAATGGGGCTCGCCGCGCGCGATGCCGGTTCGCAGCCCGATGCCGCGTACGAGGGGGCCATCGCTGATTTCGGGAGGGCGGTGGAGCTGGACCCGACGCAGGCGGAGCCCTGGCGCCGGCGCGCGAGCGCACGGGCGGCGCAGGCCTCCTGGCGCTGGACGACGGGCGGAGACCCTTCGCCATTGTACGACGAGACCCTGGCCGATGTGGCGCAGGCCGCGGAGCTGGGCGCATCCGCCCTTGAGCTCGAGCTTTTTCGGGGAGATGTCGAGAACGACCGGGGAGGCTTCCTCGCGAATCGCGGACGCGATCCGTCGGCGGCCTGGGCGGAGGCCGTGCGTGCGTACGGGCGCGCGGCGGCGCTCGACCCGCGCTCGGTGGTCGCTTGGACGCGGCGCGCGAACGCCCGAACGAATCTCGGGTGGTGGGCGACGCGGTCCGGGAAGGACCCCACGGGCATCCACGCGGAGGCGCTGGCCGACCTGGCGGAGGCGACCCGACTGAACCCCGCGTGGCCGTGGCTGTGGGCGAGCCGGGGACTGCTGGGGTTGAACGCGGGCTCCGAACGGCAGCGACGCGGGGAAGACCCGGGCCCGCTCTACGCGCAGGCCCTGGAAGATCTCGCGCGCTCGCTGGCCATGGACCCGGGCGCGCAGGCGGTCTGGCTCTACCAGGGCTACGTGCACGGAAACTGGGCCGGGTGGCGGGAGGCACACGGGGAGGATGCGGAGCCGCTGTACGCCGCCGCCGTCGCGGACTACGACCGCGCGTCCGCGCTGTCGCCGCCGTCGACCGAGGCGTGGCGGCAGCGGGCGATCGTCTCCACGGCGTGGGCGGGGCGCCGGCTCGCGCGGGGCGAAGACCCGACGCCGCACTTCGAACGCGCGGTCGCGGACTGGGGTCGCGTGCTCCACGAGGACCCGGGTTCGGTCGAGGCCTTGCGGGGACGTGGAGGCGTGCGAACGAACCAGGCGCTCGTGCAGAAGGCGCACGGCGGGGACCCGGCTCCGCTCGCCCGCGAGGCCCTCGCGGACCTGGACCAGGCGATCACCCTGGACCCGAAGAGTGGACAGTCGCTCGCGTGGCGCGGCCTGGCGCGGCACGCTCTGGGGCTCTGGGCCGAGGCCGCCGCGGACCTCGAGGCGGCGATCCGACTCGAGCCGGGCTTCGCGTCGCAGCTTCGCGGCCCGCTCGAAGACGCCCGGTCCCGTCTTGCGCGCTGACCTCGATCAGCCCCGCACAGCGAGCCGTTCCCGCAGCGCTTCCAGGCTCTCCCGCAACGTCCGTGCGATCCTGCGACGCAGGAAAACGCGGTCGAGCGCGAGGCCGAGCCAGCCCCACTTCAGGTTGTAGTGCATCGTCATCCGGAAGAGCGTCCCGCCTCCCCGCTCATCGTACGCCCAACTCCCAGCCATTGTGCGAAAGGGATGCAGGCCCGTGCTGGCGGCCATCTTCACCGCTGACTTGCGGGGCGGATCGAAGGTGACGTACTCCGCGTCCCAAGTGAACGAGGCGCCGCCCTGGGGCGGAGTGGTTAAGCGGAGCACGGCCCCGGCGCGCAGCGGGCCGTCCCCCAGCTTTTCCGCCCGCGCCACCGAGCGGTCCCACTCCTGCCTGCGCGCGTAATCCTGCACGTAGTCCCAGACGACCTGGGGCGGCGCCGTGAGCTCGATTTCATCCTGCAGATTCATGCGGGGAAGGCCTCCGAAGCTGAACGAGGGGGGGGGTGTAGCGGGAGTGATGCCCGGGAACCAGGGCACAGAATGGCAAAAAACCGCCGGGGAGGAAATGAAATCGTGCATGTGCGAGCGTAACCGTTCAGGGGCGGTGCGCATCACCACGGAGGCATGGAGGGGTTGACATGTCGAGGCAGGAGTCTGCCGACTTTATTTTGACAGGATAACAGGATCAACAGGATTTTCCAACGCCGTATCCAGTTGATCCTGTTATCCTGTCAGAAAGAAATCCGACGCAATTGCTTGTGGACACTCGTGAGTTCGCAAAGCCGGCGAAGGTCCTCCGGGAGGCCTCCGTTTCTCCGTGCCCCCGTGGTGAAGGGTTACGTGCGAGCAAGCCCGGCGAGCTGAACGTGGCCACCGGTCAGCCCAGCGGAAGGACGAGCCACCGAAAACGCCGAAGACACCGAATGACGAAATGCTCACGGATCGACTGGCGCAGCCGATCCGAACCGCGACCGTGAGGGAGTGGTCTCAGCGCGACCTTCGGTTCCCTCGGGTTCGGTCTCGCAACCGATTCCCTGCCGGGGTAACTTTTTTTTCCCAGAAAGCAAGTTTCTGCGCGATTCTGTCACCGAAACGACGAACGACCCCGAACAGATCCGTCCCCCGTATAAAGTTCGGCGTCTTCAGCGTCTTCGGTGGCTCGTTCTTCGTTTCGAATTTCCCTCTCGCCTCCCACTCCCCGCGCGCGCGGTCGGAGGCTTGACATCGACGCGTCGGCGGCGTAGAGTCCCGCGGCTTCGCGAACGCGGGACCGGGTCCGATTCCGCGCATCGCACCCACACCGGCTCCTCCTCGCCATTCGAAAGGGACGCTCGTGGAGCATTGCCCGATTCCTCGCCGACGATCGCGCGCCGCGCGGCCGATCCTCGCACTCGCAGCCCTGGTCGCTGTCGCCCTGCCGGCGCTCGCGACCGGCGAGCCCGCCCGCGGCGGCTTCGCAGACCTCGAGAAACAGGTGACCGAGCACCGCCTCCCCAACGGCATGCGGTTCCTCCTCCTCGAACGCCACCACGCGCCCGTGATCTCCTTCCACACCTATGTCGACGTCGGTTCGGTGGACGAGGAGATCGGGCAAACCGGGCTCGCCCACATGTTCGAACACATGGCCTTCAAGGGCACCACCGCGATCGGCACGCGCGACTGGGTCGGCGAGCAAAAGGCCGTCGAGGCCGAGGAGGCAGCTCACGAGGCGCTTCTCGCCGAGCGCCACAAGGGGGACGCCGCCGATCCCGCACGGCTCGCGGGCCTCGAGAAGGCCTTCCAGCAGGCGCAGGAGGCCGCGGGCGCCTTCGTGGTCGGCAACGAGTTCTCCACGCTCCTCGAACGACAGGGCTGCACCGGACTCAACGCCTCGACCGGCGCGGACGCAACCCAATACGTATCGAGCCTCCCGTCGGACAAGTTCGAGGTGTGGTGCCTCCTCGAGTCCGAGCGCTTCCTCTACCCCGTGCTCCGCGAGTTCTACAAGGAGCGCGACGTGGTCATCGAGGAGCGCCGCATGCGCACCGAGAGCCAGCCCACGGGCAAGCTGATCGAGGACTTCCTCTCCGTCGCGTTCAAGGCCCATCCCTACCGCTGGCCCACGATCGGACACCGGTCCGACCTCGACGGCCTCACTCGCGCCAAGGCGCGCGCCTTCTATGCGAAACACTACGTGCCCGGCAAGACGATCGTCGGCATCGTCGGGGACTTCGCGACCGCCGAGGTCCTCCCGGTCCTGGCGAAGTACTTCGGGCGCATCCCCGCGGCGCCGTTGCCCGAGCCGCTGGTGACCGTCGAGCCGCCCCAGGAAGGGGAGCGACGGCTGGAGGTCGAGACGCAGGCACAACCCATCCTCGGCATCGGCTATCACAAGCCGGCCGCGAAACACCCCGACGAGGCCGTGTACGACGCACTCACGGACATCCTCGCGGGTGGACGCAGTTCGCGCCTCTACCGGCGGCTCGTGAAGGGCAAGCTCGCCATGCAGACCGGCGCCTTCACGGGCCTGCCGGGAAACAAGTACCCGAGCCTCTTCCTCTTCTACGCCGTTCCGTCGGTCGACCACACGACCGAGGAGCTGGAAAAGCTGATTTACGAAGAGATCGAACGGGTCAAGAACGAGCCGGTCTCCGCCGACGAGCTGGCCGGGGTCAAGACCCGCGCCCGCGCGGAATTCGTCCGCGGGCTCGAGTCCTCCAGCGGCCTGGCCGCCCAGCTCACCTCCTACGTGGCGCTGACCGGTTCGTGGAAGAACCTCTTCCGCCACCTCGAACGGATCGACGCTGTGACCCCGGCCGACCTGCAGCGCGTGGCGAAGGAGTGCTTCCTCTCGCGCAACCGCACCGTCGGCCGCCTCCTGACCGTCCCCGGTCCCGAGGGGTCGGGGGATTGACCCCCCAATTTGAAATTTGACTTTTGCAACTTGAATTTTGAAATCGAATTCGGACCCTCGTGGCAATGCGCCGGCGCAGGCTCTTCACGCTCACAGCGCACCTCCGCATCCGCGTTGACCTCGTCCTCCCCGAGCAGGAGTCCCTCTCGATGATCCGTTTCCGCGCCCTGGCCTCCGCCCCCATTTTCGCCGCCGCCGTCCTCCTCGCCTCGCTCTCGGCTCCCGCGTCCTCGCTCGCGGCCCCCGCCGACGAAGGCAACGGCGCCGCCGTCCCCGCACCCGCGATGCCCCACCGGCCCGAGGGCCTGAAGCTGCCGCCGGCGCGCGCCTTCGCGCCTCCACAGCCCACGAAGCACGCGCTCGCGTGCGGCCTCACCGTCTTTCTGCTCGAGGACCACGAGCTGCCCCTCGTCCACGTGGCCGCGACCGTGCGCACCGGCTCCGTCTACGAGCCCGAGGACAAGCTCGGCCTCGCCGCGATCACGGGCCAGGTGATGCGAAGCGGCGGGACCGAGACCCATCCCGCCGACCGGCTCGACGAGGAGCTGGACCAGAAGGCGATCTCCGTCGAAGTATCGATCGGCGAGAGCAGCGGCACGGCCACCCTTTCCTGCCTGGCGGAGTCCTTCGACGCCGGGCTCGCGATCCTGTCCGACGTGCTCCAACACCCCGCCTTCCCGCAGGAAAAGCTGGAGCTCGCCCGCTCTCTGGCGAAGAGCGAGATCGCCCGCCGGAACGACGAAGCCAACGACATCGCGGGCCGCGAGTTCCAGAAGGCGGTGTATGGGGCGTCGAGCCCCTGGGCCCGCACGTCCGAGTTGGCAACCATCGACCGGATCCGCCGTGAGGACCTGGTCGCCTTCCACCAGGCGGCGTTTCACCCCGACCGCACCATCCTCGGCGTCGCCGGCGATTTCGACTCCGCCGTGATGCTGAAAAAGCTGGAGGCGGCCTTCGCCGGCTGGGCGCGCGCAAGCACGGAACCCCCGCCGCTCCCGGGCGTGGACGCGAAGGCGTCGGGCAGCTCCGGCGTGTACCTGGTCCGCAAGGAGGACGTGAACCAGTTCAGCATCTTGGTCGGGCACTTGAGCGTGAAGCGCGACAACCCCGACTACGCCGCGCTCGTGCTCCTCGACAACGTTCTCGGCTCCGGCGGGTTCTCGTCGCGGCTCTTCAATCACATCCGCGAGCAGCGCGGCCTAGCCTACGACGTCCACAGCGAGCTCGGCGCGGGCTTCGACCATGTCGGCATCTTCCAAATCGTCGCGCAGACCAAGTCGGAATCGACCGCGGCGGTCATCCAGGCCGCCCTCGACGAGGTGCGGGAGATCCGCGAAAGGCCCGTCACCGAGGCGGAGCTGGCCCAGGCGCGGGAGAGCTTCCTGAATAGCTCGGTCTTCTACTACGACTCGAAGTCGGAGGTCCTCGCGCGCCACCTGCGATACGAGTACTACGGGCTGCCGCACGAGCTGCTGGAGCGGCTGCTCGAGCAGATCCGGAAGGTGACGGTCGCCGACCTGCAGCGGGTCGCCGCGCAATACCTGCACCCAGAGTCGTTCACGATCCTCGTCGTCGGGCATGACGCGGACTTCGACAAACCTCTTTCGACCTTCGGACCGGTGAAGGAAATCCCGCTCGTGTCCCCGAAGGCCGGCGGCGCGAAGGGCGCGGGCGCGGGCACTCCGGCGGGAGCCCAGCCCGAAGGCACCGGCGCGGCGGGCACGGGTGCGGTTCCGCCCAAGGACAACCCTCCGGCCGGCGCCGCGGCCGCCGAACCCGAGAAGGCGGTCGCCGGCCCTGCCGAGCCGGCCGATTCCCCGGAGACGCGCGCACGGGCGGCCGAGGTCGTGACCGCGGCCGTCGCCGCGCACGGGGGGCGCGACGCCCTCGCCGCGATCAAGGACCTGAAGCTGAAGACGCGCGTGACGGTTGCCACGCCGCAAGGCGAGCTGCAGCTCGCCGGTTCGCTCGCGCTCGCCTTTCCCGACCGGATCCGCATGTCGGTCCTCAGCCCGATGGGGGCGATCGTCCAGGTCTTCGACGGCAAGGCCGGCTGGATCCAGACGCCGCAGGGAACGCAGAAGATGGACGCGACCGATACCGAAGAGACTCGCAACGCGGTCGCGCGCCACTGGGTGCGGGTCCTCGTCGACCTGGCGGACGGCAAGGCCGTCGCCCGGCACGCCGGGACGCGAGACCTCGGCGGCCGCAAGGTGGACCTCCTCTTCGTCCAGCTCGCCGGCGGCAACACCTGCTCGCTCGCCGTGGACGCGGAGACGCACCGGCTCGCGCGCCAGTGGTTCGGCCCCGCCGGCATGGAGGAGGAGGAGCGCTACGACGACTACCGCGACGTGGAGAAGCTCCCCTTCCCGCACCACTGGATCGTCTCGCAGGGCGGGGAGAAGCGGCTGGAGGTGAAGGCTTCGGACGTGAAGCTGAATCCCGGCCTGGCCGACAAGGACTTCGAGCGGCCCGCGCCGAAGAAGCCGAAGGAGTCGAAGGAGAAGGAGGGTGGCGCAGCGCCGCAGCCGGAGCCGAAGGCGGACGCGCCGAAAACCGAACCGCGAGCGTGAGCGAGCGGTCTCGCGGCCTGCGACGGGAGCGCAAGCCGAGCCTCGGACACGGCAGTTCCCTGCGGGTGCCGGCCCGCGGTCCATCCGCTCGCGCGCTTCACTTCACCAGGAAGCAGGCGATCTCGGTCGCGCTCATGGTGATGCCGCCCGCGTTCGTAATCACGGACGCCGTGGCCGTGAGATTCCCCGCGCCTTCCAGCTCGCCCTCGAGCTCCACGGCGGCCTCCCCCTTGGCATCGGTCAGCGTGGCCGCGCTCGCGGCCCCCTTCCAGCCCGTCGTCCGCTCTTTTCCCTCCGCGTCCCAGTAGCGCAGGATGAGCGCACGCGGCGGGACGTTCAACTGGAAACCCACCGGCAGGTTCACTTCCGGCACCGTCTCCCCCTCCTCGGTGATCCGCTCGCAGCGCACACGGTACACCGCCGCGTCGCCGTGGTTCAGGATCGCGGGCGCTTCCAGGAACCGTACGACCAGCTTCGGTTGCGGCTTTTTTTTCGGATCCGGGACGCCGCCGCTCAGCATCAGCCCCGCGAGGAGGCCGATCGTGATCATCACGAAGATCAGTTCCAGGAGGGCAAAGGCCCCCGTCCGCGCCCGCACGTTCGCACTCATGGTTGGTGCTCCCGCTTCGACTCTTCCTGCCGAGATCGTTGACGCCTCCCGCACGGCACAGCATATGCCCCGTGGAGGCGTGAAGTCAAGAGTTCCCCATCGGAGTATCGGCCATCGGCGGCAGGCGCTTGAGTGGGCGCGAACGGTCGGGCGAAAGCCCGTCACACCACGGAAGCACGGAGACAGGGAGGACTCGCGGAGAGGGCAAGGGACACTTCGGAGCATCCCCCGCGGGAGGATGCGAGACACCGCCCCCCGTGCCGTCTCCGTGTTTCCGTGGTAACCGCCCTCGACGACCGCCCGCGATCGGCGGCCGAGAGGCACTCGCCCTCTCGAACGGTTTATCGTGGCCCGATTACCGGACGGGTGGTAAAATCGCCCGGCTCCGACCCCGACTCCGGTGCCTCGCCCCGCGTCCCCCAACCGAGGGCTCGCCGTGAAGCTCGCCGTCATGGACATCGGCACGAATTCCATCCACATGTACCTCGTCGCCATCGACGGGGACGACTACCGCATCCTCGGACGCGAACGCGAAATGGCCCGCCTCGGCGACGGCTGCTTCCGCGAAGGACGCCTCCCGACCGAGACTTTCATCCGCGGCCTCGAGACGGTCCGCCGCTTCCATCAGCACGCGACCGGCCGCGGCATCCGCCGCTTCTTCGCCTTCGCCACCTCGGCCGTCCGCTTCGCGTCGAACGGCGGCGAGTTCCTCGAGCAGGTGCGCAAGCTCACCGGGATCCGCGTCCGCGTCCTCTCCGGCGAGGAAGAGGCCCGCCTCGTTTTCCTCGCGGTCCAAAACTCGATCGACTTCGACGGAAAGCGGGCAGCCGTCCTCGACATCGGCGGGGGGAGCCTCGAGGTGGGGGCCGGGGACGAAAAGCGCGTCCTGGTCTCGACCTGCCTGCCGCTTGGCTGCGCCCGCCTGCGGGACCAGTTCGTGCACACCGACCCCATCTCCCGCCGGGAGCTGCGCGCGCTCGAGGCCGAGATCGACCACCGCCTGGACGACGGGTTGCGGCGCGTGAAGGTGCTCGGTCCGTCCCTCCTCGTGGGCACGTCGGGGACGATCCAGAACCTCAAGCAGATCGCGCACCGCGTGAAGGCCCGCGACCCGCTCGAGCAGATGCACTGCGCGCGCCTCACGCTCGGACAGGTGGAGGAGCTCTGCGAACGGCTGGAGCCCCTCTCCGCGGCGGAGCGGCTGAAGGTGCCCGGCCTCGACCCGGACCGTTGCGACCTTCTGCTCCCCGGCGCGCTCACGCTCAAACGCGCGATGCAGAAGCTCGACTTCGACGAGCTCATCGTCTCCGAACGCGCGGTGCGCGAAGGGGCGATCCTCGACTTCATGGAGCGGAACCGGAGCAAGCTGGAGATGGAGACGAAGGTCCCGGACGTGCGCCTTCGCAACGTCCTGGGCCTCCTCGAACGCTGCACGCCCGACACGCGACACCCGGAACAGGTGGCGCGGCTGGCGCTCGGCCTCTTCGACGGGACGGCCCCGCTCCACCGCATGGGCCCCGAGGAGCGGGAGCTCCTGCACTACGCGGCCCTCCTGCACGACATCGGCTACCTGGTAAGCTACGAGCGCCACCATCGGCACTCGTACTACCTCATCGCGAACACCGAGCTGGACGGCTTCTCGCGGGACGAGATCCTCGTGATGGCGAACGTCGCACGCTACCATCGCCGCAGCCCGCCCCGTGCCCGCCACGAGGAGTTCGCCTCGCTCTCCGGCCGCGACCGCCGGACGGTGAGCGTCCTTTCGGCGCTGCTGCGGGTGGCGGAGGGGCTCGACCGCGGGCACTACTCCATCGTGCGGTCGCTCCGGGTCCGCCTCGACGGCTCGGGGATCCTGCTGACCGTGGTCGCGGCAGGGGACCCCTCGCTCGAGCTGTGGGCCGCCTCCCGGTACCTCGAAGTCGTCGAGGAGGAGTTGAAGCGGACGGTGCGCATCCGCGTCGAGCGCGCGGGCGCCGCGGGAGAAATCGCATGAGCCTCGCACAACCGCACAACCTGCCCGGCAAGCTCTTCGTCGTCGAGGGGATCGACGGCAGCGGGAAATCGACCCAGCTCAAGCTCCTGCACGACTGGCTGAACTCGCGCGGCTATCCGGTCTTCTTCACGGAGTGGAACTCCTCCGCCCTCGTGCGGGAAACGACGAAGAAGGGGAAAAAAAAGGACCTCCTGACGCCGACGACCTTCAGCCTGCTCCACGCGACGGACTTCGCCGACCGCCTTTCCTACGAGGTGATCCCGCCCCTCAAGGCGGGGATGATCGTCCTCGCGGACCGCTACGTGTACACGGCCTTCGCCCGGGACGTGGTGCGCGGCGTACACCCGGAATGGGTGCGCAACCTGTACGCCTTCGCGGTGAGGCCAGACCTCGCGATCTATTTCCGTACGCCGATCGACGTGGCGCTCGACCGGCTGCTCTCGGCGCGTGCGAAGATCAAGTACCACGAAGCGGGGATGGACCTGGGGCTCTCGCGCGACGTGCACGAGAGCTTCCGGATCTTCCAGTCGCGCGTCCTCTCCGAGTACGACCAGGTGGTGACCGAGTACGGGCTGGCGGTGATGGACGCGGCGGAGCCGATCAACGTGCAACAGGAACGGGTGCGGGAGCTGGTGGCGGCGCGGCTGGAGGCCTACACGGTGCGCCGCGGGTCGCTGCGGAAGAGCACGAAGCCCTTCTGGCGGACCTTTCCGACCCCGAGCGCCTCGCTCGAGCCATAGGGCCCGCGCAAAAATAACTGCGCAGACTCAGACCTCGAGGCTCCTGGGGGCGCGGCCCTCTGGGCCGCGCTGCGCGGGCCGGAGGCCCGCGCCCCCAGGCATCGGTCTGTCCACGAAAATGTGAAGTAATTCTTGCGCGGCACCCAGATCGCGCAGCTCAAGGAGTGGCTGCAGGTCGAAGGGTACGGCGTCGTCGAAACGGGCTGGAGCCGGTCGGCGCTCATGGCCAAGTCGATCGACGCGGCGAAGGCCGGAAACATGCTCAATCCGTTGACCTTCAGCCTGCTCTACGCGACGGACTTCGCGGATCGTCTCGAAAAACAAATCATCCCGGCGCTGCGAGCGGGTTTCGTGGTCCTCGCCGATCGCTACATCTATACGGCGTTCGCCCGCGATTTCGTCCGCGGGGCCGATCCCACCTGGGTGCGCGAGCTCTTCTCGTTCGCGCTCGTGCCGGACCTGGTCTGCTACCTCCGGATCGGCGTGGACGACCTGATCCAACGCGTGCTGGAATCGGGGGGGATGAACTACTGGGAAAGCGGGATGGACCTGCGGCTCGGCACCGACTTGTTCGATTGCTTCCGCAAGTATCAGGGCCTGCTGCTCAAGGAATTCGACCGGATGACGGAGCCGTACGGCTTTCATGTGGTGGACGCCTCGAAGCCGATCGACAAGATCCAGGCGCAGCTTCGCACGATGGTCGCGCCGCTGTTGCCGAAGTCCCGTCGGGGCGGGACGGCGGTCCTCTCCGCCGAAGCGGCCGGCGCCGGGAGCGCGACAAGTCAGGCCGCCGGGGCCTCGGCCGGAGCCGTCGCGGGCGCGCCGGTCGCCGGCGCAGCCGGGCCCGGAGCCGCGGTTCCAGGCGCGGACTCGGGCGAGCGCACACCCGCTCCGGTCGCCGTCGCCGCCGCGGGGACCGGGCCCGAACACCCGGCGGACGGAAGGACCGAAGAGGAGGGACGCGGATGATCATCCTCGGCATGCGGCACGCGATCGCGGAGCCGGCCGAGCCGGGGCTGCGCGACGCGGACCGGGCGCTTACGCCGGAGGGACATCGCAAGCTCGTCGGCATCGCGCGCGGCATCCGGGCCCTGCGCATGCATCCGGGAAAAATCTGGACGAGTCCATGGGTCCGAGCCGCGCAGACGGCCGCGGTGGTCGCGCGCGAACTGTCCATGGGGGAGCCGACCCCGACGGAAGTGCTCACCCCCGGGCATTCCCCTCCGGAGGTCTGGGAGCGCTTGCTCTCGAACTGCCCCGAAGAGGAGATCCTCTGCGTCGGGCACGAGCCTCTTCTCTCCGACCTCGCGGCGTACCTCCTGTCGGGGGACACGTCGATCACGCTGCGGCTGAAGAAGGGCGGGCTCTTCGCCGTCGACGTCGGACAGCACCACGGCCCCGGGAGCGGCGATCTCCTCTTCCTCCTCGAGCCGGGGCATTTGCGCCGGGCGGGAAAAGGGCGGTGACCCGTGAGGCGGGCCGGCATTTCGGACGCGCTCGAGCGCTGGCTGCGGCACCGGCTCGAGCCCTTTACGGCGACGGAGGCGACCCAGGGGATCGCCAAGGCAGTCAAGGTCGCCGAGCCGGAAGTGGCGGCCGCCCTGCGCGAGCACCCGGAAGTCGGGGAGGGGCTCGGGCGCTTCTACACCCCCAGGATCCTGGCCCGCACGTGCAGCTTCGTGCTTCGCTTGTCCGCGGAGGAGCTCACGCTCGGCTTCTTCGTGCCCGGCCATCGCTTCTTCCCTTTCACACGCTTGGATCGGGAACCGGTCGAGCTCACGTTGACCCTGCTCGATGGCGAGGTCTGTCGGCCGCTGGGGCGGGGGCTCACGCCCGCAAGCTGGGCGCAGCACACGATGTTGCTCGCGACCCGCGGTGCACCGGCCGGCGGCGCCGACCTCGCGGCGAAGGGCTTCCTCCGCGTGTACGAGGTGCCCGCCCACCTGCACAGAAACCCGCCTTTCACAGGTGAAGTGGCCTGCCGGTGCGGCGACCCTGACGCCGGCGTCTACACGCTCGACGCGCAGTTCGAGCGGAGTCCCGAGGCCCGGGAACTGGACGAAGCCCTTCTCGTCGCCGCCCTCTTGAAAGTCGTCGATCATCCGCCGCCCGGGCCGGTCAACGCGCCCCGGCAAATGCTGCAAGCGGTCTCCGCCTGCGCCGGAGGCCTTTCCGGCCGGCCGATCGGTCCGCTGGCGCAGATCTTCCTCCTCGCCCCCGGCCTCGAGGTCGTCGAGGAAAGCGGCTTGCGCCGGTTCGCGCGCCAGAGCCGCCCGCAGCCCGCCGTGGCGCCCAAGGGCTCCCGCCTCCAACGCCTGGTGGACCTTGTCACGCGCGTGCGCAGGCTCTTCCCCGCCCGGATCCCGGAAATGACCGACCCGGTCAACGCCCCGGTGGAACTCCTGACGTGGGATCCCGTACATCTTTCGTTCGGGGGCAACGTCTACACCAGCGTCGCGATCTTTCCCGCGACCGTGACCTTCGACGAAAACCTGGCCTCGGTGCGCTTCGGCTGCCCGTGCGCTCAAGGCCCCCGCTACGACATCTGCTGGCACACCTCCTCGCTGCTCGCGGCCGCGGCCGAAGGCCTCCGTCAGCGAGGACACCCGCTCGCGGCGACCCTCGGCGCCGACCTCGAGCAACCCCGCTGGCAGCGACGGCTCGCGCACCTGGACTCCGTCCTGACGGAGTGCGAGCCCCAAAAGCCGGGTAGCAAGGCCCCCGCGGCTTCCTCCGCGCCGGCGCCCCGCCTCTCCTGGCGGATCGTGCAGGCGCACGACGCTCTCTACGTCGTGCCCTTCGTGCAACGCCGGGACCCGAGCGGGAAGTGGAGCCCGGGCAAGCGCCTGAACGCTGCGCGGCTGCTCTCCGCGCGGGAGAAGTGGGTGGTCGGCGCGGATGACGCCGCGCTGCGCACGGGCCTCACCACGCACGGGCCGTGCGCTTCGGTCTTGCGCGGCGACGGGCTCGAGGCGTTGCCGGCGCTCGAGGCCCTCGTGGGCCATCCTCACGTGTCGTTCGGCGAGACCGGGCCTGAGCCGCTCCGCGTGGAGCGGGGTGACCTCGGCGTGCTGGCCGCGAGGTCCCCCACCGGAGAGCTGACCCTGCTGCCGACCGCGGGCGGCGTGGCCGCGGGTCCCGGCGTCATCGTGCAGCTCACGGACGCCGGCCTGCTCCTCATCGACCGCAAAGGGAGGCGGGCAGTGGTCGCTCGTGGGAGCCCGATCCACATGAAGGTGGTGGCCGCGCTCCTGGACGCGCGGCCGGAGGTGCCCGCGGACAAAGCGGAGGAACTGCTCGAGCGCCTGCGCCGGCTGGAGGGCCTGCTCCCGGTGGAGCTCCCCCCGGAGCTCGCCGGACAAGAGATCGCCGCGGACGGCCGCATGCGGCTGCTGCTCACGCCCGAGCGCGCGGGGAGCTTCGTGGCGGAGTTGCGCGTCCGACCCGTCCCCAACGGCGCGGCGCTCTTCGTGCCCGGCGAGGGGCCCGGCTCGGTCCTCGAGACGCGCGCGGGGAAAGGCCTGCGCGCGCGGCGCGACCTGGCGCGTGAGACGGGCGCGGCCGATGAGACGGCCGCCGCGCTCGGCCTTTCGCGCCACCCGGCGGCCGGTCCGTGGCGCTGGCTG
Organism: Planctomycetota bacterium; assembly: GCA_016197205.1. Classification (GTDB taxonomy): domain Bacteria; phylum Planctomycetota; class MHYJ01; order WSZJ01; family JACPWG01; genus JACPWG01. Next base: position 33,680 of record JACPWG010000107.1, read on the forward strand.
CTTCGCGGCGACGAGGACGCGCTGGACCTCCTTGCGGCGATCGAAGAGCACAAGCGCGAGGACGTGGTCGTGGAATGGCCGAAGAAGGGGGACCTCGTGCTCGTGCTGGAGCGCGCGGCGACGCCGAAGGACCTTCGGATCGGCATCGAAACCCGGCGTGATTGGTTCGGCCTCGACGGTCACGTGGAGCTGGACGGCCGGCACGTGCGCCTGGCGGCGGTGCTGGAGGCGCTGCGCGCGGGGCGCCGGTACGTCGCGCTTTCCGAAGGCCGGTTTCTGCGCCTGACGGCCGCGCTGCGCGAGCGACTCCGCGACCTGTCCGACCTCGCCCACTCTGAACGCGGCGGGCTGGAGGTGGGACCGGCGACCGCGCCGCTCGTGCGCGAATACCTCGCTGAGGCCGGCACCGTGCGGGCGTGCGCGGCGTGGGAGGAAGCCGGGCGGCGCTTCGACGACGCGATGCGCATCACTCCCGAGCCCCCGTCCACGCTGGCCGCGGACCTGCGCGACTACCAGGTGGAGGGCTACCGGTGGCTCAGCCGCCTGGCGGCGTGGGGACTCGGCGGCTGCCTCGCGGACGACATGGGCCTGGGCAAGACCGTGCAGGCGCTCGCCGCGCTCCTGGACCGCGCGCCGCGCGGACCCGCCCTCGTCGTCGCCCCGACCTCGGTCGGCACGAACTGGATCCGCGAGACGCGCCGCTTCTGCCCGACGCTACGGCCGATCCTGTACCGCGAGACGGATCGCCTGCTCGAGCCCGACCGTTTCGGCGCGGGAGACCTGGTGGTCACGAGCTACGGCCTCGTCCTGCGCGACGTGGAAAAGCTGGCGAGCGTGCGCTGGGGAACGCTCGTGCTCGACGAGGCGCAGTTCGTGAAGAATCACCAGAGCAAGACCGCGGCTGCAGTGCGGCGGCTCGACGCGGAATGGCGGCTCGCGCTGACCGGGACGCCGATCGAGAACCGGCTGGGCGAATTGTGGAGCCTGTTTCGCGCGGTCTGTCCGGGGCTCTTCGGGAGCTGGGAGCGCTTTCGGGAGCGGTTCGCCGTCCCGATCGAGCGGGACAAGGACGCCGGGCGGCGACACGCGTTGGCGCGACTCGTGCGGCCGTTCATTTTGCGACGCACGAAGGCCGAGGTGCTCGACGAGCTGCCGCCGCGGACGGAGATCCAGCTCCTGGCCGAGCCGACGGCGGCGGAGCGCGCCTTCTACGACCAGACGCGGATCGCGCTGCTCGCGGGGCTGGCCGAGGCGAAGGAGGAAGGGGAGGGGGCGGACGGTCGCTTCCACGTGCTGGCCGCGCTGACCACGCTGCGGCAGCTTGCCTGCCACCCGCGCCTTGTTTTTCCGGACCGCGGCCTCGAGTCGGCGAAGCTCGGCGTCTTTCTCGAGACCGTGGAGGAGCTGCGCGAGGGGCGCCACCGCGCGCTGGTCTTCAGCCAGTTCACGAGCTTCCTCGCGATCGTGCGCGAGGCCCTGGACGCGCGCAAGCTCCGCTACCGCTACCTGGACGGCTCGACGCCGCCCGTGGCGCGCGACCGCGAAGTGGAGGCCTTCCAGGGCGGGGACGGCGACCTCTTCCTCATTTCGCTGAAGGCGGGCGGCACGGGGCTGAACCTGACGGCGGCGGACTACGTGCTGCACCTGGACCCGTGGTGGAATCCCGCGGTGGAGGATCAGGCGACGGATCGCGCGCACCGGATCGGCCAGACGCGGCCGGTGACCGTCTACCGGATCGTGACCGCGGGTACCGTCGAGGAGGACATCCTGTCGCTGCACGCCGACAAGCGCAACCTGGTCGCGGGCGTGCTGGAGGGGACCGACCGCGCGGGGAAGCTCACGGTCGAGGAGCTGCTCGGGCTGATTCGGGGGCGGGGGGAGGTGAAGGCGGGAGTGGCGGACGCGGAGGCGAACGGGGGCCGGTGAGCCGCGCCGGATGCGCACACGCCGCGTGGGCGCGGGCGCGGGAGGTCGGTCCCCCAGGCGCCGGTCAGCCCAGGTGGTCGACCTCCGTGACGTCGGGGTCGCGGAGGTCTCGGCCAACGACGACGGACGTGTCGCCGTTCGCGTTCCGGATCGAGATGTCCCACTTCTGCATCGTGCCGGCGCCGACGATCATTTCCTGGCGCAGGTCCGGCGAGATGAGCACGTCGTCTTCGACCATCCGCTCTCCGACCGTGACCACGAGATGAGTGACGGCGACGACGGAGAGGTTTCCTGAGACGCCGGGGGTCCGAAACTCCCGAGGCTTCGCGTACGTGAGGAGTCGCGCGTCCGGCGGGAGGCAGGACTGCCGGAGGAGGGTCGGATGCGAGCCCGTGTCGAAGAGGGCGAGGACCCGCGCCGTGTGCCCTTCGACATCCTGGACCGTGACTGGAAGGATCGGCTTTCCCATAATTTGACCCTCCTTGCGTTCCATTGTATCCCGCGAGGGGGGACAAAGCCATTCTTCTCTCACCTCTCGCAACGGTGCCCCTGGGGGCTCGGGCCCACCTCGCACGACGTGAGGCAGGAGACGTGAGGCTCCTACCCCATCGGACCTGGGCATCGATGAGCGTGGAACGCAACTTGTGGACATGCCCGAAAGCGCGGGACGCTCTCTTCATGTTTACACTCTTCGATCGACCTGCTATCCTCTGCGGCATCGGTCGAAACACTTGGGTGGACCTGTCGGGGACCCCACCGACGGGACCTCGTGTCCATTCCCCTCCCCGGGCGTCGCGGAATCGTCCCGATCCCACACGATTCCTCCATCATCAACTCCCACGAGCGGAAGGAGCCCTCCGATGCCCGCAAAGACGAAGGCCCCGCGCGCAGCCAAGACGCGCATGTCGCTAGCCGAGGCGATGTCCGCGCTCGAGAAGGCCGGCTCCGCCCAAACGCGCAAGACCTACGCGCGCCACGGCGCGACGGAACCCCTGTTCGGCGTCAGCTTCGCCACGCTCAAGGAGCTGACGAAGCGGATCGACGTGGACCACGAGCTGGCGCTGGCGCTCTGGGACACGGGCAACTTCGACGCGCGCAACCTCGCCGTCAAGATCGTGGACCCGGCGCGCATCTCCTCGCAGGACCTCGACCGCTGGGCGCAGGACATGCGGATGCGGATGTGCGTCGGCTACGTCGGCGCGCTGGCCGCCGAGAGCCCGCACGCGAGCGCCAAGGCGAGGCTATGGCTCTCGAAGCCCGGCGGCGCCGAACGCTGCACCGGGTGGTCCCTCGTGGGCACCCTGGCCATGCGCGACGAGAGCACGCCCGACGCCTGGTTCGCCGAGCGCCTGGCCGAGATCGAACGGACGATGCACTCGGCGCCGAACGAAGAGCGCGGGGCGATGAACCAGGCCCTCATCGCGATCGGCTGCCGCAGCGCGGCGCTGCGGAAGGCCGCGGTCGCCGCCTCCAAGCGCATCGGCAAGGTCGAAGTCGACCACGGCGACACCGCCTGCAAGACCCCGGACGCCGCCGAGTACATCGCGAAGACGTGGGCGCATTCCACCTCGAAGGGCTTCGTGAGCCCGGCCGCGCACGAGCGCACGCGGGAGTCGATGCGGCGCCGCTGCTGAGCGCCCGCGCAAAAATAACGGCGCAGCCTCAGACCTCGAGGCTCCTGGGGGCGCGGCCCTCTGGGCCGCGCTGCGCGGGCCGGAGGCCCGCGCCCCCAAGCATCGGTCGGTCCACGAAAATGTGAAGTCAATCTTGCGCGGGCGCTGAGGCGCCCCGCCTCGAGGCAGCCGGCAGGCAGCGCCGCGCCCGGCCCCCACCCAAAAAATATTCCTCTTGACAACAATGGTTACAACGAGTATAATCAGGACATGGCAAACAAACTTGCGCACGAGATCCGGCAGTCGAAGCCCTTCGCCTCCTTGGAACAGGAGGCGTACCTCAACCTCCAGCGGACCGCGGCGGTGCTCGAGCGGGCGCTGGAGGAGACGCTCAAGCCCCACGGGATTTCCGCGACCCAGTACAATGCACTGCGGATCCTGCGGGGAGCGGGCCCGAACGGGCTCTCCTGCCAGGAGGTCGGGGCCCGGATGATCCGCTTCGAGCCCGATCTCACGCGCCTCTTCGACCGGCTGGAGGCGCGCGGGCTGATCGGCCGGACGCGGTCCGAAGAAGATCGCCGCGTCGTCCTCGTGCGCATCGCCCCGCCGGGCACAAAACTCCTCGCCTCCCTCGACGACGTGGTCGAGGGGCTCCACAAGAAGCCGCTGGTGCCGATGGGCGAGAAGAAGCTGCGGCAGCTCATCGACCTCTGTGAGGAGCTGCGGAATTTCGCGTGAACCTTCTGGGGCCGATAGTCGTTATAACGACTGACGGCACAACTTGCATGTAAGGCACGGAAGCATGGTAAGGAGATCCGACATGAATCGATCGAAGGCGCTGCGGGATTGGGGAATCGCGGTCCTCCGCGTGGCCGTCGGGGGCGTTTTCGTCGCCCACGGCGCCCAGAAGCTCTTCGTCTACGGCATCCCTGGCGTGGCAGGCCTGATGGCTCAGTTGGGGATCCCCTTCCCCACCTTGTCCGCTCTGGCCGTCACCGCCGCGGAGTTCTTGGGCGGGCTCGCGCTTCTGGCGGGCTTCTTCACGCGACTGGCTGCGCTCCCCATCGCCTTTTCCATGGTTGTGGCCGCCGCGACGGTCCACCTGAAGAACGGCTTCTTCCTGCCCAACGGCGCGGAATACGTACTCCTGCTCCTTTCGGCCAGCGCGGCCCTCTCGCTGACCGGCTCGGGCGCGTTTTCGGTCGACCGGCTGCTGGCCGGTCGGCGCGCCAGAGCCGCCGCAGGTACTCTTCCCCCTGCCCGGCGCCTCGAGATGGCCCTGCAGGATTGAAGCCAGCGCGCACTGACCAGGGCGCGAGGCCAGGAGGAGCTGCATGCGCAGGTCCGAACCACGGAGAAATGCCGGGCACGGTCGTCCCGAAACGAGGAGACGGTGTCAGGGTCTGCGAGGCAGGGCTCCTGGCCTTCGCGCGGAGCGAGCGCACGAAGTTCGACGACAGGAGGCTACCTTGATCACCGTACGACCCGCCCGCGAGCGCGGGCACGCCGAGCACGGCTGGCTCTCCGCCCGGCACACGTTTTCGTTCGCCGGCTATTACGACCCGGACCACACCGGGTTTCGGGCGCTCCGGGTGCTCAATGAAGACCGGGTGGAGGCGGGACACGGCTTCCCCTCGCACGGACACCGGGACATGGAGATCCTGACCTACGTGCTCGAAGGCGAGCTGGCCCACACCGACAGCCTCGGGGGGAGTTCCGTCCTGCGACCGGGAGACGTGCAGCTCATCTCCGCCGGCACGGGGGTCGTGCATGGCGAGGCGAATCCGTCTTCCACGCGCCCGGTGCATCTCCTCCAAATCTGGCTTCTCCCGGAGCGCACGGGGCTCACCCCGACCTATGCGCAGCAGGCCTTCTCAGAAGCGGAGCGCCGGGGACGGCTTCGCGTGCTGGCAACGCGCGGAGGAGCGGCCGGCGAAAGATCGCACGGAAGGCTGGGCGCGGCAGCCGCTGCCGGGGAGGGACATGCGGCCACGGCGCTCGACCTGCATCAGGACGCGACGGTCTACGCGGCATTGCTCGAGCCTGGAATGACCGTGTCGCATCGGGTGGGCCCAGGCAGGCACGCATGGCTCCAGGTCGCCCGCGGCGCGGTGCGCCTGAACGGCCGAGCCCTGTCGGCGGGGGACGGCGCCGGCGCGAGCGAGGAGGCGCTGCTGGCCATCGCGGCCCAGGAGCCTTCCGAAGTGCTGCTCTTCGATCTTGCGTAGCCGGCAGACGCCGATCCCGTGCCAACAGCCCTCGCGGCAGGAGGGAATCGACCCGGGGGGTCCCAACCTCGTCGGTCGTGACGACCTAGTGGGGCTTCAAGCTAGGTTCTGTAGGTTCTTGGTGGCTCTCGCGGCCCCGACCCGCCTCGAAAGCCTGGGGGGGGAGAACGAAGGCTCAATTCTCAAGGATCAAGGTTCAAGCAATGCTCAAGACTCAATGCTCAACGCCTTATTCGCGTGCGTGACCGAATCTCCGGAAATCCGCTGACGAACCAGGCCTGGGAAGATCAGCGTTGGGGGCTCCGGCCTCCCTGGGCCTTGAACATTTGCATCCGCGACGCACCCAAAGGATCGATGTTGAAGCCCCGCTAGCCGTGGTCGAGGCGGGCGGAGGCCGGCCCTTCTCCGCCGCGCCGTCTCACGTCGGCGGCCTCTCCGCGAGGACCAGGAGCTGCGGGCCTCGGCCCGGCAGATTCAGGTAGAAGAGCCATGTCAGGAGCGCGCCCAGCGCCCTCTTCGGCCAGCTCCAGCTCCCGGCGCCGAAGCTGTCGAGGGTCGATTGCGGCCGGAGGTTCGCCATGCGCTTGAACAGCGTCATCCAGGGGAAGCCCCACGCCGTCGCGCGGACGATGCGGAGGCCGAGCGCCTCGAGCCCGGCGCACAGGGGGGCGAGCTGGTAGTGCCGATGGTGTCCGAAGCCCGCCTCCAGCGCGTAGAGCGGACCGGCGGGGACGGTAAGCAGGAGGTACCTGCCGGTCATTTCGACGAGGTTGGTCAGGGCAGACTCCCCCTCCGTGACGTGCTCCAGCACTTCGGAGCAAACGACGAGCTCAAAGCGGCCCGGGACGCGCCCCTTCCCCAGGTCGATGACCTCGAACCGGCACCAGGGGCGGTAGGTGCGATTCCGCTCCAGCACCTCCGCCGCGCAATCCGCCCCCGTCATGGACGCCTGCGGAAATGCCACGTGCAGGACGTCGAGCAGATACCCCGGCCCGCAGCCGACGTCCAGCACCGTCCGCGGCTGCAGGGGCGCGGCCCACTTCGCGATCAGGCGGCGCCGGTGCACGGCCGAGGGATAGTAGCGGACCATGTCGGTCCAGAGCTTCCACCCGAGGTTGTTGTCCACGAGCCCGGCCTCGTCCCGAGGCGTTCGCACGTCTTCGCTCAAGCGCCGCTCCCGCTTCGGTGGTCGTCCGTGTTCCTCACGCCCGAGGCTCCGGTCGCCGGCCCCGCCAAAACCGGCCGGCCAGACACAGGACGAGCGCCGCAGCCGAGGCGCAGGCCCCGTTTCGAAAGGGCACAGGCCGGTAGTCGAACTCGACGACGTGCGGACCGGGCGGCAGGAACACCCCGCGGAACATGCCATTCACCGGAAAGATCGTCGCCCGCTCGCCGTCCACGCACGCCTCCCAGCCTGGATAGAAGGTGTCCGCCAACACGAGCAGCACGGGCGTGGGGCGGTTCGGCCGGACCACCACCCGATCCGGCTCGAGCGTCGAAAGCTCCGCCTCCACGGGGGCCGCGGCGTCGCCGGGGAGCGAGCCCAGGAGAACGTCGCGCTCGCCGTCCACGTCCTCCACGACGAAGCGCTCGTCCCACAAGAGGTCGTCGCCGCGGCCGTCCCAGAGCGCGGCGGAAAGCGCCTCCCGACCCGGCTCCACCGGAAGTGCTTGCGTGACGGTGAAGGCCCGCGGCAGCGCCCGGCGATTCTCCAGGAGCTCGACCCGCGCGTCCTGGTAGGTGACCCTGTAGCGTTGCGGATCGATCGCCGCCTCCGCCAGCGGCAGCCCGCCGACCCAAGTCTTCGCGAAATTCTCCGGCCAGCGCGTGTAGAGCGCCGCGGCCGGCGCGCGGCTCCGGATCAGGTAGCGGACGTTCATCAGGTTCCAGAGCCTCGTGTCGGGGCGGTTCGAGTCCATCCAGTTCGGGTACGTGGCCCCGCCGTTCGGATCGCCGAGCAGAAAGACGTCCCGATAGCGCTCCACCAGGAGCGGGTCCAGCACGCGCACGTCGGCGATGCCGATCGCCGTTCCATTGTTGGGCGTGTTATTTCCGCCATAGAGTCCCAGCACGCGGAAGGGACCCGGCCGGGACCGCAGAAAGGCGAGCGCGGGAGACTCGGGATAGCCGAACTTCGTCTGCGCGGGGATGGCCGGCGCGCCCGCGAGCAGCAGGTCGGCCGCGCACACGACGACGATGCCCGCGGCGAGCGCGCGCCTGCCGAGCCGGCGCGCGGCGCCGAGAGCGGCAAGCCCGAGGAGAGTGGCGAGCCAGCCCCAGGAGACGAGCACCTTCGTCGCGACCTGCGGCCAGAGACCCACCCAGGCGCCGGCCTGCTCGGCGAGGACGCGAAGGTGGCGGTCGCTCTGGTACCAGTTGCCGAACGCCTCCGGCGGGGCCGCGAGGACGAAGTGGTGGTAGTAGGCCGCGAAGAGCGCGGGCCCCACGGGAAAGAGGAGGGCCAACCACGCAATGCGCCGCCCGCGACCCGACGCCAGGTCCTCGAGAAGCCCGTCGAAGCCCCGCCCCGCCATCATCGCGAGGGCAAAGGACAACACGAACAAGGTGTACAACACGAAGGAGTATTCCCGGATCGGCAGGTTCATCAGGCCGCGGACGAGCGGGAGGTCGAGCACGAGCCCCAGCTCCATCGCCACGGCGAGCCCTTCGACCAGGGCGGCGCGGCGCGTGCCCGCGGCATAGCACGCGAGGGCGAGCACTCCGATGCCCGGGTAGGTCAGGAGCCCACGCGCGTTCGAAAGGCAGCGCACCACCTGCCCTGGTGCGCCCGGCGCGAAGAGGGGATTCGTGCCCTCGAAGAGGTTCGGGCAGAAGAGGGAGACGACGAGGCTGAAGCCGCCGGCGGAGAAGGCGTGCCGGCTCGCCGCTTCGACCTCTCCCGACTGGCGCTTGTAGGTCCATGCGTTGCCCAGGTGCTCGAGGAACGGGAGGAGATCGACCAGCGCGAGGAGGAGCCCGAGCCCGGCGCCGGCCAGCGAAAGCGTCAGGAGGCGGGCGACGCGTCGGGTCTCCGGCTGGGCTCTCCAGGACTGCGCGACGCGGACGACGTAGTAGCCGCCTCCCGCGAAAAGCACTTCGAAGACGATCTCCGGATGGCCGGACAGGAGGATCAGCCCGAAGGTCGCCCCCAGGCCGATCCCCCAGCGGAACGTCGGGGCGGCGATGCCGAGCTCGACGACGTGGAGGAGCAGCGGCAGGAGGCCGACCGACTGGAGACTCGCGTAGTGGAAGTGGGCGAGGGCGAAACCGCAGAACGTCCAGGCGACGGAGGCGAGGACGCCCGCGGGATGCGAGAGCCTCCTGCCTCGCGCATAAACGTACATCAAAATGCCCGCGACGAGCAGGCGCAGCAGCAGGTACAGATTGTAGCCATCCATCGTCGGCCAGAGGACGAGGAGCAGTTTGAGGGGGTAGAAGGGAGCGGACTGGAAGTTCGCGAGATGGGGCGTCCCGCAGCCCTGGTTGGGGTTCCACAGCGGCACACGTCCCGCGCGCCAGGACCGGGCGGAGAAGAGGTCCCAGGGGTAGTTCTGAACGTGCGGGGTCGGATCGTCCATGTAATAGGGTACGTACGCGGGGTCGGCGAGCCCGTCCCGGTACATGGCGTCGAGCCAGAGCCAGCCGTCGGTGGTGATGCGGCGGCCGGAAAGGAAGGTCGGGCCGAAGAACACGCCGATGGCGAGGAGGAGGACGGCGGTGGCGGCGAGGAGTTCGCGGAAGGTCGCGCGGGCGATTGTGAACGGTGGGGGCGGCGGGTGTGGGAGCGGGTCGGGCGGGGCAATCGAGGCGGGCGGCGCCCCGTCGGGCGGAGCGGGGCTCAGGGGCGTGGGCATCCCTTGCTTCGTCCTCAGTACCGCCCCTCGCAATGGGGTGACCCATTGGCTCGGCGCCTTCGGCCGCCCGCTTCCCCCCTTCGCAGTGCGGCACTACGGGGCGCGGGCCCTGGCGTTCGCTGGACGTAAATCTCCGTCAGCGTGCCTCGCTCGCGCGTCTCGCGGGCGGCCGAACTTGCCTTCGGCTATCGGTCACCGACTTCCGTGGAGCGGTACTCAGTCCTCGGTCGGTTCGGGCGCGTCGGCGAGCGGGTCCGTCCCCGGCTCCACGGCCGCTGCGTCCGGCTTCGCCGACGCGGACACCGCGGCGGGGCCCGCGGGCACGGCATCGCGCCCGGGCTCCGCGTCCCACGGGAGGGCGTCCTTGGGGGCCTCTTCCAACGCGCTCGGACCCACCTGCCGGGTCAGCCGCACGCGCCCGGTCCGCGGGTCGAGCGCCAGGCCGGCCTGGCCGGACAAGAGCGCGAGCAGGTCATCCCCGATGACCTTGCGCCGCCAACCCCGGAGCACCGCCGCATCCCCGTCCAGCCGGCCGTTCGCATGGTCCACGACGCGGAAGAGCTCGTCCTTAGTCGCCAAAAGCGGCGCGGCGATCCCGACTTCGTGCGCGCGCACCTTCACGTAGGCGTCGAGGAGACTCGTAATCGTCGCGGTTCCCGCCGGGTGCTCCTGCCGCTTCGGCAGTTCCGGGCACTCGCGGTCCGGCACGGCAAGCCCGGTCTTCACGGCCGCCACGATGTCGTTCCCGCTTCGCTCCACTTCGCGCGGATGGATGCCCCGGAGATCACGCAGCGGCGCGACGCGGGTGATCGCCCGACGCCCGATTTCCACGAGGACCTCGTCCCGCATGACCTGGCCCCGCGGGACGTTTCGCGTCCGGGCCGCCCCCTCGCGCCAGGCGGCCAGCTCGCGCAGCACCGCCAGGTTGCGCGGCGTGAGGTGGCCGGAGCGCTTGAGGTGCTTGTACTGGTCCCTCGGCTCGGGCTTCTCATAGAGCGCGGGGGACTCCAGCCGCCGGAATTCCTCCCGCACCCACTCCGTGCGCCCGCTCCGTCGGAGCTTGCGGACGAGCGCGTGGTAGACCTTGGTCAGGTGCCGTACGTCGTCGAGCGCGTATTCGATCTGCTCCGGCGTCAGCGGTCGTTGGGTCCAGTCGGTGAAGGTCTCGAGCTTCGACAGGCGGACGCCGGTGATCTGGTGAACGAGGCTGGCGTACGAGATGCTCTCGCCGTACCCCAGCATGGCCGCGGCCATTTGCGTATCGAAAACGTTTTGCGGGGGCTGTCCGCTCCGCTGGTGAAAAATCTCGAAGTCCGAGCGGCCGGCGTGCACGACTTTCAGGACGTCCGGATTCGCCAGCAATTCCTGGAAGGGGACGAGGTTGACCTCCTCGGGGTCCACCACGGCGGCCCGGTCGTCCGTCGCGATCTGGAGAAGGCCCAGTCGCGGGTAGTAGGTCTTTTCGCCGACGAACTCGGTATCGAAGACGAACCAGCCGCCCGCGCGGAGGGCCTGGCAAAGTTCGTTGAATTCCTCAGTCCGTCGGATCAGCATGCGCTTGCCTTGGCCTGAAGCGTGGGGGGGGAGGGGGGCGTGCATCGTGCGTCGGGCGGCTATCTTGCCACAACCGGCCGGGGGGGACAATCAAATTCGGGAGGGGCGTGCGGACGGTCCGCGTCGGCGCGCCAACAGCGACGGCCTTCGATTCTTGACACTGTACCGGCGGCTTTGCTAGACTCCGGCTCCATTCCCGCATATCGCAATGGATCGGAGGAATCCCCCCTCATGCTGGCTTCCCCCCAAGGCGCGACCGACCGCCGTGTCGTGGCGACCGAGTCCGCCCCGCGCGCGATCGGCCCGTACTCGCAGGCCATCGCCTGCGGAGACTGGGTCTTCACCTCCGGACAGATCGCCATCGACCCGGCCTCCGGCACGCTCGTGCCCGGCGGCATAACCGAGCAGACCCGCCGCGTCCTCGAGAACCTCGGCGCCGTGCTCGCGGCCGCGGGCAGTTCGCTGGACCGGGTCGTGAAGACCACGGTCTTCCTGAAAGACATGGGCGAGTTCGCGGCCATGAACGAAGTCTACGCGACCTTCTTCCGCGAGGCCCCGCCCGCACGTTCCACCGTGGAGGCGGCGCGCCTCCCGCGCGACGTGCGGGTGGAGATCGACGCGATCGCCCGCCGGGGTTGAGGGCCCGTAAAGGAAGCCCTCAGGGATCGGCACTTTCAGCGGAGGGAAGAAGCAGTCGTGGCGCAGGCCTTCCAGCCGGCACAGACTGGCGTGAGTACCTGACTTGTTCCATTACGGGCCCTAAGCGCCCGCGCAAGAATCACTTTACATTTCCGTGGATCGACCGATGCCTGGGGGCGCGGCCCAGAGGTCCGCGCCCCCAGGAGCCTCGAGGTCCGCATCTGCGCAGTTATTTTTGCGCGGGCGCTAACGCACCTTTGACGCCGTTCCGGTTTCCAGGAACCTTCAGCCGAGGAGCCCCTCATGCCCGAGCCCCTTCCCCAGATCACGTTCCACACCAACCGCGGCAAGATCGTGCTCGAGCTCTTCGAGGACGACGCCCCCAACACCGTCGCGAACTTCGTGAGCCTCGTCGAGAAGGGCTTCTACAACGGCCTCAAGTTCCACCGCGTCATCCCGGACTTCATGATCCAGGGCGGGGACCCGAAGGGGAACGGCACCGGCGGCCCGGGGTACGTCATCAAGGACGAGTGCGGCCCGAACCGCAAGCATGAACGCGGCGTGCTCTCGATGGCGAACGCGGGCCCGAACACCGGCGGGAGTCAGTTCTTCATCACCCACAAGGCCACGCCCTGGCTGGACGGCAAGCACGCCGTCTTCGGGCGCGTCACGTCGGGTCTAGAGGTCGTGGACGCGGTGCAGCAGGGCGACACGATGACGCAAGTCACGATCGACCGCAAGCGCAGCCACGCCTACACGCCGGTCACGACCAAGCGGTAGTGCGGGCGCTTCGCTGCGCGGACCGGCGGCAGCCTGTTTGGCGGAGGCGAAGAGCGAGAGGGTGGGGACTGGCGCCGCGGAAGGAACCCAAAGAAAGAGAAAAACCGCGGGAGCGGCGGGGTTGACCCGCCGCTCCCGGGCGTCCGGCAGTTGAAAGGGAACTCGAAGGGTCAACCCGGTGGGCCGACGAGCCGACCGCCGGGCACGAGCCTTCGGTGCGCACGGCGACTTGAGGGACGCGTGGTGCCTGCAAGGTCGAAGCGCGGAGCGCCGCAGGCGCGGAAGCGAACCCCGCCGACAAGTGGACCGGCGTGCAGCCGAAGGCGCTAGTCGAGCGAGACCGCCTGTACTTTGAGGACGGCGGGGATGAGGTGATAGAGGCGCACATCCCCGGCCCCGGCGCCGTCTTTGAAACTCTGGTTGAGGGCCTTCACGGCCTCCGCGCGGGTGGGATAGATCGTGCCGGCCTCACCGACAACCAGGAGCACGCCGTTGTCCTGCCCGCCCCTCGGGGCGTAGACCTCGGCGGCCTTGGAGGACGCCGCCGCCGGGCGACCGCGCCGCCCACCCCGACCGCGGCCACGACCGCGCGGGGCGACCCCGGCGCCGGCCGGCCGGCCGGGACGCTTGCGCCCCGTCCTTGCCGGACCCTGGTAGTTCGGGTTATACTTGCGGCACAACTCGCCCATCTGGACGAAATTGACGCCGCTACCGAACTGCTTCTTGAGGGCCTTCTGGATCGCCGAGACCTTCGAACCGGGGTTGTCCTGGAGGAACTGTCTGACAAAGTCGGCCTTCTCCTGTGGGATTGCCATCCTCGAACTCCTATGGCGGTAGGGAAACGTGGCTCTAGCCGATTGGGCTCAATTGCCCTATGGCGAGTCGCGGGAGTATACTGCCAATTGCAAGAAGTGTCAAGATCGGGGCGTAGCGCAGTCTGGTTAGCGCGCCTGGCTTGGGACCAGGAGGTCAGCAGTTCAAATCTGCTCGCCCCGACCACACTTCACGATCCGCACTGGGGCGCGGAGCGCTTCCTGCGGCAAGCCGACGACCCAGCCCGGGCGAAAGGGGGAGGGCGGAAGCGGATGCGCGGCGCGTGGGGCGACGGGTGCGACGAAGGGAAAGAGAAGGGTGGTGGACAAACGGGTGACGGCGGACCGGCGGGGGAGGCGACAGGGAGAAGGGCGCAAGGGCGTCGGTTCAGCGCCGCGCGCGCCTTTGGCCGGGGTCCTGCGTCGGGGGGGGAGGGAGCTGGGCGTAGCACGGCTTGCAGTAGCCCTCGAGCGACGCGAGCGCGACGAAGCAGTTGGCGCAAAAGGCCGCCCCGCACTGGGCGCAGCCCTGCTGGCCGCGCCGTTGCAGGCTTTTGCAACGCGGGCAATAGAACTCGTCGTCCATGAGGACGAGGTCGATCTTCGCGTCCGAGCGCCCCAGGTATTCGCCGCAGACCGAGCACTTCTTCGCGCCCAACGGGTTCAGGGTCTGGCAGAACCCGCACTCCACGGACTTGCCGCCGCCGGCCTGCATCGCCAGCGGTTCGAGGCCGGACTTGATCCGGTCCAGGTCCTTGAGCAGTTCCTCGGCGTTCTGATAACGGGCCGAGGGCTTCTTGGCCATCATCTTGAAGATGACCGAGATGATGGAATCGGCCAGGTTGTCGACGTATTTTTTCGGCGAGGGGATCTCGCCCCGGGCGTGCAATTGCATGAGGGCGAGGGTGTCGCCCGCCACGAAGGGTTTGTGGCCGGTGAGGATGTAGTAGAGGGTGACGCCCAGGGAGTAGATGTCCGAGCGGGCGTCCACGCCCTTGCCGGACCAGTGCTCCGGGGACATGTAGTAGGGAGTCCCCGCGATCATCATCGGGTTCGCCGCCTGCCCCTTGCTCCCGGTCGCGGTCTGCACGTCCTGGGCGAGCCCGAAGTCCATGACCTTGACTTCGCCTTTGGGGGACATCATGATGTTGTCGGGTTTCACGTCCCGGTGGACGATTTGGTGCTTGTGAGCCACGCCGAGGCCGCGAGCGGTTTCCGCGATGATCCGCAGCGCGTCGTCGGGCAGGATCCGCCTCAATTCGGCGAGGACCTCGGTGACCGTGCGCCCCTCGACGAGGTCCATGACGATGAAATTGTAGCCCTGCTCACGCGCGACGTTGTGGACCTGAACGATGTTGGGATGGCTGATCTTCGCCATCGCGCGCGCCTCGCTGATGAAGCGCTTGATGAGGTCCTCGTTGGCGGCGGAGGCGGGGGGGAGGATCTTGACGGCGAAGAGCTTGTCCAGGCCGAGGTGCTTGGCCTTGTAGACGCTGGCCATGCCGCCCTTGCCGACCTTCTGCATGATCTTGCAGCCGCCGAGCACCTTGCCGACCAGCGGGTCGCCGGAAGGGTGCAGGTGCACCGTCCCCTCCACGCCGGGGGACACGATGCGCTTGGGGACCACGAGGTTCGCCCCGCACTTCATGCACTTGATGGTCTTGCCGGGTTCGAGGCCGCTCACGTTGTACTTGGTACCGCACCCTTCGCACTTCAGGATGCACTTGTTCTGTTCGGCCAGGAGTTCCTTCACCTGCTGGACGGTGAGGACCCCCTTCTCGACGAGGATCTCGCCAAGCTGGCGTGCCCGGCCGCCGAGCTCGCTCTCCTGTTGCAGGCGGAGCCCTTCGCTGACCTGCGCCTCCGTGGCCCAGCCGCGCCGGAGGATGAGCTTACCGAAGAGGCTCATCGGCCGCGTCGTCTCGCGGGACGGCGGCCCGACCGACGACGCGGAGCCGCCGGGCGTGGAGGCGGGCGCAGGGGCGGGTGAGGCGGAGGCGCCGCGGCTCGGGGCCGTGGGGGCCGTCCACAAGGGGATGGGCGTGCCCCCCTCGGTCACGGGCTCGAGCAGCGCGTCGTCCGGAAGCGAGCGCGGCGGCGCGGGGAGTGCAACGCTCGGCGCATCCCCGGCGGAGGGGAGGGCCGGCCGGATCGTGGAGAGCGAGATCGACGATGGGGGGCCGGCGGCCGGCGAGCGGGCGGCCGCCGGGGCCGAGGACGCGGGCGCCGGCACGGACGAGCGGGGCGTCACGGCCGGGGCCGGTCGCCTCGCGAGGTCCGGCGCAGGCGAGGCGGCGGCGGGGGCGGCGGCCTCCACCACGCCCGTGAGCTGTTGGATCTGCCGGATCGCCTGGCTCTGCTGGGGCGTCAGGTGGCCGCATTCGATCAGGACGTCCGGAAGCGGACGGCCCGGCGACAAGCCCGCCAGCCGAAGCCCCTCCTCAAGCTGCTCGTGGCTGAGGAAGCCGCTCGCAAGGGCGATCCGGCCGAACCGTACGTCGTTGGGATCCGGCATCTCGCCCTCGTGTGGTGGAGTTCACCGCGGCCGCCTTCGTGTGCCGTCGGCCCGTGCTGTGGAAGTACTCCACTATAGTTCCACCGTCCGGGAATGTCAAGGCGGCGCTCCGCGCCGGCGCCACGAAAAACCCCTACGCGGACGGGGGGCGCGCATCCCAAGCTCGGGACGTGCAGCCGAGACATCGTAGCTGGACTTCGTCCGCGCGGCAAGGGTAGAATCGGGCATGGTTCAAATCGGGCAGCGCGTAAGTAACTCGCTTCCGTGTCCGGACGTAGGGGCGGGCCTTGTGCCCGCCCCGTTGGCGACACCGCGCACTCCAAAGGCTTGCGGCCAGTCGTGGGCGCCCACAAGGGGCGCCCCTACGGTAGGCGGCCGACGGCAGGCTGTAACCCACGGTTGAACCATGCCTAGAATCCTGCCCGTCTCTACCGGCGGCCTCAAGCAAGATCGCACCTGGAGCTCAAGACGAAGCGCAGGACTCCGACAGAGGGCGGGTCGGCCGCGCGGGAGGAAGTGCCGTGACCGAGGCTTCGCGGCGACTGGAGGCAGTCCTCCCACGAGTGCGCGACCGGTCCGGGTTCTTCCGACTCGTGCTCGGCGAAGCCCTCGGGTGGCCGGCTCCGGAAGGCACGGGCTCATCCACGGTGCTGTTTTCGCAGCCGCGCGCGAACCAGCCTTGGCAGGTCCTGCTTGTCGAGCTTGCTTCCGGCGAGGCGGCGGCAAGCACGCGCGCGCTCGCCCCGAGGCTACGACGGCTCGCGGCCGGGCTCGCGGCCCCGCGCGCGCATCTGCTCTTTCTTTGCACGCAGGACTACGGCGAATACCGTATCGCGTACCTGAGGCCGGCCGCGGGCGGCCCGGCCGTACCGCCGCTCGCGTCGTTCGGCTGGGGACCCGGCGCTCCCCCGCGCTCCGTGCTCGAACACCAGCTCGCCGCGCTCGAGTGGCCCGCGCAGGACGAATCGTCCGAGGCCTGGCTCGCGCGCTGGGCGAACGCCTTCGACGCGGAGCAGGTGGCACGGCGTTTCCGCGAGGACTACGAACGCGTCCTCGAACAGGTGGAACAGGTGTTCGCGCTCGGCGGGCCATCGACGGAGGCACGCGACCGCGCGCGCGCGCTGCTCGACCGACGGCTGCGCGAGTGCTTCGTCGCATGTGCCGTCCGGAGCCCGTCGGACGGGCTGTTCGAGCCCGGGCCGGACGATGCACGCCTCGCCGCGCTCCCCGCCGAGGCGCTCCGGCTGGTCGACGGCGCCTGGGGCCTCCTCGCGCGTCACGCCTTCACGCCCCAGGAATCGACCACGGACGAAATCGAGGCGGCGGTCGAACCCGAAATGCTGGGGCGGCTGTTCGAAGCACAGGTCACGGCGCGCCGGGAGGCCGGCGCCTGGTACACCCCGCGGCCGGTGGTGGCCTTCATGTGTCGCGCGGCGCTCAAGCTCTACCTGAAGGAGCGTTCGCGCGTCGACGACGGGGCACTCGCGGCGTTCGTCGACCGGCGCGACGCGGCCGGCCTCCCCGCGGAAGAAGCCGCGCGAGTCCTTCGAGCGCTGGAGACGGTGCGCGCCGTCGATCCGGCGTGCGGCGCCGGCGCCTACCTCGTCGGGCTTCTCCAGGAACTGACGACACTCCACGAAGTTCTTGACCGCGCGCTCGGGCGGCCGGCCGAGACGTCGCGCTGCGACCTCCAACGGACGGTGTTCGAGCGGAACCTGTACGGCGTGGATCTCGACCCGGAGGCGGTCCGGCTCGCCGGCTTCAGGCTCAGCCTCGCGCTCGCCGTCGAAGGAGCGGGGTCCACCCAAACCGCCGGCGCCCGCCTGCATATCGAAACGGGCGACTCGCTCCTGGGGCACAACCCCGAACGGGAGACGGCGGGCGACGGCGGCGGCTTTGACTGGCGAGGCCGGTTCGGCGAGGTCTTCGCGAAGCACGGCGGCTTCGACATCGTCCTCGCGAACCCGCCTTACGTGCGGCACGAGGCGCTGGCCACCGGGGCGAAGAGGCGCCTCCTTCGGCTCTATCCGGACGCCGCGGAGGCGAGATCCGACCTCTATTGTTATTTTTTCGCCAGGGGGCTTCAGCTTTTGCGGCCGGGAGGCGTCCAGGTCTTGGTCTGCGCGAACGGCTGGCTCGACGTCGGGTACGGGGGCAAGCTCCAGGGCTACCTGCTTCGACACGCCCACGTGCGGGAGCTGTACGACAGCGCGGTGGAGAGACAGTTCGCCGGCGCGGGCGTCAACACCCTCCTCAGCATCCTCGTGAAGGGGTGCGCCGGAGACGCGGCGCCGACGCGCTTCCTCTCGCTGCGGGGTCCGTTCGAGCGGGCAGTAACCGAGCCCGCGCTGCGCCGGGAGGTGGTCCTCACGCGGCGCGAGCTGTGGGAGGCGGGGCTGGGCGAACCCGACGCGCACGGCGTGCGCGCCTACGAGGGGGAGAAGTGGGGAGGGAAGTACCTGCGGGCGCCGGACGTTTTCCTCCGGGTGCTGGAGAAGGCGCGGCCGCGGCTTTGCAAGCTGGGGGAGCTTGCGGAAATCGAGCGCGGTTACACGACGGGCGCGAACGACTTTTTCTACCTGACGCCCGTCGCCGGCGCCGGCGCCGCGTGCGACGAGGTCGTGCGCGTGCGGAACGAAGCCGGCTGGGAGGGGGAGCTCGAACGCGAGTATTTGCGGCCGGTCGCCAAGGGCCCGCGCGAAGTCCGGACGCTCCGGGTGGAGTCTCGGGCGTTGCGCTGCCTCGCCTTCGTGTGCCGCGACGGGAAGGAAGAGCTGCGCGAGAAGGGCCGGCTGGGCGCGCTCTCGTACGTCGAGTGGGGGGAGCGACAGCGGAGTCGCGGGCACCAGGGGAAGCAGAAGGCGGGCGTGCCGCTTCCGGAGCTGGCGTCGTTCGCGGGGCGGGAGAGGTGGCACGACCTCGGAGAGCGGCGGTCTCCGTCGTTTCTCTGCAATCGGTTCTTCCACGATCGCTTTTTTTTCGCATGCCCCGCCGTGCCGGTCCTGGTGGACCAGACGTTCTACGGCGGCTGGTGGAAGGGCGGCGTGGACGGCGCCGTCGCCCTCGCGTTTCTCAATTCCACGTTGCAGGCGCTCTTCACCGAGGTCCTCGGGCGGGTCGCGCTGGGGGAGGGCGTGCTCCAGTACGCCGTGTACGAGATGCGGCGGCTGCAGGTGGTGGCGCCGCCGGCCGTCGCGCTGCCGGCGAACGAGCGCGCTGCCCTGCTGCGGGCGTTCGATCGGCTCGCAGGCCGGGAGCTCGGAAGCATATTCGAGGAACTGGGGTGCGCGGCGGCAAGTGCAGGGCGTGGCGAGGCCGCGAGCGCGGCCATGGCTCCGAGCCTGAACGGCGTGCGGGCGGATCGCCGGGCGCTGGACGCGGTCGTGTTTCGCGCATTGGGACTGGGTGAGGAGGAACAGCTCGAGGTGTACCGCGCCGTCGTTGAAATGGTCGGGGCGCGGCTGCGGAAGGCGGGCAGCGTGTGAAGCGCGCATTTGCTCGGCTGGTGGAGCCTCTTCGCCGGCCCCGCCCTCCGCTCCGGATCCGCGCGCGCCTCGACGCACTCCACGCGGACGCCCCGCTTCTCGCCGCGCCCACCAAGGGGCCGACGGGCGCGCGCGGGCCTTGCATTCAACGCGCGGGTCGGCATAGAATGGCCGGCAGGGAAGAGCCTCCCCGGGGTTCCGCGAGGGTGGAGTCTCCCCTCGCGCGGGGAAGAAGTGCTCGCTCCGTTGTTTCCGACTTCCGCGGTGGGCGCCCGCGCCCGGCCGCGGATCGATTCACCGGTCTACCGGGAGGCCGAGCCATGCCTGTGCATGACTGGACGCAGGTGGACGCCGGAATGTTCCATGCGTTTCACACCGCGTGGATCACGCACCTGAGCGAAGCTCTGAACGGTGGAGTATTGCCCTCCGGCTACTATGCATTGCCCGAGCAGCACGCCGGCCGGATGATCGCCGATGTGCTCACCCTCCAGGCCCCGCTTTCCTCCTCGTCGCGACCTCCGGAGGGTGAAGGGGGCGTGGCGGTGGCGGAGGCCCCGCCGCGGGTGGGCCGGCGGCTTTCGCCCTCCTCCTCGGCCCGCGGAACGCGCCGGACACTCGCCGTTCGACATGTCAGCGGGCATCGCATCGTGGCGCTCGGCGAAATCGTTTCCCCCGGCAACAAGGACCGCATGACGCATGTCGAGGAGTTCCTCGACAAGGGGGAGAGCGCCCTGCTACGCGGCGTGCACTTGCTGCTGGTGGACCTCCTCCCGCCCGGCCCGTACGACGTGCGCGGAATGCATGGCGCGCTGTGGGAGCGCTTCGACGACGAACCCTACCCGCTGCCGTCGGCTACGCCCCTGACGCTGGCGGCCTACGTCGCCGGTCCGCGCCCCGAGGCCTATCTGGAACACCTCGCGGTGGGTGCAAGGCTCGCCGAAATGCCCTTGTTTCTCTCCCCCGACCGCTACGTGAATGTGCCGCTCGAGGCGACCTACGCGGCCGCCGTGCAAGGGCTGCCGGCCTTCTGGCGCGAGATCCTTGAAGGACACTCGCACCGGTCGGCGTAGCCGCCCTCGACGCTCCGACCGGTCGTGCTTGGGAGAGGGCGTAGTCCAGTACGCGGTGTACGAGCTTCGGCGGCCGCACGTCGTCTTGCCGCGTGCTGGCGCGCGCGCGGGCACGAACCGAGCCGAGATGCGCAGGGTTTCCGCCTCGCCGACGGCGCGGCGGCGCGGAGTGTCGTCGAGGAGCTGGGGTGCCGCAAAAGGGGAGGTGCGTCGGGAGTGGAAAAGTGAGAGGGCGAGGGATCCGTCGCTACGCGGACGCCGGAAGGCGTGCAGCCGGACCCCTGGGAGCTGGACGCGGTTGTGTTTCGCGCCCAGGGTCTGGGTCGGCGGGAGCGACTCGAGGTCTTCCTCGCCGTCGTCGAACCGGTCAGGACGAACCTGCGGAATGCGGGCTGGGTGTGATCCAGTGCCCGCGACTTCTTCCTCTCCGCGCAGGTCACGGCGGAGCTCGGCCGAATTTGCATGCTGACAACGTACGAAGTGCAGCCAAAATTTGCCTAAGGTCCAATTTAGCATTCGCACACAGAATGTTATTGCACAAAATAGCAAATATATGCTAGCCTGCGCGCATGCAAAAACGACGCGGGCCGACTTGGACGCCGAAGTCAGACGATTACATGCAGGTCTGGCAGGAGCAGAATCCCTGGCACGTCGACGGGGGCGTACCGGCCGTCTGGGCACGCCCCGTGGAGCGGCCTCTCGCCCAGGCGCTCTGGAGCCGTCTTCTCCACGACGAGCCCCGTCGTTACCAGCTCGTGCTCGGACCCCGACGAGTCGGCAAGACGACCGTGCTGTACCAGACGGTAGCGCGCTTGCTCGCCGCCGGCATCACAGCCAGGCGTGTGTGGTGGCTGCGTCTGGATCATCCGCTCTTTCTTCGGGTGCGCTTGGACGAGCTGGTCCGTGCGGTGGTGAAGTCCTCGCGGGCGACCCGCGGAGAACCGGCCTTCCTGTTTCTCGACGAGCTGAGCTACGCCGAGGACTGGGAGCTGTGGCTCAAGACCTTTTACGACGAGGCGTGGCCGGTCCGCGTGGTCGGTTCCTCCAGCTCGACCGCCGCCTTGCGGAAGGGGCGCGGCGAGAGCGGGGTGGGACGGTGGGAGGAGCGCGATCTCGCGCCTTGCCTCTTCACAGAGTACCTGAGCCTGTGCGGCGAGCCTTGTGCCCTCCCGGTGGCGACATCGCTGCCGGAGACCCTCGCAGCCTGCATCGAGGCGAATCCCCCGTTGGAAAGACTGGCGCCGCTTCGTCGCCGTTTTTCCCTGACCGGGGGCTTTCCGGAATTGCTGCTCGACCAGCCGACGGCGGTCGCGGACGAGACGACGGTCCTCCTGCGTTCGCAGCGCACGCTCCGGGACGACGCGCTCGAGCGGGCCATCTACAAGGACATCCCGCAAGTGTTCCAGATCCACGACCCGCTGCTCCTGGAACGCCTGCTCTACGTGCTTGCCGGGCAGGTGACCGGCGTTCTCTCGCCCAGCTCCCTGTGTGCGGAACTGGACGGTCTCTCCCAGCCGACCTTCGATCGGTACCTCAGCTACCTGGAACGTGCCTACCTGGTCTTCACGCTGCCCAACTATTCGGGGAACGAGAGCACGATCCAGAAGCGCGGCCGGAAATTGTACTTCGTAGATGGCGCGGTCCGAAACGCAGCGCTTCAGCGCGGCTTGGCTCCCCTCACCGATCCGGCGGAAATGGGACTGCTCTTCGAGAACCTGGTCGCCGGCCACCTCCATGCCCTCAGTCAGCAGAGCCAGGTACGGATTCACTACTGGCGTGACAAGGATGCGGAAGTCGACCTCGTCTACGACCATCCGCAGACCCCCCTGGCCTTCGAGGTCGGTTTCTCGCGCAAGCACAACCGCAGGTGGCTCCACGCGTTCGTCGAGAAGTTCCCCAGGTTCCGGGGCGGGGCTTATCTCGTCTCGCCTGAGAGCTCGATCCCGCGCGAACCGGCCGCGTCGGCCGACGGCGTCGGCTCACTGCCGCTGGATCTTCTGCTGCTCGCTGCGGGAAGTTGTGCCGAAGGGGAATTGAGGCGGGGACTCGGCGGGGAGGATCGGGCGTCCGTGAGGGAGGAGCGCGGGCCGTAAAGGGGGAGCAGGACGGGAGGGGGGGAGGGGGGGGTCGACCCTCTCCCGCTACGCGAGAAAGGGGGACCGCGCGGCGAAGACGAGCGCTGCCATTACGCAAACGACTCAGGCCGTTGCCGCTTCGCGGGAGAGCGAAACCGCGCCTCGATGACGGACGGACATCAAGCGCAGGGGTTCACCGGGGGACTTGGAGCGCGCCCTACTTCCGCGCGGCCTTCTCCGCCTCGCGCGCGGCCAGGACCTCTTCGGCGATCGCCTTCGGGACCTGGGCGTAGCGCAGGGGCTCCAGGGTGAAGCTCGCGCGCCCCTGGCTCATCGAGCGGATGGTCGTGGTGTAGGCGAACATCTCGGCCAGCGGCACCTGGCCCCGAATCGTGCGGAGGTGGCCGTTCGCCACCACTTCCTCGATGAGCGCACGGCGCGCCTGGAGGCTGCCCATGATGTCGCCGACGTTTTCTTCGGGGGACACCACTTCGAGCTTCATGATCGGCTCCAGGAGCACCGACGGCGTCGACTCCAGCATGATGCGGAACGCGAGCCGGCCGCACTCCTTGAACGCCATCGCGGACGAGTCCACGTCGTGCGCGCTGCCGTCATAGACCTCGGCCTTGAAGTCCACGTAGGGCACGCCCGCCTTGCCGCCGCGCGCCGCCGACTCGCGCAGGCCCGACTCCAAGGGCGCGAAATACTCGCGCGGAATGTTCCCGCCCCGCACCGTCTCCTCGAACAGGATGTCCCCGTTCGCCTCGGGGTTCGGCGAGAACCGGAACTTCGCGACGGCGTACTGCCCGTGGCCGCCCGTCTGCTTGATGTGGCGGGACTCCACTTCGACCTCGCGCGCGATCGTCTGCTTGTAGGCGACCTTCGGCTGCCCGGTCTTGACCGCGACCTTGTGCTCGCGCGTCAGCCGCGACAGGAGCACCTCCAGGTGCAGCTCCCCCATCCCGGAGATGATCGTCTCCTTCGTGTCCTCGTCCACCTTGCGCTCGAAGGTCGGGTCTTCCTTCTCCATCTGCGCGAGCGCCTCGCCCAGCCGGTCACGGTCGGCCTTCGACGCCGGCTCGATCGAGAGCGAGATCACCGTGCTCGGGAAGTCCATCGCCCCGAAAACGATCGGGTGGTCCGGGTCGCAGAGCGTGTCGCCGGTGATCGTGTTCTTCGCGCCGATGATCGCCACGATGTTCCCGGCCTCCGCGTACTCCACCGGCGTGCGGCTGTTCGCGTGCATGACGTAGAGGCGTCCGACCCGCTCCGTGATCCGGCGCTTCGGGTTCCAGAGTTCGTCCCCCTTCGTCATCCGCCCCGAATAGACGCGGAGGAAGGTGAGGTCGCCGTTCCGGTCGCCGACCGTCTTGAAGGCGAGCGCGGAGAAAGGTTCGTTCGGGTCGTGACCGCGCTTCTCTTCCGCTGACCCGTCCGGGGTCTGCCCCACGACGTCCGCGATGTCGAGCGGCGAAGGGAGGAACTCCACGGCGGCGTCGAGCAGCGGCTCCACGCCGACGTTGCGGAGCGCCGCGCCGCAAAGGACGGGCGTGATCAAGTTGCGCACGGTGCCCAGCCGGATGGCCGCGCGCAGATCTTCCGCGGTCACCTGTTCGCCGTGGAGGTACTTCCGGGTGACCTCGTCATCGTAGCGGCTGACCTCTTCGATGACGTGCTCGCGATGCTTCTCCGCGAGGTCGCGAAGGTGCAGCGGGATCGGATGCCGCGTGGGCGGGAGGTTGATGTCACCCTTGTACTCGATCAGCTCCATCGAGATGAGATCGATCATCCCCCGGAACTCTTTCTCGGTCCCGTAGGGGAGCTGGATCGGAACGGGGATGGCCCCCAGGCGCTGGCGGATGGAGTCGACGGCGCTGAAGAAATTCGCGCCGATCCGGTCCATCTTGTTGATGAAGGCGATGCGCGGGACGTGGTATTTCGCGGCCTGCCGCCAGACCGTCTCGGACTGGGCCTCGACGCCCGCCACGCCGCAGAAGACGACGATCGCGCCGTCCAGGACGCGGAGGGAGCGCTCGACCTCGGCCGTGAAGTCCACGTGGCCGGGGGTGTCGATGAGGTTGAGGATGTGGTCGCGCCACTCGCAGTTGGTCGCGGCGCTGGTGATCGTGATCCCGCGCTCCTGCTCTTCCGGCAGGTAGTCCATGGTCGCGGTGCCGTCGTGGACCTCGCCGGTGCGATGGATCTTCCCCGTGAAATAGAGGATCCGCTCCGAGCAGGTGGTCTTGCCGGCATCGACGTGGGCGATCACGCCGAGGTTCCGGACGCGCGCCATGTGCGACGTCGGGTAACGCTTGCCGGGGGCGGCCGGGGCGGGCGGAGCGGTCGGGATGACTTCGGGCGTGGAGGGGCGTTCCATGGGGGGCTCCAGAGGTGCGTCTCAGGGGTGACTAAGAAAGCGCGGTATCTTACGGATTTTCCAGGAAAAAGCAACGAAAATTCATGTGGACCCGCGCCGCCGCGGTCGTGACCCGATGGGTCCATCCTCGTAACGGTCGAAGGGCCGGAAGGTTCGGGTGGAATTGGCCGGGGGCGGATGCTAGAGTAGACGGCTCGATACCCGCGTTCTTCGCGAGGCTTTCGGAGTCGGACGGTGGTACTCCCACGCGCGCGCGTGCTCCTCACTTTGCGGACGGCGCTCTCGGCCCTGCTCCTCTTGCGCGTGCTCGCGGCCGACGACGGCGGCGACGCGGGCGCACGGCCGGGCGCGCGCCGCGTCCCGCAGGACTTCTCGCCGCTCTCGCGACAGGAGGCCCTGGCCGCCGCGATCGCAGGCGGCGACTGGATCCTCGGGATGCAGCGAAAGGGGGGAGGGTTCGCCTACGAATACGACCCGAGGTCGGACCGCTATGACGACGCCACGGTGAATCTCCCGCGCATCGCGGGCACGGCGCGCTGCCTCGCTCAGCTCGCGGTCGCGACCGGCGAAGAGCGCTTCGCCACCGCTGCCGGGCGCGCGCTCCGGTATCTCCGGCTGCGCCACACGTGCGACCTGCCCGGAGGCCCTGCGGCCTCCTTCCTCTTCGAACCGGAAGGCAGCCGGCTCGGGGGGACGGCCCTGGCTCTCCTGGCGGCGAGCGAAGGGCGGGGGGCGAAGCGCGCAGGCCCCGCGAACACAGGGTCTCCCGTTTCCGCGGGAGCGCCGCCGGACGAGGAACCGGAAGTGTCGGCGTGGGCTGCCCGTCTGGCCCGCTGCCTCGTCGTCGCCCAGCAGCCGAACGGCAAGTTCGCCCCCATCTACAAGGCCGCAGAAGCTCGCTGGGTCACGAACGAAACCTGGCTCTACTTCGGGGAGGAGGCCACGCTCGCCCTCGTCCGCTATCACCGCGCCACGCGGGATCCGGAATGGCTCGCCGCGGCCGAGCGCGGCGCGCGGTACTTGCTCGAGGTCGTCCCGACCCAGCGCGCGGAACGACGGCCCCGGGCCGACGCCTGGCTCATGCAGGCCTGCCTGGAGCTCTTCGACCTCACAAACAAAAACATGTATGGCGAATACGCGACCGCCGCGGCCGAGGAGTACCTGGGGGTGCAGTTCACGGCCTTCAACGCGGCCGACCCGGCGGACGTCGGGGGCTTCGACGACGGCGTGCCGCTGCCCATGGGACCCACGGCCGCGGCCCGGTGCGAAGGGCTCGTCGCGGCGTGGCGGCTGACGACTCGGGCCGACCCCGCGACGGAGGGCGCGGCCGGCGCCGCGGCCGAGGCCGCGGGCGGGAGGGAGGACTTCCGGCGTGCGATCTCCCTGTCGCTACGCTTTCAACTCCGCCACCAGCTTACGACCGAAACGGCCGCGCGGTTTGTCCACCCGGAACGCGCGCTCGGCGGCGTGACGCTCAACCGGGAGGATCCGACGCTCCGCATCGATTACGCACAGCATCACGTCTCCAGTCTGCTCGCCTGGGCGGCCGCCCTGGAGGGGAAATGACCGCGGCGGCGCAGCGAAGGCCGGTCGCGAGCGTGACGAAGCACGAAGCGATCCTGCTCCTCGCTCTCACGACGGCGGCTGCGGTCGCCCGCCTCGCGGGTCTCCCGGAGCAAGGGTTTCGGCTCCCGGACGAGGGGAACTACGCCTTCCTCGGACTCGCCCTGCTCCAGGGACTCGCCAAGGCCGTGTGGCTGAAGCCCGGGCAGGCCCTCCTGCTCGCCGGTGCGTACCAGGTTTTCGGCGCGTCGTCCGTCGCAGCCTTCATGCCCGCCGCGCTCCTCGGAAGCCTTCAAGTGCCCGCCACGTGGCTCCTCGCACGCCGGCTCTGGGGCCCGGTCCCGGCGCTCGTCGCGGCCGCGTCCTTCGCCACGCTCCCGTTCGCGCTCTTGTACGGCCGCTCGGCGCTGTCCGACGCGAGCTACCTGTGCATCGTCACCGCGGGACTCGCGCTGGCAGCCTGGGCGCTGCCCTTGCGAGAGGACGAGGCCACCGCGCCTCCACGGCCGGCGCGCGGAGCGGCGGGCTGGGCCGCGCGGAGCGGCGCAGGGTTTTTGTTGGGGTTCGCCTTCTGGACGAACCCGGCTGCCTCCGTGCCCGCGGGCTTCGCGTTCGCGGCCGCTCTCCTGCTCGCGGCGGCGGGGCGCACGGCCTGGCGCGACCTCGCACGGTCACTCTGGGGCGCGGCCGCGGGGGCGGTGCTCGCCACGGCCGCGGTCGCGGCGAGCGGCGGCGACGCGATCGACTGGGGTCGGCGCTCGGACGCGCTCGTCGTCCCGGCGCGGATCATCCTCGCCTTCGCCCCGTCGACGGTCTGGGCGGAACGGCTCTGGCAGTACGCGGGTCCGGAACTGCTCGCGCTCGCGCTGGTGGGCGCGTGCAGCGCGGCGCGGCGGCGAACGACCGGTGACCTCTTCGCGCTCGCGTTCGCGGGCGGGCTCCTCCTTTTCTACGCACGGACGGACCACCCGTCCCCTCGCATCTACTTTCCCTTGTCGCTGCCGGTGGTCCTCCTCGCCGGCCTGGGCGGGGAGCATGTCGCCGCTTGGCTGGCCGCCCGATTCGCCGCGGGCGCGCGGAGGACGGTGGCGATCGGCCTGTCGCTCGCTTGCGCGCTCGTCCCGCTGCTCGCGTGGCACGGGCGGGAGGCCTTCTCGCTCGAGTCGGGCCTCCCGCAGGTCTGCGAGCTGCTCCGGGGGGAAGGAGGCGGCAAAGTATCCACGTCCGAGCACTGCTGGACCTACGTCTCCTTCGTGGGGAACTGCCAGGCGTTTCCCGATTCGGTCGCCATCATGAAAGACCTGGCGAACGCTCCCGAGCCGGACGCCGTGGAACGGCGACTCGCGCGCCTGCGCGGCCGCGGCTACACGCACTGGGTGGTGGACGCGATGTTCTGGATGCGTGCCGAGCCGGCGGCGCTCGATCGGCTGCGGCGCTTCCTGGAAACGCACCCGCCGCTCGCCCGGATTCCCCACCCGGTCGCGGCACATCGCGCGACCGCGCTCGAGTGCACCGTTCCCGCCGCCGCGGACGATCCGGCCGCGCGCTGGATCTACGTGTATCGACTGAAGGACCTGGACCTGCAGGAGCCGGGGAAGTAGCGCCTCGCGGGGAGGCCGTTGCCAAGCGACGACGAAACCACAGCCTTCACAGCGCGGCAGTGCCGCAGCCAAGCGACGACGGAACCACAGATTTCCCAGGGCAGCCGCTGGCCGCAACCAAAGGGACGAGCCACCGAAGACGCCGAAAACACCGAAAGACGAACCGCGCATTTCGCCGATTTCGCGAATTTTCTGCGGAGAATTCGTTGCCAGAAAAACAAGCCGGTCGCGGTTCGGATCGGCGGGGCCGGTCGATTCGCAAGAATTTCGTCCTTCGGCGCGTTCGGCGTTTTCGGTGGCTCAAGAAGTTTCGGCGGTCCACGCCGTGCTCTCTTCTCCCGACGCTCCCGGGCCGACGGTCTCCCCGGTTCGCCGCCGCCCCGGCGACCTCCTGCTCCTCGGCCTGGACTTCGGCTCCACCACGAGCGCCGCGATGCTCGCTTCGGCGCGGGTCCTTCGGAATTGCGCGAGCGGCAGGATGGAACTGGGCGAGATCGAGATGGTCTACCGGTCCGAGCCGGTCTTCACGCCCTTTCGCGGCCGCGAACTCGACGAACTGGACGAAGACGCGCTCGCGGTCCTGCTGGAGGGCTGGTTTCGCGCCTCAGGTGTTCACCCTAGGGAGCTCGGCGCGGGGGGGGCGATCGTCACCGGGCTCGCGGCGCGCAAACGAAACGCGGGGACGCTCCTTCGGCTCGTTCGCGAACGCGTGCCCGAGGCGCTCGTCGCGACCGCGGACGACCCGTCGCTGGAGTCGTGGGTGGCCTTCATGGGAAGCTGCGCGGGCCTCTCCGCGGCGCGGCCCGGGACGCCGTTCCTCAACCTCGACATCGGCGGCGGGACCACCAACCTCGCGCTCGGCAGGGCGGGCGAGGTCGAGAGCGTCGGCTGCCTCCTGGTGGGCGCTCGCCATGTGCGCGTGGAGCCCGGGAGCTACCGGATCGCCGGTCTTTCCTTGCAGGCCACGGCCCTCTTTCGGGAACTGGGGATCGCGAAGGGGCCGGGGGACCGGCTCGCCGGACCGGAGGTCGAGTTGCTCATGGCCCGCTACGTGTCGCTGCTCGAGGCCGCGATCGACGGCAACCGGGAGGCCTTTCGCGAGCCCTGGGCGGTCGCGCTCGAGACCGTCCGGTTCCGCCCCCCGCCCGATGTTGCGGACGCGCTTCTCACGATTTCCGGCGGCGTGGGGGAACTCCTGTACGCCCACGCGCAGGGAAGGCCCCTGCCCGGCACCACCTTCTTCGGTGACCTCGGCATCGACCTCGCGCTCGCGCTCGCCCGTTCGCCGCGGCTCTCCCGGGACCTGCGCACGGTCGTCCCGCCGAACCTCGGACGCGCGACCGTTTACGGCCTCGCGCTCTTCAGCACCGAAATCTCAGGAGCAACCGTACACTTGCCGCGACCCGAATTGCTCCCCCTCCGCGACCTGCCCATCGTGGCGCGCCTCGCGGCAGGCGACCTCGTCAGCGACGGCGAAAGCCGCGCGTCGGAGGCCCTGCTGCGGGCGGTCGACCGCGCGCGCGCCGGCGGGCGGGGCGCGTGCATCCAGCTCACCTCGGTCGGGGCAGCGCTCGCGGACGTGCGCCGCCTCGGGGACGCGCTGGCCGAGGCCCTGCGCGCGACCGCGTTTCCTGACGAGCGGCCGCTCGTGGTCTTCGTCCCGGGAAACGTCGGCAAGGCTCTCGGCGGTTATGCCTCGGCCTGGGGAGGGCGCGCGACCAATCTCATCGTCATCGACGAGCTGCCCGATCGCGGCGCGCACTTCGCCGGCCTCGGCGCCCCCCGACACGGCGTGATCCCCGTGTCGTTCTTCGGCATCGGGCACGCAGGCGGCCCGCCCGGGGCGCAGGCGTAAAAAAAAGACGGCACGGCCCGAGGGCCGTGCCGTCCATGGAACGCTGGGGATCGGAGGTTACTGGACCTTCGTCGCCTTTTCGGCGCCGGCGGCGTCGCCAGTGGCGACCGCGGCGAGGTCCTTCACCACGACCAGGAGCTTGGCCGTAAGCTCCGCGCGGGTCGCGTCCTGCGCGCAAGCGTCGGCCATGTTCGGGTCGGCCTTCTCGTCGCACATCTTCTTGCAAGCCGTGTCCATGGCGACCGCGTCTTCGAGCAGGCCGGCAAGGGCCTGGACGGCGGCCGGCCACGCCATGAAGAAGGGATGCTTCGTCTTCATCGTCGCGAGACCGCCGAAGACCGCGTCCTTCTCCGCGCCCTGCAGGGCCGCGAGGGTCTTCCTGGCTTCGCCGAAGCGGGCGGCGACCTCATCGGCGCGAGCGAGGAGTCCCTTGATGTCCGGGGCGGCGACCTGGGCGACCGCGGGGGCCGGGGTCGCGGCGCCGGCGGCGGGGGCGGGGACGGGGGCGCCGAGCAGCTTGCCGTCGGCGTTCGCCGCGGCGGCGGCCTTCGGATCGTTCGTCACCGGGGCGGCGGCTTCGGCCTTGGCTCCGCAGGTGTTCTTCATCGCGGCGCCGATGGCGGCGAAGAGCTCACGGGACTTGGCGGACAGCGCGGCGCGGCTCGCGAGGAACTTCGCCATGGCCGCGTTCTTTTCGTTGCCCGACTTGTCGTCCATGCCGCAGCCGGCGCACGAACCGGCGTTGATGGCGCTGGCCTCGAGCGCGGCGCCGATCCAGGACATCGTGCCGGGCATGGCCTTGCAGATGGGACAGGACTGGGCCATACCGGCCTGGGCCTTCTCGAGCGCGGCCTTGTCCTCGGCCGTCAGCTTGGCGGCCCAGTCGGGGGTGATCGCCTGGAGGTGTTCGATGGCTGCGTTCGCATTCGCGATGGCTTCCTGGGACTTGGCGGCAGCGGCCGCGCCGCAGCAACCCTCTTGCGCCCACGTGGCCGGGGCGAAGCAGGCCAACACGAGCGCGCCGATGACGAGCATCCGGTTCAACATTTCCGATCTCCTGGTAGGGTAGAGGGGCGGGAAAAGAAGGGCGGCACTATAGAAAGCTCCGCGACGGCCGTCAATAAAAATCTCGAACCCCGTGCGGCCGGACGGCCCGCGCGCGGTGCTTGACACGCTCCGAGCCGGGGAAGTAGGATCGCCGGGGAGACGCGCATGCACGAGACAAGTCGGCTCCAGTGACGAGGACGCCATGCAGCCCAACGAACGCGCCCAGCGCCCGGCCCCGCCCGGTTCCGCCCTGCCCTCGTCCCCGGCCTTCCTCCTCTTCGCCGCGCTCCTCCTCGCGGTCGGGTTGGCCGCGCCGCCGTCACCGGCCGCCGCGGACGGGCCCGAAGCGGCGCCGAACGAGGAGACGCTCGCGAAGTACAAGGAGCTGGCGGACAAGCCGGACCCGGCCTTCGAGCTGAATCTGGTCAACCACCTCCTGTGGGCGGTCCAGTCGAAGCTTTACGACGACGTCCGGACGCTGAGCGACCGGATCCTGCGCTGGTATCCCCAGAACGGCACCGCGCTCCAGGCCGCGCAGGACGCGAAGGGAAAGTCCTCCGACGCCGCCTACCCGGACCGGCAGGCGCAAAAAAAACGCGTCGAGTTGGAGGACCAGCTCCGGGCGCGCCTGAAGGAGGCCGAGGACCAGTACGTGAAGGACTGCTTCGCCGTGGCCGCCTGGTGCCACAAGAACCAGTACGCGGCCGGGAAGAGGCTCTCCCTCCGCAAGCTGCTCCGCGTCCGCCCGGGGCACCCGGAGGCCGCCCCCGAGCTGGGGTACGTCAAGCTCGAGGAGGGCCAGTGGGTGCACGCGAGCCAGCGACCGCTCCTCGACGCGCTGGGGACGGCCGTCTACGCCGACGACGAGGCGAAGCGGAGCAGGGCCGTGGAGGAGCTCCTCGCGCGCGCCGACCTCGACCTGGTGGAGCTGCAGGAGACGATCCGCCACTGCCGGCAGTTCCCGGCGCTCAAGGGACGCGGGGCGGAGGAGAAGCTCGAGGTCAAGGTCGACGGGGAAGAGTCCGAGTTCTACGTGCGCGTGCCGACGCAGTACGCGCCCGAAAAAAAATGGGCGGTCTACATCACGCTGCACCCGACCGAGGGGAAGGCTTACTTCTGGGTGCGGGTGTTCAAGCGGGTGCAGAAGGTGTACGAGCGGTACATCGTCGCCGCGCCGACCTTGCTCACGCCGAAGTCGAAGATCACGTGGCGGGAGCCGAAGGCCGTGCACCAGGTGGACGCGGTGCTCAAGCACCTCCTCAAGAACTACAACGTGGACACGAACCGGGTGTTCCTCGACGGCTTCGGGATCGGGTGCGGGTGCCTGCTCCACGCACAGTATACGCCGGACCGGTACGCGGGGATCGTGTGCCGGGACCGGGTGTACTTCATGGGGAAGGAGCCCTCGCGCGTGGGGATCCAGGGGCTCCTGGACCTGCCCCTGTACCTGATGCTGGGCAAGAACGTGGAGGACTACCGCACCGAGGACGCGGACGCGGTGACGAAGCTGTTGAAGGAGCACGACTGCCCGCACATGTACCGCACGATCGTGGGCGTGGGGGAGGATGCGCTGACCAGCGAGAACGCGCACATCTTCGAGTGGTTGGAGAAGCAGGCCCGGGAGCCCTTCCCGCGGCGCGTGGCGATGGCGCCGGACCCGAACGCGCCGCTCCCCATGGACCGCGCGTACTGGATCCAGCTCACCGACTTTTCCTGGAAGGCGTCGCTGGAGGCGGAGTACCGGGGCAACCTGATCGAGGTGAAGACGGACCGGGTGCGGGCCTTCGACGTGCTGCTCTCGGACCGGTTCATGGATCTGGACCAGCCGGTGCAGGTGCTGGTGAACGGCAAGGAGAAGTGGAACGGGAAGGTCGTCCGGGACGTGCGGTTCCTGCTCGACCACGTGCGGGCGACGAAGGACCGGGAGCGGACGTACGTGGCGCGGATCCCGATCGAGGTCTGGAAACCGCGGACGAAGGACGACGGCAAGGGGTCGGGAGAGCGGCAGACCGACGACAAGTAACCACGGCGGGGGCGACGGGCGCAAGGCGAGGGAGGGGGGCCAAACGCGGCAGTGCAGCAGCCAAGCGACGACGGAACCACAGATTGCCCAGGGCAGCCGATGGCCGCAACCAAAGGGACGAGCCACCGAAGACGCCGAAAACACCGAAAGACGAACCGCGAATTTCGCTAATTTCGCGAATTTTCCGCTGGGAATTCGTTGCCCAAAAACGGGCTTTTCGGTGATTGTTTCACAGCTTTACGACGATTTCACAGATTCGTCATCTGTGTAATCTCGTTGTAGCTGTGAAATCTGTGGTTTTCGTGGCGTTCGACCAAAGTAGAATTGTCGCAAGACAATGATCTTCGACAGACCAGGAACGCAGGGCAGCGGGATGGGCGATAGAGGACTCGAACCTCTGACCTCTTGGGTGTGATCCAAGCGCTCTACCAACTGAGCTAATCGCCCGGGGAAGGAGGGCGATTATACGCCGGGGGGCGAGGCAGTCAAGGGAATCCAGGCGCGGGCGGCGGCCGGCGAAAATGCAAGCGGGTCCGCCGCGTTGCCGCGGCGGACCCGCCAAGCCGATGCCTCTCATCCCCCGGAGTTCCGCTCCTCCCGTCGCTTCGTCGTGCTAGCTCCCGGCCGGGGCCGCTCCGCCCGCCGCGGCGCCGCCGCCCGAACCCTGGTCGATCCCGGTGAACGTCCCGGCGTCCGTCGTCTCGGCCGCGGCGACCGAGCCCGTGTTCAAGGCGTTCGTTGAGCGGCGGAAGAGGTTGGCGACCTGCTTGCCGAACGCCGTCACCACCGCGATGCAGGCCACGGCGACCAGGGAGACGATGATGATGTACTCGGTCATGGCCTGGGCGCGGGACTTGTTGAGCTTGCGGCCGAACATCTTGCGTGCGTTCATGGTTATCTCCTGTTTCTTTTTTTTGCGGTTGAAAGTTTCCGAAAAGTGCGATGTCTTATTTTCGTGGAGGGCGGCCCCGCGGCTGTCCCCGCGGGGCCGCCCCGGATCGTTTCTGGGGACTAGCTCCCGGCGGCCGCTCCGCCCGCCGCTGCGCCGCCACCCGAGCCCTGGTCGATCCCGGTGAACGTCCCGGCGTCGGTGGTCTCGGCCGCGGCGACGGAACCGGTGTTCAGGGCGTTGGTGGAGCGACGGAAGAGGTTGGCGATCTGCTTGCCGAAGGCGGTGACGACCGCGATGCACGCGATCGCGACGAGGGACACGATGATAATGTACTCGGTCATGGCCTGAGCGCGGGACTTACCGAACTTGGCGCCGAAGGTCTTGCGAGCGTTCATGGTTCACTCCTCTTTTTTTTCAAGGGGAACAGGTGGACAACGGCTATCTTCACCCGCGGGCGCCCCGCCATGCGGGGCTCGCAACCCATCGGTTGAGCGTTTCGTTTCTCTTGTCATGATCATTCGTTCGACGGAAAGCTACTAAGCAAGCATGGTGCCATCCGCCATGGCAGCGATCGCAACCCATTTGTTCGCATAGAATAGAATTTTCTACGAACCTTGCACTCACGTCCCCGAACGGGAAAAATAAGGCAAAACGCTACGAAAGGAAACGTGGCGAATAAACATTCTTTGCACGAAACGTAACGCCAGGGGGTGGTCACAGCCGGATTCGGCCCCCGCATCCTTGAAATTCCCCTCCATTCATGGTGTGATCCGGAAAAGGAGGCCTCTTCATGATCATCCAGACCGAAACCGAGCTCCGGGCGCTCTGCGACCACTTGCGGGCCGCGGGGGCGTTCGCCCTCGACAGCGAGTTCATTCCGGAAGGCCACTACTATCCACGGCTCGCCATCCTGCAGGTGGCCACCACCGAACGGGCGGCCATCATCGACTCCGCCACCATCGGCACTCTTGCCCCGTTCGTGGAGGTCGTCGCGGACCCGGCCGTCGAAAAGTACCTGCATGATGCGCGCATGGACCTCGAGATCCTCTATGACCGGACGGGCCGGCTCCCGCGCAACGTCCTCGACACCCAGATCGCCGCGGCGTTCGTCGGGTACGGCGAGCGCATCTCGTACGCGCGCCTCGTCGAGCGCGTGACGGGCGTGCGGTTGGCGAAGCTCGAGACGCGCAGCGACTGGACGCACCGGCCGCTTTCGCCCGCGCAGGTCCAATATGCCCTGGACGACGTCAAGCACCTCGCCGCCGTCCGCGCGCACCTCCTCGAACGGCTCGCGGCGGCGAACCGCCTCGACTGGGTGCGGGAAGAGTGCCGCGCGTTCGAGAGTGCGGAGGCGTACGAACGGACCCCGCCGCGCGAACAGTTCCGGCGAGTGCGCTCGTCGAACGGCCTGGACGCCCGGGCGCTCGCCCTCTTGCGCGAACTGGCGGCGTGGCGGGAAGAGGCGGCGATGGACCGGGACGTCCCGCGCGAGCACGTCCTGCGGGACGACGACCTCGTCGAGCTGGCGCGTCGGGCGCCGACCAAGGAGGGGATGCTGCGCGGCATGCGGATCCGGAACGTGCGCGAGCTCGCGGAGAACGGCGGTGCGATCGTCGCCGCGGTGAAGGCGGGGCTCGCCTGCGCGGCCGCCGACCTGCCCGTCGCCGCGACGCCGCGCGACGAAGCGGTCGACCTTTCGCCGGGCGTGTCGCTCCTGGAGGCGTGGCTGCGGGCGCGGTGCCAGGAGACCGGCGTGGCCGCCGGCTGCGTGGCAGGGCGCGACGACCTCACAGCCCTGGTCGCCGCCCGCGTCGCCACGACACCGCCGGACCTCCCCCTCTTGCGGGGCTGGCGGCGGACCCTGGTCGGCGAGGATCTCCTGTCACTCCTGTCGGGCCGGCTCAAATTGGCGATGGAGCCCGGGACCGGCAGGCTCGTCGCCCTATAGCGACAGGTTCGGGCGGAGTCCCCGCGCGGGTCGCCGCGCCGCGACGCGCCTTGATTTGCCCGGCCCCGGGTGGTACAGTCAAGGGGCTTGTCCGACCTCCATGGTAGGCTGCGCGACGTGCCCGATCCCAAAGATCTTCTTCTCGCCCGCCTCGCCGTCCGGCGTGGGCTGTTGACGCGCGAGCAGGTCGACGACTGCCTGCGCGAACAACGGCGCCTCAAGTCGGTCGGGCAGCCCCCGCGGGCGCTCGGCGTCCTCCTCCTGAATCGGAAGTACCTCACCGACGAAAATCTCGCCCAGCTCTTCGACGCGCAGCAGGAGGCCCTGCGAAACCTCCACGAGTTCGCCGACAAGCGGCAAGCGGACCTCAATCTCGCGAAGGAGCTGGTCCGCCGCCGGATCGTGACCCCGGACCAGGTCAACGAGTGCCTGCGCGATCAGCTCGAGGAGATCGAGCAGGGGAACAAGGTCCGGCTCTGCGCCCTCCTCGCGCTCCGCCGCTACGCGACGCAGAAGCAGCTCAACGAGGCGATCATCGACCAGGAGCGGGCGGCCCAGGCCTCCTCGGCGGCCGGGGCGGCCGCCGCGCCGGGTGCCGCCGGGAAGGCGGGCGCGGACGCGCCGCCGAAGCCGGCCCCGACCGCGAAGCCCGACCGGGTCGAGAGCGGCGCCTACCGGATCATGGTGGATCCGGCGGCCGCGCGGGTGGAAGTCCAGGATCGTTCGCTTCCGCCGCCTGCGGACATGGAGGAGGAGGCGGAGCGGACCGAGTGCCTGCCCGCCTTCCCGGCCTCCCTGGGCTTCCCGGCCGTCAAACCGGACGCGTCGCCCGGGGACCACGCGCCCACCGAACTGGAAACGCGGCGTCCGACACGTGTCTCGGGCCTCCACGGGATCCCCTCGTTCCCCACCCCCCGCCTGACCGGGCCGGGCAAACCCCACGCCGAGGTCCCGACCGAGATCCCCCTTCGCCGCCCGCCGCCCGCTCACCCGGGCGAGGCCCCGACCGACCGTCCTCGCGTCGTGGTGCCGCCGACAACCCCGTCTACGCCCGCGCGGCCCACCGGGCCCGCGGCGACTCCGGGTTCGACGGGTCCCGCCCCAAGATCGGGTATTCACCCTACGAAGCTCGGGCCCGGGCGCGGAGCAAATCCCGCCGACCCGCCTGCCGCTGCCGCGCCGCCCAAGGCGCCGGCCGCCCCGGCCGTGCCGCCGAGAATATTGCCTCCCCCCGCCGCGCCTCGCGCACCGGCCGCGGCGCCGGTGGAGTCCGAGGCCCCGCCCCCGCCCGTGAAGAAACCGCAGCGCCCGCCGCCGAAGCCCCCGGGACCGCCTCCGCGTGCGTGACGCGGCCGTCGAACTGGCACCTGCTCGGCTCTTGCGAAGCGGCACGAGCAAGACCGCCGAGCGGTCAAGGCCTTGCGACGGGCGGTCGCGGAACTCCGAACCGCGACCGTGAGGGAGCGGTCTCGGCGCGTCCTGGCGCATCCCCCCGTTCGATCCCGCCGAGACGCCTGAGTCACCCCCTAGCCCCCCGGCCCTCGACACCTTCGCCAATCCCCTTCCCCGGCGAGGCACAGCCTCGAGGAGGCATCCCACTCCGTCAATGCCGGGAGCGAGGTCACCGTCGCAGGCATGCCCGACGGGAAGCGTAGTCGGCACAGCGTCCGCTCCCCGAGCGGTACCTCGTCTCGGGGCGTGCCGTCGGGACCGATCACGCCGACCAGAATGCACCTCGCCCGCGCGGGCTCTGCCGATCGATCTCCCGCCAGAAGCACGTCGAACTCGCGCCCGACCCCATGGCGCATCCCGGCGCGCGCGGCAAAGACCAGAACCTCGATCGCCGCAAGCGGACGCCACGGAGGAGTCGGGTGGAAGCGTGCCAGAGCCATCGGGTCGGCGCGTCCTTCGACGATCAGGCAACGACGCTGAAACACGGCGGGCTCGAGCCGCTCTCCGCAGGCGGTTGCGAGCGACATGCCGAGCGTGTAGAGCCCGCGCGAGCCCTCGAGTCGAGCCGTGCGCGCGCGCATGGGGGCCGGGCGCGACGCCCCTGGCCTGACAGGGTACACGGACGAATGCTCCCGCCTTTGCCAGGTCGCGCCGCCTGGCGCGGTAGCTCACCCACGGGGAGAGCCTTTCCAAGACCTTATGGAGCGTGAGGGCCTTGACGTGCTGGAGCGAAAAGCGGAAGATACCAGGCGACCTCGAGAACTTTCGGGGTCTCGGCGATTGAGCTCGCCTCCGACTACAACGGCGTTCACTCTGATTGCAACCTCTGTCAACAGAATACCGTACGTCTTGAGTCCGCGCCGTTCGGGTCCAGTCGGATTTCGGCGAGTACGGGGTCACGCCCCTCCTCCGGCACGGCAAGCGCGTGAGGGGGGACGGCGTGGAGGGCGCCGTGCGGCGGACAGACGCGCGCGAAACCGCGCGTGGAAGATTGGAGGCCCCATGGCACTGAAGGATCGGATCCAGTGTGGGTTGTGCCGTCACTGGTTCAAGTCACTGGGGGGCCATCTGCGCGTGCACGAGGTCACGACCGCGCAGTACAAACGACGCTTCGGAGTCCGGAAGGTAGTTTCCGAACAGTTGCGCGCGCTGGGCGGGCTCATCCTGGTTCGGCGTGGATGGGGGAAGTCGGTCTGGCCCGAGCGGCGGATCCAGGACACGATCCGAAGAATCGCCCGACGGGGCGATTCGCTGCTGGGCGAGGCGATCTGTCGGCGAAATGCAAGCCTCTACGACGCGGCCGAACGTCAGTACGGAACCTGGTCACGGGCGGTCCGCGAAGCCGGCCTGGACTACGCGCAGATGCGAGCGAGCGCGCTCCGGGGGCGTCGATCCGCCGCCAAGAACCGGGTTTGTGCGGGGATCCGTGCGCGACAACAGGCAGGAGAGCCGTTGGACGCCAAGACGGTCGAACGAACGGACAGAAGGCTCTATCATGGCGCCACCATTTACCATGGCAATTGGGGAAGTGCCCTTCGCGCCGCCGGTCTCGACCCGGACGCGGTTCGCCTGAAACCGACGGCGCCTATCTGGTCTCGCGAAAAGATCCTCGCCGAGATCGCGCGATGGAACACGGCCGAGCGACCGGTGAGTCCCTCGCTTATCCTCCGGAAGAACCCGGCCCTGTACGCGATCACGAAGGTCTACTTCGGAAACTGGAGGAAGGCCCTGGCTGCGCTGGGACTCGACTACCTCAAGCACTTCGAATGGGCCCGCAATCGATGGACGCCGGAACGGGTGACTGCGGAGATCCGATCGGAACACAGGGCCGGGCGCTCGCTGGATCGAGCGGCGGTTTGTCGACGGTACTACGGTCTCTTCTCTGCCGCCAATCGAGTCAGCGGTGGCTGGCGCGCGGCGCTGGCGGCCGCGGGTCTCAACCCTGACGAGCACATGCGCCTCCGGCCCCGTTCACGGGACCAGATCCTTACCGCGATCCGAGACAGGGTCCGTCGGGGCGCAACGCTGGCAACCAACGCCACCGCCGCGGAAGACGCCGGCCTGGTCAGGGCCGGTGCGAAATACTTCGGAGCCTGGCGTGCAGCGATCCGGGCCGCCGGGTTCACCTATCCAGATGTGAGGAAGAAGGCCGACGCGTGGACCCGAGACCGGGTGGTCCAAGCCATCCGCCGGGACAACGCCGCCGGGCGTTCGTTGCGGCCACA
Organism: Planctomycetota bacterium; assembly: GCA_016197205.1. GTDB lineage: Bacteria > Planctomycetota > MHYJ01 > WSZJ01 > JACPWG01 > JACPWG01. The sequence continues at coordinate 73,214 of JACPWG010000107.1, forward strand.
AGAGGTGAAGCGGCGAGCAAAGCCCCTTTTCAATGCGGCGTACAGGTGGTTTTCCGGGGGGTGGCGCGCCGCTCTCCTCGCCGCGGGTATTGATCCCGAGCGCCTCATGAAACGCGTCTGGAGCCGGGAAAGAGTCAGCGCGGCGATCCGGCGACGAGTGCAGCTCGGCAAGTCCCTCGGATACGACGCGGTGCAGGCCGAGGACTCGGGTCTCGTCACGACGGCCGCGCGCCTGTTCGGCTCCTGGCGGGAGGCGGTCAGGACTTCCGGCTACACGGTTCCGACCCCGGCCCGGAACCGGACCCGCTCCTGGACGCGGGATTCCGTCGTCCAGGCCATCCTGGTTGAGGAGCGGGCCGGCCGATCCCTTCGACTCACGGACATCGCAGCGAGAAGGCCGGACCTGCGCAACGCCGTCCACCGCTGCTTTCCGGGGGGCTGGCGAGCGGCGCTGGCGGCCGCGGGCCTCGACCCAGCGGCCATCCTCGGAAGGTCCTGGACCCGGGATCGATTCGCCGCCGCCCTCCGTACGCGCATGAGGGAGGGAGAATCCATCAAGCGCGAAGTTGTCCTCAGAGAAGACTCCGGGTTGATCTGGGCTGCCAAGCGCATTGCGAGGACCTGGCGGGAGGCCCTTCGCACGGTCGGAATCGAGCCGGAGGAGTAGTTGCGACCGCTTACGGCGCTGAGACGGATGTGGGCCGTGGCATCATGAGTACTCTTTCGAAGCGTCCAGAATCGTCTGCGGACATGCGACGCCGTTGGCCCTGAGGAGGGAGGTGGCATCTGGGAACTCGGCACCGACAGCGCGAGTCATGCCCGGACCCGATGCCGTGCGAGGCAGCGCGTCACGAGATAGTTGATCCTTAAGACACGACCCCTTCTCCGCAATTCCCCGTTAGTCCGCCGCCGACGGCTTTGGTACCACCTGTGAGTGCCGGCATTTGGAGCACTTCCTCGTCTCGCCGACGTCCATGCGTGCCACGCGCTGGATAACCCCGCACTTTGCGCACGGAAAGTGAACGATCAGTTGCAGGCGTTTGGCCGGAAGCTTCGCCGGGGGCTCGATGGGCCGTATCGGTTTCGCCGTGGTCAACAGCGTCGTCAGGCGGGGCACAGCTTGGCTTCCTGGGCCATCACGACCATGCGCTACTCCTCTCTCCGCATTCACCGGCTCGTTCAGCCACGCCCCCAGGTCCTTCCCCCTCACCCACTCCATCCCGAGGTAGTACGGCGGTTTCTCTAAGTAGACCTCGTGCAGCCGCACGATGTTCGGGTGTTCGCCAATTCCCTCCCGAATAAGCCGGAAGAGTGCCAGCTCGTGCTTCAGCGACCGCACCCGCTCGCGGTGGAAGCAAAACTTGAAGACCCGCTTTTCCTTCGTCCACCGGTGCGCTGCCCGCCACACTTCGCCGAAGCCCCCCTCCCCCAGGCGTTCCTCCAGCACCCACTCGGTGCCTGGGACCTTCACCGCAGGCGCAGGCCGCCACCCCGGCTCCTCCGACCCGGCACGCACTGGGCGAGCCTTGGCCAATGCACCGGGGGCGCGAAGCACCCCCGCCTCCTCCTCCCCCACCTCGCAAACCTCGATAGGGTCTTCCACGCCCTTCAACTCGTACGGACCGTGCGACAGCCAGGCGAGCGCGCCGATGCCCTCCACCTCACGCCCCTTGAGTGCTCGACGCGCGGCGTCGAACACGGCGCGCGTGCACAGCACTTGTCCGCCCTGGCCAAGGGACATCACCCGGGCAGCCGCGTCCACCTCGCGGCCGAGCAGGTCCTCGCGCTTCCCCGCCCCAGGCGCATCGTCCAGGATAACCTCGCCCAGGTGGATGCCGATCCGCATCGACAGCGCCGCGGCCGCGAACTCGCGCCGCATTGCGGCCTGGACGCGGAGGGCAAAGCCGACGGCGTCCGAGGGACGCACGAAAGCGCAGAAGAAGGAGTCGCCCGCGGTCGAGATCTCGCGGCCGTCCGGCACCTGCGACAAGAGCTCGCGGACGCGCTTCGAGTGCGCGAGCAGGAGAGCCACACCTTCGCGGTCTCCCTTCTCCTCTTTCAGACGGGTGGAGCCGACCAGGTCCGTGAAGAGCAGCGTGACGAGCGAAGTCCGATTGTGGCGACCGAATTCTCCCGCTGTGGCGGCCAGCTCACCGAGCAGCCATTGGTCCAGCTCCTCGGCGAGGTCGCACGCCGAAGGGTAGCGCCGGGTCGGATCCTTCTCCAGGCAACGGAGGCAAATCGTCTCGAGCGCCGCCGGGACGAGGCGTTGCGGCGCCGCGGCCTCGGGTCGCTCGGCGTTCGACGCAGTGGCTTCCGCCTGTGCCTCGGCTTCCGGCGCCACGGGCGCCGGGCGCGAAGGCGGCCGGACAGCCTCCGATGAACACACGGCGGCCAGGATTTGAAAGTTGTTGTTGCCAGGGTAGGGTCTGCGCCCCGCGAGGGCCTCGTACAGCACGACGCCGAGGCTCCAGACGTCGCTCGGAGGTCCGACCTTGCGTTCGAAGGCCCCCCAGCGCTCGGGCGCCATATAGGCGGGCGTACCTGGGAACTGCCCCGACTTTGTCAAGGCAGTATCCGACTTGGCAGCGACGAACTTCACAAGGCCGAAGTCCGCCAAATACGCCCGACCCGTGGGGTCAACCAGGATGTTCGAAGGCTTGACATCGCGGTGGAGGAGTCCCGCCTCGTCCGCAGCGTGCAGCGCCAGTGCCGCGTCGCGCAGCACCTCGACCACATGCGCGAGCGGCAGAAGCTTCATCGCGCGGTTTAGACCTTCCCCTTCGATGAGGTCCATCGTGAAGTAGGCCACGCCCTCCGAGGTTCCGACATCATGGACGGCGACGATGTTCGGGTGGCGGAGTCGGGCGGCAGCGCGCGCCTCGGAGAGAAAGCGCTCGACGACATCGGGCGAAGCGCCGCCGGGACCTGCGAGTAGGGTCTTCAGTGCGATGGTGCGATCAAGGGTCGGGTCGTGGGCCTTGTAGACGATTCCCTGCCCCCCGCGCCCAAGCTCTTCGAGGATGCGGTAGCGGCCCAGGCTACGCAGCTTGCTCTCGGCTTCCGGCGTGGGCGGCTCCGATGGTATAGCCGGACCCTTCGCCATCGCTACTGCGATTGGCTCGCAGATCGTTCGGGCAGGCCGGGGCGGGGCGGGGCGACCACAGTCGGCGCAAGTTCCGCATCGGGAGGACTGTCAGCGCCCGGTGTCGGCGCGGAGACGGCCTCGCCCAGGGGAGGGCGGGGCGAGGCAGCGAAGTCCTCGCCGTCGGCCTCGGGGAACTCCAAGCCGCCCATCGTGGTGCCGCAGATCGGACAATGGCCCTTTTCCAATCCGCCGCCCGGTGGCTGCTGAATCGCCCGGCCGCAGGTTGGGCAGTGATGAGCATCGCGGGGAGGTGCCATCCGCCACCACATTTCTCGATTCGAAGGTCGCCTCGTCGCGGGAATTCCCCATACACTCGCAGCGAACTCTGCGCGATGCCCCCATCGGGCGCCGTCGTGTCCGAGGCCTGGGATGCCTCGTGGTCCCCTACGCCGCTTGGAAAGGAATGACCTCGGCCGGAATCGGGCGGCCTCCCACGTGGGGCTCATGCACGAGCGTGCGCAGGCGCTCCGCGGTTTCCCGACTGAAGGTGGCCGCCTCGCATCGGTCACAAACCTCGGCAGGGATCCCCTCCACCACCAGCACCCTCCCCTCGACCGAGAAAAGGCGCGTGACGGTCTGATAGCGAAAGGTCGCATTCCCACAGGTGTCACAGGTCATGACTGTCCTTTGCGTGTGCGAGCGTCCACCCAGTGTCCGGGATCGGGAAAATACACGGTGATGATTTTCACTTTGGGGTTCTCTTGACGGGAGACTTGAATGTGCAGCGCGACCCGTTCCGCAGTGAAGCCCAGAAGGAGACAACTCGGCGAGTACTTGTCCGTCGGATAGTCCTCGAGGAGCTCCGCATCCGCGCCGGCCGCGCGGATCATGGATTCCGAAATGTTACGCTCCACGACCCGGGCAAGCGCGTGTTCGGAAAGACGGTACTGGCCGGCCGCCAAACGCTGTCGGAGCTCGTCCAAACTCAGCAAGCGCCGACTCCTCTACGCAGGGTGTTCCGGCACGATTGTAGCCCCGCCCGCCGTCTTGCGCAAGAGGGACCAAGGACCTGTAGAGATCGCGCAGTCTACCCCCCGCCCACCGCTCGCTTCATCGCCCCCGCGCCGGCCGCCGCCTTCCCCCGCACGGCCTTCGGCGGATCGGTCGCGAGGCCCGAACGCAGCGACCGCAGCGCCGAGTCCAGCACCCCGCGCTCCATCGAGTTGCCGCACCCCTCGTGGAGCTTCTTCAGCTCCGCGCACGCAGACGGATCCCCGGCCAGGACCAGCGTCCGCACGGCCGTGACCCGCACGAGCTGCGAATCACCGCGCGCCGCCTCCAGCAGCGCGAGCGTCGCGCCCGGCTCCCCGCGGCCCGCCGCGCCGATCGCACGCACCGCCGCCGCGCGCACGCGATCCGGAAAAGCCGCCGCCAGATATTTGCGCGCCGCGGTCCACGTGCCCGCCAGCTCCACCGTCGCCGACACGCCCGCACCGCGCAGCACCTCGCCCCACGAGTCGGTCGCCAGCGCGCGCTCGATGTGCGCGCGCGCACGAGCGTCCCGCGTCTTCCCGAGCGCACGCACCGCTTCCGCCGCCACCATGTAACTCGGGTCCCGTTCCGCCAGCCGCGCAAACGTCGCGACGAGCGAGGCGTCGCGGTACTCGCCGAGCGCCTCCACGACCGCGCGCCGCGCCTTCGGTTCCGTCACGCCCAAGTTCCGCACAAGCACGGCCCGCGCCGCGGGCGTTCGCATCCGACCCAGCCCGCGCGCAAGCTCCGCCCGCACGCCCCAGAACTTTTCGCGCGCGAAGGCCCGACCGAGCAGTTCGGCGGCCTCGTCCGTCCCCCAGTCGGCGACCGCGCCCGCCGCCGCCAGTCGGCCCGCGACGTCCCGGTCTCCGAGAAGCTGGTTCCGCCACAGCGCGCGCGGCTTCAGCCAGTCCACCTTTACGAGCGGCAGCTCGTAGTCCGGGTCCAGGAGCGCCTGTCGCGGCTCGCTCGGCAAGCGGTACTTGAAGACATGCTCCGCGTCCTTCAGCTCCTCACGAAAGTCTTGCGTCCCGTCCCTCGTCACGAATCGCACGCCGATCGGGAACTGGTACGCGCTCTTGCCATTCCCGCCGATGGCCCCCTTCTGCGTGACGTGAAGAGTCGCCTCCTTCGCCTTCGCGTCCCAGGCGAGCGTCGCGCGCAGCTCCGGGTGCCCGGCGCGGAAGAGCCATTCCTCGAAGTACCGGTCGAGGTTCCGGCCGGTGGCGGTGCGGAAGGCCTCGATGAGGTCCCGGGTCTCCACCGAGCCGTGACCGTGCCGCTCCAGGTAGTGGCGGATCGCCTTGCGCCACGCCGACTCCCCGACCAGACGCCGCAGGAAGTGCAGCACGCACGCGCCGCGCTGGTAGAGATGGCAATCAAAAAGCTGGAAGGACTCGCGCCACTGGCGGGTCACGGTCGGACGCGCGTACTTGCGGTCGTGCTCGTCGAAGTAGTCGGACGCGTACCTCCACAGCTCGTAGCGCGCCTCGTCCTCCCCCTTGTCCTCCTCCGCGAAGAGGACCTCGAAGTAGGTCGCGAAGGACTCGTTCAGCCACGCGTGCGACCACTCGCGGCAGGTCACGAGGTCGCCGAACCACTGGTGCGCCAACTCGTGCGCGACGAGGCCGTCGAAGTCGACGTCGAGCGCGGCGCGCGCGTCGAGGAGGGCGACGTCGGTCTGCGTCGTCGCCGAGGTGTTCTCCATGCCGCCGAGGAAGTCCGCCGCCGCGATCTGGGCGTACTTTTCGTAGGGGTAGCGCACGCCCGTGTACTCGGAGAAAAATCGGACGGCGGGCGGGGTCTTCCCGAAGCCGCGGCGCACCTCGTCCTCGCGCCCTTCCTCGCAGTAATAGAGGATGGGAATGCCGTCCCACTCCTCGCGCACCTCGCCGAACCGGCCGACCGTGAGCGTCACGAGGTAGAGAGAGTGGGGGCGGTCCATGCGCCAGTGGAAGGTCCGCTTGCCGCGACCGGCCGCGGGTCGTTCGGCGACGAGGACACCGTTCGAGACCGCGCGGAAACCCTCGGGGACCGTCGCGAGCACCTCGGTGGTCGCCTTCTCGGCGGGCACATCGTGGCAGGGGAACCAGCACCGCGCGTCGTCGGTCTGGCCTTGGGTCCAGACCTGGGGCCCGCGGGGCCGGGGGCCGCCGGGCGCGCCGGCGCGAGCGCGGACCGCGGGGGCGAAGTGGAGGCCGCCTTTGGGGTCGGTGAGACGGTAGTCGACGACGAGATCGAGGCGCGTGCCCGCGGGCCGTTGCTTGCCGAGGGAGACGGTCAAGCGCTTCCCGTCGTGCCGATGCGGGAGGGTGCGGCCGTCGGAGCGGACGCGGAGGATCTTCATGGCGACCGCGTCGAAGGCAAGTTGACGAACGTCGTCGACAAGGGTGACGAGCGAGGTTGTCGCACGGCAGGCCGCGGTGCGCCGCTCAAGGTCGAGGTCCAGCTCGAGGCGCACGTGCTCGGTGCGGAAGGGCGTATCCGGGAGGAATTGCGAACGGGTGTCGCCCGGCATGAAGGGCAGCGAAGAGCCGTACCCGCGGCACTGCGCGAACCAGTCGGACATGCGTCACCTCGTGCTAGAGTGCCGGGGGATCGGGAGATGGCCGCGAAAGCGCGCAGCGAACCGCTCCTCCCGATTGCTGAATTCTGATTGCTGATTCTACGGCGCCGACGGAACCTGAAGAGAGGCGCCAGGCCGCATCCGGCCGCAGGAGTTGCCCTTCAACCATCCGACGATTCTGGCTTCGATCCGACGCGCGAACCGAGTGGCCCGTCGACGAAATCCAGACACGCATCCTAGGGGCGCGGGCCGCCCTCCTTCGCTCGCTCGGCGCGAGCTACGGAGCGCAGGCCGGCCCGCGCGAACGGCCACAAGCGCTACGACTTGCCGTAATCCACCTGACGACCGTGTCCGAAATTCATCAACGGGCGACTAGTCGACCCAGTCCGCCAGGAAGACGTTCAGCTCGTGCGGTCGCTTGGCATTCCGGTCCGAAATCCAGACGAGGTGCCGGCCGTCGCGCGAGAAATGGGGGAAACCATCGAAACCCTCGGAGAGCGTGACGCGCTCCAACCCGGCGCCGTCCGCACCGGTCAGGTAGAGCGAGTAGCTGCCGCGGCGCTTGGCCTCGACGTCGGAGGTGAAGAGGACGCGCTTCTGGTCCCGGGTGAAGATCGGGGCGAAATTGACCTTGCCGTTCTTCGTCACGGCCCGCTCCTCGGCCCCGTCCGGACGGGCGACGTAGATCTCGAGGTTGACGGGGTGAAGGGTGCGTTCCGAGAGGAGGCGTTCGAACTCCGTCGTCTCCTCCTTGGTGCGCGGGTAGAACGCGCGGTAGACGATCCACTGGCCGTCGGGGGAGAAGAACGCCCCGCCCGAGTACCCGCTCGGGAGCTGCACGTGCCGGACGTCGGTGCCGTCGAGGTTCATCGAGTAGAGGCCGATCCCGCCGTCGCGGTGGGAGGTGAAGATCGCGCGCTTCCCGTCCTCGGAGACCGTGGTTTCGGCGTCGTACCCGTCGTTGTCGACGATCTGGGTAAGGGAGCCCCTGGCGGGATCGCACACGAAGACGTCGAACGTGCGGTAGAGAGGCCAAATGTAGCCCTTCGAGCGGTCGGGCGGTGGAGGCGGTTCGTCGCCGTGGTGGTGGGTGCTGGAGTAGAGGAACCGGCCGTCCGGCAGGAAGTAGGCGCAAGTGCACTTGCCCTTGCCGGTCGAAACGCGGTCGAGCTTGCCGGTGCGAAGGTCGAGGATGTAGATCTGGTCCGCGGCGTCCCCGGGGCGAACGGCCTGGAGGATCAGGCGTTGGCCGTCGGGCGCGAAGTAGGCCTCCGCGTGGGTGCCGTCCGAGACGAGCTGGCGGACGTTCTTCAGGTGCCGTTCCCCTTCGATCGGCGGGAGTACCGGCGCCCATGCGCCGAGCTCGGCCGCGGCGCCGGCGGGTTCCTCGCGCGGCGCGCCCTGGCCGGGGACCGCAAACGCGGCGAGGAGAAGGGTCAAGGCGCCGACCGCGGGGGCAGCGAAGCGGCGGGGCAACGTCATCGCGTTCTCCGGCAAATTTGACCTTTGAGCTTTGCCATTCGCACATTGAAATCCGTGCGCGGAACCCATCCAAACCGACGGCCGGCGTTTTCCCTGGCCCAAGTCCCACTCGGAGCGAGTTCGCCGCTCCCCCGTGGCGTTCTACGCCCGCGACAGCGTCTTGATGATCCCATGAACGTCCTCGGCCGCAAGCAATTCCCGGACGACCTCCTCGTCCGTGAAAAGCGTGGCGATGCGCCGATAGACTTTCAAATATTTCTGGTCGTCGTACGGCGGCGCGACCAGCGCCAAAAAAAAATGGACCGGCTGCTTGTCCGGGGCGTCGAGGTCGAGTCCCTCGACGGACCGGGCGAAGGCGATCACGAAATCCTTCGCCTGCATGGTGCGGACGTGCGGAATGGCGATCCCCTTCCCGACCGCGGTCGTGGCTTTCCGTTCCCGGTTGATGAGGTCGGTAAGGAGCTTGCTCTTGTTTCCCACCTTGCCGCTCGCGTCGAGCAGCTCCGCCAGCTCCGCGAGCACGGATTCCTTGAGCGACTCGAGGTACCGATGCGGCGACAGCTCGGCCTGCCGCTCGGGGTCGTGTCGCGTGTCGAGATCCAGCTTCACCTGCGCCGGACGCAGGTAGCGCGTGAGCTGCATGGGGACTTCGCCGATCCGAGTCGGGCAAGGGGGGGACCGCCGGGGCCGGGGTCGAAAAGAAAGGCAGATCCTAGTGCCTAGGGACCGCAAAATCAAGCGTTTGGAACGAGCGTGCGGACCCCTTCCCCATCTGCACTCATTGCGACCGCAGCCAGGCGCGCAGCTCTTCGCGATCGAGAAGGGGCGACAGCTCGGGCTCCTGACGCACCGCCTCGACGGAGAGCCCCCGCCCAAGCGCCTGGTAGAGGTGCTGCGCGGCGAGGTCCAGCTTGCCCGCGGACGCCAGCATCGCCGCGCGAAAGAAGTGCACGATCGTCAGGTCCGGGCAGCGCGCGTCCACCTCCGCCAGCGCCCGTTCCGCCTCCGCCTCCCGCCCGAGCTTGTGCAGCGCCCAGCCGCGCCACGCGGACGCCGCCAGGTTCTCCGGGTCCGCGGCCAGGGCCGCGTCCGACTCTTCGAGCGCGACGTCGAACCGGTTCCAGAGGCCGGCGAAAAACGCCTTTCCGAACCGGACGACAGGGTCGGACCCGTCCTCGTGCTCGATCGTCTTCGGCAGGTTTCCCATCAGGACGCCGAAGGCCCAGTTCGACCTCGCCTTCACCTGGTTCTCGCGGATCTTGCCGAAAATCTTCGAGGCGAAGAGGGGGTTGTAGCGGGCGGAGCGGGTCAGGTCGAGCGCGACGTGCTCGAAGATGCCCGCCGCGATGCTCGGGTCGCCGCGCATGTACCAGGCAAGCGCGTAGCGCGGGCACTCGGCGAGCGCGCGGTCGGTGAGCAGCAGCTCCACCCGCGGGTACTTCTTCCCAAGATGCGGGGCGAGCCGCAGCCAGAAGCGCGCGCCCGGGGGCGGGGCGGCCGGGCCGTCCCTTCGCCACGCCGCGCGCTCCCGTTCCGCCTCCTCCTTGCGCCCGAGCCGTTCGAGTACGGCGGCGCGATGGTAGCGGGGAGCGACCCAGCCCGGCGGGGCGAGCGCGAGCGCAAGGTCGAAGTCGGCCAGTGCGCCGACGGCGTCCCCCTCCGCGTCCCGGAGCAGCCCGCTCTCGTCGAGGAGGACGGGGTCGCGCGGGCGAAGCGCGAGGAGCGCGGAGAGGTCGCGTGCCGCGAGGGGGAGCTCGCGGACGCCGGGGAGGTCCCGGACGATCCGCAAACGCTCGAACCGAGCCACGGCGGCGGTCGCGGGGCCGCATTGCTCCACGGCCCTGCCGTACTCCTCGAGGGCGTCCTTGAGCAGGCCGAGGAAGGCGAGGGTGCGCGCCCGAACGAGCCGTGCCTCTCCGCACCAGGGGTCGATCGCCAGCGCCATCTGCGCGTGCGCCCAACAGCCCCAGGCGAGGGGCCCGTCGAGGAAGGAGCGAGGCAGTTCGTCATCGGCCGCGCCGTACCACTCGGCGAAACGGCGTCGTGCGCGAAGGAGGTGCTCGGTCTCTTCGCCGCCGGCGCTTGGCGGCTCGGCGGAAAGCGACGCGGCCCGGTCCCACGCGGCGGCGGCCTCCGTCGTTCGACCGGCTGCCGTGAGGGCCGACGCGAGCCCGTGCGCCGCGCTCAAGAGCGTGGGCGCCGCGGCCAACGCCTGCTCGAATCGGCCGATCGCCTCCTCCGGCCTTCCGTGCGCCCGGGCAATCCGGCCCAGGCCGACCAGCGCGGGCGCGGACCCAGGTGCGAGCTCGAGCGCCCGCCCAAAATCGGCTTCGGCGGCCGCGAGGGCCTTTGCGTCCGGCTCCGGCGCACCGAGGCGCGCCTGCCCGCGACGCACGAGCGCGGGTCCCCAGTGGGGGAACCGCGCGAGGACGGCGTCAAGGTCCGGCATGGGGTCGCCGACGAGAGAAGGGGCCGGGCGCGCGGCGATGAGGGCCCGGGTCCACCAGCAACGCACGTCGGAGGGGGCGAGCCGGTGCGCCTCCACGACCGCGGCGTCGGCCTTCACATCGTGAACCGGAAAGCGGCTCCCCGCAGGGTCGAACAGATGAAAACAGCAGAGGGCCAGCTCCAGCCTGGCCGGGACCAACGTCGGGGCCTTGGAGACGGCTTCTTCGAGCGCCTTTAGCGCCGCGAGGTCCTCCCCGAGGGACCGCAGCACTCGCGCCTCCTCGAGCCGCGCGAGCGCCGTGCAACGTCGAAGCGCCATGCGCGAGGCTTCGTCGGCTCGCGAAGCTTCGGCCGCGGCCGTCGTTCTCTCGACCAGCGCCCGCGCCTCCGCGAGCACCAACCGCGGCTCGCCGGAGGCGCGATGCACCGCCAGGCGCAAGCACTCGACCTCGAGCGTTTCCGCGTTGCCGACGGCCGCCTTCGCCGCGGCCCGGGCGTCGACCTCGGCCCCGGCCGCGTCGCCTGCCTCGAGCCGCGCCTGACCGCGGAGGATCGAGGCCACGTAGCGATCGGGGGCGACACGGAGCAGAGCGTCCAGGTCGCCCAGCGCCTCGCGCAGAAGGCCCGCCTCGCGGCGGATCCGGGCTCTTGCAAGCAGTGGGTCCGGATCGCCCGGGGTCGCCGCTACCGCGCGCGTCGTGTCCGTTTCCGCCGCCCGCCAGTCCCCCTGCGCGCGATGGGCCTGCGCCTGCAAGAGCCGGATCGGCACGTGGTCCGGCCATTCGACCGCCGCGGTTTCCAGGACCTGGAGCGCCTCGACGAGCGAGGCCGCGTCGCCGCGGCCGACGAGCTTCGCGGCCTTTTCCAGCGCCGCGCCGCGCCGCTCGAGCCCCGCCTGCGCCTCCTGTTCCCGCGCGCGCGTCCGCTCGCCCAGCCAACGCTGGTAGCCCCACCCCCCGCCTGCGGTCATGAGGAGCAGCGCGCCGACGGCCACGCGAAGTGCGGGGAGGTTGCGCCGGGCCTTGCGAAAAATCCGGAAGATCGTCCCGGCGGGCCGCGCGCGGACCGGCTCACCGCGGAGGAAGCGGGCGAGGTCCTCCCGCAGCTCGCCCGCGGTCGCGTACCGTCGGTCCCGGTCCTTTTCAAGGGCCTTCATCGCGATCGTGTCCAGGTCCGGCGGGCAGCGCCGGTCCCGTTTCGCGATCGGCAGCGGGTCGGCGTGGACGACGTTGTACAGGACCGCGCCGACGTCCTCTCCGTCGAAGACCGGCCGGCACGCCAGGGCCTCGTAGAGCGTCGCGCCGAGCGAGTACACGTCCGTGCGGCGGTCGATCTCCGCGCGTGCGCCGCGCGCCTGCTCCGGCGACATGTACATGGGCGTGCCGAAGACCCCGCCGCTCCCGGTGAGCGTCGACGCGGTGAGGTCGCGCGCGAGGCCGAAGTCCGCGACGAGGAGCCGGTCCGCCGCCGTGACGAGGAGGTTCGCGGGCTTCACGTCCCGGTGGATGACCCCCTGCGCGTGCGCGTAGTCGAGCGCGTCCGCGGCCTGCACGAGCAGCCGCGCCACTCGCTCGGGCTCCACGCGACCGCGCTTGAGCATGGCGGAGAGACTTTCCCCCTCCACGAACTCCATCGAGAAGTAATGGACGTCGCCTTCCCGGCCGGCGCCGTAGACGCCGACGATGTTTGGATGCGTGAGCCGGCCGGCCGCGGCGGCCTCGCGTTGGAAGCGGGCGATGGACTCGGGGTCGACGGCCGCGGGATTGAGGACTTTGAGCGCGACGCGGCGGCCGAGCGAATGCTGGATCGCTTCGTAAACCACGCCCATGCCGCCGCGGCCGAGTTCGCGCTGGATGACGTAGTCGCCGATGTGGCGCGGCGAGGCCGGCGGCGGCCAGGCCGGTCGACGCGGGGCCGTCGCGTCGCTCGGATTCGAGGGGGGGCGGGCGGTCTCGCCGCCGGGCCGGAGCTGCGTCAGCGTGCCGTCGAGCGTCTCGTCGGCGGGGCCGGGGCCCGGGCCGGGCGAAGGCTGCGGGAGGGGGGAACGCGCGGGCAGGAGGGCGGCGGGGGCGAGACGCGTGCGCGGGGTCGCGAGGTCGGGCGGCGCTTCGTCGCAGAGCGTCTCCGTGGCGTCGCGACCGACGAGGCCGAACGGGGCGCTGGGCGCGGGTGGTGTGTGGGCGGGGACCGGCGAGTTGGCTGAGGAGCCGGCGGTCGACCCGCCCGGCCGTGCGACGCCTCGCACACGCGCGTTGCAGGCCGGACACTCCGAATCGGGGGAAGCGAGTGCGGCGCCGCAGCTCGGGCAAGGGCTGGGGTCGGTATTGCCGGGCGGGGGCAGTGCGGTCACGCGGATCGACTCCGGTCGGGGATGGCGCAAGCGGGGGCGAGGAGCGCGGCCCGTGGCCGGGTGCCGGCGCCCTGCGGCCCGGTGGGCGGCGGACTTCCACGGTCGGGGCAGTATACCGCGGTGCTTCCCGCGGAGACAAGCTCGACCACCGGACGCCCGGCGAACGAGGCGGCTCTTCTCAGAGAGCCGTTCCCCTCGCCCAGGTTTGCGTTCCGCGAGTGCCTCATTCCCTTGACCTCCGCGCCCCCGGCGCGTAGGGTGTCGCACTTCGATTTCGCCACCGGCGGCTTGGGCCCCGCGAATACCACAATCCGACAAGCAAAAAGGAACCTTCGCATGATCGGCCGAAACGGGCATCGTTCCGTCGTCTTCCTCTCCGGCACCGCACTCGCCGCCGCCGTCGCCGCGGGCGCGCCCACCTCCGCGCTCGCGGCCGACTCCGCCCGCGAGTACAAGGCGCTCACGCTGGAAAACGGCATCAAGGTCTTCCTCGTCCACGACCCGGAGGCCGACCACAGCGGCGCCGCGCTCGGCGTCAACGCCGCGTCCATGCACGACGGCAAGACCTCGGGCATCGCGCACTTCCTCGAACACATGCTCTTCCTTGGCACGAAGAAATACCCCGAGTCCGGCGCCTACACCGACTACCTCTCGGCCAACGACGGCTCCTCGAACGCCTACACGGGCTACGACCTCACCAACTACCACTTCGAGGTCAAGAGCGAGGCCCTCGAGGGCGCGCTCGACCGCTTCGCGCAGTTCTTCCTCGAGCCGCTCCTCACCGACGAGCTGTCCGGCCGCGAGATGAACGCGGTCGACTCGGAGCACTCCAAGAACCTCGAGGACGACTATTGGCGCGCGCGTCAAGTGTACCGCTCCCTCCTCAACCCCGCCCACCCCGAGTGCCACTTCTCGACGGGGAACAAGAAGACCCTCGCGGGCGTGAAGAACGAAGAGCTGCGCGCCTTCTACAAGGCCCACTACTCCGCGAACCTGATGACCCTCGCCGTGGTGTCGAACCATCCGCTCGCCACGCTCGAGAAGTGGGTCCGGGAGAAATTCGCCGCCGTCCAAAATAAAAACTACGCGAAGCCCGCCGTCTCCGTGCCGCTCTTCCATCCGGCGATCGCGGCCCACGTCGTCGAGATCAAGTCGGTCCGCGACATCCGAAAGCTCTGGCTCCGGTTCGAGCTCAAGGAGGAGGACTTCAACTACGAATCGAAGCCGACCCGGCTGGTCGGCGCGCTCCTCGGCCACGAGGGGCCGGAGAGCCTGCTCGACCATTTGAAGCACGAGGGGCTGGCCACGTCGCTCTCCGCGGGCGGCGACGAGCTGGCGAACCAGGGCTCCTTCAACATGGAGCTGGACCTCACCGAGCAGGGGCTCGCCCAGGTCGACCTGGTCCTGGAGCGGATCTTCGGCATGATCAACTACCTACGGGAACTCCCCGAGCTGCCGGACTACGTCGCCGAAGAACAGCGGCGCATGGGGGAGCTGGACCTGCGCTTCTACGAGCCGGGGAAGGTCTTCAACGAGGTGCGGACGCTGGCCGCGATGATGGTCCGGTACCCGCACGAGCAGCTCCTCGAAAACATGCACCTGGTCCAAAAAAAAGATCCCGCGGCGGTGCGGCACGTGCTCCAGGCGTTGACGCCGGAGAACCTGGTCGCGCTCGTGATTGCCCGGGATCGGCAGGGGAAGGACGTCGAGCCGCACTACGGCGCGTCCTACGCCGTGCGACCACTCGCGCCCGAGCTGGTCGACCGGCTGAAGAAGGCCGCGCGCATCGGGGCGATGGCCGTGGCGCCCGCGAATCCCTTCCTTCCGACCGAGTTCGGCCTCGTCGAGCCGGCCGCGGCCGAGAAGCCCGCCCGCCACGCGTTCGACCTGGGCGAGGTCTGGCTGCGCAACGACGTGCGGTTCCAGCGGCCAAAGGCGGCGCTTCAGCTCCGCGTGCTGAACGGCAAGAACTGGAAGACCGTGCGCGACTACGTCCTGGGCGAGCTTTTCGCGGAGGCTGCGAGCGAGGCCGTGAACCCCTATCGCTACCCGATGACGTTGGCGGGCCTGGAGCTGGCGATCTCCAGCTCGCGGTTCGGCCTGGAGCTGAGCGCCCAGGGCTATTCCCACAAGCTGCCCGAGCTGGTCGCGTTCGCCGCGCCGTACTTGACGGAGGTCCGCGTCGACGAGAAGCAGTTCGCGATCCTGAAGGAGCGGCACGCGCGGGAGCTGCAGAACCACGTGAAGCAGCCGCCCAGCCGGCTCGCGTTCGACTTCTTCCGCGAGGCCTTCCGCGAGGTGCATTTCACGGAAGTGCAGCAGCTCGCGGAGCTGCCGGCAATCACGCTGGCGGACCTCAAGGACTACGCCGCGCGCATCCGGGAGGGGGCATGGATCCAGGGGTTCGTCTACGGGAACCTCTCCGGCGCGCAGGTGGACGCGCTGGCCTCGGATTTCGTGAAGAAGCTGGCCCCGCGCGGCGCGCTGCCGGAGGCGGAGCGCTTCGTGCCGCGGGTGCTGGAGCTGAAGAAGGGGACCTCGGTCGTGCTGAAGCGGAAGATCGACTCGAACGACAGCGCGGGGCTGCTCGCTTACGTGCACGATCCGCTCACCCCCGAGCGCAAGGCCGCGCTCAAGGTCCTCAACCAGCTCCTGCCGAACCGCTTTTACCAGGACCTGCGCACCTTGCAGCAGACCGGGTACGTGGTGTCGGGCGGCGCGATGGACATGGAAAACCTGCCGGTCTTTTATTTTCTCAGCCAGTCGAGCGTGGTGTCGCCCGCGTCGCTCCTGGGCCGGTTCGAGTCCTTCGTGAAGCATCTCGTCCCGGACCTGCGCGAGCTGCCGCCGGAAGCCTTCGAGTCGGCGCGGCAGGCGGCGGTCGCGGAGTTGCTGCGGAAGCGCAAGGACTTCAAGGAGGAGCTGGACTGGCACTTCATGATCGCGTACCAGTTCCAGGCGGACTTCGCCCTGGACGAAAAAGACGCGGCGGCGGTGAAGGCGCTGACGCGGGAGCAATGGCTTGCGCACGTCGCAGCTTTTTTTGCGGACGACGGCGCGCGCCGCGTGGCCTTCGAACTGGAGGGGAGCCCGAAGCGGTACACGTTCCAGGAGGGCGCGCTGGAGGAGCTGCGGAAGGCGGGGAGAGGCTTCCGGCAGCGGTTCGACCCGGTGGAGCCGGCGAAGTGATGCCGGAAAAAGGTTGCCATGACCGGTGAGCCCACTCTCTCGAAATGGGGCATGAAAGGCCCGAGCGCGCGACGTGCGAACCTGCCGCTCTTGTCCTTCGCCGACCACGAGCCCTTGTGGGGGAGGGCTTCCTCCTCCGCGCCCGGCGCTTCGGTGGACGGGGCCGCCCCGCACCGACGGTGCAACCCGCGTGGAAATCACGGAGGCCGTAGTTCGCGGGGCGACTCAAGGGGACAGACAGCCTCGCGGCCGGAGGCAGCGAATTGACCGCAGAGACCTCGCCCGGAGTGGAGCTTGCGCCTCCGCGTCCGGCAACTGTGTAGACGCCACTCCAGGCCTCGCCCGGCATCGACCGTCTGCCGGGCGACTCCGCCCACGCCACCAGCCGGCTCGCCCCTCGCCGACGATTGTCCTCAGGCGCGGATGTGGTATGCTCCAGGAGGATGTGCACGCAGCCGCCTCGTGCTCATGAAAAAACGGGAGCATGCCACATGAAGAAGGCTCTGATCACTTGGGACGGGAAGCACCTCCCTGCGCAGCTCAAGCGAGTCCCACCGGGGCAGTACAGCCTCGAGGCCGTGTCGCGTGACCCGGCTCTCGACGTGGAGGAAGAGCGCGGGCTCGAACAGGCTTTGCGGCAGTTGGATGCAGGTGAGGGCAGGTCTCTCGCCTCCGTCCTCTCCGAAATCCGGGGGCGTCGGAAGCGCTCGTGAACATCGCCGTCTCGCCGGCGGCCGCGGAGGACCTGCAAACGGCGTACGATTTCGTCGCCACGCGGAGCCCGATGGCGGCAGACCGGCTGCTCATCGGACTCACCGAGACGTTCGGGCTGCTCGCCTTCGGACTTCGCGTGGGCCGCGTCGTGACGCTGCGAAACGGACGGAGGGTGCGGAGCCGGCCGGCGCCGCCGTACCGCATCTGCTACCGGCTCCGGCGGGACGAGATGCAAGTCGTTCGCGTCTACCACCAGTCGCGAAAGCTGATCGAGCGTCGGTCGCGCAGGTAGCTCTTCCGCAAACTCATGCCGCCCGCTGTCGGGGTAGATCCCGACTTGCCCCGCTGTAGGTCTCCAGGACCGCCCCCCCCATTCGCGGTCGCGACTTTCTGGACCACGAAGGCGGTGACACCGAGGCCTTCCTGGACGAACAGGAGGGACTCGCCAGGCTCCTGGCGCTGGTCGCAGAAAACGGGCCCACCCGCCTGGGGGGCCTACTGGGAGAGTGGACCGAATACCTCACCCGGCACTCGGCCTTCGGCAGCGACTCGACGTTCAGGGACACCCTGCGCCGGCGGCTCAACAACCTGCTCGACCGTGCGCTGATCGCGCGCACTCGAAACTGTCGAGCACGACGAACGCCCGCGAGGGCCGCGCGGCCCGCCGTGCGAGCTCCAGGAGCAGGCTGGTCTTGCCGATCTTGCGCGGACCGAGGATCGCCACCCACGACGGCGCGCCCGCCGTGAGACCGCGTAGGCTTTCCTCCAGCCGCGCCAGCTCCGTTTCGCGATTCTCGAAGGCCTCGCGTGAGACCGGCACACTCGACCGAAACATGGCTGTCTCGCCTCGTCCCTCCGGGCCGTGCGGTCGAGTAGCAACCTTGCTACGTAGCAGGCTTGCTACTGATGTGGAGATTCTACCCTTGTCCCCGCCGCCGTGCAAGAAGCATCGCTTCCGCTACGGGGGGCGCAAGGGAGGAGCGCTTCTCGGCTTTCGGATGGACGGGGACCTCGACCGGCACGCCGTCGGCCCCGCGCCGCACGGCCTGCCCTTTCCCCTTGCCCGCATGGAATCATGTCTAAAATCAGGGACACGTACCCATTTCCCAGAAGAGTGAAAAGTGAAGATCCGGTCCAGACTCCGGCGACGACGTGGATGGGGCGGACGGGCGGCGCAAGGGGACGGACCGTGAGGTGGGCGGTCCGGCGCCCCCCCCCCGAACGGTACGCTCGTAGCGTTCAGCGCTCAAGAAGCGCCTTCAGCATGCCTGCACCGGCTCCCGGTCGGGCCGCAATCAACAGCCCTCCCTCCCCGCGAACGCCCGCCGCACGTGCGCCGCGAACAGCCCACGGGCGACGGAGGCGTAGAGGACCAGGGGCAGGAGCAGCAGGTACGGCCACCACCGAAGCTCGGGGATGTCCTCGGCGATGAGGCAGATCGGGAACGCAGCCGCCGCGTAGACGATCATCGAGAACGAGAGTGCGACGGCCAGCCTCCAGGCCCACGGACGCCGGGCTCGCAGGCCCCGCCGGAGCGCCAGGAACGGAACCTGGAGCGCGGTGCCGACGACGCAGGCGAGGAGGGCGGTCGTTTGCGCGCGGCTGGCGTCGTAGGGGGTTTGAAAAAGGTAGGGGAGCACGACCGCCCCCAGGAGGACGGAGGACGCGCCCGCGGCGAGGCCCACGCCCGACACCAGCTCTACCCGTCGCAGCGCATGGTCCAACGCCAGAATCTCCGCCGGGTCGGCCTCCCGTCGACGGCGTTCCAGCTCCGCCTCGATGGCTTCCGTGCCGGCCATGCCCATGACGCGCGCCCGGCGCAGGAGCGATTCCGCGAGCGAAAGGTCTCCCGCGGAGAGTGCGCACTCCAGGAGCATGCGCTCGATCCGGTCCCGGAGTGCGCGCGCGTCGGCGTCCTCCGGCCACGCCTCCAGCGCCCTCTGGATCAGCGCCTGCGCTTCGAAGAGCGCCCCGTAGCGTGCGGCGCTCCGCGGCCCGGCGCCGCCGGCGTCGGCCCCGGAAGTCTCCAGGACGCGTCGTGCGCGGTCGCGCAAAGCGGACGCTTCCTCCCGGCGGCTCTCGCCCGAAAGAAAGCGAGCCAGCGCCTCTCGCAACTCGACGGCCGAGGGGAAGCGGTCCTCCGGGCGCGTAGCCAGGCAGCGCTCCGCGATCCGGCACAGCTCCGGCGCGGCCCCGCCCGGCGGACGGATGGGGAACACGTCGTTCCGGAGAGCCGCCAGGAGCATCGCGACCACGGAAGAGCCGGCGTGCGGCGGGCGGCCGAGCAGCAGCTCATGAAGGATCGCTCCCAGCAGGTAGACGTCCGCCGTGGGGCCGAGAGGCTCGTCCCCCGCCGCCATCTCGGGCGAGACGTAGGCCGGCGTGCCGCCCGGGGAGGGCGCCGCGCGGCCCACGCCCGGCCCCGCCGCGTTTTCCGCCGGTCCGGACATGCGCAGGGCCAGCCCCCAATCCACGACGTACACTTGTCCGTACGAGCCCAGCATCACGTTCGCGGGTTTCAAGTCCCGGTGGATCACGCCTCGGTCATGGGCGAAGGCGACGGCATCCACGACCTTTTGGAGAATCTCCAGGTGCTTGCGAAGCGAGGCCGGCGCCGCTGACGGGGGATCCGAGCCGAGGAGAGACGCCCAGGAGGACCCCTCGATCCGCTTCATCACCAAGTACGGGCGGCCTTCCAAGCCCCGTCCGATCGCGTGGATGGGCACGATGTGCGGGTGGTCCAGCGCCGCGGCGATCCGTGCCTCGGCCAGAAACTCGGCCGCGCTTGCCCCCTGCGCCGCGGCGTCCTTCCCCAACGTCTTGACCGCCACATCCCGATCGAGCCCCTTCTGCCGCGCCCGGTAGACCACGCCCATCCCCCCGGCGCCCAGGCGCTCGAGCAGCTCGATGTCGCGGGAAAGATCCAGCTCGGGGTCGAGCGCGATCCCGGCCGGCCGGCCGGCTTCTTCGGCCGGGTCGGGGACAGGCGCTTGCCAGGTCGGCGATTCCGCCCGCGGCGTCAGTTCCGTGAGCGCCTCGCCTCGAGGCGGCCGGAGGGATGCCGCGCCGTCCGCGCTTGCGTTCGGGTCGAGCGCGCACGCGGCCAACGTAGCCGACCACGCGTTGAGGAGGCGTTGCGTGACCGCCTCCGAGCTGTTGCCCGCAACTGTCGGCGCGACGGGTTCCGCAGCGCTCATCGACGGTCGGTCTCCGTTGTAGGGTGTCCCTCTGTTCGTTGCTTCTACCGGATCACCCGCACGGTCACGCCGAGTTTGACCCGCGCCCACGCACGATCGGCGGTGAGGGCGGGGAGCCCGAGCGCCTTTGCCAGCGCGAGGCACGCGCGATCGCCAAGCGACAGCCCTGCCGCCCGGGTCGCGGTCCGGAGCCGCGCCACCTCCCGGGCCGCGGCTTCGTCGAGGGGATGCACCGACAGGAGCGTCCCCAGGATCCCCAGCTTCGTGAGCCGCGTGCTCAGGGCGTCCGGGTCCTCGCCGGTCTCCGCGGCCTTCGTGAGGAACTCCGCCCAGTTCGCTGCGCTGATAGCGGCGCCGGCGTCGAGGGCCTCCGTCACCCGGTCCTTGCCCGGTTCGCCAAGGCTCCAGGCCATGAGGGCCGAAGCGTCCAGCACCGCGGCCGGTCGCGCGGTCACTTCTGGGCCTCCCGTCGGACTTCCTCGCGTCGGTCGCGGAGCAGCTCGCCCACGAGGTCTCGCCCGCGCGCCCGCTTGCGCAGGAAGCCTTCGGCGCGGGCCGCCGTGCCGGCCTTGGTCCCGGCATCCGGCTCGCTCGCTTCGATCGCCGCGAGGTCCTTGATCGGCACCAGGGCCGCGAGGGGTTTGCCGTTCCGGTGCAGGACAATCCGCTTTCCGCCGAACGCAACCCGGTTCACGGTCTCGGAAAACGTCTCCCGCGCCTTCGCCACCGCAAGCCTGTCCATCGTCGCGCCTCCTAAGGGCCCGCGCAGAAATAACATTACATTTTCGGGCGTGGTCCGGCACTTCGGCCGATCGATAGCGTCTGCCCCATCCGAGCCGTGGCGGCCACTCGCGCGGGCGGGGACGCCCGCGCCCCCGGCGGTGGTCAGCCTGCGAAAATGTGAACTTATTCTTGCGCGGGCCCTAACCCTCTCCGTACACTTTGTACGATTGTATGCTGAGCAGAGAGGGGCGTCAAGGGCGGGCGCACCGGGGCCGACGGTCGGTCACGCCCAGAAGGATGGGGCCGCCGCCCTGGTTCGCGAGCGCGACGTGAAGCCCTTGGGCGGTCACGACGGCGTGCGCGAGCGCCGCGACCTACCTCAACTCTTCAGTCGAGGGCAGTCTCGGCGGCCCTTTCCCTTCACGCGTGAGGCGCGTCTCCTCGGAGGCAAGGTGCTGCCGTCGCGCCAGCGCTTGAAGACCCGCGATGTGAGATGCCGGCCTCAGCTTCTGCCTAGAAGTTCGACGGGGACAACACCGCCGGCGCGTGGCGATGAGGAAGCGCCGGCGCGCGACGCGGAGGGCGGCGGTGCTTGCCTCGAATTCTAGGGGCAGGAGCGGGGCAGGGTCAAATGCAAAGGTGGCCGGCCATCCTCGAGACGCCGCTCCGCGCCTGCGGCACTCGCGGTCGACCTCCATTCGCTTGACCTGAAGGCTCTCCGCGCGTAGGGTGTGCCGCGTTCTACGCTCGCCCCTCGCCGTTGTCCAGCACGGGCCGGGCGCCGAGGGACCCTTCTCAAGGACTTCACGATGCTGGGCCGCCGCAGGCGCCTCCCGGTCCTCCTCCGCTGCCTGCTCGCGTGGGCGGCCGTCGCCGCCACGGTCGCCGGCGCCCTCGTCGCCCTCCCCGCCCCGGCCGACGCGCAGCAGGAGCGCGAGTACCGCGCGCTCACGCTCGAAAACGGCCTCAAGGTCTTCCTCGTCCACGACCCGGGCGCGGGCTTCAGCGGCGTCGGGCTCGCCGTCAACGCCGGCTCCATGTACGACGGCGACACGCCGGGGATCGCCCACTTCCTCGAGCACATGCTCTTCCTCGGCACGCACAAATACCCCGAGCCGGGCGCCTACACGGACTACCTCACGGCGCATGACGGCCGGTACAACGCCTACACCGGTTTCGAGCTCACCAACTTCCACTTCGAGGTCAAGAGCGAGGCCCTCGAGGGCGCGCTCGACCGCTTCGCGCAATTTTTCGTCGCGCCGCTCTTGACCGACGAGCTGTCCGGACGCGAGCGAAACGCCGTGGACTCCGAACACTCGAAGAACCTCGAGGACGACACGTGGCGCGCGCGCCAAGTCTACCGTTCGCTCCTCAATCCCGCCCACCCCGATTGCCACTTTTCCACAGGCAACAAGGAGACGCTCGCCGGCATCCGGAACGAGCAGCTTCGCGCGTTCTACGACGCCCACTACTCCGCCAATCTCATGAACCTCGCCATCATCTCGGACCACCCGTCCGACACGCTCGAAAAGTGGGCGAGGGAGAAGTTCGGGCCCGTCGCGAACAAAAATTGCCCGAAGCCCGCCGTGTCGGTCCCGCTCTTTCATCCGGCGATCGCAGGCCAGCTCATCGAGGTCCGGTCGGTCCGCGAACTGCGCAGGCTCGGGCTCCGGTTCGAGCTGAAGGACGAGGACTTCGACTACGAATCGAAGCCCACGCGCCTGGTCTCCGCGATCCTCGGGCACGAGGGGCCGGAGAGCCTGCTCGACAAGTTGAAGCGCGAAGGACTCGCCACGTCGCTCATGGCGGGCAGCGACGCGCTCGCGAACCAAGGGACGTTCAACCTCGACCTCGACCTCACCGAAGAGGGACTCGCGCGCGTGGACGTCGTGCTGGAGCGCATCTTCGGGATGATCAACTACGTCCGCGGCCTCGCCGAGCTGCCGGGCTATTTGGCGGAGGAAGAGCGGCAAATGGCCGAGCTGGAACTGCGCTTCCACGAGCCGGGCCGGGTCTTCGACGAGGCGCGCACGCTGGCCGCGCTCATGGTCCGATTTCCGCACGAGCATCTGCTGGAGAATGCGCGCCTGATCCGGCGCAACGACCCAGCCGCGGTGCGACACCTCCTCGCAGCGCTGGTCCCGCAAAACGCCGTGGTCGTCCTCACGGCCAAGGACCGGCAAGGGGACAGGCTGGAGCCCCACTACGGCGCGTCCTACGCCGTGCGCGCGCTGCCGCCGGAGTGGGTTGCCCGGCTGCAACACGCCACGCGCGTCCCGCCCATGGACCTGCCGGCGCCGAATGACTTCATCCCGACGCGGTTCGACCTCATCGAACCGCGCGTAGCCGCGAGCCCCGGCCTCCACGCCTTCGAGCTCGGCGAGGTCTGGCTGCGCCACGACGTGCGGTTCAAGCGGCCGAAGGCGGCGCTCCATTTCCGGATTCTGAACGGCAGGAACCACCTCTCGGCGCGCGAGTACGCGCTCGGCGAGCTCTTCGCCGCGGCGGCCGGCGAGGCGCTGAACCCCTTCCGCTACCCGATGACGCAGGCCGGCATCGCGCTCGGCGTTTCCAGCACGCTCTTCGGCCTGGAGCTGAGCGCGCAGGGCTATTCCGACAAGCTGCCGGAGCTGGTCGCCTTCGCCGCGCCGTACTTGACCGAGGTGCGCATGGACGAACTGCAGTTCGGCATCTTGCGGGAGCGGTTCGTGCGCGAATTGGAGAACCACACGAAGCAGCCGCCGAGCAGGCTGGCCGTCGAGTTTCTGGAAGAGGCGCTCCGGGAGACGACCTTCACGGCGGAGCAACGACTCACGGAGGCGCGGACGCTCTCGCTCGCCGACCTCAAGGCATACGTGCTCCGGCTCCGGGAGGGCGCCTGGCTGCAAGGCTGCGTGTATGGGAACCTCACGACCGGGACGGTCGAGCGAATGGCCGAGGAATTCATGCGGAGCCTGGGCCCGAAGCGCGCGCTCCCGGAGGCGGAGCGGTTCCACGCGCGCGTCCTGGACGTTCCGAAAGGGACCTCGCTCGTCTTGAAACGCGCGGTGGATTCGAACGACAGCGCCGCCCTCCTGGTCTATCTCGGAGACCCGGCGACGCTGGAAGCGAAAGCGATGCTGCACGTCCTCAAGCAACTCCTGCACAACCGCTTTTTCCAGGACTTGCGCACGCTGCAGCAGACGGGCTACCTGGTCTCCGCGGGCGTGATGGATTTCGAGGGCGTGCCGGCGGTTTTTTTTCTGAGCCAGTCGAGCGTCGTGGATCCCCCCTCGCTCCTGGGCCGGTTCGAGGCCTTCGTGAAGCACCTGCTCCCGGACCTGCGCGCGACCCCGCCCGAGACGTTCGAGTCGGCCCGGAAGACCGCGGCCACCGAGCTCCTGCGGCTTCCCAAGGACTTCCGGGAGGCGGCGGACTGGCACTTTCTGATGGCGTTCCACTTTGACGGGGATTTCGACACGAATCGGAAAACGGCGATCGCTGCCCGGGCAATGACCCGGGAGCGGTGGCTGGAGCTGCTCGCCGCCTATCTTGTGGAGGACGGCGCGCGCCGGCTCGCGTTCGAAATGGAGGGCAGCGCGAAGCGCTTCAGCTTTCAGGAGAGCACGCTCGAGGGACTTCGCAAGGGCGCGAAGGGCTTCCGGCAGCGATTCGAGCCGGCCGAGGCGGAGGGCGGCAGGTGAGCAAGTGAGAGGTATTCCACTCGCCCCAGCTCCAAGAAGTAGAAGTCGTAACCGTTCACAGGGAGGTACGCATCACCACGGAGGCACGGAGGCGTTGACATGTCGATTCAGGAAGTTGGCTTTTTTTTTGACAGGATCACAGGATCGACAGGATGTTCCAATGCCGTATCCAGTTGATCCTGTTATCCTGTCAGAAAGAAATCCGACGCGAGTGCCTGTGGGAAATCGTGTGTTCGCAAAGCCGGCGAAGGTCCTCCGTGAGGCCGCCGTTTCTCCGCGCCCCGGTGGTGAACGGTTGCCAAGACTGTCCCACAACGGACCCCAGCCCCACGCTGCGTCGATACCCACATTCAAGGGTTCGGCTCGCCCTGGGGGCTCCGGACCGGGGCCGCGCGAAAGGTGCACGCCCCGCGTGAGCGCTCTCGCGGCGGGACCCTGGAAGATTTGAGGCTTTCACTTCTCGAACGGACGTGGATGGGTTTCCGATGATCGCCATCGACACCGGGGGCACGTTCACCGACTTCGTACGCTGGTCCGAGTCCACCGGGCTCCGGATCCACAAGGAGCGCTCCACCCCGGACGACCCCGCCGCCTCGATCCTCCAGGGGCTCGCGGTCCTCGATCCTGAAGGGGAAGAGCCGGTCGTCGTCTATGGGACGACGCTCGCCACGAACGCCCTCCTTACGAGAAGCGGCGCGAACGTCTGCGTCCTGACCACGGCCGGCTTCGAGGACGTGCTCGAGATCGGGCGGCAGGCGCGCCCTCGGCTCTACGACCTTCATCCCGTCCGGCCCGCGCCCCTCGTGCCCGCCGACCGGCGCCTCGGCGTCGACGAGCGGATCGACACGGCCGGCAAGGTCCTGCGCCCGCTGCGCAGGGCGGAGGTCGAGCGCGCGCTGGATAGGGTAAAGACCTTAGGCGCGGATTCCGTCGCCGTCTGCCTGCTGAACGCCTTCGCCTCACCGCGCCATGAACGCATGGCCGCGCGGCTCGCACGCGCGCGCGGGTTCGACACCTCGGTCTCGCACGAGGTGTTGAACGAATTCCGCGAGTACGACCGGTTCACGGCCACCGTAATGAACGCCTTCACCTCGCCGCTCCTGGGACGCTTTCTCGCGCGGCTGGAGCGCGCGATCGCGGGCGCCACGCGTCCGCGGCGGCGGCTCTGGGTGATCCAATCGGACGGCGGCATGCTGCCGCCGGCGCTGGCCGCGCGCTTCGCCGTGCGGACCGTGCTTTCCGGGCCGGCGGGCGGCGTGACCGGGGCGGTCCAGGTCGCCCGGCGCGCGGACAGCACCGGGCGGGCGGGCCGGAGGCTCATCGCGTTCGACATGGGCGGGACCAGCACCGACGTCTCGCTCACGACGGGGAGCGTCCCGCTGATGACCGAGGGCAGCTTCGAGGGCTTTCCGCTCCGCGTGCCGATGGTGGACGTGCACAGCGTCGGCGCGGGCGGGGGCTCGATCGCGCGCGTCGGGGCCGACGGCCGGCTGCGGGTCGGGCCGGAGAGCGCAGGGGCCGACCCGGGGCCCGCGTGCTACGGACGCGGCGAGGAACTGACGGTCACGGACGCGAACCTCCTCCTCGGCCGGCTCGATCCGCGCGGTCTGCTCGACGGCACCTGTCCGCTCGACGCGGCGCGGGCCGCGCGCCTGCTGGCGCGGCTCGCGCGCAAGCTCGGGCTTTCGCCGGAGGCCGCGGCCGAGGGGATCGTCCGGGTCGCGAACGCGCGCATGGAGGCGGCGATCCGGGCGGTGTCGATCGAGCGCGGGCACGACCCGCGCGGCTTCGCGCTCCTCGCCTTCGGCGGCTGCGGCGGCCTTCACGCGTGCGCCCTTGCCTCCGCCCTCGGCATCCGCGACGTGCTCGTCCCGCCCCACCCCGGCGTGTTCTCCGCGTTCGGGATGTTGCACGCGCCCGTGTCGCGCACCTACTCGGAGTCGGTCCTCGCGCCGTGGGGGCCGGGTCTCGCGCCGCGCACCGAGGCGAGCTTTCGCGCAATGGAAACGCGGGCACGCGCGGAGCTCTTGGGGCGAAGGGCAAGCACCGTGGCGGGCCGGGAACTCCGATTCGAGCGCGGCGCGGACCTCCGCTACCAAGGGCAGTCGTTCGAGCTGGCCGTGCCCTACGGCGCCCGACTGGAACGCGACTTTCACGCCGCCCACCGACGGGCCTACGGCTACGCGGATCCAGCACGGCCGATCGAGGTCGTGACGCTTCGCCTGCGCGCGTCCGAGCCCCGGGCAAAAGCGGGCCCGCGGCCGGCCGCGCCGACCCACCGCCCGCGGACCGCACGGCACGCCGAAGCCGCAGGCCGCGTCTACGAGTCGGGTCGCTGGCGTCCATGCCTCCACATCCGCCGCGAGACGATGCCAAACGGACGGCGGGTCGCCGGCCCCGCGCTCGTGCTCGAGTACAGCGCGACCACGTACCTCCCGGCCGGTTGGAACGCGCGCATCGACACCGCGGGCAACCTGCGCCTCCGGGAAGGGAAATAAGGAATGAATCCGATCGACTTCGAGCTCCTCCACCAGCAGCTCGGCTCCGTTTGCCAGGAAATGGGGCGCGCGCTCCAGCGGAGCGCCTTCTCGCCGAACATCAAGGAGAGGTGCGATTTCTCCTGTGCGGTCTTCTCGCGCGACGGCGAGATGCTGGCCCAGGCCGAGCACATCCCGGTACATCTGGGCGCGATGCCCGCGTCCGTGCGCGCCGCGATCCGGCGCGGACCGCTCGGGCCCGGGGACGCGGTGCTCCTGAACGACCCCTTCCACGGGGGGTCGCACCTCCCCGACCTGACCCTCGTGTCGCCGGTCTTCGTCGGGAAGCGCCTCCTCTTCCACGTGGCGAATCGGGCGCATCATGCGGACGTCGGCGGCATGGCGCCGGGCTCGATGCCGCTTGCGACCGAACTTTACCAGGAAGGGCTGCGCATCCCGCCCGTACTGCTCTATCGGCGCGGTCGGCCCGAGCGGGACGTGTTCTCGCTCTTCCTCGCGAACGTCCGCGGCCGCGCCGAGCGTGAAGGCGACCTGCGCGCGCAGTTTGCCGCGAACCTCCTCGGCGCAGCACGGCTGCGCGAACTGGCGGGCCGATGGGGAGGCGCGGCCTTCGCGGCCTACGGACGCGCCTTCGCGCGGCTGTGCGGGACGAGCATGCGACGGCTGCTTGCGGCGATCCCGGCCGGGAGCTACGCCTTTGCGGACGCGCTGGACGGCGACGGCACGGGCAGCGGGCGCCTTCCGGTGCGGGCGCGCGTGACGGTCGGGCGCGGCCGCGCGCACGTCGATTTCACGGGCACGGCGCCGCAGGTCCGCGGCTGCGTGAATGCGCCGGCACCCGTCGCCCTCTCCGCCGTCTTCTACGTCTTTCGCTGCCTCACGGATGAGCCTCTCGTCCTCAACCGCTGGACGATGGCGCCGATCCGGGTGACCCTGCCTGAAGGCTCGCTCGTGAATCCGCGGCCGCCCGCGGCGGTCTGCGGCGGCAACGTCGAGACCTCGCAGCGGATCGTGGACGTGCTCCTCGGCGCGCTGTCCAGGGCGCTCCCCGGCCGGATCCCGGCGGCGTCGAGCGGTTCGATGACGAACGTCGTGATCGGCGGCACGGACCCGGCGGGCCGGCCGTTCAGCTATTACGAAACGGTCGCGGGCGGCGCGGGCGCGGGCCCGGCGGGGGCGGGCGCATCGGCGCTGCAGACGCACATGACGAACACCTTCAACACGCCGGCGGAGGCGCTGGAGCACGCGTACCCGCTGGAGATCGTCGACTACGCCATCCGACGCGGCACGGGGGGCGCGGGCAGGCACCGCGGCGGGGACGGGGTGCTGCGTGCCTACAAGCTGCTCTGCGACGCGCGCGTCTCGCTCCTCACTGAAAGGCGTGAAAGCCGGCCCTACGGCCTCGCGGGCGGCGGCCCGGGCGCGCCGGGCCGCAACATGCTGTTGCGCGGCGGGGAGCGGATCCCGCTGCCGTCGAAGGCGAACCTGGACGTGCGCGCTGGTGATGTGCTGGTGCTGGAGACGAGCGGGGGCGGGGGGTGGGGGCGCGAACGACGAAATCCCAAATCGCAAGGCAGGCGCGAGCGTGACTTGGTCATTGGCCTTTGATCCTTGTCTCCGCAAATCTTGCGCATGCGGCGCAAATAGTTCCGGGGAATAGCATCCTCCTCAGGACGTCCGCGTGGCACCGACGAGAAGCCGGCCGAGGGCGGGCACGCGCGCAAGCATCGGCACGGCCACGCGCGCGACGCGCGGACGGGTGGCGACGGCGCGCAGGAGTCGAGCCACGAAGAGCCGCCGCCGGAACTCGCTCCGCCGCTCCGCTTGGTACGCCCCCGCGAGCTCGGGCGTGACCCCGCCCGCTCGCACGGCGGCGGCCACGTGCCGGGCCGCGACCTCCGCCCCGCGCAGGGCCATCGCCATCCCCTCACCCGTGAACGGGTCGATGAAGCCCGCCGCGTCGCCGACGAGGAGCGTCCCAGGCAGCGGACGGCGACCCGCGAGGTACGCCAGCGGGCCTGTCGAGACCCATGCGTCAACGCGCGTCGCGCCCGCCATCCGACGCCGCATGACGGGGTTCGCGCAGACGACCTCCGACAGCACGCGGTCCAGGTCGCCGCGCGCCGCCTTCAACGCCGGCGCCTTCACGAGGAAGCAGCCGTTCACGACCCCGCCGCTCACCGCGACAAGACCGCCGTAGCCCCCCGGGTAGACGTGGATCTCGACGCGACCCGACAGCTCCTCGACCCCGCCGAAGTGGGCCTTGATCCCGAAGTGCGGCACCGCGCGCCGCCGCGCCTCTTCGCGGTCGGCCGCGCAGAGCGAGGACCGGCCGTCCGCCCCGACCACGACTCGCGCGCGAAACACTTCTTCCGCCGCGCCGCCCTGCGCACCCCCCGCCGCGCCCGTCGGCCGGCCGCGAACGACGAGCCGGGCCGGTCCCTCGATGGTGACCGAGGCGACGGCGAATTCCTCCCGCACCTCGGCCCCCACCTCCCGTGCGTGCGCCGCGAGCAGGGTGTCGAGCAGCATGCGCTGCACGCCGAGCCCCGGCCCGCCGACACCCGCGACCCGCGCGAAGTCCACGGTCGCGTATCGGCCTGCTGGATCGGAAAGGAGCGCACCCGTCACCGGGGGCGCGCCGGCCGCGAGGACGCGGTCGAGCACGCCCAGCCGCGCGAGCGGGCCCCGCGCCTCCGGGCTCAGGAACTCGCCGCAGAGCCGCGGTCGCGGGTACGCCGCCCGTTCGAGCACGAGGACGGAGAACCCTTCGCGCGCGAGGAAGGCGCCCGCCGCGGTCCCGCCCGGTCCGCCGCCGACCACGACGACGTCGAAGGCGTCAGGCATGGGTCTCCTTGCGGCCGACGAGGCAGAAGCGGTAGGGGAAACAAAACTGGAGCCGGAGTCCGGGCAGGCCGGCGCGCGCGCGGATGGACTCGATTTCCCGACGGGTGAAGCCCTTGAGCACCGAGACCGGCGCGTCGTAGCAGGTCACGCGCGAACGCGCGAAGAGCCGCGTGAGCAGGATGATCGTGACCCACGGCACCCAGGCGCGGACGAGGTCGTTCACGACGAGGCCGCGCGACGAGACGCGATCCATTTCGCGCAGCAACGCCGCGAAGGCGTCGAAGGGCAGGTGGTGCGTGAAGAGCGAGGCGGTGACGAAGTGGAACGAGCCGTTCGGGAACGGGAGGCGGAGCGCGTTCGCGCGGACCAGGGAGACGTCCGGCTCGCCGCGGTTGCACTCCTTCGCGAAGCGGAGCGTGTCCGCGCCGAGGTCGAGGCCGGTGACCCGGATGGGCACGCCGCGCCCGCGTCCCCAAGCCGCGATGGCGGCCGGGATATCGGCGGAACCGGTCCCGACGTCGAGCACGCGGATGGGGCGCACAGGCGTTTCGCCGAGGAGCGGGGAGAGCGTCCGGAGGAGGATCGTCGTGCCGCCGAGGAAGCGGTTGACGTCGCGGATGTCGCGCAGGGTCTCGGCCAGCTCGGCGTAGGGCGTGTCGAAGCGGTCGAGGATCTCCTCCCCCTCGTGGCGGTCGGGCACCAGCAGGCTCATGGGCGAAGGCTCAATCCTCAATGCTCAGTACCGCCCCACGCAATTGGGTGACCAATTTGCTCGGCGATTTTGGCCGCCCGCGTCGTTGCGCTCGCTCGCCGTAGTTCTCCGTTACTACGCCTCGATCGCGCGCCTAGCGGGCGGCCAAACTTGCCTTCGCCTATTGGTCACCGACTTCCGTGGAGCGGTACTCAGTTTTCAATTCGGGCTGTCCGCGGCATGCAAACTTCCGGACGAGCTCCCCGTCTGAACTCCGAAGCGGCCCCACGCGCGGGGCGCGCCCGCCGGGGTCACGAACGACACCCGCGCGTGGAACGGGAGTCGCCGGCCGGTCGTGCTTCGCAGCCCAGGGCGCCTCCGGAAACCGAGGTCCGATGGCGGAGGCGGGGTTGGAGTTGGCGATTGGAGTTGGAGTGGCTCCGGGTCAGTCGACCCGGCGGACGACGAGGGCGGAGTTCTTCGAACCGAAGCCGATGCAATTGCAGAGGGCGACGTCGATCCGCTTTTGTCGCGCGGCGTTCGGCACGTAGTCGAGGTCGCACTCCGGGTCGGGCTTGTCGAGGTTGGCCGTGGGCGGGAGCCAGCCGTCGCGCAGGCCGAGGACGGTGGCCGCGACCCCGGCGGACCCGCTCGCGCCCTGCGGGTGACCGACGAGGGACTTGAGCGAGCTGAGCGGCACCTCCGGCGCGCGGGGCCCGAGGAAGAGCTTGATGGCGCGCGTCTCGATCCGATCGTTGAGCGCCGTGGAAGTGCCGTGGCAATTGACGTACTGCACTTCCGCCGGCGAGATCCCGGCGTCCTCGCACGCGAGGGCCATGGCCCGCGCGGGTTCTTCGCCGCTCTCGTCCAGCCGCACGCGGTGATAGGCGTCGCACGTCGAGCCATAGCCGGCGAGCTCTGCGTAGATGTGGGCGCCGCGCGCACGCGCGTGCTCCAGCTCCTCCAGCACGAACATCCACGAGCCTTCGGAGAGCACGAAGCCGTCCCGGTCGGCGCTGAAGGGGCGGGAGGCGCGCGCCGGGTCGTGGTTCCAGGAGGGCGTGACGGCCTTCATCATGCAGAAGCCGGCCATGATCCCGGGCGCGAGCGGGGCGTCGGCGCCGCCCGCCACGAACAGCGGCAGGCGACCGGTCTGGATGTGCAGCGCCGCGTAGGCGAGCGCGTCGGTCGAGCTGGTGCAGCCCGTCGAGACGACGTGCGAGAGGCCCTTCAGCCCGAACCACATCGACACCTCGCTCGACAGCGTCCCGGGAGTCGAGCTGGGGATCGAGTAGACGCTCGCCTTGCGCACCTGGTCCGCGTAGTAGCGCTCGTACTGCAGCTCGGTGAACGCGAGCCCGCCGCCGCCCGTGCCGAGGACGACGCCGATCGAGCGGCGCGCGGCCAGGTCCATCGCGGTCGGGTTCAAGCCCGCGTCCTCGAGCGCCTCCGCCGTCGCCGCGATCGCCAGGGTGACCACGCGCGGGACGTGATCCTTGTCCTTGGGCTTGACCCACGCCTCCGGGTCGAAACCGGTCAGCTCGCCGGCGATCTGGACCGGCAGGTGGGAAGGGTCGAAGGTGGAGATCCGGCGGATGCCGCTCTCGCACGCGCGCGTGGCCGACCAGAAGGCCTCCCGCCCGAGCCCATTCGGGGAGAGCACCCCGATCCCTGTGATGACGACACGTCGTCGACCGGCGAATGCGGGCATCAAGGACAGACCTCACGAGAGGGGGAGGGTCGGTGCGGCTGGTGCCGAAACGACGTATGATAGCGGAAGCGGGCGCGGAAGGCAAGCCTCGGGACGGGAAAGTGCCCGCCAGAGAAGGAAGGCTTGCATTTCGGAGGCGCGCGAGGCTAGGATACGATTATCGCGAGTCGTCGCCCCGGCGTCTCGGCAAGACCAGCGGATGCCTGCGCCTCTCCCGGTGCCTTAAACCGGGTGTCCGTGGCGAATGGGGATTCTCAGGGCTTGGACGCATCCAAAAAGCTGGAACGGGCTTCGGGCGGGCGGACGGAAGGAGAATTCGGCGACACGCATCGCAAGACGTTTCGCGAAAACATTTTGCGACATTACGTTAGTCTCTGGCGACATGGCACCGCCTTTGTTAGAGAGTGGCTTGTTACCACGTGAGGAGTGCGACATGAAGCCAACGGAGATTCGGCACGAAGCCGGCCAGGTCGCGATCGAATACATCCTGACGATGGCCCTCGTGGTCGCCGGTCTCTGCTCGATCTTCATGGCCTTTCCGCAGGTGCTCGCCGGCTACTACCAGCGCGTGACCAGCGCGATTTGCAAACCCTAGTGCGGCCCAGCAACCACCACCCCCCCAACTCTTCGGAGACGCCGACCATGATGAAGCAGCTCATGAACCGCAAGCTCTCGAACGAGACCGGCGCGAGCATGACCGAGTACATCATCATCGTCGCGCTGGTGGCGATCTTCCTGATCGGCGCGGTCGGGCTCTTCGGCGACAAGGTGAAGTCGCTCTTCTCCACCAGCACCACCAAGCTGAACGCGGTCCAGTCGAAGATGAACAGCCGCTAGTCACGGCCGGCGACAAACCAGACGGCAATGCGGGAATCACCGGAGAGCGGGGTCCGTCCCCGCTCTCCGTATCCCCCTTACGGGTGAGAGCCGAGAGCCATGACGATCGGGCGCAAGCTGCGAGAGCTGGGTCCGGACTGCACCGGGGCGGCGATGGTCGAGTTCGCCCTGTCTTTCCCCCTGCAGCTCCTCTTCACGCTGGGGATCATGCAGCTCTCCCTCCTCTACATCGGCCACCAGGTCACGACGTACGCCGCCTTCACGGCCGCGCGCACTGCCTTGACCAACGACGGGAACTCGACGGCCACGAGCCGCGCGGCGCAGGACGTCTGCCAGTGGATCGTGGCGAGCGGCGGACGCGGCAGCTTCTTCCTGCAGCAGGGAGCCCGTCAGAAGACCCGCTCGCGCATGCTCGACCGCGGGGACCGCACCGGAGAGGTCGTCGTCGAAGTGTCCCACGACTTCGAGCTGATCATTCCGGTCGTTAACGAGATCTTCGCCTATCCCTGGAAGAAGTTCCTCTGGTTCGGCAGCGACGGGGGCCCCGGCAGCGGCGGCTTCGATGCGGCCGGGCAAGCGGCCTCGCGCCGGTACGGCTCACCGCACGTCACGTTGAAGAAGATCGCGGGCGTGCCGAAGCCGTGGAAGGACATGCGCAGCCGCTAGCGACGCCGGACGTCTAAGGTGATCACTTGCTCCCGGGCCCGAGCGGGCCGGGGTCGGCTTTCAGACAAACGAGGTGGGTCATGCAAGGCAAGCCGGACGCCGCGAGCTGGAGCGAGGCCCGCGCCGCGGGCGTCGTCCCGAGCGCCTTCTCCGGGCGCCGGCCCGTCCGGACCGGCCCTTCGCTCGTCGCGGACGAGGGCGGCTCCGTGATGGCCTTCGCGGCCATCTCGGTCTTCGTTCTGGTCGGCTTCATGGCGATGACCTTCAACTTCGGCCAGGTCATTTCCATCCGCATGGAGATGCAAAACGCGGCCGACGGCGCCGCGTACTCCGCGGGGCTGGTCAAGGCGAACTCCATGAACAGCATGGTCTGGATCAACGACGGCATGGCCGTGGTCTACTGGTGGCTCATGCGCTACGCGGTCGACACGATCCACCTCGGCGTCCTCGCCGAGCTGGCGGACCACCCGCGCAACGGCTCGCCGAAACCGAAATTCCAGATCGTCGGCATCATGCCCCCCAGCGCGACCGTCCGCTACAAAGCCGCTCTCGCCAGCGCCCGGATCAACATCCCGCGCGGCGAGCTCTTGCTCCAGAAACTTTCCAAGATGGCCCGCGGGATCGCGTGGGCCACGCCCGTCCTCATGAAGAAAGAGGCCTACAAGATCGCCAAGATGAACGGCGCGCAACGCTGCGTCGTCTTCGGCGCCGGGCAGGGCGTCCGACGCTTCACCGGCAAGTACGCCTATTTCGAGGACGAAAAGCCCCGCCGGTTCTACCGCGACTACACGGTCGGCAAGGTCGGCAAGAACGAGCTGCCGAGTTGGTTCAATCCGGAGAAGGGCAAGACGAACAACGACCGCGAATACCACCAGACGCGGATCTGCTGGATTCCGTACATCAAGGCCCTGAGCTGGAACTACGACAAGCACCAGAACGCGTTCGATCGCTGGCTGCGCGCGGCGCAGGTGATCTCCCCGATCTCGGCGCGCGCGGCGCAGGTCGCCGTTCGTGGCGCCGGGGCCGCGCTCGTCGCCGCGCCGAACCCGCGCGTCGCGCAGGGGATCACGAAGGCCCTTGCCGCGGGCCTGACGGCCGCCGTCGCCGGCGCGACCGCGGAGGCGCTGGCGAAAATGACGACCCCGCCGACGGCCGCCGCCCTGGCCATCCCGTTCGCGGCGCTCACCGCGTCGGCCGCCGCGCTCGGCCAGGCGACCTTCTCCTGCCCCGTCTGCCACGGCCGCGGACACGGCGGCGCCGGGCCGTTCGCCGTGCGGATGTACCAGAAGGACATCCGGAACAAGGCCGGCCAGTCTATCAACCTCAAGCGCTTCACCATGCCGCTCGTGCTCAAGAAGGACGCCTTCGACCCGGTCCACGTCGGCTGCTGGTATCCGCAGACGCAGCCGCTCCTGTTCTTCACCAATCCGTCGTTCGGAACGTTCGCGTTCGCCTCCAGCCAGGTCGGCTTCCTCAAGCCGGGCGGGAAGATCGACACGAGCAACAAGAACCTCAGCTCCTTCTCGCGCTCGGACAACAACCTGCACCTGATCAATTTCGCCGCGCGGCTCTTGCCCGAGAAGAACGCGCTGACCGGGCGGCTGAATCCGCGGCTGCTCACCGAGCTGCAGCTCGCGAACTGGGCCGACCCGGCGAACGGCCGCTCCGACCCGCGCATGAGATCGCGCTTCGGGCAGACGCAGAGCTTCGGCTTCGGCCGCTAGCGGCCCGTTGACGAGCTTTGGACACAGTCGTCAACTTTATCGCGGCGTATCGCAGCCCATGTGGCCCTTCGCGCGGGCCGGAGGCCCGCGCCCCCAGGCATCGCGTGTGGACTTCGTCAACAGGCCGCTAGGAGACCCGCCCCATGTTGCGCACTCGAGACCGCCGCCGGGCAACGCTGCTGAGGTCCGGCTTCGTCATTCGACGCGGTGAACGCGGCGTGTCGATGGTCGAAATGGCGATCCTGTCGCCCCTCTACCTTCTGCTCGTCGTGGCCTGCATCTTCGCGGGCGACTGCACGCTGGCGAAAATCGGCTGCGTGCAGGCCGCGCGCGAAGGCGCCTGGATGCTGCACCGTTATCAGCAGACCGGAGGCCAGCGCTTTTTCCAGCACATCCCGGGTCGCATCTCCACGCGGACGATCAAGCGTTCGTCCAACACGCAGTGGACCAGCCAGAGCGAAGTACGGACGGCCATTCGCGAAGGACTGGGCAGCGATCCTTTGACCTACGTCTGGGCGGGCGAAGCGGCGAAGCTCCTCAACACCGCCGGCAAGCGCTCGGCCATCGATCGCGGCGAGGCGCGGTTCGAGTTCACGCTCGATCCGATCGGCGCCTCCGGCTGGTTCCAGTTTCCGAAGCCGAAGTTCGTGAGCTACGCCGTGACCGATCTGCCGGGGACGCAGAGCCGGGGCTCGGCGGAGCTGGTACAGCGCAACAAGGACAAGATCCAGTACAAGAACAACCGGCCCTGGCACGAGGTGATGGACGGGACCCCGGGCTGGCCTCGCTACCGGAAGAAGAATTCCGCCTGGGACCAGAACTTCTATCCGCAGAACCCGATCCGCTGGCGGCCGATCGTGGACTTCGAGTCGCCGTTCTAGACCGGTTGCGCCCGTAAAGACCGAGTCAGGGCCGCCTCCGAAAGCCAAGAGGGGACAGGCCACCGAAAACGCCGAAGACACCGAACGACGAAACTCCTCTGAGTGGACTGGCGCAGCCGATCCGAACCGCGACCCGTTCGACTCGGCCTTCGGGCCTCGCTCAGGGCGAGGGAGCGGTCTCAGCGCGTCCTTCCGTTCCCTTCGGTTGGGTCTCGCATCGGGTCCGGTGCGCGAGCGGGAGCGGCGGCGAGAAAGAGGGTCGCTTGCAGGCGGAGTGTCCCGGCTGCGGTCAGCCGGCGAGTTGGACCGGCCGGACGCGCGTGGAGGGAGGCGGGCGCTTGCGCGAGATGACGTGCGAGCGCTGCGTGAAGTCGTTCTGGGAGGTGGAGGGGGTATTCGGCCGCCCACGCGAGACGCGCGCCGGCACGCGGATGACCTGCCCCTGGTGCGCGGAGGCGATCCGTCCCGACCTGTCGCTATGCCCGAGCTGCGGCGGCGACCTCGACGACGACCACCCACCGATCGAGCTGTCCGAGCGCGTATGGCAGTCGCACCGACGGCTGTGCGCGCGCTGTCACCGGGCCGTCTACTACGAGGCTGTCCGCTGTCCCGGCTGCCGCGAGAGCCTGCAGGCCCACGATGGGCTGCTCGCCATTGAGACGCCGGTCGCTTGGCACGTCACTTCCTCCCCCCAACGCCCCTTCCGCGCGCAGGTCGGCGCCGCGGACTGGACGCTCCTTGCCAACGATTATCCCGCCGAACCGCGCTTCACCCTGCTCGTCGACGGCCACCGGCTGCTGGACCTGGACGACTGGCCGCCCGTGTGGACGAACGCGGGAGCGGGGTCATAGGCCGCGCCCGCGGCCGACGCGACCGAGGGGCGAGAGCTTGCAACTCTCCGGCACGGTTCGGATCCGGGTTATCGCTCGCGCTCGGTCGTAGCGCGTACGGGCACGGCGCTGCCGTGCCCACGGAGCGAGCATCGGGGTTCGACCTCGCAACAGGGTCGCGGCACTTTGACCCGGCAATCGGTGGTTCACCGCGGGTTGGAAGGCCGCCCTTCCAAGGTGAATGAACTGCTCCGCTCTTGCGAAACGGAGCAACGACTGATCGAGCGCGGCAAGGGCCGAACTTCCCGTTCCAATCCGCCGCAGGCCTCCAGCCCTTGTGGTGCGGGGCTTCCGCGCGGGAGTAACCGTTCACTGGCAGAGTGATTTTACCATCGCGTCCGCAATTCGCGTCGCAGGTAGCGTCCGCGCCTTCGAGGCGGTAGCAAGTCCGCTTGCGTAGCAGGATCACCTCGGAGCAGTACGCGGCTCGGCGCCCGTGTCGACGAGCGTCGCTCGCACTCACCGGTACCCCGGGCACTCCCGGATGCGCCGCACGATCTCCGCCACCATCTCCCGGTACGCCCCTCCGCCCACGCCGCCGTAGCGCGCGCGAAACTCCTCCTCCGGCAGGCACTCCGGCAGGTCCTTCGCCACCGGAAAGAAGTCGGTCGCCGTGAACGACCGCGCCCAGGACGCGAGACGCGCGGGCGCCTGGGCGGGCTCGCGCCCCAGCCAGACCGCGAACCGGACGCCCGCCTCGTCCGCGCACAGGTCGCCGAAGCTGAACCCGGTCCCCTTCCCGGCGGACATGCCGCGCGCGTCGGCCAACTCCTTTTGCACGCCCGCCAGGCGCGCGGCCTCCTCGCCCACGAGCGCCACGAGCGCGGCCGAAACCAGGAAGTGCCGCACCCAGTCGTTCCGACCGCGGAGCGTGGGCGTGCCGGCGAATTTCGCCTTCGCGGCGCGTTCGGCCGCGTCCTCGAGACCGCCCAGCAGGCCGCTCGCGAACGGGTTTCGGAGGAGCGTCGACTCGGGGTCGGTGAAGACGGCGAGCGCGACGAGCGCGGCGCGCGCGGCGAGGAGGGCATCCGCGTCGGGGACCTTCCCGGGGCCGCCCCCGCCGTCGGCGGCGGGAGCGGCGGCGGCGGCGAACGCGGCGCGGAAATCGTCGTCGAGCAGGCGCTCTCCATCCTCGGCGCCACCACCTAAGGTGTTCACCCGATCCCGCGCGCGCGCCACGAGCGCGACGTACATGCGCCGCGCCTCCACGCGGAGCCGCTCCCCGGCCTGCGGCGGGGCGGCAGGCTCCTGCGCAACGAGGGACGACGTGCAGGCCGCCGCGCAAACCGCGAGCAAGACGTTCGCGAGAGTTGAAGGGCGCATCGCACTCTCTCAACAGGAGTCCCAGGATCGAAGCTACACGATACGCGCGGTCGGAGGCGGGATGCAAGGGCAAAGTGGCACAGCGCGGCGGTGCCGCAGCCAAGCGACGACGGAACCACAGATTTCACAGATTAACGACGATTTCACAGATTCGTAATCTGCGTAATCTCGTTGAATCTGTGAAATCTGTGGTTTTCGTGGCGTTCGACCAAAGTAGAATTGTCGCAAGAAAACGAACTTCGAACGATCAGCGGCGCAGGGGCCGGCGGCGCACGGGACAGGGCGCAAGGCGAAAATCGGTTCCGCCTCGTGGGCACGGCGGCGCCGAGCCCCTACCTCGCGTGCTCGGACTCACCGCACGTCCGAGTGACGAAGGGGCCGTAAAGGAACAGGGCAGGCACTCACGCCAGGCTGTGCAGGCCGGAAGGCCAGCCCTTTCAAGGTGGGTGAACGAGTTGATCTTCGCAAAACGGAGCCTCAACCGCCCGAGCACGGAAAGGGGAGAGCTTCCAGTGCTCTCCTCCGTCGGCCACGAGCCCTTGTGGTGCAGGGCTTCCGCCCCGCACCGACGGGACAACCCGGGTGGAAATTACGCAGACCGTTGGGTGTGGGGGCGGCTCGACGGGAACGGGGGAAGTGC
Organism: Planctomycetota bacterium; assembly: GCA_016197205.1. Taxonomy (GTDB): domain Bacteria; phylum Planctomycetota; class MHYJ01; order WSZJ01; family JACPWG01; genus JACPWG01. The sequence goes on from JACPWG010000107.1 coordinate 112,394, forward strand.
TTCGGAGGTTTCGTGCGAGTGCGGGTGCAGGGCGGAAGCCCTGCACCACAAAGCGTACTCAAGCCGCAGGATCAAGTGAACAATCTGCTTGCGGCAGGCGGAAGCGTGACGACACCACCTTGAAAGGGCTGGCCAGAAGGCCTGCACCACAACGGCCTCTTCCCTCCGATGAAGGTGCCGCTCCATGAGTCATTCCTTCGCGGGCCCGAACGCGCGTCCCGGCGGCGCAACCGCGCCGGGGGGAGCGCCGTCGAAGGACGCCCTGCCGGCTCGACGCGTTTGCGCGCGCACGCCCCACCCGCCGCCCGCACGCGATCCGACGCGCGCCCGTCCGTTGACACGGTGCGGCATGAACGCTAAGATACGGGCCTTCCGCGGGCGCTTGCCCGCGTCCTCCTCCTCCCGCGGCCCGCCCTTCGCCGGGCGCGCGCCGGCGGCAAGGGAAAGGCCATGGCTGCGACCACGCCCCGCCCGGATCGCCTCCTGAAGGTCGTACGGGTGCTGCAAGAGTGCACCTCGACCCTCATGCCGGAGAAGCTCCACTTCACGATCGTCAACACCATCCACCGCGAGCTGGGGCCCTACTACCTCGTGAGTTTCTTCCGGATCGACCGCGCGAAGGGCACGCTCACGACGGTCGCGAACGCCGGCGACAGTCTGCTCGAATTTTACGCGAAGCACGGCGGCCAATACACGCAGAGCGTCCAGGCCGGCGTGATCGGCCATGTGGCGCGCACGGGGGAAACGCGCGTGGTCCACGACACCGCGAAGGACCCGTTCTTCCAGTTCCCGGACTGGACGCCGCCCCAGACGCGCTCGGAGCTGTGCGTGCCGGTGAAGGCGGACGGCGAATCGCTCGCGCTCATCAACATCGAGTCGGAGGCGCTGGATGCCTTCTCCGAGGAGGACGTCGTCCTCCTCGAGATCCTGGCCGAGCATCTCGGACAGTGCATCCGAAACGCGCAGCTTCACGATACCCTCCTCCAGAAGACCCAGCGCTACCGGGAAGTCATGGCCGACGCGCGGCACGGGCAGCGGAAACTCGCGGCCCTCCTTGGCCTCTTCCCGACGCCGCCCTTCCTGCTCGACGCGGAGGGACATCTGACCGCGGTCGTCGAGGCGCGGGACGGCGCCGTGCGCTGGCGCCCGCCGTCCGCGGGCGCCGCCGCCCATCCGCCGCCGGCGACCGAGGCGGGCGCGGCCGCCTGGCGCAGCGCGCTCGACGAGGCCCAGCGCGCCGGCGGCACGACGCGCTTTGTTTTTCACCGCAAGGCGGCCGACGGCTCCGCGCGCGACCTCGCCGGGCGACTTTGCCTCCTGGACCCTACGTCGCGCGCCGAGTCGCTCTTCGTCCCCGGCGGTCCCGACGCGGGGCGGGCCGCGGGCGGCCACACTCCCTGACCCTGACGGAACGAGCATGGAACCGATCGAACGCCCCGGCCTGTCCTCCGAGAACATCCTCAAGGTGCTGCGCATCCTGAAGCGCGTGATGGGCACCCTCGAGGTGAAGTCCCTTTGCCGCGCCCTCGCGGAAGCCGTGGTCTCGGAAGTGGGCCACCTGCATCACGTGAGCGTGTACCTGCTCTACCGGCACAGCGGCTACCTGTCCGAGGTCGCGATCGCCGGTCCCGACACCGAGGCGATCCTCGCGCGCAAGACCGACGGCCGCGTGCAGCCCGTGGGCGAAGGGATCCTCGGCCGCGTCGCGCGGAGCGGCGAGCCGTACGTGACCGGGGACGTCTCCCAGGACCCCTACTACCTCTGCGTTCTCAGCCCCGCGATCCGCTCGGAGCTGTGCGTCCCCATCCGGGTCGAGGAAGAGGTCATCGGCGTCCTCAACATGGAAAGCTCCGAGGCCAACGCCTTCGGCGAGACCGAGGTGTGTCTCTGCGAGGCGCTCGCGGACCTGGTCGGAAACTGCATCTCCAACAGCGTCCTCCACGAACAGGTCGGCGGCGAGGAGGAAGAGGTGCGCGCGGCGCGGCGCGAGGTGGAGAGGGCGGAGCGCGTCTTCGGCGCACTCGCCCGGCTCACGGCCGACGTGGCGCTCACGCTTTCTCCGAAGGGGGAAGTGCAAGCCATCGAAGGCGCCGCGCTCTCCGCGGACCACCCGGCCGCGACGCTCCGCGGACGGGCCGTGGCGGAACTCTTCGACACGCTCCCCGCAGGCGCACTGGCGTCCTCCGGCGGCCCCGCGCCGGCCGGCCAGGTCCCGCTCGGCGTGCGCCCGCCCCTCTCCGCCGTGGTCGGCGAAGAGGGCGAGGCCCGCTTCCTCCCGCTCCTCGACGAGCACCGCCGCTCCACGGGGACGCTCCTCCTCCTTCGCCGGCGATCCTGAGGCCGTGTACCGCGCCGCCGAAGCCCGCCGCCTTGTCCCTCGCTCCGCGCCCGCCCTGCCGCTCGCGCTCCTGCTCGGGCTCGTGCTGTCCCCTTGCCCGCGCCCGGCCCGCGCCGACGAACCCCTCCTCCTCTATCGCAGCATCGATCAGGGCTTCGCCGTCGGCTACCCGCGCGGCTGGAGCCTCCTGCAAAGCGACCAGACGGACGCCGTCTCTTTCCTCTTCACGCCCGAAGCGCACCCGACCGCGCCCGAGGCCGTCTCGCTCGGTTTCGCGATCACGGTTTTCCGCACCCGCGAAGAGACCGCCGAGTCCCAATACGACGGCTCCATGGAAACCCTTCTCTCCAAGCTCGGCGACGCGTCGAAGGAAAAGGGAGGGGACGTCCGGCCGGGGCCGATCCGCCCCATCGAGCGCGCGGGACTGCGCGGACGCCGGTGCCGGCTGAAGGCGCGGGACGCGAAGGGCGTGTCGTCCGAGAGCGAGCTTCGTCTTTTTTTCAAGGGGCAGCGCACCTACCTCGTCCTCTGGATGGCCGACTCCGGCCCGAACGAGGCCTCCATCGAACTGCTCGAAAAGTCGATCGACTCTTTCCGGGTGCTGGAGCCCTCGCGCGGACCCGAGGCCGGGGCCGGACCCTCCGGCCGCGACTCCGCCTCCGGCCCGCCCGATGTGACCGCCGACGCCGCGAAGCTCTTCCGCAGGCTCCGGTGGACGGACGCCGGCTCCCCCGCCCGCCCCGCCCGGATGGCGCTGCTGGGCCCCGATCAGGTCCTCGTCGCGGACGCGCGCGGCGTGTTGTACGAGTTCGCCAAGGACCGCGTCACCCGGCCGTTCGGCGACGCCCCGCTTGCGGTCTCGCTCGCCCACGCGGGAAAGACGCTCTTCCTCGTGGGGGACGACGGCGTGCTCCGCGTCGCGGCCGGGGGCCGGGCCGAGGAGGTCACGGGTCTCGGCGGCTGGATCGACGACGTCGTCGTCCTCGGCGCGGCGGCCTACGTCTTCCGCCGGGGCGGCGAGATCATTCGCATCCCGCTCTCGGGGGACGCCGATCCTCAGGTGCTCACCCGAGATCTCGAACTGCGGGACGCGCCCCGGCCCGTGGCCGCGGACGGCTTCCTGTATTTCCTGGCCTACCGCAAAGGCTCGAGTCCCGTCGCTGCCACCGAGGAGATCGTGCTTGCGAAAATGGTCGAACGCGTCCATCGCGTCCTCTCACCCGTGCCGCGCCGCGAACTGCCGCTCGACGTCGTCCCGATGCCGGACGGGGTCATCCTGCGGTACGCGAACCGGATCATGATCGTCGACCCGAGCGGCCTGCGCCAGACGGACCTGCCCGCGGCGGTGGACCAGATGGTGCGCGTCGGCGAGGCGGTCTTCGTCTTGAAGCAGGGCGGCGTGCTTGCGCTCGCCGGCGAGGACCGCGCGGTGCTGGACACGGGCGCGGGCACGGTCCGGCTGCTCGCGGCCGAGGACCACGTGGGCTTTGAAAAGGCGGGGGGCGAGATTCTCTATGCGCCGGTGAAAGCCCTGCTCGACGCGACCGTGCGGGCACACGCCGTCGTGAACACCGACTGGGTGAGCACCGCGCTGCTCGTCCGCGCCTTCCCGGCGGCGCTCGCTGCCGTGCCTGCGGCGAGCTCGGGTGCGAGCCCGGGCACGAACACGGCGGCGCCGGAGCCCGCGTTCGCGTACGTCACGCCGGCGGAACGCGGCGGCCAGACCCTCTGGGTACGCGGAGCGGGCAGCGGGTCCGAAGCGAAAGCTCTTCTCGTCCCGGGGGAGCTGCGCGGCGTGCGCGGCCGGCCGGCGTGGTCGCCCGACCGCCGATTCCTGGCCTTCGCCGCGGACTTCGCCACGTACGACCGCGCCGGGCCGCGCCTCAACGTCACGGTCGTGGAGGTCGCAACCGGCCGCCCGCGCACCATCACCCGCAGCCGGCACGACGGCGGGTTCCTGTACGGCTACGACGCGCCGAGCTGGCGCCCGGACGGAAAGGGCCTGCTCGTGCGGCAAGTACGCATACCGGACGCTTCAGGCGACCAGGGCAGCCGGCCCCCCGCGCAGGGCGTGCGCGTGGAGCAACTGCTCTTCGATCCGTCGGCGGGCCTTCCGGAGACGCCCGAGTCCGCGCCGCGCGCGCCCCTGTCGGTGCGGCTCCCTGGGGGCGCGGGCGGGCTGCCGGTGGTGAGATGGTCGCCGAATCGACTGCTGCTGCTCTCCGTTGCCGGGCTTGCTGAGGGCGTGGGCTCGGGCCACGCGGGCGACGCGGGTACTGCGGTGAGCGCGGCCATCGGTTTTGCGACGGAAACGGCTTGCATCGGACGCGCCTCAGGCCTGGAGACGAACCTCGCCGGGGACGGTCTTGCATGGTCGCCGGACGGCGAGCGCCTCCTCGGCGCATGGACGCAGGGCCTCTCCACGAATCTGTGGTCGATCGAGCTGGCGAGCGGGCGGTGGCGCAGGCTGACGAACCTCGAGCCCGGCGTCGGCGTTCCGGAGTACGACTGGTCCGCGGACGGGCAAGCGGTCTATTACGCGCCCGGGGACGGGCGCCGCCTGTTCCGGTTGGGCCTGGCAAGCGACCAAGCCGAGGTCGTGGCCGAGGGGGGGCCGTTTACGAACGTGTCGGCGGGGGCGAGATGAGGGCGGGGTGAGGGGGATCGGGAGCAGGGGGGAAGGGGGCGTTGGACCCTGGACGGGTGAACGAAACACAGAGACGCGGAGGCGCGGAGGAATGGTGGTGGAGCGTATGCGCCGAGCGTTGCCGCAGCCCAAGAACGGAACCGCGACCCATTCGACTCGGCCCTCGGCCTCGCTCAGTACCGCTCCACGGAAGTCGGTGACCAATAGCCGAAGGCAAGTTCGGCCGCCCGCGAGGCGCGCGAGCGAGGCGTAGTAACGGAGAACTACGTCGAGCGAGCGCAACGAAGCAGGCGGCCGAAATCGCCGAGGAACCCAGGTGCGTCACCACCAGCCCACGGCGGCATCGCGACCGGCGAGCGCATCCGCACTCGCCCTCTTCCTGGTATTGGCCCTTCCGAGGCTGGTAGCCTCCGACCCCGCACCCGTCGTTCCGCAAACGGCCACCGGAAAGGAAGCCTCTCCCGCGCCGCTCGTCGTGCTCTCCTTCAACCTCCGACTCGGCATCCTCCCGGACGGCGTGAATGCGTGGCCGCGGCGGCATGGTTCAAACGTGGGTTCCAGCCTGCCGTCGGCCGCCGGCCGTAGGGGCGCCCCTGGTGGGCGCCCACGACTGGCCGCAAGCCGTTGGACTGCGCGGTGTCGCCAACAGGGCGGGCACAAGGCCCGCCCCTACGTCCGGGCACGAAAGCGTGTTACCCACACGCTGCCCGATTTGAACCAAGCCGAAATCGGGCATCCGCGACCTCACCGCCGCCCCAGCCCCTTCAGATACTCCAACCACTCCCCCTGGAGCGCCGTCGCGCCACCCGCGCCGCCGAGCGGGAGGAGGTGCTTCGCGAACGCCGCCGCGCCACCGTCAGCCGCGGCCGGATCGGTGGACACCGCTTCTACAAAGAGGTCGAAAAGGTGGCGGAGGCCGCCCCCCCGGCCGTGTCGCAGGAAGTGGACGAAGGACCACGCCGCGGCGTAGTGCAGGTCGGTCCAGCGGGCCGCCTCCGCGGGGGTCGCCGTGACGAGAGCGCGGAGCGGGACCATCCGCCCAGCCTGGATCGCGTCTTGGACCGCGGCGAGGTCGAGCTCGTTCGCTTCGTCGCAAAGCACTTCACCCGCCGCGGAGACGCACGCGGTTTCGAAACACTCGGCCACCCCCTCGTCCAGCCACGGGGGCGGGCGCGGCGCGCGCGCGCGCAACAGGATGTGCGTCACCTCGTGATAGAGCTCGCGCCGCGTTTCCGCGGGGTTGTCCCGGCACCACGTGGCGATCGACCATTCCCAGCGTGACGCGTCCGCCGCCGCGGCAGGCTCGTGCCGGAAGACCATGAACGCCGGCCGACCGCGGTACTCGGGGTACGAGGCCTCGACCACCGCGTCGAAGGCGCTACGGCTCCCGAAAAGGTGGACGTGGATGGGTCGGAGCGTGACGGTCGCGGGCAGGGACAGAGAAGCGGCGGCCTTCAAAAAAAATTTTTCCAGCTCGCCGGCGCACGCGACCGACGGCCCCGGTAGATCGGCGTGAAGGCGGAAGTGGCGAGTCTCGAGGTGGACGGACAGACCGGCGCGCGCCGGCGGGTCGTCTTGCGAAGCGCACGGCCGCAGCCAGCCGGCGGAGAGGCCGGTCGCGACGAGGACGGCGAGGGCGGCGCGCAGCGCGGGCATCGAAAGCGGCCTACCACAGAATGACGCGGTCGTGTTCGAAGAGGAGGGCGACGAGCCCGGCCTCGTCCACGGCGTCCGCGGGCACGGGAAGGCCGCGGGCGGCGCAGTCGGCCGCGAAGAGGCGCGTCGGCACGCCGAGGGAGCGATGGGGACCCGGAAGGACGGCATCGTGCAGGAGCACGAGGAGCACGCGGTCCATCCCCTCGCGCGCGTGCGCAACCACGGTTTCGAAGGCGCGGTGGTCGCGCGCGTCCCGGATGAGATGCAGGATCGAAACCATGCGTCACCACGTCACCACGTCACAACGGCGTCGCACGCGGCAAGGAAAGCGCAGAGCTCGTCGCGCCCCTTGACCGCCACGGGGAACGCGAGCGCCGGGATGCCGCGCTCCTGGATCGACTCCCGCTCCACCCACACGCGCTGCGAAAGCTCCACCAGCGTCGAGATCGGCTTCGCGGCGGCGGGCATGCCGATCCCTGTCGGGTCGCCGCCGGCGGCGAGCCACGCGGCATCGTCGAGCAGGATCGCGGTCACCTGGTTGCCGTCGGCCAGCGAAAGGCCCACGGCATTTCGAAGGCCCTCGGCCGCTCGAGCGGTCCCGTAGGCCTCCCGGCGCAGCACCACGGCGATTCGACGCAAGCGGGCCTCACGTGAAGCTGAGAAAGCGATCGCACTCGGCGGCCATGCGGGCAACGTCGGGCTGCCCGCCGAGGAGGAGGTCGGGGGGACAGGGAAGCCGCCGCTGGTCGAGGCTGAGCGTGCAGAGCGAGAGGCGCGCGCCGCGGGCACGGAGCGCCTGGAAGCGGGGATCTCCCGCGTGCACCACGCCGTCGTACATGAGGAAGAGCTGGACCTCGACGCCGGCATCCAGCGCGGCGGTCGACAGGCGCAGCACGGTCCCCGCGTCCTCGGCCCCGATCCCGGTCGCGAGCAGGATCCCCAGCTTACGCGGCATCGCGTCCCCCCGGCGGCTCAATCTTCGCGCGTCTTCCGGACGCGCACGCGCCATTCGCGTGCGCCGAGCTGCTCTCGCGACAGCACCTCCTGCCCGTGGTCCTGGAAACTGCGCGGGACGTTGTCCGCGCCCTCGCGGTTGTCGAGCAGCACCTCCAGCACTTCGCCGAGCGCCAACTCTTCGATCGCGAGCTTCGACTTCACGAACGTGTACGGGCAGACTTCCCCCCGCAAATCCAGCAGGCGGGTCACGTGCACGTGCGTGTCCGAAGGCATGGGCGTCCTTTCGCCAAGTCGTCAATTTCCGGGGCGCTTCGCGTCCGGTTGCAGGCGGCCCGCCGGTCCGCAGGCCGCACAGCCCGGGCGGGATTCGAGGGCCACTCGGTCGAAGGTCCCCTCCCGCGCATCGTGCACGAGGAGCATGCCGGGGTTGAGCTCGCCTTTGCCGAGAATGCACTTCACGGTTTCGACCGCGGCGAGCGACCCGATCAGCCCGGCGACGGGACCCCAGACCGGCGCTGACGACTCTTCGACGGGGAAGGAGGCGCTCCAGCGCGCGGCCTCCGCGCGGGTGCGAAGGTCGATCCCCGCACACGACGGACATGCGCCCGAACCCGGCAGGAGCGTGACGAGAAAGCCGAACGGGCCCTCCACGTGCGCGAGCAGGACCGGGCGGTAAGGACCGGGCGCGGGCCTCGCGACGCCGGGCTGTGCTGCCCCCGCGCCGCCGGCAAGCACCACGTCGATGTCGGCCCAGGCCACGGCCGCCGCGGACGCGGTGGTTCCAGGCGTCCCGACCCGCACTTCCGGATTCAGCGCGACGAGAAAGTCGCGCAGGGCCTCCGCCCGCGACCGCCCGACGTCCGTGGCCGCGAGAAACATGGACCCGCCCAGGTCCGCGGGTTCCACGGCGCCCTCGTCGCACAGGTCGAGCCGGCCGACGCCGGCGGCCGCCAGGTAGCCGGCGGCGACGGCCAGGGGACCCCGCGCCTCCAGCAAGCGCACCCGCGCCGCGAGCAGCCGACGCTGTCCCTTCCCGCCGACCTCCGGCAGGAGGATGTGGCGGCTGTAGCGGCGAATCTGTTCCTCGGTGAAGGCGGCCATGAGGCGCTCCGCTTCCAGTTCCGCGAACCGGCACGACGACCCAAGGCTCGATTATAGCCGCCACGCGCCGACCCGGGAAGCAAACACGGACACGGCGCTGCGCATGGGTGCCGGAGTCCGGGCGCCCGGTTGGCGCCCGCGCAAGAATTACTTTACATTTCCGTGGATCGACCGATGCCTGGGGGCGCGGGCCTCCGGCCCGCGCAGCGCGGCCCAGAGGGCCGCGCCCCCAGGAGCCTCGAGGTCCGAATCTGCGCAGTTATTTTTGCGCGG
>JACPWG010000182.1 GCA_016197205.1 Planctomycetota bacterium
CCCGGGGGCGGGCGGACAGCGGGAGGGGACGGATCGGTGAAGAACAGCACCCGCACGACGCTGGGATCCAGGAGCAGCAGTGCAACCACCACAAGGAGAAAGAGCAACACGCCCGCAACCACTGCGGCTCGCAGTGTCAGCCATGTCTTGTCCTCCCGCGGCCTCGGCGACGCGTCCGCGACCCCGGACGGCATCGCCGGAGCGCCCACAGCCGCCGCGCCGGCGGGAGGTGACTCTCGTACGGTCTTCGATTTGACGTCGATGGGCACTCGTGGCACCGACCCGGCGTCCGCGCTCGCATGGCGGAAGACGCTCGACAGCACGCCCCTCGCGGGCGTGTAGCAAATCCGATCCTGTGAGACCTGCGTGTCCTCACGGACGACCCCCCGGCAGGCCAGTTCCGCGAGCCGCGACATCGGAACCGGGCCTCGGAGCTTCCCGTCCTGCTCGTAGTACCAACGGTCCCCTTCGATTTGCGCGCTCATTGGTCCTCGACGCTTTTGGCGAAATGCACGGTCAGGGGGACTCCCTCCTCCTGCGGCGCCCAGTTGTACGAATACCCTCGCTCCACGACGAAGTCTCGCACCCGCAAGAAGGCCGCGTACGAATCCGGATAGACGGCGAAATGGAGACTGAAGTCGGCGGTGGGCAGGCGTCGCAGAACCTCCGCCATGTAGCCTGTACGCTCGAAGCCCGGTTCGATTGGCTGCCCCCTGCCCGGTAGCGCGATGAACTGGAGCCCATTTTCCACTGCCGTCATGGAAACGCTCTCGTGCCCCTCCTCACGGTGGCGCGCGTTGTCGGCGATGGGGTTGCAAGGGTAGATGCAGCCGCCGGCGACCAGGATCCAATAATTCCACCGCTTCTCGCTTCGGTGCCTCTTCGGCAAACGTAGCGTCCGCGTGGAGGCGGCACGCAGGCGCGCCGTCCGTTCCTCGAGTTCCGCGATTCTGGCCTGGAGCTGAGCGTCTTCCTCCTGCCGCTTCTTCGCTTCGGCCGCGGCCGCTTGGGCGCGTGCGGTGAGTGTCGCCGATCGCTCCCCAGCGGAACGCACCGCCTGTTCTATCGCGTCCGCGCGTTCCTTTGCCGCCTGATATTCTTGCGCCAACTTCGGGTTGGGAAGCCGCTCGGCGAGCTCGCGCCGCTGCGCATCGGCCATCGCCAGCGCTTCCCGGCGAGCTTGTTCCTGCTCGAGTTCCAAAATGTCGCGCTGCAACCGTTCGGCCTCGATGGCCTCCGTGGCCGTGGAACTGCGCGCGTGCGCCGCCGGCAGCACGCTCGTGTTCCGCAACATCACCGCCAGGAGGATCGCGATGAACAGAACGCCCCCGAACGAATTGCACATCGTGTCCAGGAGCAGTTCGAGGCTGCTCGGGAGCTCCATCCGGGGCCGTCGCATCGCTAGTCCTTCCGTATGGGCGCCAGGACCACGCTCTTTTCCTCCTCGAGCGCCTCGTACCCGAGAGTCCACTCGCTGGGGCGCAATTGCTGCAGCAGGTCTCCGAAATACGCGGCCGCGCTGGGCTTCACGAAAAGCACCAGGTACTCCGCGGCTCGATCGCGTCCCTGGATCCACGCCAGCAGACGCCGGATCGGAGCCTGGATCGTTACCGCGTCCTCCTCCGTGATTTCCTTGGTCTCGCCGCCGGCCCCCGAGAAGCAGACACGGAAGCCGGACCGCGAGCACTCCACAAGAATGGGACGGGCCCCACCGCGCTCCCCGGGCAGGAAGTGAATGACCTGTCCCCGTCCCAAACGGGCAGCCTCGCCCTCGAGCTCGGAGAGGCGGGCCTGGCGCACTGCACGCTGGGAGGACGCCGCCTGGGACACCCTGCCCGCGGTCTCAATGGTCTCCTCCGTTCGACGCGCGGCGTCCTCCGTTTGTCGAAGCTCCACCTCCAGGGCACTCGCCCGTTGGGTTTCCTCCTGGATGCGGCGAGGCAGCTCCCCGGCCGGGATAGAGTCGCGGGCGAGGACGGCGGCAGGGCTTCCTGCGGACGGCTCCGGGAGGGTCCGAAGGGCCTGCTCGAGGACAGCCTTGCGCGCCCGGAGCTCCTCGGGAGACGGACCCGGTCTGGCGGTCTCGTCCGAGGACGGCGACGAGGAACCTCGGCGGGAGAGCACGTCGATCGCCAGCAGCAGAGCGATCAGGATCAGGATGCCGGTCAGGCTCGTCAGAATGTCCTGAAAAGAAAACAACGTGATCGGCGGGGCTTCGTTGCGTCGCTTCCGGCTCATGGTGTTCGACCCTCGCCGGCCGGGGTCGATTCGAGGTTCACGATCCGAACCTTGCTCACGATGTTCGCGTGGCAGTAATCGCCGCACGCATCCAGAAATTCCATCTCCCGCTTCTTCAGGAGCGTCAGCAAAAGTTGGATGCAGAGCGCCGCCACGAGCGCGACAAGCGTCGTCTCGAAGGCGACCGACAGTCCGCTCGTCACGGACTGGAGGCCGGCGCGCAGATCGGACATCTCCGCTCCCTTGGTGAGGATGCTCCCGAACGAGCCGATGGCATCTGAAAGGCCGAGCACCGTCCCGATGAAGCCCAGCACGGGGATGGCCCATACAAACCCATGGACAAGCGTGTGGGTGCTTTCAAGGTAGTTTTCGTCGTTCTCCGCCTGCGAACGCAACACGTCATCCACATCCGACACGCGGCCCATGTTCTTCAGGCTGCCGAGCGAGCGGGCGATGCGGTTGAGCAACAGGAAGTGGCGGGGATCGTCAACGGCCGCGTAGATGTTGTGGAGGAGAAGCGGGGCCGTGACCGGCGACAGGACGAAGTCCCCCGCGTCCGGCACCAGCCTGAGGCTGAGCGCGCGGGCCTGCAGCCGCAGCTTGGCCCACTTGATGGCCAGGATGGCCAGGCTCCACCCTGAGAGGAACACGGTCGCGTACTGGACCCAACTGCGCTCGGTGAACATCCGGGTAAACCAGGAACCTGAGAAAGGCAGGATCGCGGCGTAGAACGCGGCGGAGAGTCCCGTTCCGACGACGCAGGCGAAAAGCGAATTGACGCCCGTGAACTTTCCCGCCGGGACGCTGCACCTGCGTTCGATGTCCTCGCGCTCCCACGAAAGCGCGGGCGGGTTCGGCTGGCGTTCCATGGTTCATCCGCCCTTCAACGAGAACGGAGTCGTCGTTCGTTCACAGGCCATGCAGCGGGCCAGTCGGACCACGCGTCGATTGCGGCCCGATCCATGCCGTGCCGCTGCGCCAGCTCGGTCACCAGCGCCTCGGTCGACCGTCCTCGGGTCGGAGTCCAGAGCGGCTCGCCGTCAACCAGCGCAACCTCCAGCTCCGACCGAAGGGTGGCCTTGCCGTCGGCGCAGTCCGCCACGATCATCAGCCGGCCCGGCGCGCCCCCCACTCCCTCGCGCACGATCCAGGCCTCCGTCGCCTGCGGATCCGACACCAGCAGCCGGCGTTGTCCGGCGACTCTCTGCACCTGGCCGGCAAGCCGCAGGCATCGGTTGACGGACTTGAGAGCGATCTCCTTCTTGAACAACCACGCGCGGCGCGCCGCGTCCAGCCGCGGGGCCATCTTCCTGAATCCCTGGATCAGCTCCCGAAGCGCGTCCTCGGCTTTCAGCGTTGCCGGCGTCTCGCTAAGCCAATAAAAGTTGGTATTTGCCGACGACAGTGTCGCCGCAACATCCTGGAACGCACTGAGCGTGGGATCGGCGATCCCCGAGGGCAGTCCGATCAGTTTCTGGAGCAACACGACGCTGACCACAGGTTCAATCGTGTCGGCTTCCGACAGCGCCTGGGCCTGCTTCAAGAGAAAATCGAGGAAGGTGAAGCGGGGGGGATTCGACAGTGCCGTGCAGAGCTTCCTGCAGTATTCAACGTGGGGCAGGAATTCCCACCGGAGATCCCCATCCACCGGAAACATTCTCTGGCGCAGGCCCTTGAGCGTCTCTGGGTCGAGTACGATCGCATCGTAGCCGTTGTCCTTGGGTGCGCGTGGCTGCGGATCGTCGAGGAGGTAGAAGGTCCGGATCGGTCCATCCCCAGAGTCGGCACGGGCCTTCGCGCGCTTCAGCTTCGCCACCAGTGGCAACTGGAGGAACTGGTTGAGGTCCGCTTGCACGGAAGCCTGAATTTCCCATGCCCTGCACGCCTCCTGCACGATTCCGAGCGCCTCGTGGAAGGGACTCCCCACCTGGGCAGCCGCGGAAACGGCGTTTCGGGCCATCTCCTCCGTGGTCGAATCCTCGGAGAAGGTCCAGGATCCACTGTCCCGAAGCTCACGGTAAAGCGGCAGGAGTCCTCGGAGGCGCCGGACCTGCTCCGTCTCCGGCCGTTCCAGATCAGTCCGCTGCGCCAGCTCCTCGATGCTGGACTGGAAGCCCGCGAAATCCGGTAGCGCCGAATAGAGACGTTCGACCGCTCCCTGGCGCTCCGCAACCTGCCGGCGAGCGGCCGCAACGTGCTGTCGTTTGAGGTCGAGGCTGCGCCGGATCGGTTCCAATCGGGGGACAAGGGAAGGACTTGCCTGGCCGGCAAGGGATACGGCTCTCTCGTGGTTCACCGTCGCGCGATCCAGGACCCACGCGCACTTCCCCGGATCCACCACGGCGTCGGACGTCTCCAGGAGCGACAGGTCCTTCTCGACCTCCGCAAGCGCAGCGAGAAACGCGTCGTCAACCTTCCGCAGTTCCGCGGCTTTGGCGCCCGCGAGCTGCGTCCGAAGGCGTTCCACCTTCAGCCGATCCTCCTCGTCCTGGGCGAGCGCCTGGGCCTTCGCCAGCAGGGCCTCCGCGTGCGCCAGCGGGCGGAACTCCGCTTCGGCCATGCGCTGCAGGTTTCGGAGGCTCTCCTCAAGGGCTTCCCGGCGCTCCCGGAATTGCCGGAGGCCGGCCTCTACCTGGCTACGGCGCTCGATCATCTCGGGCTGGGTGGCCAGTGCCGCCTCCTGCGCGGCTAAGGCCGAGAGGAGGTCCTGGGCATCGCTCCATCGCCCCCCGCGGATCGCGGCATCCACGCGGTCGCGCCAATCGGCGAGATGCCGGGCCTGCACCTGCTCGTGTCCCAGAACGACCAGGAGGGCGACGAGCACCGCCAGGCCCGAGACGATGGCGAGCGTCTTCAGTCGCTGCGCGCGCGCCAGAGAGAGCCTGATGCTCTCGATCCTGCGCCGCGCCGGAAGGGCTAGGTCTTCTGGAAGCTCGCGCTGGAACGAGAGGGCCCGGACGTGCGCCTTCTCCAGTTCAGCGAGCGCGCCCTCCGTCTCCAGGAAGTGGCGCAAGCCCTGGAGCGCCTTCGCGAAGGCCTCGTCATCGACCCGGCGACGGACCTGCTCCGCATGCCATTCACGCGCGTCCTCGACCTGCCGCTCCAGGCTCTCGTCAGGCGCGAAGTCCTCCTGCGGCTCCAGCTCGGTCCACCGCCGGAGCGCCGCATCGAGCGCGGCGAAATCCAGGGCGCTGTATGCGGCGGCGATCGCAGCCGCTTGACGCCTGGCCTCCGCCAGCAGGCGTTTTCGGCGGCTGGCGTGGTGCGCCGACTGGAGCCGCGAGACCAGGGTGAGGGCCGGCTTGATCCCCCATTCCCCAGAGGTGGTCTCCGCCAGAAGCGCGGCAAGTCGGGTCTCGTCCTCCCGCCGAGCAGCCGTCTCAAGCTCGGCCTGGATCTGACGCAGTCGCTCTTCTTCGAAGGAAAGCACATCCGACACCCAGTGGGCGTTCTTGGCATCGAGCGCGCGGATCTGCCGGAGGACGGAAAGGCTCTCGCGGGTGCTTCCGAGCAGGGCGACGCGGCGGAAGGTCCGCCCGAGCTTTTCGAGCCGGCGCGCCTCCTGCCGGTCGTCGTCGAGCGCGCATTCGAGCATCTCGACCAAGTCGGGCGCGATCGCACAGGGCTCGACCAACTCGTAGGACAGGCAGAGTTCCAGCCACGGCGCGAGGTCCTCGGCCTGGAGGATGCGGGCCATCTCCAGGAGCGACGGCGGGGAGGAAGCCACGTGCCGCGCCTCCGTGTGCAGTCCGCGCGCGAGGAGCCCGGCGCACTCCTCCAGCCGCGAAGCGATCCGCCGCCGCAGATCGGCGTATTGCTGGGCCAGGTCGCGAAGCTCGGGCGTGACCGTTTGGTCCTGACGCCCAAGCACCTCGCGAACTCGGTCGATGACGCGGCGTTCGGCGTACATCGTGGCTCACTCACTCGAAGGTGATGCTGATCGTCCAGATGGTCTCGTCATCTTGCCGAACATGGAGCGTGGCTGTCCGTGCATCGTCGCTCGCCGATTTTGGTCCCGCGAGCTTGCGGATTGCAGAATCAAGGCTTTTCGCAAGCGTCTTGCACTTGGCCATGGGTGTGCCGTCCAAGATGTACATTTCACTCTTGTCAGATTGTTCGGCCAATTCGGCGAGTCTCTGAGAATGCTCTGTTTCCCAGTCATCGAAGCCCTTCAGTTTCTCCTCGATCTCATTTATCACCACATCGAAACCCGGTTGCTCCCTGAGGCGTGGAATGAAACGGCGGATCTCCGGCCGAATTCGCCTGCCGAGCTGGAAGAACCATTGCTTCGTATCAGTGAGGTTCATGCTGTCCCTTAGTCCCTGGAGTTCCTTTCTCAGAGACTCGGATTGGGTAGGGGGCTCCACCGACTCGTCGCGCGTGTGCTCAAAGCGCATTTCGAGGGTCCCATAGCGCAGGTGCTCTCCCTGGACATTCGTCAGGATTCCAAATGTGAACGGAGGGACCGGGGGGTCCAGCGTGGCGATTCCACTGAGCGATCCATCCCACAACTGTACTGTCTTGGTGATACCCGATTTCAAATCCTCCTCGCACATCCGGACTGACGTGGCGCCGTGACTGGGATAGCAACGGACCATCACCAATCCCCTCGGCCCCACAACGTCCATGTACTTGATGGAGCGCAGGGCGCTTTTGACCTGTTCGGGGCGTGCATTCTCTCCCTGCGCCAGCGTCAGATCACTACCCGACCAAGAGATTCGCAAACACACTGTGGGCCTCAATGTACTTGCCTCTTCTACGACAATCATGACGGAATTCGCAACCCTCTCTTGACGAGGCCCCTTCGGATCGGCCGAGACATTGGCAGTGACCTCGCTAATGGGGCCTGATAGCTCTTTCGGCAGATGAATGGTGGTTTTGCGAGCAGGACCGAGAAGCTCACTCGCCTCTTTCAAGGCGAAAATCACTGGGACGGAACTCGGTGGGGCTGGACCCGAGGGCTCCTTGTTATCCCCTTTTGCGGACGTTTTTCTGGCACCTTGGGAATCGGTCGATCCCGCTCCCGGGTTCGGCTGCTGCGGTCCGGTGGAATCCCCACTGACACCCCCCGGCGGGGTGGGCTTCGCCGCTGCCGACTCGGCCTGCATCCCCGGCCCAGGTGCGCTCTCAGTGCGCGCATCAGCCGTCCGCTGTTGCGACCGCGCAGAGTCTCTCTTGATGGCCTCCAATGCGGCGCTCGCTACAGTCGATTCCCCTTGAGCGACCTCCACCGCTTTCCGCTCGACCCGAAGGAAGTACGAGAGGACGCCGACGGCCACAAGCGCGAGCGCCAGGAGCGTCCGCAACACCAGCAGCTCGACGGACCGACCTGGACGAGGCATGGAGCGGTCGGCGACTTCCGCCCCCCCTGGCACCTCCCCGCCCGGTGCGCGCCATCCGCCGGGAGCCGGCTCGGTCAGCCAATTCTCCGGGGCACCTCCGATCTCGCCCGCATCTGCCGCGAGGCCTGCGACGACGACCGGCGCCTGCGCGGGCCTTCCGACGGCGATGGACCGCGAACCGCCCTTCCTTCCGCCGACGACCCGCCCGGTGCGAGCCGCGTCGAGATACGGAGATTCGCCTGGCGCATTCCCCAATTTTCGCCCCTCGCGCAGGTCGATGATCCTCGAGGTACGCGCCCGCCTGGCCTCATTCAGCACGGGCGAGTCGGCGAGGCAGAATCGCCATGCACACGCGGCAGTCGGCGGCAACGTGAGCACGTAGGTACTGAACGTGGCGGCCCACCGCTTTTCGCGCGGGAGCAGCACAACGGCCTCACGCACGAGGCCGAGCACGTCCATGCCCGGTTCGACGACGACCACCACAGGCGCGGTCACTGGAGAATCGACGGCCCCGGCGAGGACGCCGGCCCAGCCTGCGTCCCCGGTGATTGCCTGCCACGCCCGAGCAATGGCCGGGGGCTCATCCCCATCCGCCAGACGCCGAGGATGATCGAGGATCTGCGGTTCCCCGGACCACTCGTGCAGTACGGCGCCCTCCTGGGAAAGCGCCCAGGCCGGTCCGCCGGTCGCCTGTTCCTCCGGGTCGACCAGGAGGTGGTGCGCGAGCTTGTTGGTCCGGCCGGTGTAGTCGGCGCCGCAATACCCGATCCGCGAAAGGATGCTCAGCGTCTTGCCGCCGACCACCATGCGCAGGTGACTGAAGGTCACCGGATTGAGGTGCGCCTGCGCGTCGCCTGCCGGGTAGACCGCTTTGTACCCGCTCAGCGACTCCAGGAGTTCGATGTAATTGGCCGGCAGGCCGCGCGTACACGCCACGGTGCAATAGCCGCTCGACCCGGGTCGCAGGCCCCGCGGGGAGGAAGTGTAGATCAGCTCGAGTGCCATCGTTCGCGCCCTACTTCGCCGGGTAGACCGATCGGAAGGAGCATCCTCAGGCACGCCCGCAGTGACCGTTTCCCCTACGTCGATCAGATGGGACCCAGCGCGGGAATTCGGTACACCGTGCCGGTCCTGGGACAGCGCACCACGTGGCCCGCATGCGATTGCGGCACCAGGTAGCGCGTTTCGGAACCCGGAACTTCCACCCGAAGCTGGTCGCCGTGCAGCTCCACGCGCGCTGTCGGCGGACCCCCCGCCTGGGGCGGGCGGTCGATGACCGGTAGGAAGCCGGCCTGACTGAGCAGGTACAGGAAGGGAACCGTCACCCACCAGGGGCGGATGTCCCTGGGCTTGATGTAGTACAGCCCGTCCACGCCCTCGGAGGGCGCGTGGCCAAGGGCGCTCACGGGGATGTAGACCACGCTGCGCGAGAACCCTTCCGCCAGCGTCGGCACCTCGGGACAGGTTTCCAGCAGCAGCTCACGAACCGCAAGCGACATCGTCGTCACGGCATCCATGTCGAGCGCTGAAATGTTGCGGCTGTCGGACCAGCGGGTCGGGCTCTGGGGCGGGTTGCCGTTTAGGAGGCCACGCCACGCGTCGAACTTCGTCACGATGACCACGATCGACAAATCGACCTTCCCGGCCGTGCCCAGCCCACGGTAGCGCAGGATGCGGTTGATCGTCTCCGAGAGCAGGACATCCTGACGCTGGGTGCGCGGGTGAGCGCCGGTCGTGCCCGCGGACGCCTTGCGCAGCCTTTCCTGAAAGCGCGGGTCCAGGGTCGGGTCCACCAGGAAGAACAGCGCCTGCGACCGCACAAGGTGCTGTGTCCCTGGCTCCGCAGGCGTGTCCCGACCGGGCTGAAAATGCTCGCCGGCATTGTCGTAGAGCACGAGATTCCGCGACAGGCTCTCCCCGCTCCTGATGTACCGGGGGTGCCCCTCCTGAGGTCGCAGGGTCAAGATGGACGGCCGCGGCAGGAGCGTGGGCATCCCGTTCAGAACGACTTGTTGATAGAGCTCCCCCTGGAGCTCGGTCTTCTTCAAGTAGACCGGGCGGTCGGCGGAGGGGCTCAGGAACAGGGTCTCCTCGTAGGCGTTCAACCACTGGTTCGTTTCGGGATCCGCGTCCGCGAACGAGAAGTTGAACTCCTTCGGGAGCAGCCGACGGAGCTCCCACGTGAGCGCGGTGAGGTAGTAGGACTTGCCGCTACCGGGCGCACCCACGATGGAGACGAAAAACGAATCCCGCTCGTAGAGACAGCGGGGAAGGCGGAGGTGGCATGTGGGACATGCCCGGTCCGGGCACTCCATCCCCTCCGCATCGATGGCGTTTCCCAGCGGCGTGAACCGCGAGGGAAGGAAGCGCCGGCGCTCCCCCGGCCCGAGCACCGCGTCCCCCACGAGTTCCTGGTGGCGGGCGATGAAGAGCGTGTCTTCGACGGGGAAGGCGGCCCAGCAATGGGGGCAGGTGACTTTGCCTGTGCGGCGGGGGCTTGTGGATGGAAGGCGAAATCTGGCGTTGGGCCGGTAGATGTACATGAGGTGGCCCGATGGCGGCCTGGGATGGTCGCCAGGGAGGATGGTCGCGGTGTCACGGACAGAACTGCGCCGATCCGGGTGGCGTTCGGCACGCGAATCGGTCTGGGGCGAGTGCAGTGAACCCTTGGGAGCCGTCGCCGATTCGTTCAGATTCGTCGCGGACGGGAAGGCCAGTGGCGTGGTGGGCGGGAAGGCCAGGTCGCCGCCGATGGGAACGGTCGGTGGCGCGCTGCAGGCCGGCACCGGCCCTTGGCGCGGAAGCGGCGTGGGCGCGGACTCTGCCGCCGGCGCTTGCGCGGGAGAATCGATGGGCGGGCTGAGGATTTCCGCCCTGACAGCGTGGAGTGTGGACGAGCCGATAGATGATGGAGCTGACAGAAGGGCGCCGACTTGTTCAGCGTCGAGGAGGCCCTCGTCCTGAAGGATCTGTCCTATGCGCCGCGGCAGGCGTCGGTCGCGATGGTACTCGATCTTTTGCTGGTCCAGCGCGTTTGTCATCTGCGCTTGGGTGGCGAGCCCCTGCTGCACAACGAGCGCGGCAATCCGCTTGTCCTCGCTCCGGACCTCAAAGTACTGTTGGGCCAGAGCGACGAGTTGGACTTGTTCCTCGCTCAACACCCCTTGGCGCAAACACAGGTCTCCCAGAGTACAGTCCTTGCCGGCGTGGGCACCCAGCGCCTGCTCGTCGAGCAGCCTCTGGAGCTGGGCCTCGGTCAGATAGCCGCCCTTTACGGCGATGCTGCCGAAGAGCACATCCGGACTGGCCTGCACGTGACCACCCTCGCAAGGTTGGTGACCTGGCGATCCGAATCCGTCGCGCCAGAGTCTATCGTTCTTCCAAACAGGGGGGCAAGCAAAACCGCCGACTCGCGGGCAGGAAGACCCGTAGATGACGCTTGCTGCCAGGTTCCTCCACCCGGACACCGACTGCGATCTCGAAGAAGAAGACGAGGGTTACGCGGTCCACCACCCGATCAGGATTACGCCAGCCCCATCTCCTCGAGCCGCTCCACGGTCAGCACAAGGTCCAGCCAGGCGTCCAGCCGCCCTTCGTCCCGGACCAACCGGATGCGCTCGGCGAGCCCGGCGGGGAGGGGGCCGAACTTGCGGCCGAGCAAGCGCACCAGCGTCTCGGCTTTGCCCTCGGCCTTGCCCTCGGCCTTGCCTTCAGCCTTGCCTTCCACCTTCCCCACCGCCTTGCCCGCTGCCTCGCCGCTCTTCCACCCCTGCTCGAGGAGCGACTCCGCAATCGTCTTCGCCATGACCGGCACCTCCGCGGCGCGCTCAGCGTTTCCGACGTTCGTCACCACCACGTCCACCAGTCTAGCATGTTCCTCCGACGCCCGGAAGAAGAGACTCAAGCTCAGCATCGACCCCGCCAGCTTGTGCCATCTCGCCTGATCCACGGCTACGAGTTCGTCCAGCACGCGAATCATGCGCCCCAGGAGCTCGCGGTACGAATCGGCGTCGGCGCCGCGTGCCTGCAACAGTCGAAGTACGGCCCCGAAGAACCGGTCGGCCTCCGCTAGCGCCTCCTCCGGCGTCTCCTGAAGGGACACCGCCAACAGATCGTTACGCGGTACGAAACCCTCGAACAATCGAGGACACGCGACGACATCCAGCATCGTCGGGAGCGGTCGCCAGGACCGCGCCCCCGTGTAGAAGAGGATCGGCACGACCACGTGCAGCCGGATCTGGCCCGCGGCCAAGCCCGTGGCCTCCTGTTGCCGCCGGTCCCACGCGTAGATCCGCGACTCAGCCGCGAGCAGTCCTTCGGGGAAGAGCGGCTTTTCAGCCGCCTCGTGTTCGACGAGGATGTAGACCAGCACTTCCGCTTCGTGCGCCTCGCCGCCCCTTTCCCGACGAACCGGCACGCGGGCGAGCGCGTCCACGACCCGCTCCCGCAGTTCCACGTCGAGAAAGCTGAGCGGGACCACCTCCATCCGATCAAAGTCGAGTCCGGCGGCGACCTGTCGCGACACGAGTCGCACCAGGCCCGCCAGATTCGACGGGAGGGCCAGAAGCTCCCGGAGCTCCCGATCCAGCAGCGTACGCAGCCGCTTCCCCCAGGGCTCGGCCCCTTCCCCTTCCAGTTCCACTTCCGCCGTCATAAGCCCCCTCCGCATCCGCACGCACAGAGCGCAACACCACCCACACTTCGGTAAACACGGCTCCGCACTCACGCCGTCGCGCTCGGGTGCCCTGCACGCGACGTACCGCAAGTCACGCGTATCAGTTGAACAGAGTGATGTCCGACCGGGACGCTTCTCCTGCTTCGAGTTGCGGGGACCGCGACGCCTCGGAAACGAGGCGGGGCCGACGCAGGAAGCCGACGAGGCGGGTAAAATCGTGACGCAGGGCCACGTCGGCCGAAACAGCCGTGTTCGGAAATCGGCGCTCAGGCAGACAAGCAGCTCGGTCCGAAGCTCTTCATGCCTCGGGACTCACACGCCCGGTCCCGACCTTCACAGGTCGATCGTGCGTGCTGCCCCCGTCTCCCCTACCCTTCGTTTTCGAATCCCCCGTGACCTTGCCGTGCAGGGCCTCGGGCCCACCGGTGTCCGGGCGCAGGTCCGAAACAAGGGCCAGGGTGCCGCCCGTCTCGAGCCCGGTGACGTTTCCTGCTCCGCCAGCCCAGCACGCGATTGCCTGACGCGCGCTGGGCAACCTCGCCCACAACACCTGATCACAGCGGGCGTACCGAACGTAGCCTGAAGTCCGCCTCTACCTGTCCAACAGTCGGGACAACCGAAGCTGTTGTGCATGAATCGCGAAATTCTGCTTGTCGCCCCGGTCTCCCAGGCCGCACGAGACGACGCCGACTACCCTTCCCATTCGGACGTCGAGGACCGGGCCCCCGCTATTCCCAGGCGACATCCTGGCATCCGTCTGGATCCACAGCGGAGTCAGATCTTCCGCCACCTTGATGGCCGAAATGACACCTCGTGTGGAGGTGAGATCGATGCTGGGATTCTCGAATAGCGACATGTTTGGTCCATCGCTTCCGAGCGGGAACCCAAGGACGATCAACTCGTCCCCGACCCTCGGCCCGAAGTCCACTTCGCACGCAGAAAAGTGCGCACCCTCGTCGATCTGGAGCAGGGCGAGATCCTGATGGGGAGTCTTGGATCCTAGCGAGGAAACGATATGCGCCTTGGCGTATTTCCGCGAGAGGGACCTGTCCCACAGGACGAAGATTTCCTTTGATCCCTCGACGACATGGGCGTTCGTTACCACGCGACCGCTTGCGGACACGATGAAGCCGGAGCCAGTGAAGAGCGCATTCTCTGTCGTCGCAGCGACGAGCACCACGGACTGCTTCATCGAGTCCAGGGCGTTCCGGGCACGCTGAGCCACCGCCAGCTCCAGATTTCTCTGCGCCGGGAGATGGTTCGGGTTGGCGGCCAGGGCTTGCTGATAGTCCGCGATCGCTTCGGAGAGCATCCCCTGTTGCTGCCGAACCTCTCCCCGCAAGCAGTGGAGCTCGCACTTCCATTCCGGATCGCCGATTTGGATCGCCGCGGACAGGTCCTCGGCCGCACCTACCATGTCGTGGTGGCCGAGCCGCGTTTCAGCACGCCGACGCCGCGCCTCCACGTGCGTCGGCGCAAGCTGGACGCTTCGGTCAAATTCCAGGAGGGCCCCGGGCGTGTCGCCGACGGCCTCCTTGGCAATACCCCGACGCAGGTGGAGCAGCGCCAACAGCTCGGTGCACTCCACGGCTCCCTCCCAGGACGGGGCCGCGCCGGCAAGGGCCTTCCGGTAGTCCTCGATGCCGCCATCGATGTCACCCCGCTTCTCACGGAGTTCGCCGCGCGTGCGATACAGGGTCGCGTCCGTCGGTCGGAGGCGGATCGCCTCGCTCAGGTCCTCGATGGCTCCGGCCGCATCGCCGAACTTCGCACGCTCGGCTGCGCGCTGTCTCAGGAATTCGTGATCACCCACATGGAGGATGCGAGCGACGATCCAGGTCCCCCCGCCCAACAGGCCCGCAATACACACTACGCCGGCAACCCACGCGGCGATTTTCAAAGCACCTGCCGCAGGCGGCGGATGCCGGACGTCACTCGCCGATCGGCGCGCTGCGGCGCCGATTCCCAGCGGTGCTTGGGCCAAGGACTCGGCGCCCCCCGACAGGGCGGGCCTTTCACCAGCCGAATGGGGCCCGGTCGGCGGGAATTCGCCGGCCGACAGGCGCGAGCTCACCTCCAAGGGCGCTCCGGCGAGCTTCACCGGGAACGAGCACCGGGTACAGGGGACGACCAATTGTCCCTCGACCTGCTGGATCGAGGCCACGAGCCCGCAGTTTCGACAAGTCACCTTGATCATGGGCAAGGGCCTACTCCTCGAGGTGAACTTCAATGTCCTGGAGGCTGTTCCCCGTCCTCACCAAGACGCAGGAGAATTGAACTCGACGCCGCCGTCCGGAGCCGCTCAGCGCGTCCACGAAGCCGTGGACCTCGAACCCTCTGTCCACATGCCGAACCGCCGTCCCTGGGTCCCCGAGTGTCGGGAAGTGGGCGGCATCCGGCTCGGTGAGGCGGCCCTTCACGCAGGCTACGGCCCGCTCCCAGGCCTCCCGATCCTCCTTCGCCGCGGGCGGCGGCACAGGCCTCCGGGGTTCGCCGCCATTCCGAGCCTCGCCGCCGCCGCCCTCCCGCCCCTGCAGGTCCGGCCGACCCCCGCCGCCCCGCGCCGCGTCCTCGCGCCCACCGCGGGCTGTCCCGGACGGTGCGGAAGCGGCGAAACCTCGTGCATTTCCATCGGCGCTTTCTCCGGCTGCCCCGACGCCACCCCCGCCGGCACCGCCACTCGGTGCGCCTCCGCCCTCGCTGGAGCCGCCACTTTCCTTCCCACCCCCGGCGCCGGCGCCGGTCGTCACAGCTCGCCCGTACGTTGCACCCGGGTCAGGACTGGGCGGCAGGTCGTCCTCGGCGCCCTCGTCGACGGGTTGGCCCGGGGGCGGGCGGACAGCGGGAGGGGACGGATCGGTGAAGAACAGCACCCGCACGACGCTGGGATCCAGGAGCAGCAGTGCAACCACCACAAGGAGAAAGAGCAACACGCCCGCAACCACTGCGGCTCGCAGTGTCAGC
>JACPWG010000108.1 GCA_016197205.1 Planctomycetota bacterium
TCAAATTTCAAATTTCGCCCGCGTCTAGCTGGGACGCGGAGCCATGATCCAGCCATTTGCCGCCGTCGGTCGAGTTTAGCCTCAGTTCGGGTTGTTGTTTTCCACGCGGACGTGGTGGAACGGCAGACACACCAGCTTGAGGGGCTGGCGCCGAAAGGCATGGAGGTTCAAGTCCTCTCGTCCGCATCGCCGCAGGCCGTGGCTCAGCCTGGCAGAGCGCCTGGCTTGGGACCAGGAGGTCGCAGGTTCGAATCCTGCCGGCCTGATCTGACCTCTACCGGGGACAAGGCGAGGCAGCGCGCCGCCTGTTCGGGGTGCAGGAGTAGGCCGGTGCAAGTCCGGCGTCCCCGATTTCGCGACCCCCGGCCCCGTGGTGTAGCAGATGGCATCGCCCGGTCCTAACGGGCGGGTCCAGGTGCGAGTCCTGGCGGGGCCACCACTTCACCCCCCTCCTCGCCGTAGGCTAACGGTCCAGACCGTCGGGCTACGAACCCGGAAGTGGAGGTTCGAATCCTCCCGGCGAGATCCTCCGCCCTCAGTACCGCCCCACAGAACTGGGTGACCAATTTCCTCGGCGATTTGGGCCGCCTGCTTCGTTGCGCTCGCTCGACGTAGTTCTCCGTTACTACGCCTCGCTCGCGCGCCTCGCGGGCGGCCGACCTTGCCTTCGGCTATCGGTCACCGACTTCCGGGGAGCGGTACTCAGGACCCGCGCGCTCGTCCCTCGCCGTAGGCTAACGGACAAGACCGCCGGACTTCTACTCCGGACGTGGAGGTTCGAATCCTCCCGGCGAGATGCCATTCCACGCACACGCCCTCCGCAACGCCTCTCCCTCGACCCACGCCCCGCTCCCTCGCCGTAGGCTAACGGACAAGACCGCCGGACTTCTACTCCGGACGTGGAGGTTCGAATCCTCCCGGCGAGATTCCTGCCGAGCGGCCGCCCACCCCAATGCGTGCGTGGGCCACGCTCGGCTTGTACCCCTCCATCGGCGACGGCGTAGGGGCACGGCGTTGCCGTGCCCACGAAGCAAGCATCCGCCGTCGTCCTCGCGCGAGGGCAAGCGGCACCACGCTCCCGCCCCGTCTCACCCCCCCAGCCGGATCAAGGCGGGGAGCGGCCGCTCCCCCTCGAAGTACGCACGCACTTCCGCGGAGAACGCCGCCGCATCCAGCCCCATGTACGTGCGCTCGCCGAGCGAGAGGCGGGCGAGGCCGTCCTGCATGAGTCGACGCGCCGCCCGCGGCGACCCCATGAACCGGCGGAGGTTCGCCGCCGATACCTGGATCAGGCCCTGCAGGAATTGCGCCTGCCGGGAAACACGACCTTCGGACAGCCAGAGCCCTTCCAACGCCTCGTGGCACTCCCACCAGTAGGCGTAGTTGTAGAGATCGATGCCGTAGACGTACACGGAGTTCTCGCGCCACCGCTCCGCCGGCATCGGCGCAGGTCGCACCTCTTCCCTCCCCCGCAGATGCCCCTCGGGGTCACGTTGCGGGTGAGGCGTCCGGCCCGGGACGAAGCGATACGGCGGGAAGGCCCGTTCGGAGTACCGCGGCCACCGCGGATCCGGCGGCTCCGGGAGGTCGCCCGGACGCAGGTTCACGGCTGCCCCCCTTTTCGCCGCGCCAGGAAGCCCTCCAGGGTGCGCTCATCCCGAAGCCAGCGTTCGAGGTCACGAGCGAGATCCGCGAACAGCCCCCGATAGCGCTCCGTGAGCTTTTCTCCGACAAGCCCGCTCGCCTCGCCGCCCACCGGCAGCCGTTGCCGCCAGACGAGGGAGGACAGGAGCCGGCTGCGCAGAAAGTCGTAGACGTCGAGCGCCGACGGTGACAGCACGCCGACGGCCAGCGACGACGAGGCTTCCGTCGCCTGCGCCACGTGCCAGTAGCCCGCGGGCACGTACAGCCAATCCCCGGCCTCCAGGGAGCACTTCAGGGTCGGCGTCGTTTCCCGCTCGTAGGCCAGATCGCGGGGCATCGACTCCAGCACGGGCCACGGGTGCACGGTGTTCTTGCGCAGGAAGTAGTCCTTGCGACCGCCGGTTTGCAGGAGGAAGACCTCCTCGACGTCGTAGTGCCAGCCGAAACCGTGGTGGCCGGCGGGCGTGAGGTAGAGATGCACGTTGATGGGCCCGCCGCAGTCCCTCTCGAAGCCGGCGGCAAGCTTCGCGAGCCCCTCATGCCGGCGCTCGGCGCCGCGCACGGAAATCGTATAGCCATCGTCATGAAGCCGCCGCGCTTCCTCCAAGGAAGGGCGCTTGGCGCCCTCCCACGAGCGTCCCTCGCGTGCGATGACGACGTCCGCGTCCGGCGCGGCGAGGAGCGCACGCAAGGTCTCCCAGCCCCCGAGCGCGGCGACCGCCCCGGCCCCGCCCGCGCACGAATACGGGACCCGGTGGAAGTACTTCTCGAAGAAGTCCCCCGCGGACAGCTCGCCGAGCAGCTCGCGCAACCCGCCTGCTTCCATGAGTCGAAATCCTCCATGCGCCGCCGTCGGCGGTCGGGCGGCTCCCGCCCCCGGCTGAGTCGTCACTCTAGCCGCGGTGGGGCGGCGGATCAACAGGAAAACGTTGCGCCGCGTCCCGCGAGGGATTAGCATGACCGCCGCGGAAGAACTGCGGAGGTGAACGATGACCGAACCGGTGCAGCGGCCCGCCCGCGTGGCGTACCAAGGGGAGCCGGGGGCGTTCAGCGAAATGGCGATCCGGCAACTCTACGGTGACGCGCCGGCGGCGGTCCCGTCGGTCTCGTTCCGGGAAGTGTTCGAGCGGGTCGAGGGGCGGGAGTGCGACCTCGGGGTCGTGCCCATCGAGAATTCCATCGCCGGCAGCATCCTCCCCGTGTACGACCTGCTGCTGGAGCACGCCCTCTCGATTGTCGCGGAGACCAAAGTCCGCATCGTGCACAACCTGATCGCCCGCACGGAAACGACGCTCGCCCGCGTGCGGCAAGTCTTCGCGCACTTCCAGGCGGCGGCCCAGTGCGAGCCCTTTCTCCGCACGCACCCCGAGTGGCGCATCGTGCACTCGTACGACACCGCCGGCAGCGTGAAGGAGGCCGCGAGCGCGCCGGGCGGCGACGCCGCCGCGATCGGCAGCGAAGCGGCGGCGCGCATCCATGGCATGGCCATCCTCGCGGCGGCGATCGAGGCGGACCCGCGGAATTTCACCCGCTTCGTCTCCCTCGCCCGCGACCCCGCCCCGCCCCCTCAGGCGTGCAAGACGTCCATCGTCTACAGTACGCGCAACGCGCCCGGAGCGCTCTACCAGACGCTCAAGGTGTTCGCGGATCGCGGCCTCAACCTGAGCAAGCTCGAGTCCCGGCCGATTCCCGGCCGTCCCTGGGAATACCGGTTCTTCGTGGATCTCGAGGCGGCCGAGGAGGACCCTCGCACGCGCGACGCCCTCGAGGCGCTTCGGGTGTCCACCACCGCGCTGCGACGTTTGGGCTCCTACCCGGCGTAGACGTCGGTGTTCCCGCGAAGAATGGTCAGGCGGGGGCGAGCGTGGCCGCGGGGAGGCACGGTGGGCACGGCAACGGGCTGCTCACGCCCCGCTCCCCACCGCACGCCGCCACCGGCGCGCGCCACGACCACAACCCCCTCGACGGCCGAGCCCCATCCCCGCACGGCATAAGAGCGACACACCGCATCGAGACCACGCCCCGCCGGCCGACGGCTCGCGGTCCCGAGGGTTCGACCCCTCGGCGGCCTCGATGCGAACCATTCTAACATCGCCGCTTGACTCAGCCTCGGTCCGCATGATACGGTGGAAATGGGGGCCGGCATTTTCCGCACTCCACACAGGATGATGGCGATGCGAGGAGAACTGCTCGTGGTTCGGGGAGAGGGGATCGGTCGAAAGCTCGCGGTTCTTCCGGGCTCCAAACTCACGTTGGGGCGCAGCCCCGAGTGCGCCCTCCAGGTGATCGACCCGGGCGTCTCCGCGACCCACTGCAGGGTGGACGGCACCATCGAGGAGCACGTGCTCGTGGATCTCGGGAGCCGGAACGGGACCTACGTGAACGGCAACCGCGTCGAGTGTCATCCCCTCGCAAGCGGCGACCTGGTCGTGCTCGGGGCGACGGTCCTCGAATACAAGCGGACCGACGAGGAGACTCCGGGAAAGAAGACCACCAAGCTGCTCACCGTCGAGACGCCCTGGAAACCGGACTCCGCCTCCGTTTGCGATCGCATCATCGCTCGGGGACCCGAATTCTGGGACCGGCTGCCGCTCGGGGACGAGGCGGCGCGGGGTCGCAAGCTCGGGAAACTCCTCGGAGCGATCCACCAGGTCGCCGGACTGGCGCACGGCCCCGCCACTCTCGAGGGCGTGGTCAGCCTCGGCCTCGATCTCACGCTCGCCGCCCTGGGGGGCGACCGCGCCGCCGTGGTGCTGCTCCCGCGCGAGCCGGGCTTCCTGGGCCTTCAATGCGTGCGCCGGGGCCTGAGCACGGACCCCACGACCCGCATGATCATTTCCAAGACGGTCGTCGACACTTGCCAGAGGGACGGCGTGTCGGTCCTCAGCTCCTTCGGCCTCAATGCCATCGCGACCCAGAGCGTCATCCAGGCGGGCATTCGGGCGGCGATGTGCGTTCCGATCGAGTCGGAGACCTCCATCCTCGGCGTCTTCTACGTCGACTCGCTCACGGACCCGGCCTGCTTCATCCGAAGCGATCTGGAGATGCTCGCGGCCATCGCCTCCCTGCTCGGCACGATCACCGAGAAACGGATCCTCGAATCGCGGATGCGCGAGACCGAGCAGCGGCTCGCGACGGTCCTCGCGCACGTGCCGGTCGGCATCCTGGTTACGGACGCGCAGGGCCGGCTCTCCCTCTGGAGCCGCCACTGCGAGCGGCTCCTCGGGCGAAACTCCGCCGAGGTCGTCGGGCTCGCCGGACTCGAACTGCTGCTGGGGTCGGCGGAGGGCGCGCGGGCGGCCCTCGCCCGATCGGAAACGGGCAAGGAATACCAGGAGGAGCGGGAATTCGTACGCAAGGACGGCGCCACTTTCGTGGGCTCGTTCACCCTGCGCCGGCTCGCCGACGCGGCCGGCCGACCCGCGGGGCACGTGGGCATCCTGCTGGACGTCACCGACCGCAGGCTCCTCGAAGAACAGCTCGCGCAGGAGGAGCGTTCCGCGCTCCTGGGGCTCATGGTCGCCGGCGTCACCCACGACATGCGCAACCAACTCACCCCCTTGCTCGGGTACGCGGACCTGGCCGAGCGAAAACCCGGCTACGAAGCCCGGTTGATCTCCGCCGTACGAACCTGCACCGGCAAGGTGATGGAGCTGACGGCGTCGCTGCTCACCTTCGCCCGTGAACCCGAAGGCGAGGCCCGATCGGTCGACCTGCCCGCGCTGGTCGAGTCCACGATCGGCCTCGTCTCCAGCCAGCTCTACCACCGAGGTATCGTTCTGACGCGCGGCCCGACCGAGCCCGTGACGTTGCGAGGAGTAGCGACCGAATTGCAGAACGTCTTCGTCACGATCATCCTCAGCGCGAAGCGGGCCATGCCGCGAGGGGGAAGCATCGAGATTTCCGTTTCCCGGGACTCCAGCCACGCCCGGGTCGCCTTCGCCGCCAAGGGCCCGGGCGATGCCCAGGACCTGCTCCGAGGGGCGTGGGCGCCGCTCGTGGAGCCCCCCCGGCGGACGAAGGCGCCTTCGGAGGACGGGCCGGAGGCGGGAGAACGCGCGCTCCAGGTCGCGCTGCACGTGTCCGGCGAGGCGGTCCGCAGACAGGGCGGGGAGGTGCGGTGCGCTCCGGACGCCGAAGGCCTGACGCGAGTGCTCCTCTTGCTCCCCTTCTCGCCCCCGGCCGCCCCCGCGGCGACGGCCACATCCGAAGGCGAGCCCGGGCCTTCGCCCGCCGGGGCGGAGTCCGGCCCATGAGAAGCGAAAGCCGGCTGCTCTTCGCGACCGCGGCCGCGACGGCGCTTGGAGTGGCGGTCTCCGTGGCCGCCGCGGAGGGGATCTCCTGGAAGACGAACTACGAGGAGGCGGTGCTGGCGTCACGGGCCTCCGCGAAGCCGCTGCTCGTGGCGTTCCACGTCCCCGGCGAGCTCGAGAGCTCGCGCATGGAAACGGAGACGTACCCGGACGTGCAGGTCGCGGCATTCGTCGAAAAGAACTTCGTCGCGGTGAAAGTGGACGAGTCCCGGCGCGGCGACCTTGCGGAACGCTTCGCCGTGACGGGCGCCCCCTTGGTCCTCCTCCTGGATGCCGCGGAGGAGCTCCCCGTCGGACGCATCGCGGGCTACGCGACTCCCGAAGAGTTCCTCGAGCAGCTCCAGGCTCTCCAGGCCGCGGGCGCGCGACTGCGGGCGGGGGCGGAAGCCCTGAAGCTGAACCCGGAGGACGTGAAGGCCCACGTCGACGTAGCGGACGCGCTCGTCCGCGTAGGCCGTCCGGACGAAGCAGGACCCCACCTCGAACGCGCGCTGTCCCTCGACCCTGGGAATCGCCAGGGCTGCGGCGCGCAGGCGCACTTCGCGCTGGGGAGCCTCGCCGTCCAGCGAAAGGAGCTGGAGCAGGCCGCCACGCATCTGCACGCCGCGTGGGACCTCGACCCCGAGGGGAAGCTGCCGCACGCGCCGGAGCTGCTCTACCTGCTCTCCACGTCCCAGTGGCAGCTCGGCAAGCGGGAGGAGGCCATCGCGACGCTCGAAAAGCTCTCCTCCAAATACCCCGAGTCCAATTTCGGACGCCGCGCAGGGATCTATCTTCGCAAGATCAGGAGCGGCGTGCCGGGGCGAGGGGAAAAATAACAACAAGCCGAAGTGAAGCTAAAATCGATCTCTCCGTCCGTTGCCAGAGATGATCGCCGGTACAGGACGGTGGACTCAGCGCCAGACCTCTGCGTCTCCGCGTCTCTGTGTAAAAGTCTCGCGTTCGACCCACACCGCCGGGCCGAATTTCAAATTGCAAAAAGTCAAATTTCAAATTTCAAATTTCGCCCGCGTCTTGCTGGGACGCAGAGCCATGATCCAGCCATTTGCCGCCGTCGGTCGAGTTTAGCCTCAGTTCGGGTTGTTGAAAAATAACGCGCGGTCCCGCCGGCCTCCAGCGAGTCAAACCGCAGCTACCCTCGAGCCAAGCAGCCTACAGGGGACACCCGCATCCAGGGCACGGCAACGCCGTGCCCCTACGCAGCGCGACACTGCGCCTGGTCGGCTCGGGTTCAAATCGAGTCAGACGGGTCCATCGAGGGCTGCCCGTAGGGGCACGGCGCTGCCGTGCCCACGAAGCCGGGCCTTGCGGTCGGACGTGCGCGACGTCTGCGGCGGTTTGAACTGGGCCCGACTCTCGCGATGCCCGACGGAGCCGCTCCGACCGCTTCGCGCGGGGCGAACCTGAAAAAGCGAAAGGCCCCGGGCTCGTTGGAGCCCGGGGCCTTCGTGCGTCTTCGGGGGCGCGGGAGGGTCGCGGCTGGGGCGGTCGGCGCTACTTGAGCTGGCGGAAGAGGACCGACTTCCCCTGGTGATACTTGTGACAGATGAGGCAGTTGTCGCCCACCCGCTCAGGGACGTGGCATTCGGCGCACCGCTCTTTCCGGGTCACGAGGAAGCCGGCGGTCGTCCGCTTTTCGTTCGCGGCGGACTCGGGGGCGTCGATCGTATGGCAGGCCTGGCAGACCTTGAACGGGCTGTCGGCGGCCCGGCCTCCCGTGCGCTCCTCGGCCATCACCTTCATCCGCGGGAGCAGGAGGTGCGGCTGGTGCGAATAGCCGGCGACGGATTGGCGCGCATTGGAGCCGCGGCCGGCCGACCAGGCGACGCCCCTCCCCTTCGACTTGTCATAGGGGTCCAGATCGTAGGTATTGTGGCACTTCGTGCACCGGCCTTCCTGGTCCAACTGATCGAAGACCGCCTTCGCGAGGGGATTCGAGAGATAGACCCTTCCGGTCTCCTCGAGCCAGGCGCGGAGGAAGGGGTCGGCATGGCCCGCCGGTGAATAGCGCAGCGAGTGGTCGTCTTTCTTCAACTCCCACCAGCCCGCCGTCGGCGCCGAGACGGCGTCGCCGGTCACTTCGGGCTCGACGGTGGCGAACTTCAGCTCCTCTTCCATCTTCCCCTCCCGGTAGTCCTTCTCGTCGGAGAGGGGAATGCACCACTTGTCCTGCAGCATGTCGATGCACTTGCCGAGCTCGAAGGGCTTCTCCTTGAGGGTGCCGGCGAGCGCGGACACCTGGCTGGCCTTCAGGTCGCCGAAGACGCCCTTGAAGATG
Organism: Planctomycetota bacterium; assembly: GCA_016197205.1. Taxonomy (GTDB): domain Bacteria; phylum Planctomycetota; class MHYJ01; order WSZJ01; family JACPWG01; genus JACPWG01. Next base: position 8,236 of record JACPWG010000108.1, read on the forward strand.
TAGCCGAGAGCGTCGCGGGCGTCCTCCGTGCGGAGGATGGCGAGGAGGTCCTTGTAGGCGGAGAGCAGTTCGACGGCGGCCTTGCGATCGGCCGGGGACTTGCTCTTCAAATCCTTGAGGAAGCCGTCGGCGAGCTTCGCGGGGTCCTTCGCCGCCGCCGGCGCGTCTTTCATGTACGTCAGGAAAAGCTTCGCGAACGGCGTCCACACACCGGTAGAGGCCCCGTTGGCGTCCTTCGGCCACTTCCCGATGCGGAACTCCTGGAGCGCCGCCTCGTCCAGGCCCTCGTAACCGACGGCGGGGAACTGAAGGACGGTGACGCCCTCGTCCCTCACGACGTTCGGCTTCGTCTCCTGGAGGTGGCAGGACGCGCAGGCCATTTCGAACGAGGGCATTTGCATGCTTCGGCCGTCGAGGGAGAGCTTGTGGCAGGAGGTGCACTCGAACGGCCGACTGCCGAAGCGACGGGCCTTGTGTTCGTCGTGCCGGAAAGTGATGGGCGGCCGCTCGGGATTCGGGTAGTCCGTGAACTCCGGGTGGCCGTGCTTGAAGCTCTGGAAGGTCGCGATGTGGCAGAGCTGGCACTGCTGATCGGTCATGCGGGTGAGCTTGGTCTCGCGCCCGTGGTGCTCGCGGTGGCAGGTGGCGCAGGCAAGCTGCCCGCCCTCCTGGCTGGGGATCTTCGTGATCGAGCGCACGACCGTCGCCGCGACGGGGATGGTTTTGACCGGGTTCCCCTTCGCGTTTTCGCGGATTTCATTTGTGCGGCGATCGAGCTCTTCCTTCGGAATGCCATGGACGAGGAGGGGGTTCGCCCCGAGCTGGAGCTCGTGGCAAGCGAGGCACTTGTTGCTGTCGGCGAAGGGCTCGTGGTGGCCGAAGGCGGCGCCCAGCCACTGGGTGGGCTTGTCGGGCGTCACGGTATGGCACTGGTCGCAGGCATTCGGCCCATGGGGGCCCGAGAGCTGGCCGGGGCTGAAGAAGGCGGTGCGACCGCGACCGGCGAGGATGATCACCAGGACGCCGACCGTGAGGCCGACGCACTGCTTGACGAGGAGCCCGCGCCGGGACCGGACCGAGCGGCACGGCTGGCATTTCGGGATCGGGTGGGCGCAGTGGCCGTCGGGGTAGGGCCCCTCGGTGCACTTGCCGCCCCACTGGTCCGGGTTGGAGCACACCCAGCGCTCCCCCTCGCGACGGGGCTTGCACCGGGAGGTGGCCAGGCACTTGCCGACGGGATCAGGGCCGACCTTGCAAGGAGAGCCGTCCTTCGCCCAGCCGCAGACCCAAGGCTGGTTGGGGCGCTCGTAAGTGCTTTTGTCGAATTCCCAGGGCTGAATCCGCATGCTCACCGCACGTCTCCCAGGAACGAGAGGACCACAACCATGTGAAGCGCCGCGAAGACGAGGAGCATATACGTGAGCGGGATGTGAAGGAAGAGCCAGTACTTCACAACGCTCTGGTAGGTGTACTCGAAGTCCAGGTCGTCCTTCAGGGCGAAGAGCTCCGTGATCTCACCCAGGATCTTGCGTTCCGCATCGTTCAGGTAGCGCTCCAGGGCCCGGAGGTCCGAGAGGACCGCCTTGCGGGGGCTCTTGGGCTGCAGGAAGTTCGGCATGACGAAGGCCGGCTTTTCGAAATAGTGACGCAGCCGCCGCGCGTAGAAGTCGGCGATCGTCTTCGAATCCGTCTCCGACACCGACTGGAGGACCAGCTCCTCGACCCGCTCGCGAATGCGGTGGCAGTGGCTGGGGATCCGCTCGTAGAGGACTTCGCGGTCGGGCTTCACCAAGAGCGGCGCGATGCGCCGCGACAGGAAGATGCCGATGACGCCGGTGCCCGCGACGCCGAGATAGAGGGCCGCCAGGGTGCCCTCGAACCAACCGGTCGGGAAGCGGAAGTTGATGTGGATGAGGAAGAGGACGAGCGTGAAATAGCCGACGTAGAGGTGGAACTGGAGCCACTTGGCGGAGGCGCCGAGCGGAAGGAAGGGCATCTTCTTCCGCAGGTTGTAGGAGGCCAGGATGAGGCAGGCCGCCAGGAGGGACCACCCGGAAAGCACGCTCGTGTGATGGAGAGCCAGGGCATAGGCCCAGTACAGGAAGAGGGCCACCACCGAGAGGACGACGACGACAGACGAGTTTCGCCGGAGGCGCCCGGCGAACGTCATCATTACCGGTTGAGCCACGCTGCGAGTGCTCCCGTATCACGCATGTCGACACGCTTGAGGGCGTCATGCGGACAAGCGCGCTGACACGCCGGTCCGCCCAACTGATCGAAGCAGAGGTCGCACTTGGTCGCTTTGACGATCGGCATGTTCGAGCCTTCGTCGAGGATGAAGTTGCCCGACTTGTCCCGGATCTCGATCATCCGGATGTTGTGGTAGGGGCAACTGTTGGCGCACGTGGCGCAGCCGATGCAGGTCTGGTCGTTGATGACCACCTGCCCCTGGATCGCGCTCCGGTGAATGGCCCCGGTCGGGCAGCCGATCATGCACACCGGATCGGCGCAGTGCATGCACGCGTTCGCGATCATGTAGTGGCTGTGCTGCCGCCCGTGGCGGATGAAACGCGGGTTGTTGTTGTGCGTCGAGGCGCACGCGCGGACGCAATCGTCGCAACGCGTGCACCGGTCGATGTCGATCATCATGCTGGCCGTGCCGTTGATGTACCGGTTCTCGACCAGGAACTCCAGCATGTCCGTTTCGATTTGCGGCCCGGCGGCCGCCTTCGCCGGCTTCGCCGTCGCCTGGTGCTGCACGATCGGCGGCGGCAGCAGGTTGGGCGGCAGGGAGGGGAGGACGACCTGCTCGATGACCGACGTCGGGATCACGAGCACGTCGACGTACCCGAGCGAACGCAGGCTGTGCTGCCAGGGGACGTTCTGCTTCTTCCGCCAGTTGTGGGCGATCTCATCCAGCCCGTGGATGCCCCCGGGTCCCAGGTAGCTGAGCGTCCGTTCGCCGCTACCGAACTTCTCCGTGACGCGCGTGAAACCGGCGCGCACGATGATGAGGCCGTTGAGGTACTGCCCCTCCTCCACGATGAGGGGTTCCTTCGAGAGCCGGACGGAGGCGCTCTCCTCGGCCATCTTCTTGTAGGTCTTGTTCCAGTCGAAGTCGCCGTAGGTTTCGAACTGGACCTGATCGGCGACCTTCACGAGGTCCGGGTCCGAGAGGTGCCTGAAGATCGGCGTGGCTCGGAGAGCGCCCATCAGGGTGCGCTCCCGGTAGGCCTTGTAGATGTAATCCTTCAGGGCCTGGTCGTTCTTCATGATGTCGCGCAGCCCCTGCCACCGGATCTCGAGCAGCTCCGCGTCGCCGACCGTGACGATGCTGGCCGCGCGCGGCACGCGTCCGAGAGCGGATTGCTCGCCGAAGATGGCGCCCGCCTTCATCTCCGCCTTGCCCCAGTTCTTGATCACGACCGGGGCGTCGTTCAGGAAGACGTGCACGCCGCCGGCGCCCTTCAGATTCTCGAGCCCCGAGGTCTTGTACTTCGCCGGGTCCCGGACCTCGGGGCGATTCGGGTTCTTCCAGAGCTGCGAGAACGACTCCATGAACGTGCGTTTCTTTTGGTCCGTGCGCCCGAGCTTCGCCGCCGGCGCGTCGATGACGACCTCGACCTTGCCCGAGAGCACGAGGAAGGCCGAGCTGCCGTAGTCGCCTTGCCGGACGACGATCTCGCTGTCCTTCTTCTGCTTCGAGGGCGTGTAGCGCATGATGCGCGCGTCGTTCCTGAGGATTTCCCGCAGAGGGGAGGAGCCCGGGAACTTCTTCGGGTCCATCTTGCGGAAGGGGTCGAGCTTGAGGAGGCGGTCCAGGTCGTCGTCCGTCATCTCGAGCCCGAGGTCGGAGGCGAAGGTCTTGTCCCAACGCTTGGGACGCTCCATCGCCTGTCCGAGGTCGAGACCGATCTTGATCTGATCGAGGACCATGCGCTCCTGCAGGCTGATCGCCCCGCCGAGGATGCCCCCGGAGGACTTGGCGATCGCCACGCCCAACTCGTAGAGGTGCGAGCGGAAGGAGCGGGAATCGGTCGGGGGCAGGCGCTTGTTCAGAAAGCCGACGCCCCTGCGCATGGCGTCCAGGTCCGGCTTGACCTTGCCCGCGGTGTAGTCCCCCCAGTACTTGCGATAGTTCATCGCGCAGGCGGAGAAGACCACGCGGGACAGCTTGCTCTTCGACGTTCCTTCGAGATCCAGGAGGCTTCGGACGAACGTATCCGTTTCCTGCTTGTCGACGGTCCCGTCCGCGGAGGCGACCAGCAGGAAGACCTGGAAAGGCATGGTCTGGAGCACTTCCAGCTCGTCTTCAGGGAAGGGCATCTCGGGATTCGCGACCTGTGCCTCTTCCATACGCGACCTCACTCCTCTCGTCAGAGTTCAGGCGATCCGGCCGGGCGCCCCGACTGGGCCTTCGCGAACTCGCCGTCGCCCGTCGCCTTGGCCAGCCCGCGGATGCCGTACTCGAGGAAGAGGACCTGGCCGATCAGGTACAGCTCGCGCTTCCGCTCGGCCGACGGCTCCGGGTTGTCCGGCGAGCCGATGAAGTTGTGCCGGACCTCACCCTGGGAGAAGACGAGGGGATCGAAGTCGCGGCCGGTCTTGTGGCCGCCCTTGTTGATCACGTCCTCGTTCGGGACGGTGTGGCACTCCATGCAGTTCGTGATCAGCTTGTAGGTCTTGTCCGGGCGGCACATGCCGTTCTTCTCGGCCTCGCCCAGCCGCACAGCCCGCTCCTTGCTCTTGTCATTGTGGATGCTGATCCACTTCGCCGCGGCGCCGTGGCAGGACTCACAGGAGATCCCCCACTTCGGCTCGGCCTTGTCCGCGGCGCCCTGCATGGTCACGTGGCACTGCGTGCAGTCCTTGCGCTTCTTGAAGAGCGCGGGCCCCCCGAGCTTCTTCATGATCTCTTTGCCGAGATCCGACTTCGGGGCGGTCTTGTCCGCGCTGAAGTGATGCGTGCCCTGCCAGACCTTGTACGCAGGCGCGTGACACTTCGAGCACGCATCCGGGCCGAGGATGTTCGCCGTGTCCTCGCCGATGGCCTTCGAGGCCGCATCGGTCGCGTCGTCGGCGAACACGCCCTGCGCCGGGGCCCACAGCAGGAAGGCCGTGAGGGGCACGCCCACCAGCGCCACGCCGCCAAGCAGCGCGGTGCGCAGACGTCCGGATTGGCAAGCCGCCTTCCAGATCACCATACGTCGCTCTCCTTACAACGCCAGGCGTCCAGGATCCTACAGGTCAATGGCAACATCCCCCTTGGGGACGGACAGGCACGTCAGGATCGTGCCCGGATCGCACTTGAAAGTCGGCGGCTTGATGTAGTCGGTCGTGCCGCCCTTGATCGCGATCGCGCAGGTGCCGCAGCTCCCCTTCCGGCAGCCGCAGTCCGCGGGAACGGAGTTGTCCTCCGCGAAGTCCAGCAGGCACTTCGCCGTCGGATTCCAAGCGACCGTCTTCCCGCTTTTCGCGAACGTCACCTTGATGTTCGAGGTGGGCGCAGCGCCGCCGGCCGCCGCCGCCGGGGCCTCCTTCTTCTTCACGCTCGCGGGTCCGAAGGCCTCGAAGTGGACGTCCGCGTCCGGAACGCCCCACTTCTTCAGGTCGCCGACGAGCGACTCCATGAAGGCGGGGGGGCCGCAGAGGTGATAGTCGTACTGGTTCGTCTTCAGGAGCTTTTTCAAGAGGTCGACGCTCACGCGCGACTCGTGGTGGTAGTCCCGGCCCTTCACGTCCCTCGCGGGGTCGGGCTTGCTGTAGCAGATGTTCATCCGGATGTGGGGATTCTCGAGGCCGATCTTCTCGAGATGCTTCTTCATGGCGTGCTCGGTGCCGTCCTTGATCCCATAGAAGAACCACGTCTCGAGTTTCTTGCCCTTCCCGACGATCGCGTTGACCATCGCCAGCACCGGCGTGAGCCCGATGCCCCCGCCCAACAAGACGACGGGCTTGTCCTTGTTGAGGTCGAGGAAGAAATCGCCGCCCGGGGCGCGCACGTCCAGGATGTCCCCGACCTTCAGCTTGTCATGGAAGAAGCACGAGGAGAGTCCCGGCGCCTTCTTGATGCTTACCCGGTAGTAGGAATTGTTGAAGCAGTCCGAGAGGGAGTAGCAGCGCATGGTGGGCTTCTCCTGCCCCGGGATCTTCAACCGGAAGGTCAGGAACTGCCCAGGCTTGAATTCGTGGAGGGGCTTCCCGTCGTGTGGGACCAGGTAGAAGGAAATGATGTCCTTGGCTTCCGGGACCTTCTTGTGGATCTTGAACTTCCGGAACCCCTGCCAGCCCTCTTCCACCTTTTCCGCCTCGGCCTTGCGGACCTTCGCGGCCGCGACGCGCTCGTGCCAAAGCTCCAGCGCAAGCCGCTGCTGCTCACGCTGATGGGCAAAGCCGCGAATCGTCGACCAGAGGGTCAAGGTCAGCTGGAGCAGGACCGCGCCGACGATCACGGCACCGAAGATCTCCCACACTCCTCACACCTCCTCGAAAATCGACCCGCGGGAATGGTGCACAGGGCGGGCGGCAAAAAGCCGATCATGAGTGGGAGTGCCGTGCTCCTCGCACTCCGGCCCGACCGCAGTCTTGTACCGCCCCTCGGAATTGGGTGACCAATTTGCTAGGCGATTTCGGCCGCCCGCTTTGTTGCGCTCGCTTGCCGTAGTTCTCCGTTACTACGCCTCGCTCGCGCGCCTCGCGGGCGGCCAAACTTGCCTTCGCCTATTGGCCACCGACTTCCGTGGAGCGGTACGTAGCCACCCTAACCCGGCTTCCTTGCGCCGGCCAGCGCCGGCAGCTTCTGGGCGACGCCGGCCGCGAAAAACTCCGTCCCTCCCTCGGACGACCCCGAGGGAGTGGCGGCCCTTGCCACCCGACACGTGCTGCGCTCCACGCGCCACGGTCGAAGAGCTTCGGCGACACCCGTGTACGGCTCATCCTTCCCGGGCTCGCGTTGCAGGCATCGCATTCGAACAGTCCAGGTCCTGGGTCGATTCCCCGAAAGCGCGCCGTCGAAGCCGCAGGACACGCGCCAGAAACCAATGGACGCGCATCTCGCGGCATGCCCGGCGGCAAGCTTCTACGTCCGTTTCCGGGTGCTCCCTCCGCGGCGCAGGGCCTTGACGCCCAACGCTCCGCCCGGGTGCGAAAGAGCCAACCACGACCTCGGCAAGCCGGAACACGGACCGCGAGGAAGACGCCGGCCTCCGCTCCGGCACAGGGAACCCGACCCGGCCGGGCAAGGCCGGGCTCTCCACCCGCCCGGACCCTTGGGGGGTGGAAACTTGGGCATGGTTCAAACTGCCGCAGGCGCAGTGCACAGCCAGCTACGGTTCTTCGCTTCGTGGGCACGGCAGCACCGTGCCCCTACGGAAGCCGGCCGGTTGGCGACTGCAACCCGGATTTGAACCATGCCGAAACTTGCCCAGGGTGCGCGCCCCCGACCGAAACCACTCCGACCCGCGGCGGACCGATCGGAGACGCGCCGACTGACCGCTAGAACTTGAAGCGATACTCGACCCGGACGCCCGCGATGTCGTCGTCGTCCTCGCGCCAGCCGTACATCGCGTCCAGGCGCAGAATCATCGCGTTCGTGATCGGGTGCTGGTAGCGCACGCCCACCGCGTACTCGTCGTCCTGCAGCTTGCGGGAGTCGTTCTCGAACATGACCCGCGCCGTCGCGACTTCGAAGACGAGCTGCTTGCTCAAGTCGAAGAGGTACTCGACGCCGAGCGCCGCGCCGTAGGTGTTGTTCGCCGTGTCGTCCAGATTCGGGAAGCCCGTGATGCCGTCCGTTTCGAAGTTGATGCCCGTGTTCGTCAACAGCCCGCCCGCCGCCCGGGCCAGGGGCTGCGGCTTGCCGAAGCCCGCGAACATGTTGAAGTACGGCACCAGGGCCTGCTGGGCCTCGCCGGTGTTGAACGAGTTCTCGACGAGGATGCCGAACCCGTCCGCCGTGTGATTGAACCGGCCTTTGTCCTCGATCGCGCTGTCCGGGTCCTGCCCGACGCTCCCGAAGACCCGCACGGAATTCGAAATGAAGTTGAAATGGCGGCGCGACCAACTGACCGCGAAGTTGCTGTAGCTGAGGTCGTCGCCGGACTGGTCGCCCACGTAGCCGTACCCGATTTCGAAGTAGCTGCCGTGCACTTCGATGAAGGCGTTCATCGCGCCGAAGATGGCGTCGTCCTTCTCCTTGACCGCGGCCGTATTCACGTCGTTCACGCCGGCGAACAGGGTGACGTCCATATTCGTGATGTCGAGCGGGACGCTGTTCTTGGCGTTGATCGGCGTGAAGGCGACGCCGTCGAAGGCGTCGTTGACCCAGATCCCGTTATGGAAGAGCAGCGGGATCCGTCCGATGGCGAACGGGAGGTCGGAGGTGCTGGGCTTCCCCTTGATGCCACCGATGATCGCGCCGATGTCGCCTTCCAGGAACAGCGTGTCGGGATTGGGGTCGAGGACCGCGAACACCTGGTCGTCGTTGTCGCCCGCGATGTCGTAGCGAGTGAACTTGCCGTTGAAGTCGAGCGGGGTGAACTGGGCGTGGATGCGCTCGGTGGAGGTGAACTGATAGTCGAAGTCCAGCGTGAGCTTCGTGGCGAGCACGGTCTGGTCCTTCTTGGCCCCGCCGCCTCCGAAGTCATTGTAGGCGCCGATGACGCGCCAATCGCCGAAGATCCACAGATGCTGCGTGACCGGGTTCGTCGAGCCGAGCGTGAGATCGGGCCGCTCGAGGTTGCCCTCGGTGTAGAGCGACCGGCCGAGTTCGAGCAACGGACGCTGATTCCGCACATTGTACTTGCCGCCGTAGATGGCAAGCTGGGCGTCGGCCGAGTAGGGCTTGTCGTCGTAGGTCGGGTCGGGGCGGAAGTTCTTCTTGAAGGCGGACTCGCCTTCATCCGGAACGACACGCACTCCCGGAGTCGTCCGGATGGGTTCGTGCTTCGGTTCCTCGAACCCGGCGGCCTCCTCCTCCTTGAGCTTGCCGGCAGGCTCTTCCTTGCCCGCCTCCGCGGGCGGAGCGGCAGCCCCTTCGCCCGCCGGCTTTTCCTCAGCTCCCCCCTCCTGGGCGACGGCCGGCGAGGCCCCGCCCAGCGCGATGGCGATCCCGATCCCCAGGACCGCGGAAACGTATTCCCAGATAGACGGTCTCCCCCGACGTATGGCCGTCATACCAGCACCACTCCTTTCACTGCACTTCACCACTTCACCATGAAGGGAACGACTACTTGACTTCGAACTCGACCGTGTACGGGTGCATGTCGATCATCCACTCGTTCATCGACTGGATCATCTCGTCGGTTGAGCCGACGAACTTCATGAAGTAAATCGGCTCCGCGCGGCTCCGCATGCGGAACGACATGCGGTACGTGCCGGCCTGCTTCATCGCCTCCTTCGGCACGAAGTAGCCGGCCTTCCTCTGCCCGAGCGGCGGGATGCTGCGCCCCTCCATCCGGATGAAGGGCGGGTGATTCAGGACCGTGATCGGCTTGTCCGACGGACGGATGAACGGGAGCTGGTCGACGTCCAGGTTGATGGGCAGGAACATCTCCCGGTCGGTCCCCTTCACGTTCGTCGTGAGGAACTTCGTCTGCAGGTTCACAAGCTGGTCGTCGTGCGGGATGGTCCCCTTGCCGACCTCTTCCGAGTGCAGGTCGCACATGTCCCCTTCGCGGTCCACGTAGCCCGACTCCCAGATGTTCTTCCCATCCGGGCCGACCAGGGCCACGTTCAGCCAGATCTCCGGCTGCGCGCCGAGCGAGCCGGACGGCATGTTGTGCCCCGGGTTGACGTTCTTCACGATGTAGTGGAAGTTGAGCTGCTTGCCCACGGCGGGCGGATAGTCGAAGAATGGCCCGTCGATGTGGCTGCCGTTTTCCATGACCTTCAGCCGGAGGGAGCGCTTGTACTCCAGCTTCTTCAGGTTCTCCTCGATGACCTGGCGCGCAGTGTCGCGGTCGTTCGGGTCTTCCCACTCCTTCGGGAAGCTCACCTTCACGGCGCCGCTCGCGACCTTTTCCTCGAAGTCCTCCTTGCCCCAGCCGGCCCGGTAGTCGAACTTCAGCCAGGTCTCGATGGGGTAGGTGTCGTTGCGCGGATTGTGGGGGAAGATGCCGGGGTGCGCGATGGGATACCCCGGGCCGTAGAACGCGTGGTTATGGTGTTCGCGGTTCGGATTCACCACCTTGCCGCCGATGACGGCGACCGGTCCCTTGGCGTAGCCGGCCGCGACGCCGGGTACCTTGCCCATGTGGCAGGCCTGGCAGGTGATGCCCTGCTCGAACGCCGGGGACGCGCGATACTGGTCCCACACGACCTCGAGTTTGATGCCGGGATAGACAGCCACCTGGTGGCAGGACACGCAGAACTCGGACTGCGAGAGCTGATCGAACTTGATCGCCTTGCCGTGAATCTGCATCCCGGGAGCGCTCGCGTCCGGCGTCGGGTTGATGCCGTACTTCTCGGCGTTGGCCACCACTTCGTCCACGCCCGCGCCCGAGCTATTCCCCCGGACCGGCTGGGTGATGTCGCCTGCGTCGATCAACCGCTCTCCGCTGACCTTGTTGTACATCGTGCTCACGCGGTGGCAGGTGATGCACGTGACGCCTTCGCGGGAAACCGGCACGCGCTTCCACAGCGGCAGCGCCCGGTCCTCGCCGAGCGTGGTGCCTACGCTGTTGTGACAGCGCATGCAGAAGTAGCCCACGGTTCCCTGGGAGAGGACGGTGATGCACTGCTCGAACTTCTGGAACATGGGCGAGATGGAGGCGTAGCCGTGGTTCGAAGACGCCCACTCGTCGTAGATCTGGGCATGGCAGCCTGAGCAGACGGCGGCGCTGGGGTACTTGCTCTCGGCGAAGGCCTTCGCGTGCGGGTCGACCGTCGCGGGGGCTTGCCCCTCGGAGGCGGCGCCCTCGGCGGGCTTCTCTCCCTCCGCAGGAGGTTGGTGCGGCGTACTCGGATCGGCCCACGTCTTCGCGACGGAGCCGGCGCCAAGCCAGAGCGCCAAGCCGCCTACGCACGCGAGCACGACCGCCCATTTGGGCCACGCGATCCGTCCGGAATTCACAGGATGCTTCGAGTTTTCCACGGCCATCTCCTTTACGGCGGCGGGCCAACCACCCAACCAGCCCCGCCTAGACGGGCACCGCAATCAGTGCGAGTACACTCATCGACAAGAACGGCAGTCAACCTGAGTCCGCAACAACGCTCGCGAACGATCGGAGGAACTTCTCTCGCCGGCTCGGTCCCTTCCACCCCCAGCGGGCGACCTCCTCCCCTCCGGCGTCCTCACGCTCTCGTTCTCCCATAGGTTGCGAAACTCGTGCTTACGAGACCACGGCGCGAACGGGATGCACCGCCTCTCCCCGCACGGAACGCATCTCGGACCCCGTGGCACACTCGACGCTTCTATTCTAACTGGAAAGCGTGGAACGGTCAAGAGATCCTACTGCCGAAAATTCCAAAAAAAATCCGCGCTGCCGACTCGCCAGGAGGCCGCGCGGGGGCTTGCGTCGCAACCAGAGTCGCCGTCGAGAGTCAGGGCAGCGCTCATGGAATTTTCTGAATGTCCCCTCCCCGAGGACCGATCAGGCTCTTGACGGAAGCCCGACGTCCGTGGATACTGGGACCGAACCGCAGGGTTCGCCGGGCCGGGGCCGGGCCGGCTCGAGCCGGGCGCGCCCCCATCCGATCGCCCTGCCCCCGTAGCTCAACCGGATAGAGCATCGGATTTCTAATCCGAGGGTTGCAGGTTCGACTCCTGCCGGGGGTATTCCTCTCCGAACGGCCAGGACCTGTCGATGCACGGCCGAGTGCGCTCACCCCACGGGCGGCGGCGGGGGCGGCGGGGGGGGCGGGGGCAAGCCGAACGGCGGGAAGGGTTGCGGCTGGGCATCGGAGGGCGCCAACGAGGCCTCGGGCGGCGTGATGGAGCGGTACTCCGGCCCATACCCTTCGACGAAGGCGAGGCTGAAGGTCCGGAAGAAGACGGGCATGGGTAGGGTGAACACCTGAGCGAGGAAGACGAACACGAGCAACGCGCCGCAGCCAAGGAAGATCGCGGGCAACAGCCGCCCGAGCGTAAGGTGAGCCTCGGGCGGGCCGCCCGAAGAGCCCACCGCGAGCAGGAACACCACGGCGAGCAGGGTCGGCACGAAAACGCAGAAACCCGCGAAACAGCCGAGCATCGTTTCCGCGATCACCGCGCCGATCGAAAGCCCGAGGCGCGCGAGCACGAAGAATCCCACCCGCCCCAGGTTCTCGCCGAGGATCGGGCGCACGCGTCGCCAAGCCTCCCGGAGCGGCAGCTCTTTGAGAAACATGACCGGCACCACCAGGTCGCGCGCCACCACGCCCACCAGGCTCGAAAGGAGCAGCAGCAAGAACGCCAGCATGCCGGAGCCGATCCACAGGACTACCTGCGCCGGCGTCGGATGGGCCTCGTCCCGCCATGCCTGGTAGCCGGAGTACGCCGGATAGGCGGCGAGCGCGACGAGGGCGGCGCCGAGGAGAAGTGCCAGCACGAGCTGGAACCAAAACCAGGAGGTCGCGGGTCGCTCGTAGCGCGCGAACGGCTCCCCGATCGAGGTGGATTTGTTCGCGACGTTGGCGAGCAGCACGAACTCGAAGCGAGCGGAGAGGTACTTGAGCAGGACAAAGACGACGACTCCGACGGCGACCAGGACCGCCCCGATGAGCATCGCTTCCTGCGGGTTCTCCCGGATCCACCCCCAGACCTTCGCTGTCGGATCGGGCAGGTGCGGCCCGCCTCCGCCCCCGAGGGAGCGCTTGCCCCCTCCACCCCCTGGATAGTTGCAGTTGCAGTTCAGCCCCGGTGCGCCCAGCCCCACGAGCCACGCGACGAGCGTCAGCTTCAGCCACCGGGTCGCGTGGAAAGGGTTGAACAACACGCGGCCCACCTGGTCGAAAGCGCGTCCGAGCGCCTGGTCGATTGCAACCGTGTGCTCCATCGGGTCGGTACTCCTGGCCGCCTGTCCTCGAGATGCGGAAACGATGCCTGGGGGCACCGGCCTCCGGCCCGCGCGAATGGGCACAGGAGGTGCGACTTGCCGCGACTCGCCTGCCGTCCGTGCCCGAACCCGGTCAACGAGCCCCCGCGGCGGAGGCCGGCACGCGCCGCCGGCGCACTCGGTCTACGCGCAGCCCTGGACGGTCCTACCGTGTCTCGCGCAGCTTCGCGACCAGCTCCGACACGCGGCGCTGGACCTTCGCGCTTTGCACGACGAAGAGGATCCCGTTCGAAAGCGTGATCGACGTCCCGCGCACGCGCTGCCACGTGTCTCCGCCCGAGGACCGCTTGATCAAGTCCACGAGCGCTTGCGGATCCGCGGCCGCGCCGGCCGCCTCCCCGCCGCCCGCCTCGGCCACGCCCGCGCCGTCAGGCAGCAGCGACAGGTCCGGGGCCTGGAAGTCCGGGACCGAGTACAAGAGATCGCGCAGATCGTGAAGCCGCAGGACGAGCCGCTCCTCCAGCGCGTCCGCCGGCACGATCAGATAGCAGCCCTCTTCGCGGGTCAACGCCAGCTTTCGCGGCGTGAGGATGAGCCGCAAGGCCGTCGAGAGCGGAACGGCATCGAGTTTCAAGGAGACCTTTCGCTCCTCCGGACCCAGCTTCTGCCACACGCGCTCGTCCACGACGAGATTCATCCGCGCGAATTCCCGGAGGAAGGCCACGACGTCGGCCAGCGGCGCGTCCGTGAAACTCAGCGAGATCGGCACTCGGCCGAGGGCGGCCAGGTCCGCCGCCGAGAGTTCCCCGCCTTCCCCCTCCCCCGCCGCGTCCGCGCCCTCGCCGTCGGGCTCGACGACCAGCTCCCCGACGTCGTCGATCGACAGGGCGAGACCGAGCGGCTGGAGAATGCGGCCGAGGGCGAGCCCGGCCGGCACTCCGGCGAGACGCGCCGAGACGCGCAGGGCGTCCCCGCGGCAGCGCGCGAGCACACGCTCGTGCAACCTCAGGTGAACACCTGAGTCGCCCCCGATCGTCGCCACGGCCTCCGGCAGGGGCGTGTCCCGAAAGGTCCGAGTGATCGGGACGCGCGCGAGCCGACCCTGGGCGTTTCCCCAGGCCGCGGCCCGCCGCGCCGCGGCGGCTGTCGGAGCGGACTCCTGCGCGCCGGTCTCCGCCCCTGAGAACAGAAGCGCCACCAGGATCGCGACCGCCGGCCTTCCCCGCCGGCCCGACTCTCGCCGACGCATCCACATCCCCATGGCGCAAGCTCTCCTCACTCGATGGCCGAATGCACCGCCCGCGAGGGGTGCGCCCGAGCACGGGGCACGCAATGCGGGCTGAGTACCGCTCCACGGAAGTCGATGGCCAATAGCCGAAGGCAAGTCTGGCCGCCCGCGAGGCGCGCGAGCGAGGCGTAGGAACGGAGAACTACGTCGAGCGAGCGCAACGCGTGCGCCCCGAAGCGCCGCAGCGCGAAGGGGGGAAGCAGGCGGCCGAAATCGCCGAGGAAATGGGTCACCCAAATCTGTGGGGCGGTACTGAGGGATGATTCTAGTCCCGCGGCACGTGCAAGATCAAGTGTTCTTCCCGACGGGCCCCGTCGCGAGTCCGGACGCGTCTCTCCGGCTCAGTACCGCTCCACGAAAGTCGGTGACCAATAGGCGAAGGCAAGTTTGGCCGCCCGCGAGGCGCGCGGCGCTTCGGTGGACGGGTCCGCCCTGCACCCGAACCACGACCAGCGCTGAACGCCCCACCGGTCGATCGAGGCGTTCACCTACGATGGCTGTCAAGGCAATGTCCCCGGTGTCCGATAAATGGTAAGAAGGTCCGCCGCATCGGAGCCGGCCCCAGAGCGGGCAGGTTCCCCGTCGGCCAAACCCCCTTTTCTCCGCGAAGGCGCACCATGACGATCCCCCCGATCGAACACGGCTCGCCCCGTGCGGACGCCCGCGGCGGCGCCCGGCGGCGGCGGCCGGTCCTCCCCCGCGCGCTCGCCGGCGCGCTCCTCCTCCTGTCCTCCCTCGCTTCCACCCTGTCTCTCCACGCCCAGGACGCTCCTCTCGAGGTCGTCCTCATGGCGCCCGGCGGCGACGAGCTCGTGCGCGGCGGCGTCCCCTACGAGGTCCGCTGGTCCGTCACCGGGGCCGCCGGGACCTTCGTCGCCACCCTCGAATTCTCCGACGACGACGGGTTCACCTGGAACCCCGCGTCCGGACCTCTCCCCGGCGCCTCCTTCTGCTCCTGGATCACGCCGCGCAAAACGGCCGGCAAGTGCCGCCTCCGCGTCCGCGTCCGCGACGCCGCGAAGGCCGAGGCCGCCGGCGAGATCGCGCGCTCTTTCGCCATCGATGCGTCCGCCCCCGTCGCCTGCGTCAAGGGCCTCGCTCGACGCACGCCGCTCCCTGCCATCGCCTACGAGGCCGTCGACCGGGGCGCCGCGGGTGTCGCCGCGCTCGAGCTCTGGATCCGCCCCGTCCGCCCCACTCCCACTCCCGCCCCCCTCCCCGCCGGCGCGCGCTGGGAACGTGGACCGGACGTCGAACCCGGCGCCACCGAAGTCGATTTCTCGCCCGAGGACGGGACCTACGACTTGTACCTTTATGCGGAAGACAAGGTCGGCAACGCCACGCCCCGCCCCGACGCTACGACCATCCCGCAGGCCACGGTCCTCATCGACAAGCACCCGCCGAGCCTCGAAATCCTCAAGCCCCGACCCGGCGACGCGTTGCGCGGCGGCTCCGAGTATAAAGTCGCTTGGAAGGCCGCCGACGCCCACCTCCTGCCCGAGTCCGTGCGGCTCGAGTTCTCCCGCGACGACGGGCTCAACTGGGAGATCCTGGCCCGCGGCATGGGCACGGCCGGTGAGACTCCCTGGCGCGTCCCCGCGATGGACCTCGCGCGCGCGCGCCTGCGCCTCGCCGCCTTCGATCAGCTCGGCCATCGCGCGGACTCCGTCGTGCCGCTTCGTTTCGCGATCGACGCCTCGCCTCCGGCGGTCTCCGTGACCGTCCCCCGCTCTTCGAAGCTCGGCCGCATCCCCGTGCACGTCCAGCTCGCCGACGCGGGACCCGCGGGGGTCGCCGGCGTGGCCGCCTGGGACCTCTACGCCACCGAGGACGAGGGCCGGTCCTGGACGCGCAGCGGCCGGTACACCGGCGACGACACGAGCGTGGTCGTCGAGGCGCCCGACGGTCTCTACGGCTTCGCCGCCTCCGCGGTCGACCACGCAGGCAACCGTTCCCGCCCGCCCGATCCCGGCGACGCGCCGCGCGCGGTCTGTCGGGTCGATTCCAAGGACCCCGTCCTCGAGTTCCGCGGCCTCGCCGAAGGCACGCTGCTCAAAGCGGGAGTCCGGCCCCACGTCGCCTGGGACGTCCGCGACGCCGGCCTTCCGTCACGCCCGGTCCATTTCGAAATCAGCGACGACGACGGCCGCTCGTTCGCCCCGCTCCGCACACCCGACGTCAGCCTGGGCGAAGCCGACCTCGCGCTTCCGGCCCGGTCAGGCAAATACCTGCTTCGCGTCTCGGCGGTCGACCTCGCCGGCAACTCCGTGCACCTCGAGCGTGCGCTCGTGCTCGACGGACAATGCCCGCACGTCTCCCTCGCGTCCTTCGACGACAGCGCACCGCTGGCCGGCGGCTCGGAGCGCGAGCTGCGCTGGGAGGCCGCGGACGAGCACCTGGGCCCCAACCCCGTCACGCTCCTCTTCTCGCGGGATTTCGGCAAGACCTGGACTCCGCTCGCGCGCGACCTGCCGAATACCGGCCGCTACGCGTGGCGCGTCCCGCGCATCGCATCGCAGGACTGCGTCGTGCGGGTCGTGGTCGTCGACCAGGCCGGCAACCTCGGCGAAGCGGTCTCGAGCTCCGCGTTCACCATCCTCACCCAAGGGCTCGTCCCGCGCGCCCTCCACACGCCGCCCGTCAATCGCACCGGCAAGGTCACCCTCTCGATCGCGTTCGAAGCGGACGAACGCTCCGTCCTCCGCGACGTCGAACTGTGGACGACACAGGACGCCGGTCACACCTGGCGCATGCTCCGTCGCTGCGAGCCGGCCGAGCTGCCGGACGTCACCCTCGACCTTCCGGAAGGGGAGCACGGCCTTGTCGCCGTCGCGACCGACGTGGCGGGCAATCGCGCCGCCGAGCCCGCGGCCGACACCGCCCCTTCCCTCTCGGTCCTGGTGGACGCGAAGGCGCCCGAGGTCCGACTGGTTTCCCCGGTCGGACCGCAGACCGTGCGCGGCGGAGATCCGCTCGCGCTCTCCTGGGTCGCCCTTGATAGCCATCTCGCGAACACCCCCTGCTCCGTTGAAGTCGCCAAGGTCGGCGCCGACGGACAGGCCGAGCCTTGGGAAACGGTCGCCGGCCATTTGCCGTGGAGCGGCGAATACGCCTGGCGCGCCCCCGCGGAGGACGGGGCCTTCCTCGTGCGCGTCCGCGCGGTCGATCGCGCCGGCAACGAGGGCTCGGCCGAGCTGCCGGTCCGCATCGTGGCCACGGCGCCCGCGCTCTCCCTCGAGCCGCTCTCCTCGTCATTTCTGCCGGGGGGCCGGGACACGGTCGTCCGTTGGAGCGCGAAGGGCGGTACCCTCGGCGACCGCCCCGCGCGCCTCGAGCTCTCCATCGACGGAGGAGGCGCCTGGCGGGCGGTCGCGGAGAGTCTACCGGCGGCCGGCGAGGCCGCCGTGCGCCTCCCGGTCACGACGGTCGCGGGGTGCCTGCTCCGCGTCGTCCTTACCGACGCGCTCGGCTCGAGGACCGAGGCCCTCTCCGCCCCGTTCACCATTTCTTCGGAGGTGCCGAGCGCGGTCCTGCCGGAGCTGGGGTGCGTCGCCACGCACGTCCTCTCCCTGCGCCCGATCCTGCGCCTGGGGGCCCTCGCTCCCCTCGCCCACACCGAATTGTGGGGCTCCGCCGATCGGGGTCGCACCTGGAAAGAGCTCGCGCGCGGCAAGGAAGACCCGACCGAGCCGATCCCGTGCGAGCTCGCGGACGGCGCGTGGCTCCTCTATGCGCGTCCCGTGGACGCCGCGGGGAACGCCCCGCCTCGGCCCCAGGATTGGCTGCTGGGCTTCGCCTCGGTGACGGTCGACGCCACGCCGCCGGAGATTTCCTTCGAAGGGATCGAAAACGGCGATTGCCGCACGCCCGGCTCCACCGCGGTTTTGGCCTGGGCGGTGAAGGACGCGAACCCGGGCCCCGCGGGCTCGGTGGAGCTCGCGAGCACGGTCGACGGCGGCGCCACGTGGACCGCGGTCGCGACCGGCCTCGGTGCGCGCGACAGTTGGCGTGGACGTCTGCCGCGCGACGTCGCGGCCGTGACCTATCGACTCACGGCGCGGGACGGCGCGGGCAACGTCGTCACGCGTTCCATCGACCTGACCCTTCGTGAGCAGCCGCTCGTAGTCGAGGCCCGCGCGTCGGTCGCCGCGGGCGAATGCGTTCGGGGCGGCGAGCCGGTCGTCCTCGAATGGCGGTACGTCGACGGTGGGCCCGAGCTGGAGAAGAACCCGGTCGTCGCTTCCGCCCGCGTCGGGGAAGGTCCGTGGCTCGTGCTGGCCGAGGCCCAGCCGCGGGTCGGCCGTCATTCGTGGAAGCTGCCGGAGGAGAGCGCCGAGGCCGTCGAAGTGCGGCTAGAGGCCGTCGACGCGGACGGCGGTCGCGTGGAGTTCCTGGCGCCGGTGCGCTTCCGTGTGGATGCGGAGGCGCCACGCGTCGCCGTGCGCGAGCCGTTGCCGCTGCGCGAGCGCGCCGGGTTCGTCGAATTCGCCGTCACGGACGCCGGGGGCGCGGGTGCCGATCACGTGGACCTCTGGGTCGCGGACGATAAAGGCCGGGACTGGCACAAGCGTCACACCGCCCTTGCAAGCGCGGGTCGCGTGGCCTTCGATGCACCAGACGACGGGCGCTTCGGCATTCGCCTGATCGGCGTGGACGCGGTCGGCAACGCAGCGCCGCCACCGGTCGACGGCGAGGCCCCGCAAGCGATCGTGCTCGTGGACTCCGTCCTGCCGGTCGTCTCGCTGAAGACGCTGGTGGGCGGCGAGACCCTGGCCGCGGGTGCGGAGACCGAGCTGCGCTGGAGTGCATCCGACGACCGCCTGCTGCCGGACGGCATTCGGCTCGAGGTCTCCGCGGATGGCGGCCTCACCTGGGAGCTGCTGGCCGGC
This sequence comes from Planctomycetota bacterium, assembly GCA_016197205.1. Taxonomy (GTDB): domain Bacteria; phylum Planctomycetota; class MHYJ01; order WSZJ01; family JACPWG01; genus JACPWG01. The sequence continues at coordinate 27,387 of JACPWG010000108.1, forward strand.
GGGCTGCCGAACCACGGCGCCTATCGCTTCCGGTTGCCGGAGCGCGCGGGCGCGTCGTACCGGTTCCGGGTGCTTGCGGAGGACCAGGTGGGAAACGTCGGCGAGGCGGCCTCGGTCGCGGATCTCGCCGTGGACTCGACCGTGCCGGAGGGCGCGTTGGCGGCGCTCGAACGCCCGATCACGGGCGCCCGGGAAATCACCTGCGCCTACGAAACGCGGCCGATGCCGGGCCGGGTCTTCGTCGCGCGCGTACACCTCTGGGCGACCGAGGACGGGGGTCGGACCTGGACCCGCGTCGCGACCGCCGCCGCGGGCGCGCCGCTCGTTTTCCGGCCGGCCCACGAGGGGACCTACGGTCTTCACCTGACCTGCGAAAGCTCGGTCGCGATCCGCGGCAACGACCCGGTGCCCGGGACGGAGCCGGAGCGGACGCTGGCCGTGGACTGGACCGCGCCCGCGGTCAAGCTCGCCGCGTCGGCGTGGGACGACGGCTTCGTCGGGGCCGGCGCGCTGGACCTTGGCTGGACCCTCGTCGACGCGGACCCGCACACGGGGGCGGTGATCGAAATCTCGGCCGACAACGCGCGCACCTGGACCCCGGTCGAGAACCGTTCGGAGCGGCAGTGGACGGGGCGGGTCGTGCTGCCGGCCATGGCCCCGGGCACGCCCGTGCGGATGCGCGTAAAGTGCACCGACGGCGCGGGGAACATCGGCCTCGCGGAGACGCCGCGGTCGGCCGTCTACGACCCCACGCCGCCGGCCGTGCGGTTTACGGGCTTCGAGGCCGCCTGCCGCGCCCCGGCCGTAGGCCTGCTCTGGGAGGCCACGGACGCCGAGAGCGGCGTGGCCCGGGTCTGGGCGCGCTGGCGCCACCCCGGGACCGAGGGCTGGAATTCGAACGAGGGGTTCATGCCCAGGGGCTCGCCGATGATTCTCAGCCTCCCGGACGGCCGCTGGGAATTCCAACTGATGGCCGCGGACCGCGCGGGCAATCGGACGCCGGAAAGCGCGCCCTCGAAGCCGGACGCCTCGCTCCTGGTCGACTCCGTGCCCCCGAAGTTGACGCGCGTCACCGCCCCCGAGCGGCTCGTCCTCGGCGCCACCCGCATGGAGGTTCGATGGGAGACGGACGAGGCGAATCCGCTTCCGAACTCGATCGTCGTGGAGGCCTCCGCCGACGACGGGCGGACGTGGTCGGTGCTGGCCTCGGACCTGCCCGACTTCGGGCGCGCGGAGGTCCCGACGCCCGCGACGGCGGGGACGTATCGGCTGCGGGTCCGGGCGCGCGACGAAGCGGGGAACGAAGGCGTGAGCGATCCGACCGGGCCGATGTACGTGCCCGGCGGAAGGTAGCCGAGCGACGGCGGGAGGGGCGGCGAGCGGCGGGACGGAACCGCGACCGTGAGGGAGCGGTCTCCTCGCATTCTCCCGCAACAGCAGGTTCGACCTCGCACTCCCGCGAACAACTGCCGCCAAGCCCTACTCGCGTGAGCTCGAGTGGCGCGCGGTTGAAATCCGCGGGTGCTGCCCGGACCCAGTGAAGGCGCGGGCCGCAGTTCGATTTCAAAATTCAAATTGCAAAATTTCAAATCTCAAATCGCCCGTCCGAGAGCGACCTGATGGTCATAGACGACTCGCCGACAGCTTGCGAGGAAGGCCAGTCTTTCCATTGCCCGCACGCCACGCTCAGCCCCCCGCCTGCCCGTCCGTGGCGCGGTCTCGCGCGCCTTCTGGCACGGCCTGCGGCTCCCCCGGCGCCGGCACCTCGCCCGGCTTCCCCCCGGGCGCTTGCGGCTCTCCGGTGGCCGGCCGCGCTCCCACTCGCTCCTCCTTCCACCGTCTCATCAAAGCCCGCAGCGGACGCCAGCCGATCCGCACAATGCCCTCCGACTCCATCGTTCGCCGGACCTCCGCATCGAGGAAGATCGCGAGGTCGGCGACGCGGAAGGCGCCCTGTTCCGGATCGACTGCCCGCCACTCGGCATCGTCCTTCGCCACATGGATGGCCAGCTCCGTGACCCCCGGCCGCAGCGAGCGGAGAAATTTCAGGTAGGTCTCCTTCCGATTCGGGACCGGAGCATCGTAGAACATCGCGAACCGATCGGGACACGGGATCCCGCGCCGGCGCGCGTCCGGCACGAAGAAGACGACGCGCATCGGCAGTTCGCAGGCGAGGGCGACGCCCATCGCGGGCTGCAACAGGTCGGGACGATAGTTGTACGACCCCATGTGGGCATCCACGTGGGTCGGGTCGAGGCCGAGCGACTTCGCTCGTTCGATCTGCGCGCGGAACTCAGCCGCGGCCTCCTTGGGCCGGGCACGGCGATCGCGCGCGACGATCGATGCCGGAAACAGACCGCTCGAGTCGATCAGGCTCGGCACATCGGCGGCCGGCAGCACCGGCGCCATCTTCAGCCGCTCCCCCCACTCTCCGTTCAAGCAGAGATGCACGCCCAGATCCAGCCCCTTCGTGGCCGAGGCACGGGCAGCAAAGGCCGCCACGGCCGGGGCCGGAACCAGCACGGTCGCGCTGCCGGCAAGGCCGTCTCGCAGCACCTCAAGGGTCGCTTCGTTCACGGGGGCGCACAGCCCGGCATCGTCGGCGTTGACGAGAAGGAGCTTCGTACCCGCGGCGTAGCCAAGCTCCACAGCCAACTCTCGCTTTTCGAAGGGGACCGGACCCTCCGCGGCCGCTCGCGACCGCAATGCCAGAAGGGCGAGACCGGCGGACAAAAGGAACGCAAGCACGGGTGAGCGAAGACGCCCATCGACCCGCAGCAAATCCATCCTGTTGATCCTCCTCACTTCCTGCCGGCGGCGATGCGGTCGCCGCGCGCGAGACTCAGTACCGCCCCACGGAATGGGGTGACCGATTTGCTCGGCGAATTTGGCCGCCTGCTTCCCCCCTTCGCGCTGCGGCGCTTCGGGGCGCAAGCGTTGCGCTCGCTCGGCGTAGTTCTCCGTTACCACGCCTCGCTCGCGCGCCTCGCGGGCGGCCAACCTTGCCTTCGACTATTGGCCACCGACTTCCGTGGAGCGGTACTCAGCCGAGTCGAGTATGGCACGCCGCGTACGCATCCGTCAAGCGGCGACCCGCGCGGACGGACGCCTGCGCCGAGGTCTCCCGCCTCCGGGAGTGGCCGCATCGCTCCGAGTGTCCTTCCGCGGCCGGCCCACCGCCGGAATTTCCGCAGCGAGTCTCAAAGACCCCTCCACGACCGCGCCATACTACGAGCGCAAGCATGGCGACGCCCGCCGCCGCCGTCCGCATTCGGGGTGCGGCCGGACAGGCGCATGGGCGCGGCGGCGGGCCCCGGTCCCCCACTTTCACGGAGGCAACATGAGAGTGTCCATTCCAAGGCCCATGCCGGCGGCGGGCGCCATCGCCGGCCTCGTCGCGGTCGGGCTGTGCGGCTCGACGGCTACGGCGCAGGTCCTGACCTCGCGGACCGAGTCCATGGGGAACTCGAACCTGGGTTGCGAGATCCAGGACGAGGCGAGGGTCGAGGCGCTCTCCTTCACACCCTCGACGGCCATCCGCGTGACGCGCACCGCGCGCATCCGCATCTTCGGACGGGAGCGACATGCCCTGCAGGCGAACCTGCGAGCCCGAAAAATCCCTGCCCGCCCCGAGTTCGGGGTCGAGCTCTCCGTCAAGCTGGGGAGCAGCCCCGAGCTGAGCCTGTCCGGCGGGTACGCGAAGACCTTCCCGGTTTTCGGCGTGTCCATGCCGGTGTGGGTGGGCGTGATCCCGGTGACGCTTGGGTGCGATGTGGGGGCCACTGTGAGCGGATCGGGCGGCGGGACCTACACCGCCGGCAGATTCACCGCTACGCCCAGCGTGAGCGCCGGCCTGGGGGCGACCGCCTACGCCGCCGCCGGCATCCGGATATTCCGCGGGTTCCGTGTCATGGCGGGCATCGAAGGCACGGCGAGCCCCCTCACCGGCACGCTCTCCGGCGCGATCGGCGCCTCCCCCACGACCGGCCGGCTGTCGGGTCGCCTGGTCGCCGTGGCCGGCGGCAACGCACGCCTCGCCCTCTTTGCGGAGGCCGGCATCTTCCGTTCGGTTGTCCCGCTTGCTGAATGGTACTTCTACCCGCGCACCCTCTGGGTCGTAAACTTCTAGCCGCTGGACGCCAAGGGCACGGTTCCTGTCGAGGACCCTTCCGATGGACGGACTGAACAAGCTTCAAGCCCGGGGCCGGCTCCACCCCAAACGCCGGCTGCTGTCGGCGGGCGCGGCCGCGCTCGGCGTGCTCGGGGTTCTCGCAGGAACCTTCGGACTGCGCCCCGGCGACCGGGTCGAAATCGGAGGCGGGCGGGGCGCACGGGCGAAGGCGGTCGTGCGAGCGGGCCCGGCCGCGAGGGGGTCGGAGCGCGCGAACCTCGCGGAGCGGCGCCGGGGTGAGGGCGCCGGCGGGCAGGAGCGGCCGACCGATCCGGGGCCCGCGTGGGGCGGGCTCCGGAAGGGACAGGAGCTGCGCTACCGCCTGGACATGAGCGATGCCGTACGCGTCACGCCGGAGGGCGCGGCCGGCGCGGAGACGCGGCTCTCGGTGCGCGCGGACGTGGTGCTGCGCGTGTACCAGGAGAGTGAGGACGGGTTCGAAGTCGGAATCGAGATCCGCTGCGCCGCGGTGCAGGGCGAAGTCGAAGGACGAGGCGCGGAGGAGCCGGCGGAGTTGGCCCGTGGACTCGAAACCGAGCTCCGCGGCTCGTGGTCCCGGCTGGGTGAACCGCGGAGCTGGTCCTTCCCAGCGGACCAGGAGCCCATGGTGCGCAATGTCCTGCGTGGCCTGGTCGCGCCGCTGGTCTGGGCGCGACCGGCCGGTGAGGAGCGCGCATGGAGCCGAATGGAAAGCGATTTGACGGGCGCCTACCGCGCCGCGTACGAGCTGCGCGACGCGGGCAAGGGCCACCTCGCCTTTCGCAAGACGAAACAGTACGTGACCGTCCGGCTCGGTATGGAGGAGGTCGACCTGGGCGCGGCCGGCGCGCCGGAGTTGGCCGCGGATGGGGAATGGTGGGCGGACGTGGACGCAGGCCTGGGGTATCCAACCCGTGTGAAGGGGCGACAGAACACGCGGATGACCGGCGGGCCCTTGGGAAGCACGATCACCCTCGAGGGGCGGCAGGAGTACCACCTCGAGCTCCTTGCGCAGGCTCCGGCGGCGAAGACGGGCCTCGTACAGCCGGACGATCGGCAAAACCTGCGGAACGGCGAGTCGCGCATCTTGTCGGCCGACCTTGCCCCGGAACCCGAGCCCGCCGAGGCCACGGGACGCCGCGTCCACACCGGCGAGGACCTGATGACCGTGCTCGCACGGCTGCGGGGCGTGGTACGAGGCGGGCGGCTGCCGGAAGAAGGCGCACGGCTCCAGTTCGACCTGCGCACGCTCTTCGCGGAAGAGGCCGAAGAAATCGCGCCGGCGCTCAGGGCGCTCCGAAACGGCTCGCTTGAGCCATCCGAGGCGCAGCTCCTGGCGGTCGCGCTGGCCTGGAGCGGAGCGCCCGAGGCCGTTGAAGGAATCCGCCGCCTGGCGACGGACGGTGGTGCCGACTCGCTGCTGCGCGAAGTCGCGGCCGAAGCGCTGGGCTACGAGCTCCGACCGGACGCGACCACCGTCCGGAGCCTGGCGGAGATTGCCGGCGCCAGTGAACCGTCGCTCTCCGATGCCGCGCTTCGCAGCCTCGGTCGCATCGGCGCACGCAGCGGGTCCGCGACGGAAGAAGTTCGTTCAGAGGCTGGGACCGCGCTCCTGTCAAATCCGCCGGCCGCCCCTCGCGACCCCACGGACTGGCTGCGAGCCATGGGCAGCGCGACTCCGGAAGGTGGGCTGGAGCGACTCCGCTCCTTCCTGACGCACTCGGACGACCGCATTCGCGCCGAGGCCGAAGCCGCGGCTGGCAGCTAGGGTAGTGCCACGGAAGCGGCCCTGTCCTCCACGCAGCGCTCGTGGGCCCTCAAGGTCGATGCGGTAGGTGCAGGCGGAAGGTCGGACCGCGCCCCTGCACCGGAGCCGGCGAGGTGGACAGCGATGCAACGGCAGACTCGATCCAGCCGTCGGCCGGTTTCCCCGCCTGAAGGCGGAACTACGAACCGGGTCGCAGGATTTCGCGCCGGTTGCCCGTCCTGGCCGATTTCCAGGCCCCGCCGCGCTAGGCCTCTGTGTAAAAAAAAGGCTCGCCACTCCAGGCGCGAATTCCACTCTTGCCCCCCTCGGCATGTTCAATTTGAGAAGGCTGCTGCAGGAACAGGAAGGCCCTCAGCAGACTCCGACACCCGAATTCCAACCTCTCAAATCTCCATTCTGCAATCTCCATTCCCCTCCCCCGCTCCCCAATCCGAACCTTTCCTCATCTCACATGTTCCATGTACTACCCACACACCCGCTCCCCGCGACCTCCCCGGGGATGGAGCACCCAGTTCGATGGCCGACCTGCAACAGATCGAGTTCGCCACCTCCCTCGAGGACGTCCTCCGGCTCTTCGGCCCGGAAGGCATGCTCTACAGCCGCGACCAGGACGTCTTCCTGCGGGAGCTCGTCCAGAACGCGCTCGACGCCATCGAGGTCCGGCGCGGCCTCGCAGCCGCGGCCGCCGCTGCGGGAGCCGCCACCTCCCAGTCCTCCTCCTCGGCGGCGCTGCCGTCCACCCCTCCCCCCTCCTTCACGATCCGGGTCGCCTTCCGCCCGAAGCCCTGGCCGGCCCTGGTCGTCGAGGACGACGGCTGGGGCATGGAGGAAGCCACCGTCCGCGAGCACCTCGCCCATCCCCTCCGCGGCATCCGGCGCGATGGCCAGGCCACCGGCGCCGCGCCCGCGGCACTCATCGGCCGGTTCGGCGTCGGTCTCCTCTCCGCCTTCAAAGTGTCCGACCGCGTGCAGGTCGAGACCGCGCGCGAAGGCCACCCTCCCCTCTCCGTCACCCTCTCCATCCGACGCGGGCCCGACGACGCGCTCAAGGTCAACGCCACCATCGGCTCCGCGCCGCCGCGGCCGCCCGGCACCCGCGTCACCGTGCACTTCCTCTCCACCGATCCCGCGGTCGCCGAGCGCGCGACGCGCGTCGCCACGGCCGGCGCGATCCTGGACGCCCTCACCCACTACGTCCGCCACCCGGCCCCCGACGTCACCGTTCTCTTCGCATGCGAAGGCAAGCCCGCGCTGCGTGTCGCCAACCGGGCGCTGGTCGGCGCCGACTCGCCGCTCGCCCACCGGTTCGAGTCGCCGGGCCTTCGTGGGTGCCTGGCCCTGCCCTCCTCTTCCGCACCCGCCGGAGCCGCCGGCTTCCAGGCCTGCTACCGCGGCATCCTCGTGAAGACCGCCTATCCCACGCTCCTGCCCGAAGAGGCCGCGGGGCTCACGGGCGAAATCGACGTCACCGACGCGCTCCTCGTGGACGTCGGCCTCTCGCGCGAGGAATTCCTGAACAACGACCGGCTGGGCAGGCTGCGGCAAGTGCTCGCCGCCGAGATCGGAAAATTCAATACCCTTCTCGAGCGGTGGAACGAAGCGCCGGACCTCGACCGCTCCTCCGCGCGCCGCACGCGCACGGCCACGCGCGACGGGACCGCGGGCGGGTTCGAGCTCTTCGCGCAGGCCGTCCGCAGTCGCTTCGGCAACCTGATCGGACGCCGCATCCTTCAGGAGATGGAGTTCCACGAGCTCACGAAGGAGCGCTGGGTGTCGCTGCCGGACCTCGCGGGCGAGGTCGCGCGCGCGAAGCCGCCGCGCGTGTATCTCGCGGTGCAGCCCTGCGGCGTCTATCGGGTCGCGCAGCTCGACGGTCGCTGGATGCAAAAGATGGACGACCTCTGGGAGCTGTGCCGCGCGGTCGCCACCGAGCGCCGCGAGCCCATGCTCCTCCTCGCCACGCCGCCCGACGCGCCGGGCTCGACGCCCGACTCCTTCGCCTGGGTGGAGCGTTATCTCCGGGACCGACGGGTGGAACCCCTGCCCGCGCGACAGGCGCTCGACCATTTGGAAAAGGTCCGGGTGCCCGGCGCGTGGCCGGTGGACGCGTGGCTGGCGAAGTTCCCGAAAGCGGCCGGGCTGAAGGCGAAGGCCTACGTCGTGAAGGCCGACCGGAGCGTCCGGCAGACGCCGAAGGCCGAGGTGTACGTCGACGCGGCGGCCGGCCCGATCGCCGATTTGTTGCGGTCCTCGGAGCGGCTCGAGCGCAACCCGCCGCTGAAGGCCGCGGTCGAGGCGTGGCTCTCCACGCTCGCGTGGCGCCCCGACCTCGCCGAGGAGGGCTTGCGGACGGCCTGTCGGATCGCGGCCAAGTCCCTGCATTGACGTGGGAGCACCCCATGCCCGAGGAGACCGAGCTCAAGCTGGGTACCACGCTCGAGGACGTGATCAAGCTCTTCGGACCCGAAGGGATGATCTACAGCCGCGATCACGACGTCTTCGTGCGCGAGCTGGTCCAGAACGCGCTCGACGCGATCGAGATCCGGCGCGGCCTGGCGGGCGCAAAAAAGACCTCGGACTCTTCCACGATCCGGGTCTCGCTCCGCGGCGCACCGTCGCCCGCGATCGACGTGGAGGACGACGGCTGGGGCATGGACGAGTCCGTCGTGCGCGAGCATCTCTGCCACCCGCTCCGCGGCATCCGCCGAAACGCGACGGCGATGGCCGCGGCCCCCGCCGCGCTCATCGGCCGCTTCGGCGTGGGGTTCCTCTCCGCCTACAAGGTCACGGACTGCATCGAGGTCGAGACCGCGCGCGAAGGCTGCCGACCGCTCTCCCTCATGATCGGCATCCGGCGCGGCCCAGGGGACGAGATGCGGTTCCAGGGCTTCCTCGGTGAAGGCCCGCCGCGAGCCGTCGGCACGCGCGTCCGCATCCACTTGGCCTCCAGCCATTCGGAGGTCGCCCGACGCGCGCGGCTCCTCGCCACGTCCGAGGCCGTCCAGGACGCGCTCCGCCATTACATCCGCCACCCGTTGCCGGGCGTGGACCTGCTCTTCGAGGATCCGCAAGGGAGGATCGTCCAGCTCATCGATCAGCCGTTCCTCGGCTCGGAGAACCGCTTCGTGCACCGTTTCGAAGCCGCGGGCGTGCGCGGCTGCCTCGCCCTGCCGGCGGCGGAGCGCGCGGGCCCGGGCGCGTTCCAGGTCTGCTTCCGGGGGATCCTCGTGAAGCCGAACTACCCGACGCTGCTGCCGGAAACCGCCGCGGGCATGATCGGCGAAATCGACGTCACCGACGCGCAGCTCGTCGACCCGGACCTGTCGCGGGAGGAGTTCCTCGACAACCCGAAGCTCGCCGCGCTCAAGAAGCGCCTGGCGGGCGAGCTGGACCGGTTCAATGCCGCGCTCGCCGGCTGGCGCGACCGCTCGGACGCGCCGCGCGACGCGCGCCCGCGCTGGGTGAACGCGATCCGCGACGGTTCGCCGGCGGCCTTCGACTTGCTGTCGCGCTCGAGCGAAGGACCGTACAAGAATTTCGTGGCGCGCCGGATCCTGCAGGAGGTGCAGTTCCACGAATCGACCGGGGACCGGTGGCTGCTGCTGCCCGAGCTGGTGGCCGACCTGCGGCGCACGGGGCGAACGAAGCTCTACCTGATGGAGCAGGACACGTACATGGTGGACGGCGTCGTGAAGTACGACTCGCGCTGGGTGTACCGGTCGGAAGATTTGTGGGAGCTGCTCCGGAGCCTCGCGGCGTCGCGCGGGGACTCGATGCTGCTCGTGTATTTCCCCGAAGCGGCGACCGGCAAGCGCACGACGTTTCTAGCGTGGGTGCGGGAGTATCTCCGGGGTCAGGGGATTCAAGCGTCGCCGGCGGAGGAGGCGCTGGAGCACCTGGAGAAGGAGCCGTTGGCCGGAAAATGGCCGGTACACGCCTGGCTCGCGAAATTTCCCGCCGACCTGGAGCGGCAGGTGAAGGCCTTCGCGACGAAGCCGCTCACGGCTGGGCGAGGATGGCTCGCGGGGCTGGGCGACCGGCGGCAGGTGTTCCTGAACGCCGGGTCGGAGGAGGTACGCGCGGTGTTCGGGAGCGTGGAGCGACTCGAGCGCGACCCGGCGGCGAAGTCGATGGCCGAGGCATGGCTGTGCACGCTCGCGTGGCGGCCCGACCTGGCGGAGGAGGCGCTGGGGCGATTGTGCGCGCGGTTGGCGGGGCGGTGAACCGCGGCACGGCGGTCGAATCCGAACCGCGACCGTGAGGGAGCGGTCTCGGCGTGTCCTTCGTCTCCCCCGGGTTCGATCTCGCTCCCCGCCTCCCTACCGCCCCGTGAGACTCTCGCGAATTCGGCAATTCGTGTAGTTCAGGCAGGCGTTCTCCGCGGGCGGCGGAAAGTCCTCGCCAGACTCGCCCGGGCCCGCTCGCCCCTCATTTCGCTTGCACGGTTCGCACCCATCCGCTTGAATACGCGCTCCCCGTCCCGCTCTTCGTCCGCCGCGTTTCTCGGAGTCGTCCCGCATGGGCGTCAAGTGCGTGAGCCCGGAGCGCTCGTCGCTGGTCAGCTTCTTCCTGGAGAGCCTCCTCGGCCGCAAGCTTGCCACGCCCCAGGGTGCGCGCGCCTTCGCGGGCCTCGATCGTGTCTTTCTCCTGGACGCGGGCGGGGTGAAGACCACCCTCCGGTGCAAAGGCGGCACGATCGAGATCCATCCGGGCGAGGCCGGGGCATGGGACGCCGGCATTTCCGCGGACCTCGCCACGCTGCTCGCCGTCGGGTTGGGCGGCGACTACCTCTGGCCGGTCCTCTCCGGTCGCTTGCGCCTCCGCGGGAACCCGCTCCTGCTCTTGCCGCTTCTCGGCCTGCTTCGCGCGCCCGATCCCCCCGCGGCACGGCCGGCGGCAGCCCCCGCGTCCTCCACGCCTCCGGCCGCGCCCGGCGCGGCGCCCCACTCCGGGAGCTAGCGACATGCCCGCCCCGCCTCGCCCCGACGCCGACGCCCTCGCGTCCCTGCTCGCGGAAAAACTCGGCCCGGGGCAGGTCCTGCGCGATGCCGACACGCTGCGCCGCTATGGGGAAGACCTCACCGAGGTCCCGGGCCACCCACCCGACCTCGTGGTCCGCGCGCACAGCACCGCGGACGTCCAGGCTGTGGTGCGCATCGCGAACGAGCACCGCGTCCCCGTCGTCCCCGTCGTCGCGGGCTTGAACGTCGGCGGCCTCGCCATCCCCGAGCACGGCGGCATCGTGCTCGATCTCGCCGCCATGAATCGCATCCTCGAGGTCAACGAGGCCGATCAGTACATGATCGTGGAGCCCGGCGTCTCCTGGGCCGACGTGCGCGCGAAGCTCGACCGCGACCACCCGGCCCTGCGCTTCGGTTACTCCTTCTCCCCGCCTCACACCTCCGTCCTTTGCAACTGCCTCATGGACGGGCTCACGAACTTGTCCTTGCTGCACGGCTCGACCGGGGACTGGATCAACGGCGTGGAAGCGGTCCTCGCGGACGGCTCGATCCTTCGCACCGGCGCGCATGCCCTGAGCCCCGCCTGGTGCACGAACTCCCCCATGCCCGACCTCACCGGGCTCTTCGTGAATTTCCAGGGCTCGACGGGGATCGTCACGCGGATGAGCGTGCAGGTGTGGCCGAATCGGAAATTCCGCGAACGACTGTTCGTCCTGGCGTACGACATCGACCAGGCCTACGCCTTCGTGAAACGGCTGATGCGCGAAGAGGTCTGCGACGACATCGGGGGCGTGACGTGGCCCCTCATGAAGCTCCTCTTCGGCCAGGCGCGTCCGCTGTACCGGGACCCGGCGGAGCCGCTCGTGGCGCTCTACTTCGACATCGCCTCGAACTTCTGGCAGGCCATGACCGCGAAGAAGGAGATCTTCGCCCAGCTCCTCGCCGAGGCGCGCGCGGCCGGCGGTCGCTTCGAAGACCCGCTGGATATCCGGGACCTCGTGCGGATCGAGCCGCGGTTCGTGGCGTTCGCGGACTTCCCGACCCGCTTCGATTTTCTGCTGGACCATCCGGGGGGCGGGCTCACGTGGATCGGCAGCTACGGGCCGACCTCGCAGTGGGAGGCGGGAATCAAGGCCGGGATGCGCATCATGGAAGAGCGCGGTTTCCCGCCGATCGTGGTGACGCGCCCGATGGCCGGCGGGCATTTCGGCGTGCTGCGGCTCATCACCGTTTTCGACAAGCGCGACGAGGCCGAGGTGCGGCGCGTGCGCGCGCTCAACGAGGCCCTGGCGGACCTGGTCCTCGAGAAGGGGTTCGTCCCCTACAAGACCCCGGGCTGGGTCGTGCGGCGCCACGCGAAGGCCCTGGACCCCGGCTTCGTGAGGGTGCTCGGCGCCGTCCGGAACGCCCTCGACCCGAACCGGATCTTGAATCCGGGCCGGTGGGAGACGGGGGGCTGAGGAAGGCTCAAGGCTCAATGATCAATGCTCAATGATCAATGATCAAACAATTTTCAATGCTCAACGCACAATGCTCAGTGCTCAGTGCACGGTGCACGGAGATCAAAGACCGATGCGAGTTGCTCCCTGTTCCAACCTAGTTCTACTGTTAGGAGATCGACGAGGACCCCCAAAGTAGAAGCGGCTTCCCGACGCTTCCCGACGCGGCAGGAGGTCGCGTCTACTCGGGTCTGCGCGCGATCTCGCACAGTAGAACGAGCACTCGATTGGGCGGGACGGGAGGGCGGCATCCTTGCGGAGCGAAAATTGAGAGTTGAGCCTTGAGCCTTCCGCCCCTCCCATCCCTCCCTCTCTTCACTCGCGTGCCGGGGCTGGTAAAGCTCGTTCCCTGGATGCCGCTCGGCGCATTCCCGACGCCGGTGCAGCGGCTGGAGCGGCTGGGCGCGGCGCTCGGCTGCCGCGAGCTGTGGATCAAGCGGGACGACCTGACCGGGACGGCCCACGGCGGGAACAAGGTCCGCAAGCTCGAGTTCCTGCTGGCGGAAGCGCGGCAGCGCGGGGACGGGCGCGTCTTCGTGTACGGCGCGACCGGGTCCAACTGGGTGGTCGCCGCGCTCCACTACGCGAAGGAGCTGGGCCTCGGGCGGGACGTGATGCTCTTCCGCAGCCCGTCGCATCCGCACGCGGACCGGAACCTCGCCGCGATCCGCGGGCTGGCCGACACGCTCGTCGAACGGCGGTGGCCGGCCTCGGTCCCGTTCGACGTCTTTCGACATGCGCTGCGGCGCGGGACCCGCGTGCTGCCGAAGGGCGGGACGAACGCGTTGTCGACCCTGGGCTACTTGAACGCGGGGCTTGAGCTGGCGGAGCAGGTGCGGGCGGGCGAGCTGCCGGAGCCGGACTACGTGTTCGTCCCGCTGGGGACGTGCGGCACCGCGGCGGGACTGCTGGCGGGCCTTCACCTCGCGGGGCTGCGCACGAGGCTGGTGGCTGTCCGGATCACGAGCAGGTTCGTGGCGAACGCCGCGCGCGTCTGGGGCCTGGCGGCGTGGGCGCTCACGACCGTGTTGCGCGGCGGCGTGCAGGCCGCCCCGATGCGGCGGGAGCAGTTCGAGGTCGACACCCGGCACCTGGGCGCGGGCTACGGCCTTCCGACGCCGGAGGCCGAGGAAGCCACGCGCCGGATGCGGGAGCTGGAGGGTATCGACCTGGACCCCTCGTATACGGCGAAGACCGTAGCCGCGCTGACGGATGCCGTGCGGGAGCGCGGACTCGGCGACCAGCGGGTGCTCTATTGGTTGACTTTGAACTCGGCCCCCTTGGCCGCCAGCTCGCGGTAACGCCGCGAGGCGCGGACGGAGAGCCAGCCGCGCGCGGCGATGAGCGGGAGCGTGAGGAGGGCGAGCGCGGCGGGCCGCAGTGCCGCTTCGGCGAGCAGGAAGCGGTTGGCGAGCTGCGCGACGGAGGCGACGGCATCGCCGAGCCGGAACCCGAAGGTGTCGGCGAAGACCTTTGCCTTGTACTTCTCCTCGCGCGAAAGCGGCGTGTAGAGCAGCTCCCGCGAAGACTGGTGGAGGGAATAGAAGAGCGCGCCGCACGGGAGCAGCAGCGCCTGGGCGAGAGGCAGCGCGCCGGCGCCCCCCGTGGGGAGGACGCCGCCGAGACCCAACGCGGCCACGCCCTGCATCGCGACGAGTGCGAGCAGACCGGGCGCGGGCCCCCAGCGGCCCGCGAGCGGCGCGACCGCGAGGACTTGAAAGAGGAACGCGAGGACGTTTTGCAGGCCGAAATAGAGGCCGAAAAAGCGGGTCTTGTCGTCTTTGCCCGTGATTTCGGCCTGGACGATTTCGGAGAATCGAAACTCCAGGATCGTGCCGACAAACGTGACCAAGAGGACGATGCCGAAGATTTTCTGTAGGAAGTCCGAGCGGGCGATCGCGCGCAGTCCCTCGGTGCCCGCGGCGAGGCTGGAGCTCGCCGGCGTGGACGACCCCGCCGGCGGTGCCGCCTCTTCCGTCAGCCGCAAGACGAGGGCCAGGCAGAGCACCTGGAAGCCGGCGACCACGAACACGAGGTTTTCGCTGCCCAACGGGCGCGCCAGGAGGCCTGCGAGGTAGCTCCCGACGATGCTGCCGAGAACTCCCCCGGCGCCGATGGGACCATAGAGCCGGGTCCCTTGCTCGGGCGTGAAGCGATCATTGGCGAGGGCCCAGAAGAAGTACACCGCGAGGAGGTTGTAGACGCTCACCCAGACCAGGAAGGCCTCGGCGCCGTACGGAAGCCCGGCGGCGAGCCACGCACCGAAACTCACGAAAACGAGCGCAAAGCCAACGAAGCCGCCGGCGACGAGTTGCCGGGGTCGCCAGCGCGCGGCCGCGAGGTTCACCCCGATCCCCACGGCGAACATGACCACGGCCGTCAGCAGGTAGAACGCCGGCTGGTCGTCGAAGCGGCGCTTGTTCAGGAAAAGAGCGTTGCGGACCGGCTTCGCGACCAGGTAGCCGCAGATCACGGAAAAAAAGAGCGCGGCGGCCAGCATCGCGCGACGCGCCTCCTCCGCGTCGCGCGCCCGCAGCAACCGAAGAACGAACGCGGGCATCGGTCAGCTCCGTCGCGGGCACCGGTTTCACAAGCCGACAAACTACGAAATTGCGAAGCTGTGAAATCGTCGTGAATCTGTGAAACCTGTGCTGCTAATCGTCCGAAGCTTGTTTTCTTGCGACAATTTTTGCTTGTGTCGAACGCCACGAAAACCACAGATTTCACAGATTCTACGCGATTACACAGATTACGAATCTGTGAAATCGTCGTGAATCTGTGAAATCTGTGGTTCCGTCGTCGCTTGGCTCCGGCCCCGCCGCGCTGTGGTTCCGTGGTCCCTGGCCTGCGCTACAACCTTCTCACTCTTGGAAACCAGTCCCGCGAGCCAGGGGGAGTCCACCCGGAGCCGCGGACGAATGGGAGCAGCCCCTGATGTTCAAGGCCCGACGCGCGCGCTTCCTGGAGCGAATCCAGGGGGGCGCCGCGATCTTTCCGAGCGCCTCGGTGCTCTACCGCTCGAACGATTCCGAGTTCGAGTTCCGCCAGGACAGCGACTTCTGGTATCTCACCGGCTTCGACGAGCCGGACGCCGTCGCCGTCCTTCTCGCCACGCAGCCGAAGCCGCGCCTCGTGCTCTTCGTGCGGCGCCGCAACCCCAAGGAGGAGGTCTGGACCGGCTACCGGGCCGGCGTGGACGGCGCGGTCAAGCGCTTCGGCGCGGACGAGGCCTTCCCCATCGATCAGCTCGACAAGCTCCTCCCGCGACTGCTCCGAAACACCGAGCGGGTCTACTACCGGCTGGGCAGGGACGCGGCCATGGACCGCCGGATCGTCTCGGCGATCGACCGCGTCCGGCGCCAGGAACGGCAAGGGCACCTCGCCCCAACCGCCATTCACGACCCGCGCGAGGTGCTCCACGAGATGCGGCTCGTCAAGGCCGAGGACGAACTCGCCCTCATGCGCCGCGCGACCGACATCACGTGCGCCGGCCACCGCGCCGCGATGCGCACGGCCCGCCCCGGACAGTTCGAGTATCAGCTCGAGGCGGAGCTGGAGTACGTCTTCCGGCAACAGGGTTCGCCTTCCCCCGGCTATCCTTCCATCGTCGGTTCGGGGCCGAACGCGACCATTCTACACTACAACACGAATCGCCGGAAGATCGAAGACGGCGACCTCGTGCTCATCGACGCGGGCGCAGAGGTCGAGGGCTACTCCGGGGACGTCACGCGGACCTTCCCCGTCGGGCGGTCCTTCAGCCGCGCGCAGGCCGCGATCTACCGCGAAGTCCTGAAGGCCCAGTGCGCGGTCATCGAATCGGTCAAGCCGGGGAAGACGTTCAACTCCCTCCACGAACTGGCCGTCGAGCTCCTGACCGAGAGCATGCTCCGGCTCGGCCTCCTCAAGGGTCGGGCGAAGAAGCTCGTGAAAAAGAAGGCGTACCGCGCCTTTTACATGCACGGCACCAGCCACTGGCTGGGGATGGACGTCCACGACGTCGGCCACTACCGCCGCCGTCGCGAGTGGCGCAAGCTGGAGCCGGGGATGATCCTGACCGTGGAGCCCGGCATTTACGTCGCGCCCGACGCCAAGCGCGTCCCGCCGAAGTACCGGGGCATCGGCGTCCGCATCGAGGACGACATCCTCGTGACGGCGGAGGGCCACCAGAACCTCACGGCGCGCGCCCCGAAGGAAATCGGGGAGATCGAGGAGCTGCGCGGTCGCGCGCTCGCCAAGGTGCCGCGAGCGTGAGCGTGAAGAAGACCGCCGTTCCTCATTGCGCCCCGCCGCCAAACGTGGTTTAATCCGGACTTCGATCCGCACCACCGCGGCCGAGCACGGCTCGCCCGCCCTGGGAGTTCCGCCATGAAATTCGCCTGCGCGGCCAGCCACGAAGCCGAGACCGGGAAGGCGGTCGAGGAGTGCGCGCGCCGCATCCAGGAAGCGGGGCTCGCCCCGGACCTGCTTCTCGTTTTCGTCACCGCCAACCACGTGGAGGAGGACTTCGCTCCCCACCTGGCCGACCTCCGGCAACGCACGGGCGCGAAGAAGCTCCTGGGCTGCACCGGCCAGGGCCTCATTGGCGGCGGGAGCGAGCACGAGGAGCCGCCGGCCATGACCGTGTGGGCTGCCTCGCTCCCCGGCGCGGCGCTCCACACCTTTCACTGGACGCAGGAGCAGCTCGAGGCCGCGCGGCCCGGCGAGTTCCTCAAGGGCAGGCTGCCCGCGCTCGCGGGCGGCGGCAGGTCGGTCTTTATCGTGCTCGGCGAACCCTACACCTTCGACACGGAGCGGCTCGCCAAGGAAGTGGACGCGGCCTACCCGGGCGCGCCCGCGCTGGGCGGCAACGCGAGCGGCGGCAACGGTCCCGGCACCCAACCGCTCTTCCTGGAGGAGGAGGTCTACCGCGAGGGGCTGGTGGGCGTCGCCCTCGCCGGTGGGTTCGAGTTCCGCACCGTCGTGAGCCAGGGCTGCCGCCCGATCGGCCGGCACCTCGTCATCACGAAGGCCGAAGGCAACGTGATCTTTGAACTCGGCGGGCGGCCGACGCTCGCCGTCCTCAAGGAAATCCTCGACGCCCTCTCGGAGCAGGACCAGCGCCGCGTGCGCCACGGCCTCCACGTCGGTCGGGTCATCAACGAAAGCCAGGCCACCTTCAAGCAGGGGGACTTCCTGATCCGGAATCCCCTCGGCATCGATCCCGACAGCGGCGCGCTCGCGGTCGGCGATCTCTTCCGGAAGGGCCAGACGATCCAGTTCCACGTGCGCGACGCGGAGGCGGCCGCCGAAGACCTGCGCGGCATGCTCGGCAGCTTCGCGAAGGACCTCGGCGGGCGCAAGGTCGAGGGCGGGTTCCTGTTCAGTTGCAACGGCCGCGGACAGCGGCTCTTCGGCACGCCCGACCACGACTCGGGCCTCGTGCGCGACGCGCTTGGAAACTTTCCGCTGGCGGGTTTCTTCGCCGCCGGCGAAGTCGGCCCGGTCGGCGGCCGGAACTTCCTCCACGGCTTCACGAGCTCCCTGGGTTTCTTCCTCGAGGAAAAGCCGGCCCACGCCTGACGCCGCAGCGGCGGCAAGCGCCCAGCGGAGTCCGCCCCTCCCGCACCCTCCAGGCCTCTCCGATCGAGCCCCTGCGTGGAACGCTTCTTCTTCCTCAAATACGTCCTGCTCCAGCTTCTTTTTTTTGCACTCCTCGCCGGCTTCCTCGCTCTCTTCCTCCGCTATCCTTGGGCGACGGCGAAAGGCCTCCTCGGCATCCTGCTCCTGGCGCCGATCGCGTGGTTCTTCCTGTCCGCCCTGCACCCCGCGCCGATCGACAAGCGCTGCCCGAAGTGCTCGCGCCCGGCGCTTGTTCCGCTCCGCAAAGGCGCCCCGATCGGCGTCCGCTGCGCCGAGTGCGGGTTCGTGGACGAGGAGCACTCGACCGCCTACCTCGACTAGTGTCCCGCCTACGCTCATTCTGCTCGTTCGCCGGGCGCTCTGTGCAGGTCGGCTGGCTCCCGTCGGGTAGAGCTTTCCGGGAACCCGTGCGATGCGCTTGCCATCCCTTCGGCCCGGCTCAGGGCAGGCTCTGAGCGAAGCGACGCGCCGCAGCGCGGAGCGAAGTGAAGGATCCAAACCAAGCGTAGCGACCGCTTTTCTCGACAGGGCACTGGCTCGCCGACGACACGGTCCGAGGGCCGGTTGAGAAGGTTGGGCGTCCGTCCTTGCTTGGATCCTTCGCTTCGCGCTGCGGCGCTCCGCTCAGGAGGACATGCCGGGATGACAGGTTCACCGAACGCGTACTCCGCTACAGCGGCGGACCCTTGGAATTAGCGTAGACGGGACACTAAGTCGCCTGCCGGAAAAAGCCTTGACCCACCCCCCCGCCGCTGCTAGACTTCGCCCCCCCTACAGCGACCGCGCGCCTTCCTTCCCATAGAGGGAGTCCCCATGCCTTCCGTCCCCAAGACCGAAAAGATCTGGATGAACGGGCAGATGGTCGCCTGGGACGACGCCAAGGTGCACGTGCTGACCCACGCCCTTCACTACGGCACCGGCGTCTTCGAGGGCATTCGCTGCTACGACACGGCCAAAGGGCCGGCGATCTTCCGGCTCGAGGACCACCTCAAGCGCCTGTTCAACTCGGGGCGGATCTACCACCTGCA
Organism: Planctomycetota bacterium; assembly: GCA_016197205.1. Taxonomy (GTDB): domain Bacteria; phylum Planctomycetota; class MHYJ01; order WSZJ01; family JACPWG01; genus JACPWG01. Next base: position 46,412 of record JACPWG010000108.1, read on the forward strand.
ATCCCCCCACCCCATCGAAGAGCTCCACAAGGCATGCGCCGAGCTGGTGCGGCTCAACAAGGCGCGCTCCTGCTACCTCCGCCCCATGCTCTATCGCGGCTTCGGCCCCATGGGCGTCCACGCCTCCGGCAATCCCACGCACGCCCTCGTCGTCTCGTGGCCCTGGGGCGCCTACCTCGGCGACAAGGCCATCAAGGAAGGAATCCGCGCCACCATTTCGAGCTGGCGCAAGTTCCCAAACGACTCCATGCCCGCGATGGCCAAGGCGTGCGGCCAGTACCTGAACTCCATCCTCGCCGTCGCCGACGCCCAGAACAACGGCTACGACGAGGCCATTCTCCTCGACCACGGCGGCAACGTCTGCGAGGGCACCGGCGAGAACATCTTCTTCGTGAAGGACGGGACCCTCTGCACGAACGACGCGTCCTCCTCGATCCTCATGGGCATCACCCGCGACACCGTGCTCCGCCTGGCAGCCGACCTCGGCTTGCCCGTCACGATCAAGACCATCGCGGTCGGCGAGCTGTACTCGGCCGACGAGGTGTTCTTCTCCGGTACGGCGGCCGAAATCACCCCCGTCCGCGAGATCGACCGCCGCGAGCTCAGCGGCGGCCGGCCCGGACCCGTGACGAAGCGCATCCAGGAGGCCTACTTCGAGGCGGTCCTGGGGAAGAACAAGAAATACGCCGAGTGGCTCACGGTGGTGAAGTAAGCCGTCCGACGCACAATTCGGAGGATGTAAAAAAAAGACGAAAAAGAGAGTCGAACCCACGCGCGGGACCCGAGGGGTGGCCTACGGCCTGAGATCACACCCTCGAACCTGAACCAGGTAATGCTGGCGGAGGAACGGCGTCCCGAACCAGGACCGGCGACTGGGCGAAACTGCCCGACGCCCGTTCGCCGCCCCACCGCTCCCCCATCGACCGCCGGCCTGACCGGCCCGCGCCTGCCGCTCCCTTTCCCTCGTGCGCCCATGCGAAGGCGAGAATTCCTTGCTTTCGTTGCCGCCAACTGAGAGGTTGCACACGACGATGAACACCACGGTCGAGAAGCACCCGCAGAGCGAGCCCCGCCTGGATCCGGTCACGCACGGCCCCCTCCCCGCCTCGCGCAAAGCCTACGTCGCGGGGCGGCTCCACCCGGACGTCCGCGTCCCCATGCGCGAGGTTGCGCTGTCCCCCACGCGCCGCGCCGGCGCAGCCGGGGCCGGACCCGTGACCGTCCCCAACGCCCCCTTCGTCGTGTACGACACCAGCGGACCCTACACCGACCCGGACCTCGTCGTCGACCTCGCGCGCGGCATCGCACCGCTCCGCGCCGGATGGATCCGCGCGCGCGGCGACTCCGAGGAGCTGCCGCGCATCTCGTCCGAGTACGGGCGGCGCCGCCTCGCCGAGCACGCGCTCGACGAGCTGCGCTTCCCCAACCTCCGCAAGCCGCGCCGCGCCAAGGCCGGCGCGAACGTCTCCCAGATGCACTACGCCCGCAAAGGGATCATCACCCCGGAAATGGAATTCGTGGCCATCCGCGAAAGCCAGCTCCGCGAGGCCGCGGCCGGCGCGCCCCCGGCCGCCGAGCCGCAGCACCCCGGCCAGTCGTGGGGGGCCGGCATTCCCAAGGTCATCACGCCCGAGTTCGTTCGCGACGAAGTCGCGCGCGGTCGCGCCATCATCCCCGCGAACATCAACCACCCGGAGTCCGAGCCGATGATCATCGGCCGGAATTTCCTCGTGAAGATCAACGCGAACATCGGCAACTCCGCGGTCGCCTCCTCCATCCAGGAAGAGGTCGACAAGATGATCTGGTCGACCCGTTGCGGCGCCGATACCGTGATGGACCTCTCCACCGGCAAGAACATCCACGAGACCCGCGAGTGGATCCTCAGAAACAGCCCGGTCCCGATCGGCACGGTCCCGATCTACCAGGCGCTCGAAAAGGTCAACGGCAAGGCCGAGGACCTGACCTGGGAACTCTTCCGCGACACGCTCATCGAGCAGGCGGAGCAAGGCGTCGACTACTTCACGATCCACGCGGGCGTCCGCCTCCGCTACATCCCGCTCACCGCGCGCCGCGTCACCGGCATCGTCTCGCGCGGAGGGTCGATCCTCGCCAAGTGGTGCCTCGCGCATCACCGGGAGAACTTCCTCTACACGAACTTCGAAGAGCTGTGCGAGGTCATGAAGGCGTACGACGTCAGCTTCAGCCTCGGGGACGGCCTGCGCCCGGGCTCGATCGCCGACGCGAACGACGAGGCGCAGTTCGCGGAGCTGGCGACGCTCGGGGAGCTGACGAAGATCGCCTGGAAGCACGACGTACAGACGATGATCGAGGGGCCGGGGCACGTGCCGATGCATCTGATCCGGGAGAACATGACCCGGCAGCTCGAGGTCTGCCAGGAGGCGCCGTTCTACACGCTCGGCCCGCTCACGACCGACATCGCGCCCGGGTACGACCACATCACGAGCGCGATCGGCGCGGCCATGATCGGCTGGTACGGCACGGCGATGCTCTGCTACGTGACGCCGAAGGAGCACCTGGGCCTGCCCGACCGGAACGACGTGAAGGAAGGGGTCATCGCCTACAAGATCGCGGCGCACGCGGCGGACCTCGCGAAGGGGCACCCGGGCGCGCAGCGGCGCGACAACGCCCTCTCGCGGGCGCGCTTCGAGTTCCGCTGGGAGGACCAGTTCAACCTCGGCCTCGACCCGGAGCGCGCGCGGGAGTTCCACGACGAGACGCTGCCGCAGGACGGGGCGAAACTCGCGCATTTCTGTTCGATGTGCGGGCCGCACTTCTGCTCCATGAAGATCACGGAGGACGTCCGGGCCTACGCGGAGCAGGTCGGCGTAGCGCCGGAGCGGGCACTCACGACGGGCATGGAGGAGAAGGCGGCGGAGTTCCGCGAGACGGGCGGCCAACTCTACCACTAGCCCCACGCAAGGGGGTGCTGCAGCCCCCCTTTGCTCGTTCGGAAATGGTCCAAATTGCCGCAGGCGCTGCCCACAGCCGACGGCGGTTCCTTGGTTCGTGGGCACGGCAGCGCCGTGCCCCTACGGAAACGGGCCGGACGGCGACTGTGACCCGGATGTAGACCGGGCCGTCGTTCGTAGGGGCACGGCGTTGCCGTGCCCGCGCTGCGACAACCGGCAATCACACTCGCACGAGTCTCACCGGCGGTCGACACCCGCCGTCAATAGGAGCTTCGCCCCATGCGCCTCGACCTCCTGCTCCTGCTATTGATCGTCGGCGCCTGCGGGGCCGGCGCCCTCGGCATGCGCGCGTTCGGGGACGAGCCCAAGCCGGCCGCGGGGGCGGCGCAGCACACGAACCGGCTCGCGAAGGAGTCGTCCCCGTACCTGCTCCAGCATGCGCACAACCCGGTGGACTGGTATCCGTGGGGGGAGGAGGCCTTCAAGCGCGCCCAGCAGGAAGAGAAACCGATCTTCCTTTCGATCGGGTATTCCACCTGCCACTGGTGTCACGTCATGGAGCGCGAATCCTTCGAGAACGAGGAAATCGCGAAGCTGCTGAACGACTGGTTCGTGCCGATCAAGGTCGACCGCGAGGAGCGACCGGACGTCGACGCCGTCTACATGGAGGCGGTGACGCGGATGACGGGGGACGGCGGCTGGCCGCTCACCGTCTTCCTCACGCCGGACAAGAAGCCCTTCTTCGGCGGCACGTACTTCCCGCCGGACGACCGCTACGGGCGCCCGGGGTTCAAGCGGCTTCTGGAGATGTTGCACGAGCGCTGGACGAAGCAGCGCGACGAGCTGCTCAAGGCGAGCGGCGACTTCCTCAAGGAAATGGAAGCCGACAGCCGGCCGGCGGCCGCGGTCGGGCTCGAGGAGGGCCTCTTCTCGCGCTCGGTGGAGGCGTTCTGGGGGCTCTTCGATCAGAAAAAGGGCGGGTTCGGCAACCAGACGAAGTTCCCGCGCAGCCACGCGCTTTGCCTGTTGCTGCGGATGGCGCGCCGCACGCGGGACGACCGCGCGCTGAAGATGGTCGACCTGACCCTGGACCGGATGGCGCGGGGCGGGATGTACGACCAGGTCGGCGGAGGGTTCCACCGGTACTCGACCGACGCGGAGTGGCACGTGCCGCACTTCGAGAAGATGCTCTACGATGAGGCGCTCCTGGCCTGGACCTATCTGGAAGGCTACCAGTCGACCCGCAAGGAGGACTGGGCGCGGGTCGCCCGGGAGACGCTCGACTACTGCCTGCGCGACCTCGCGGACGCGGACGGGGGCTTCCACTCGGCCGAGGACGCGGACAACGAAGGGGTCGAGGGCAAGTTCTACGTCTGGACGCCTACGGAGCTGGACGCGGTGCTCGGCCCGGACGCGGACCTGATCGCCCGCTATTACGATTGCACGGCGGACGGGAATTTCGAGTCGCAGAAGAGCATCCTGCGCGTGCAGGTGGCGCCGGCGGATTTCGCGGCGGCCGAGAAGCTCGCGCCGGAGGCCTTCGCGGCGAAGCTCGCGACCGCGCGGACGAAGCTGCTGGAGGCGCGCGCGAAGCGGGTCCGGCCGCACAAGGACGACAAGGTGCTGGCCGGCTGGAACGGGCTGGCGATCGGGGCGCTCGCGCTCGGTGCGCAGGCCCTGGGCGAGGCCCGCTACCGGGACGCGGCCGTGCGCGCGGCCGATTTCGTGCTGGGCAAAATGCGCAAGGACGGGCGGTTGCTGCGGCGTTACCGCGCGGGCCAGGCCGCGGTGCCCGGGACGGCGGAGGACTACGCGTACGTGACCTGGGGGCTGCTGGGGTTGTACGAGGCGACTTTCGACCCGCGCTGGCTGCGGGAGGCGCGGGGGCTGGCGCGCGACATGGTGCGGCTCTTCGCGGACGAGTCGGCCGGCGGCGCGCTGTGGCTGACGGGGAAGGACACGGAGGCGCTCGTGGTCCGCACGCGCGAGATCTACGACGGCGCGACGCCGTCCTCGAACGCGATGGCGGCCCTTTCGCTGCTCCGCATCGGCCGGCTGACGGCCGACACGGCCATGGAAGAGCAGGGACGCGCGATCCTGAAGACCTTCTCGTCCGTGATCGCGGGTCAGCCGGAGGCGTATCCGGTCTCGCTGCTCGCGCTGGACTTCAGCCTCGGCCCGACCCGCGAGATCGTCCTGGTCGGGGACCCGGCGGCCGAGGGGACCGCGGCGCTGGTCGCCGCGTTGCGGCGCCGGTTCCAGCCGAATCAGGTGATCACCCTAGTGCCCCCGGCCGGGGCGACGCGCACGGCGATCGAGGAGCTGATCCCGTTCGTGAAGGGGCAGGAGATGAAGGACGGGAAGCCGTCGGCCTATGTCTGCCAAAACTTCGCGTGCAAGCGGCCGATCACGGACCCGGCGGAGTTCGAGAAGGTGCTGGACGAACCGATCCGGCGGTAGCGGGCCGCTGACGAAGCTCTGACGCGAGGACCGACCAGGGGTTCCGCGGTTGAAAGCGGTGCCGCCGGACGGGCCGCCTGAAGGCGGAACTACGAACGGCGGCGTCGGCACGCCGGCACCGCTGCCGCACTCGGTCGAGGGGCCACCGGCGATGCGGCGCTCGCGCGAGCGCAGGGGCGTCCCGCGAAAATCGTTCCCCCCCTCTCCCGCCGACCGGGCGAGGGCTTGGCTTGCGCCCCGAAGCTCGCCGCAGCAAGCGAAGGGGGGGGTGAGGGCCGCGCCTGACGCGGCGCCCGAGCTTGACTCTGTTTGCGACAGTGAGAGCCATGGAAAATCGACGAATGCTCAGCCATCTGTTCCACCCCTACGGGCTCCTCATGCGCGTGCCCGTCGCGGAGCGGCCGCGCTTCGGGCCGCGTGAGCAGCTCCGGTACGTGGACGTCGTGCTGGCGCTCCGCGAAGCGACCACCTCCGCGCATCGACTGCCTCTCCTGCTCGAGAAGACCTCCCTGGAGCTGGTCGCCGGACGCGCCGAGGAGGCCCTCGCGTGCCTGGATCAGGCGGACGTCGCGGCGCGAGAGCTTGGGGGGGAACGAGGGCTGGAGGTGCGTTACCTTCGCGGAAAGGCGCTCTATCGTTCGTCCTCCTTCGATGCCGCGGTCGCGGAATTTCGCGCAGTGGCCACGGGTGCGGGGTCCGGCGGCATGCTGAGCCGGCGCGCCTTCCTGCAGCTCGGCCGGGTGCAGCTCCACCAGGGGCGCTTCGCCCAAGCCATCGCCGATCTTCGGGCCGGGCTCGAGGGCGAGGGGCACACCCGGCACAACGCGGTCGGCGGGTGGTTCGATCTGGTCTTCGCCCTGCTTCACGAGTCCCTGCTCGAAGAGGCGGACGCGGCGCTCCGGTCCGTGGCGGCCCTGGCCGACCTGAACGATCCGGCCGACGGCGCCCGCCTGACCTACTACCGCGGGTGGGTGTCGTGGCAACGCCGTCACGCCTCCGAGGCCGCGGCGCTTCTCGAGCAAGCCAGCCGCGATTTCGCGCAAATGGAGGAGCACGACGCCTTCGCCTGCGCGGAGCTGGCACTGGCCCGGCTGGAAATCGACGCGCCGGAACTGAAGGCCTGCGCGGACCGGTGCGAACGCGCGCGCGCCCTGCCGCTCACGCGCCCGGACGTCGCCATCGCGTTGTCCCTCTTGCGCGGCCTCGCCCTCCTCCTTGCGGGCCGACTCTCGGAGTGCGAAGGGGAGTACCGGCGGGCGGAGCGGCAGGCGGAGCGCGCGGGGCGCGCGGATCTACGATGCCGGGCGCTGGAATGGTCAGCGCACCTGCACGCCCTGCGCGACGAGTCCGAGCGCGCCATCGCCGCGCTGACCCAGGCGCTGGAGCTGCACCGCAAAGTCGGCAATCCGCTGGGGGAAGCGATCGCCCTCGGCACGCTCGCCCGCGCGCACCGCCTGGCGGGCCGCGTCCCGGAGGCGGCGGCCGCGATCCGGGAAGCCCGGGCGCTCGTCGAGCGGATCGGGAACCGCCAGGAGCTGGCGCGCCTGGAACTCGAGGAGACGCAGGCGGCGATCGATCGTGGCGACCTGGCCGCGGCGGACGCGCACGGACGCGAGGCCCTGCGGCTTTACGAGCTGCTGGGAAAGGGGACGCTCCGCTCGCTCGCCCTGCGCCACCTGGCCGAGGTCGCGGCCCTGCGCGACGACTTCGAGGAGGCGGAGCGGATCTATGCGCGGTCGATCGAGCGGCTGGGCGAGCGTCCTAGCCGGATCCTGCTCGCCGAGACGCTGGCGTCTCGCGCCCAGAGCCGGGCCGACGCGGAGCGGCTGGAGGACGCGCTGCGCGATCTCGCGGACGCACGCGCCCTCGCCGAAGCGGCCGGCTCCGCGCTGCTGGCCGAGGAGCTTCGCGGGCAGGCCGAGGAGCTTCGGGAGCGACACGCCGCGCAGGCGGTCCTCAGCCGGTACATGGAGCCACGGATCGCAGCGCGACTGCTCGCCCGCGGGCCCCGACGGCTCGCCGGCAACGTGCAGCAGGATGTCACGCTGCTCTTTTCCGACATCCGCGGCTATACGACCCTGACCGAGCGCCTGGGCCCTCACGAGACCGTCGCGTTTCTGAACGAGCATTTCACCGCGATGACGGAAGAAATCGCGCTGCAGGGCGGGACGATCGACAAGTTCATCGGCGACGCGGTCATGGCGGTTTTCGGCGACCCCGGGCGGCCGCGGCCCGACGACCCGGAGCGCGCGGTGCGCGCGGCCCTCGGCATGTCGCGGCGGCGGCGTGAACTCAACGAGCAGCGCGCCGCCCTTGGGATGGAGCCCATCCGGATCGGCATCGGGATCGACACGGGCCCCGTGGTCATGGGGAACATCGGCTCCCCGAGGCGGCAGGCGTTCACCGTCATCGGCGACGCGGTCAACGTGGCCGCGCGCCTCGAGGCGCTGACGAAGGAACTGAAGACGGAAATCCTGCTGAGCGGGGCTGTCAGCGGCCGGATCGGGCACGTGCTCCGGACGCGTCCGCTCGGGAGCTTCGACCTCAAGGGGCGCGTGGGCAAGGTGGACGTGTTCACCGTCGAGGCGTGACGCCAAGTCTCCGCCCCTTCCCGCCCTCCCGCCCTCCAACCCGCCCTCCAACCCGCCCGCCTCACGCCCCGGCGACCCGGTGCCGCAGCCAGAGCCAGAACATCCAGAAGAGCTTCTCCGTCGTCGAGAGGCGCACGCGTTCGCGGAGCACGCGCTCCGGCCGCGCCTGGATCTGGAGCAGGAGGCGCCGGTAGATCGTCTGGAGGATCGCCGGACAGTAGCGCGTTTCTTTCCGCACGAAGGGGAGTATCCGCTCCCCACGGACGAAGTACTCGCGCGCGCGCCGGGCCTGGAAGGCCATCAGCTCGTGGAACGCGGGAGTCGCGCGGCCCGCGGCGAGATCCGCCTCGGTCACGCCGAAGCGGGCCAGCTCGTCCTGCGGCAGGTAGACGCGGTCCCTTTCCAGGTCCTCGCGGACGTCGCGCAGGATGTTCGTGAGCTGCATCGCGATCCCCAGGTCCTCGGCGTGGGCGCGCGCGGCCGGATCCTGGTAGCCGAAAATCTCGATCGTCACGAGCCCGACCGTCGAGGCGACGCGGTAGCAATACAGCCGCAGGTCGTCGAAGCCGGCGTACCGGCGCACGGAGAGGTCCATCTCCACGCCGCGGAGGAGGTCCTCCAGCGGAGCGAGCGGAAGGTGGAAGCGGACGCGGGCGTCGGCAAGGGCCGCGAGCACGGGGTCGGTGGAAGGCTCGCGCCCGGAGCGTTCGAGGCGCGCGCGCAGATCGGCGAGGGCCGCGGCCTTCGCCGCCGGCTCGCCCGGTTCGTCGGCAAGGTCATCGGCCATGCGCGCGAAGGCATACACGGCGCACATCGCCCGGCGCTCGGCCTCCGGGAACAGGGCGAAGGCGTAGTAGAAATTCTTCGCGGCCGCCTGCGTCACGCGACGACAGTGGTCGTGGGCGGCTTCGAGGTCGAGGACGGTGGGGATGGGAGAATTGAGATTTGACATTTGAAATTTTGCAATTCGAAATTTGAAATCGAGTACAGGAGAATTCGGAGCGCAGGAGGACCGAGACGGGCACGGCAGCGCCGTGCCCCTACGGCCGCGCCGTCGAGCGCCGGGCACGGCAGCGCCGTGCCCCTACTCCTAACGCTTCGTTTTTCTGGCGGCGATCCAGGCCAGGAATTCGGCCTTGTTCAGCGAATTCACCACGTCGCCCGCTTCCAGCCAGCCCTTGCGCGCCGTGCCCACGCCGAAATCAACGTCCGCGAGGCCGTCCGGGGTGTGCGCGTCGGGATCGATCGCGATTTTCGCGCCGCGCTCCCGCGCCTGGCGCACGAACCGCCAATCCAGATCGAGACGCTGCGGGTTCGCGTTCAGTTCGATCGCCTTTCCGTGCTCCGCCGCCGCGTCGATCACCCGCAGCAGATCCACGGAGTACCCGTCCCGCCCGAGCAGGAGCCGCCCGGTCGGGTGGCCCAGGATCGTCAGGTACGGGTTCGCGAGCGCCTTCACGATCCGCGCCGTCATCTCCGCTTCCGGCATGCCGAAGAGGCTGTGCACGCTGCCGACGATCAGGTCAAAGCCCTCGAGCACCTCGTCCGGATAGTCGAGCGAGCCGTCGCGCAGGATGTCGCTTTCGATCCCTTTGAGGATCACCATGCCGAGGCCCTCGGTCAGCAGCCGCGCGTTCACGGCCTCGATTTCCCGCCACTGCGCCTGCACGCGGTCCACCGACAAGCCATTCGCGTACCCCGCGCTCTGGCTGTGGTCGGTCAGCCCCAGGTACTCGTAGCCGAGCTTGCGCGCCGCGCGCGCCAGCTCCTCGATCTCCCCGATGCCGTCGCTCCAACGGCTGTGGACGTGGAGCACGCCGCGCAGGTCCTTCCGCTCCACGAGGCGCGGCAGCTTCCGCGCCTCCGCGCCCGTGATCTCGCCGAGATCCTCGCGCAACTCCGGCGGGATAAAGTCGAGCCCGAGCGCCGCGAAGAGCCCCTCCTCGTCCTTGCACGGCACCAGCTCTTCCCCGCGAAAAAGCCCGTACTCGTTCATCTTGAGCCCGAGCCTCTGCGCGCGCGCCCGCATCGCCACATTGTGCTCCTTGCTCCCGGTCAAGTGGTGCAGGGCGTACGGAAACTCCGCGTCCCGCACGACGCGCAGGTCGGCCGCGATGCCGGACCGCAACACCGCGCTCGACTTCGTCTCGCCGTGTCCGGTCACGGTCTCGACGAGCGGCAGCTTCGTGAAGGCCTCCATGATCCCGCTCGCGCGCTCCGCGCTCACCACGATGTCGATGTCCTTCGTCGTCTCCTTACGCCGGCGCACGCTGCCCGCGACCGCGGACCGCAGCACGTCGGGATGGGCGCGAATCAGTCGATGCAACTCGATCGACTCGGCCTCGGCGAAGCTGAACAGGAAGCGCCCCCGGTTGCGGCGGATCCGCTCGATCCCCTCCAACACCTTTTGCTGCGAGCGGGCGCCGAAGCCGTCGAGCGTGACCAACCGGTTTTCGCGGCACGCGTACTCCAGCTCTCCGATCGTCGCGATCCCGAGCTTTTCGTAGATCACCTTCACGCGCTTCGGCCCAAGGCCCGGGATGCCGAGCATGTCGAAGAGCCCGGGCGGGAACTGCGCCCGCAGCTCCTCATAGTAGGCGAGCCGGCCGGTCTTCACCAGCTCGGTGATCTTCAGCGTCAGCGCCTCGCCGATACCTTTGAGGCGCGCCAGCTCGCCGCTCTCCAGCATAGGCTGCAGCTCGCCCGCGAGGCCGTCGAGGAGGCGCGCCGCGGCGTGGTACGCGCGGCACTTGAACGGGTTCTCGCCGCGCAACTCCAGCAGCGTCCCGACTTCGTCCAGGACCTCGGCGACCTGGTGCTTGTCCATACTCCCCTCGACATCCGAGTCCGGCAGTGGCCGTGGCACCCCAACGCCTCGGGCGCTGTAAACCGCCACTTACAGCGTCCCCCCCTCGCGTTCCTCATTGTAACGCGCGTTGAACTTCGTTGCAACCTCCCTCGCCCCCGGGCAGCACGCGCGCGACGCGCTGCCCCGCGCCCGAACCGACGAATCTTCATGCAATAGCGACGGAATCCGCCGCAGGGCTTGACAAGGACGCGGAATTCGAGAGGGCCGGGGCCGGGGCCCGGCACTTGCAAAATGCTCCCAGGGAAAGGGGGGCGGACTCGGCGGAGACACTTGCTCGGGAGATCGGGGTCAAGGAGAGCCACATGGAGGCCAGCAAGCTCGCGGAGCGCCGCATCTGCGCGCGCCAACGGGTCGAGAGCACGTTCGGCGAAGGGCGCGAAGGCCTCTTGTCGCGGTTCGGGCTCGGGACCCGCTTCCGCGTCAAGGTGATCGACCTGTCCGAGACCGGGATGAAGGTAGTCGCCTGTCATCCCCTGCCGGTCGCCGCGCGCTACGGCTTCGTCCTCGACGGAGGCAAACGCGGCAACCTCTGGGCGCCCGGCCGCGTCGTTTGGTCCGAGGAAGTGCAGCAAGGCAAAGGGGACACCACCCTGCATGGCTTCCTGGCCGGCGTGGAGTTCGTCCACACGCGGACAAAGCATAGGTCCTTCCTCCGCGAACTGGCCGATCGGCGCAAGCCGCGGGAAACGAAGTGGAAGCACTAGGGGCCCGCAATGAAACAACTCCTGCAGCTCGGAAACCACGGAGCTCCTCAGGAAAAGGCTCAAGGCTCAAGGCTCAATTTCCAGACAAGGCTCAAACTTCAAGGCTCAGAGTCCGCGATTTCGTGTCCGGGCTACGTTCCACGGTGGTCATTGAGAGTGGAACCTTGAGCCTTCTCTGAGTCTTAAAAATTGAGCATTGAGAATTCATGTCGCCCCCCTGCGCGTCAAACCAGCAGGTTATTTTCCTACCGGCTCTGAGCCCCTCGTGCCAGCGTCGACGCTTCGGTCGAGTGCAGCCGCTTCCCCTACCGCCACATCCTGCTTGACGAGGCCCCCCGCCGCGAGGTAGCATTCGGCGCGGGGATGCCTCCTGGGGGCGCGTCGCCCCCGCCTCTTCCCCCTTCCCCACGCCTTCGTGAGCGGTCCGGCGCCCTCGCGGCCCACGCTTCCCCCCCAATTGGAGAACGCGAGCGAAATGATCGACGCCTCCGAGTTGAAGCTCGCCGTGTTCATCGACTTCGAGAACATCATCCGCGGCATCGAGCAGCCGAAGCAGGACCAGTTCTCGATCACGATCATCATGGACCGGCTTCGCGAAAAGGGGAAGATCCTCGTCAAGAAGGCCTATGCCGACTGGACGCGCTTCACCCGCCACCGCCACGACCTGAACGAGAACGCGGTCGAGATGCTTGAGCTGCCCTCGAAGGGCGGCGCCAGCAAGAACCTCGCCGACATCAAGCTCGTTGTGGACGCGTTCGAGACCGTGTTCTCCAAGCCGTTCATCGATGCCTACGCGATCGTGTCGGGCGACAGCGACTTCACCCCGCTCGTCTCCAAGCTGCGCGAATTCAACAAACAGGTCATCGGCATCGGCATGAAGGGGTCGACGAGCGAGCTGCTCGCGGACAACTGCGACGAGTTCATCTACTACGAGACCCTCGAGAAGATCAAGAGCCAGCGAACCGTCGGGAAGGACGACCTCTGGGGGCTGCTGAAGGAGTCGGTCTTCGCCCTGCAGCGCGAAAACGTGGCGCCGATCCTCAGCTCGCGCGTGAAGGAGACGATGATCCGGAAACACACGACCTTCAACGAGGTGGAGCTGGGCTACAAGACGTTCAGCCGGTTCCTCGAGGCCGCCCAGGCCAAGAACGTGATCCGGATCCAGAAAGAGCCGCGGTCGAACACCTACCAGATCCTCGAAGTCGTGGAATGACCGGGCGGCGACGCGAACGCCCGCCGCCCTTCCTCCCCCCCCCCCACGCCGAGCGCGTCATTTTCCGCGCACCGCACCGTCGCGCGACCCCGAGCGGCAATTTCGGGCCGAAACTTCTTCGCGACCGACGGCCATCCGTACCCAGGAGATGAGCGCGCCGTCCAGTTTTCGCCGGGAGAAGCGCCCATGGACAAGACTTGCAAGCGTAGCAGGGCCATGACCGGGCCGCGACTCGCCCGCTGGGCGGTCGTGCTTCTTGCGGCAGCCGGCAGCGTGCCGGTGCTCGCCGCGGAGCCCGCACACGCCAGGGCGGTCGAGGAATACTACCAGGGCCGGATGTACCGCAACTCCCGCGGAGAGACTCTCCCCTACCGGCTTTTCGTCCCCCCCGGGCGCGACCCGAAAAACAAACTGCCGCTCGTTTTTCATCTCGAGGGAAACGGCTCGCAGGGGAACGACCTGCGGAAGCCGTGGAGGCACTGGCCCCAGCTTTGCATCGAGGAGTGGGCGCAGGCGAAATACCCGTGCCTCTACTTGACGCCGCGCTGCCTCGAGGGGCAGATGTGGGTCCGGGGCGGGGCGGGCCTGACGCAGAGCCTACGACTCGCGCTGGAGGTGCTGGATCGCGTCGCGGCCGAGCACAACGCGGACACGGACCGGCTGTACGTCCTCGGTTTCTCGATGGGCGGGTTTGGGACGTGGGACGTGATCGGCCGCCTTCCGGACAAGTTCGCCGCCGCGATCCCGATCTCGGGAGGCGGCGACCCGTCGCGCGCGCGGTCGTTCGTGAACCTGCCGATCTGGGCCTTTCATGGCGGCGCCGATCCCGTGTGTCCGGTCGCCGGCACCCGGGCGATGGTAAACGCCCTGCGCCAGCTCGGCGGGCATCCGCGCTACACCGAGTATCCCGGGGCGCAGCACGGCGACGCGCTGGGTAAGGCGGTGAGCGAACGGGACCTGCTGCCGTGGCTCTTCTCGCAGCGCCGGGGCGGGAAGGACACGTTCGGCGCCGAGGCGGAGGCGGGTTCGAACAAGCGGTGAGGCCGCGGCGTCCAGGCGGCGACCCACTTCCAACGGGAACGACGCACTCGCACAGGTTTGCGAATGGCCTCGGTCGGTTGGGGCTCGGCGCTGCCGTGCCCACGAAGCGAGGAGTGGTCGTCGGCCTTGCGCCGCGGCGGCGGCAATTCGAAGCATGACCGGATTTCACTGCAAGAGTCTGGCGAGACTTTACCAAGAGAGGGGTGGCACGGCGTTTCCTGTCCGACCCCTCTCTCCGGGGCTGCCGCCGGCCCCCTTCTTGAGGAGCTCAGCTCCCATGCGACACCCGATCCGGCCTCGCCCCGCCCGCCTCTCGCTCCTCGCCCTACTGCTGCTCGCGTCCCTCTCCGCCATCGCGTCCGCGCAGACCCTCACGCCCCGCTCCTACGCGGAGATCCGGAAGCAAGTCGACTTGCGGCCCGGCGATTTGGCCTGGCAGGCAGTCGATTGGAAGTCCACCCTGTTCGACGGCCTTGTCGAGGCCCAGCGCCAGGACAAGCCGATCTTCGTGTGGTTCTACTTCGGCGATCCGCGGGGGAACTGTTGACAAAACGGCGTTCGCAGCAGACAGTTTGTCTGCAACGCACCCGAAGTGGTCGCGCGTCTCCGGGAGAGCTTCGTGTCCGTGGCGGCGAGCGACGTCGACTACCGCGAGGCGGCTGATCGTTCGCCGCTGGAGCTCCGGCTCCTGGACCAGGCCTTCGGCGGCCGTCAAGGTATCCACCAGGGGCACTACATTCTCTCGCCCGGCGGACGGCTCCTGGCGAGCGCGAGCGCGATGTGGCACGTGACCGGGCCGGGCATGGTGCTGGAGGCGCTCGACAAGGGGTTGGCCGCGTACCGCGCGCTGCCGCGCGGGGAGCGCCTGCTCCGGACCGTCCTCGACCCGGGGAATGACCGCGCGGACCTGCCGAGGGAAGAGTTCTCCCGCCCCGAGGGCTGTCTCGATTTGCGCGTGGTGAGTCGCTGCCTGCCCTTTGCGGAGATGGACCGGGCCGCGGACACGCGCCACCCCGACTTCTACCGACTGGATCGGCTCTGGTACACGCCGGAGGAATACGCCGCGTTCGTGCCGCGGGAAGGCCGGGAGGGCGCTTCTTTCCCCGTCACCGGCGCTGCGCTCGATCGGCTGGTGCGACTGCACATGGGCACGCAGGTCCAGCCGACGCCGGCGTGGGACGGGGCGGACGTGCGGTCGGCGGAGCTGGTCGGGGAGGTCACGGGCGTGAAGGGCGGGCAGCTCACGGTACACTATCGAGGACACGTGAGCCTGGCGGGCACTCGTCCGCAGAACCGCCGGAGCTACCGCGGGGACCTGCTCGGCGACGCGGTGTACGAGCCTGCGACCCGCCGCTTCCGCTGCTTCGAGCTGCTCGCGCTGGGCACGCACACGCTGCCCGCGGACGACACGCACGGCAACGCGGGTTCGCGCACGGCCCCGCTCGGCGTGCTGATCACCTTGAACCCGGACGGGGCGCAGGACAAGCTGCCGCCGACCTTCTGGCGGTGGGGCTACCCGCGCGGCTGGCCGCGCCGCTGAAGCGAGCGTGTGCATGTACCGGCAGGCCGCGGTGGGATCGGCGGTTGGTGCGCGGGGCAGACCGGTCGCGCATCGTGGGCTGGGGCTCGTGGCGCTACGCGGGATCGGGCGGTTTTCCTGGCGGAGGCGGTGCGCCGCCCGGCGCGATCGGGGGCGGGGCCGGCGGCTCGACCGGAGCGGCCGGGCCTTTGCCGGACGGCCGGCGGGCCGGGTTGAGCGACCAATCGCGGCGCACCGCGTCGGCGCAGTCCGGGCAATACCCGTGCGTGAAGCTGGCCTCGGAGTGCCGTTCGATGTAGGTCTCCACCAGGACCCAGGCGCCGGCATCGTCACGGATCCTCTTGCATCGGGCGCAGATCTTGAGCAGCCCGCGCAGCATTTTGACCTGGGCCTGGGCCTCCCGGATCTCGCGAGTGAGCCGCTGCTTCTCCGCCTCCATCCGGTGCCGGTTGAGGACCATCTCGATCGTGATCTGCAGCTCGCGGTCGCGGATGGGCTTCAGCACGAACGCCTCCGGCGCCGTGGTTTTGGCACGATCGAGCGTGGCCTGGTCGGATAGCGCCGTCAGGTACACGATCGGGACGCACGACCCCGTGCGGATGGCCTCCGCCGCCTCGATGCCGTCCGGGGCGCCGTCCAGGCGGATGTCCATGAGGATGAGGTCGGGGCCGAGGCGGGCGGCGAGCGCCACGGCCTCCCTGCCGTCCGACGCATGCCCGGCGACGGTGTGCCCCATCCTCTGCAGCCGCTGCTGCAGGTCGAGGGCGACCACGCCTTCGTCCTCCACCACCAGGATGCGCGCCGACTCCATGGGCGTTGCTCCTCAAACGGGAAAGACCAGACGGAACTCCGTTCCCGCGTCCCGGCGGAACTCAAACGAGCCCTTGAGCTGCCGGCAGAGCGACTCGACGATCCTCATGCCGAGGGTTGAGGACTCCCTGCGCTCGACCCCCGCGGCCATGCCGACGCCGTCGTCCCGGACCGTCAGCGCGAGGGCGCCGGGGCCGGACACCTTCAGGCTCACCACCACCTCGCCGGGGCGGCCTTCGGGGAACGCGTGCTTCAAAGCGTTCGCGACCAGCTCGTTGATCAGGAGGCCCAGGGGAACCGCCTTGTCGATCCCCAACCCGGCCGCCTCCCCGTCGCTGCGGACGCGGACGCGCACGTCCCCGCCGCCATAGGTGGAGAGCAGCTCCGCGGTCAGTCTGCGCAGGTACTCGCGGAAGTTGACGCGTCCCAGATCGCCGGAGCGGTAGAGCATCTCGTGCAGGGTGGACATGGCGAGCACGCGCTGCTCGCACTCCTGCAGCGTGCGCCTGGCGTGTTCCGACACCCCGGCCTCGTTCGACTGGAGGTGCAGGAGGCTGCAGACGATCTGCAGGTTGTTCTTCACGCGGTGGTGGACCTCCCGCAGGAGGGCCTCCTTGTCCCGGAGGGAGGCCTTGAGCTGGTCCTCGACCGCGCGGCGGTCGGAGATGTCCCGGATCGCGGCGGTGACCAGCAGCTCTCCACCGGACTCCATGGGGCTCAGGCTGATCTCCGCGGGGAATTCGCTGCCGTCCCTGCGCAGCGCGAAGAGCTCCCGCCCGGCCCCCATGGGCCGCACCGTGGGCGCGGCGAAGAATCCGATCGCGTGGGCGGAATGCCGCGCGCGGAAGCGCTCGGGGATGAGCCGTTCCACCGATCGGCCGAGGAGATCGGCGCGGGGATGGCCGAAGAGGCGCTCGGTCTGAGCGTTCACGAGGACGATCCGGCCCTGGTGGTCCACGATCACCATCGCGTCGGGCGCGGCGTCCAGGAGCCAGCGGAAGCGGGCCTCGACCTGCTTGTGGGCCGTGATGTCGCGCGCGATGACGGAGAAGCCGACCACGCGACCGTCCGCGTCCCTCACGGGAGAGACCGTCACGGACACGTCGATCGGGCGGCCGTCCTTGCGCAGGCGGACGGTCTCGAAGTGCTCGACGGGCTCGCCGGCGAGGATCCGCCGGTGGATGTCGGGGAGCTCGTCGGGGCGGTCGGGAGGGACGAGGAAGGAGAGCGACCGGCCGAGGACCTCGGCCGCGGGGTAGCCGTAGATCCGCTCGGCCGCGGCGTTCCAGCTCGTGATCCGGCCATCAAGGTCCTTCGCGATGATCGCGTCGTCGCAGGAGTCGACGAGGGCGGCGAGCGGCGCCGTCGAGCCGCGGGCGGGCGCGGGGGCAGCCTTGGGTCCCGGAGCTGATCCGCCGCCCCCCGGGGCAACGTCCCGCGCGCGACCCGGATGTCTCGCCTTGGACACGCGCTCCTCCCATGAACTTCGGACGATTGCGCTTCCGCGCCGCCGGTGGGCGACGGAGGAGATTGTACCGGGACCGACCGCCGCGATGCAAGGGGAGGCCGCCCGGCCGGGCGGGCAGGAGGGGGGGGGCGACGGCGCGGCCCGTGTCCTTGCCCAGTGGCCGGCCGGCATGGGCACGGGCGCGATCTTTCCGGGAGGGGAATTGTCGTCCGCGGTTCGCGGTGACGCGCCGATCGGCGGAGACGTGCTCGGCCCCCCGGACACCCCCAACCACGGCGGGCGCACCGGGCAGCCTGATTACCCTTTTGGCTACCTGGCCTTCGACGGACACGTGGAAATCGTCAAGCCGGGGGAGGCGAAGCACACCCTCTACGCAGCCAGCACGACGGGCTCCAGGAGCACCTGACCCGGTTCGTTCGCCGCGCGGACCGCCCCCCTTCCCCCCTCGGCGAAAACCCCGCCTTCCCTTCCTGCTTGTGGGCAGCTCGCCTTCACCGCGGCTCGATCAGCAGGCTCTGGATCGACCGCCCCACCGGCCCCAGGCGATCGTGGAGCGCGCACTCGGCCATGCCGATGCCGCCCGGACCACCCGCGGTGAAGGCGTCCAACCCGACCCATTCCCCTTCGACCGGGCGATGCAGGTAGACGGTGAGATCCGGATTCAGGAACGTCCACCGCTTCACGTCCAGGACCAGGCTGATGCCGTTGCCGGAATCGGCGGCTACCACGGTCCGCACGAGCGGCGAAGGCTCCTCGCCGGCAATCAGCGGCACGCGCATCCGCATCCAGGCGGCCATGGCCCCGCTGCCGAAGCGACCGCGCGCGATTCGAAGCTCCATGGCGGTGTGGTAGCCGACGGACGCGGTGAAGAACGGGAACTCGAAGGGCGCGCTTGCCTGGGGCGGAGGGAGCGGGGGGACGGGCGCAGGCGGGGACGCGGCCGTGAGCGGCAAGGTGCGCAGGCACAGGCCGCTCGCGCGGGCGATCTCGCCGCCGGCGGTCGCGCCGCCATCCCGCGCGGCGCCATCGCTCGCTTCCACGAGAGTGGCCGCGAGCAACTGCCGCTTCTTTCCGGGACGGACCACCTGCAGTTGGACGCTGACGCGCGTGATCGGAATGGGGCGCAGGAACTCCACGGTGAAGCGCACGACCTGCATGCCGGCGGCGGCGGCGTGGCGCTCCATCTCGCGAGCCAGGAGCGCGGCGGGCGGCCCGCCGTGCTGGTGGACAGGGCTCCACGGGCCGCGGGTGGCGGAGGTCGCGAGCAGGTGCGCGCCGTCAAGGGTGTAGAATGGATCCATGTTCTTTACGGCCTCGAATCAGGCTGGCTCTAAGAATTCGCGCGGGGGATCGCGAAAGGGTCGCAGCAGGGGGGATGCCTTCCAAGGTGGCTGCGCCGCCCCGGTGCTGGAGGCGAGCCGCCTGTTCACTTGAGGATGCGGGATGAGCCTGTCTTGTGGTGCAGGGCTTCCGCCTTCGCGCGCGGCGCTTCGGTGGACGTGTCCGCCCTGCACCCGCTCCCGCACGGAACGCCTGAAGCTCCTCCGCGCCTTCCTCTGGCCGCTCTCGCACTCCAAACGCTCGCCGATTTGCATACGGGGCGTCCCGTCGGTGCAGGGCGGAAGCCCCGCACCACAAGGACGCGTGGCCATCCGCTGCTCCTTCTCAGCTCGAAAGGGCTGCCGCAGACGTCCGCAATGCCGCGGCCGGGGCGCGGGGTCGAAAGCGAGTCGGGGCTTCGTGGGCACGGCGGCGCCGTGCTCCTACGGGCGGCAGCCATGCGGTACGCGCCGAAGGGACTCGAGGCAGGGAATTGCACCGACCTCCGCGATGGACGCCCTACCGGCCACCACCGGACAGCGTCACCACCGTCACTCCCCCGCCCCCCTCGGAGGGCTCGCCCTGGCGGAACTTTTCCACGAGCGGATGTTTCTTCAAAAACTCGGTGACCGCGCGCTCCATCGCGCCCGTGCCGTAGCCGTGGACGACCTGGACCTCGGCCAGCCCGGTCAGGGCCGCGGAATCGAGATATTGCGCAAGCTCCCGGAGCGCGGGCTCCACGCGCTTCCCGAGCAGGTGCAGCCGCGACTCCACTTTGCCGCCGCGCCGCGAAGGCACAAACTTGGGCGCCGAACGCGCCGAGCCCGCGCCGCCGCCACCTCCCCCGCTCGAACCGCTGCCTGCGCCCGCGGGTCGGCCCGCGCCGTCGCGCCGCTTGCCCGTCGACAGCTCCACGTCGGCGAGATCCACCTCGATCCGAAATTCTCCGGACCCCACGCGGACTCGCCCCTTCTTTGGCAGCGTCTCCAGGACCTCCCCTTCGCAGTTCATGCTCCGCACGAAAACCCGGGCCCCGGGCTTCAACTCCTCGGGCTTCGGCGCGGCAGGACGCGGCGGCGCGCCGGCGGCCGCGGCGAAACGATCGACCTTCTCCCCGATGCCCGCAAGCCGCTCCCCCACCTTGCCCGCGACCTCCGAGGCCCGCTCCTTGTGTTCCTTCGGACGCGACCGCAGCTCCTCCAGGACCGCATGCACCTCCCGCCGCGCCTCCTTCAAAAAATCCTCCGCCTCCGTTCGCGCCTCACGATAGATCTCCTGCTTCCTCCCCTTCCACCGCGCCAGCTCCTCCTGGATCTGCTTCTCGAGGTGCGAAACTTCCGCCCTCGCGTGCGCGACGGCGCCCCGCTCAGCCTCCAGTTCGGAGCGCTTCGCGTTCAGGTCACGGATCAGCTCCTCCAGGTCCAGCCGGCCTTGCCCCAGGTACTTCCGTGCGCGTTCCAGGATCCCCTTCTCGACGCCCAGCCGCTCGGCGATGAGGAGCGCGTTCGAGTTGCCCGGAATCCCAAGCACCAACTGGAACGTCGGCCGCAGGCTCACCGCGTCGAATTGCACCGAGGCGTTCGCCATCCCGGCCCGGCTGTGCGCGAGGATCTTCAGGTCGCTCAAGTGCGTGGTCACGACCGAGCGGGCCTCGCGTTCGTGCAGCGTCTCGAGAATCGCCTGGCCGAGCGCGCCCCCCTCCGCCGGGTCCGTCCCGGCGCCCAATTCGTCGAGCAACACGAGCGTCGCGCGGTCGCACGCGGCCAGGATCCGGACGATCCGCGTGAGGTGCGAGGAAAAGGTCGAGAGGCTCTGCTCGATGGACTGCTCGTCCCCCACGTCGCAATGCACCGCGCGAAAGACGCCGAACCGGGAGCCGGCCGCCGCGGGGATCGGAATGCCCGACTGCGCCATGAGGACGAGCAGACCCGCGGTCTTCAGCGTCACGGTCTTGCCGCCGGTGTTCGGCCCCGTGATCACGAGCGTGCGGTAGTCCTGCCCCACGCGCAGGTCGAGCGGCACGGCCGCTCGGCCGTTGAAGATCAGGACCGGATGCCGCGCCTCGCGCCAATCCAGCCACGCCTCGCCGTCCACCTCGGGCGACACGAGCGAGTAGTCGCGCGAGAGCCGCGCTTGGGCCTCGAGGACGTCCAGCTCCAGGAGAAGCGCGTGGTCCGCTTCGATGGTGTCGGCCGCGCGCCCCACCGCGACGGTCAGCTCGCGCAGCACGCGGTTGACCTCCACCCGCTCCTTCGTCTCGACGTCGCGCACCTGGTTCCCCATTTCGACGACGACCTCAGGCTCGACGAAGACGGTGTTCCCGGTGTCGGAGCGGTCATGGACGATCCCGGAGACCTGCGCACGATGCGTGGAGCGCACGGGGAGGACCCAGCGACCCTCGCGCTTCGTCACGAACTGGTCCTGCAGCGCCTCCGACAGCTCGCTCGAGCGCATCATCCGCTCCATCTTGTCCTGGATCCCCCACTCCAGCCCGCGCCGCCTCTGCCGCAGGGCGTGAAGGGCGGGGCTCGCCTCGTCGAGCACGCTGCCGTCCGCGTCGACGCTCGTGAGCAGGGAGCGCTCGAGCGTGGGCAGCAGATGGAAGCGCTTCATGAGCTCGCGGAGCAGCGGGAGCTCCAGCTCCAGCTTCTTGACCTGGTCGCGGGCCATGCGCGCGGCGCGAAGGGAGACCGCGACGTCGAAGAGCGCCTTGCCTTCCAGCGTCGCGCCGTCCACGCGCGCCATGCGCAAGTGGGGGGACAGGTCGCGCAGCCCCGCGAGCGTCAAGGGTTCGTCAAGGGCGTGCAGCGTCGCCAGCTCGGCCGTGAGCGCGAGCCGGCGCCGGATGACGATGGGGTCGACCAGCGGGCGCAACGCGCGCGCGGCGTCCGCGCCGGCCTCGGACGCGCAGCAGCGCGAGAGCTTGTCGAGCACTTTGTCGAACTCGAGGACGCGAAGGGTGTGTTCATCCATGGGTGGGAACAGCCCGAGGAGGGAAGAAACGCGAGGAGCGAAAAGTGGAAGCCTGGGACGGGGGAAGCGGGAGCCGCGCGAGAAGAGAACTCGATTTCAAAATTCAAATTGCAAATTTCAAATCTCAAATTGCGAGACGAAGGGCCCGTAGGAAAACGACTTGCTCGTTTGACGGGTAGGGAGGCGAAGCGAATGCTCAATGCTCAACTTTCAAGTCTCAGGCAAGGCTCAAGGTTCAAATCTCAATCACCACCATGAAACCTAGCCCGGGCACGGAATCGCGGACTCTGAGCCTTGAACTTTGAGCCTTGTCTGAAGCTTGATCATTGAGCCTTGAGACTTTTCCTGATGAGCTCCCTGGTTTCCGAACTTCCTGATTTGTTCCTTTACGGGCCCGAAGGGTTGAAGCGCGAGGCACCTGGCCGTGTCGCACGACCGGCTATCGCTCGGCGCCGGTCGGTCCGTCCAAATTTGAAATTTGACTTTTTGAAATTTGGATTTTGAAATCGAGTCCTACACCGCGCGACGTTCACCTGCTCTCACGGTCCTTCAGCAGCTACAGCGGCGCTCCCTGCGGACTGCCTTCTCCCACTCCCGCATATTCCCACTCCAGCTCCCATACGTCCACGACGCCGTCCGCGAGCCCGGCCAGCGCATACCGCAGGTCGACGGTCAGCGCGAGCGAGCACACCTCGCCCGGACACGGACCGAGGACGCGCAGGGTCTTTCCCTGGGCGACGTCGCACAGGCGAAATTCGCGGCCGCCGCCGGTCAGGAGGAAACGCCCGTCGCGCGAGAAAGCCGTGCGCACGCCGGACTCGAAGCGTACGTCCGGCCGTCGCTGCCCGGTATCGATCCACCACGACAGCAGGAGCCCGTTGTCCCCGGCGCCCACGGCCACCGCGCCGGCTTCGGCGAAGGCCGCCACGACGCGCCGGCTGCCGGGAATCGGCAGCGGATGGAGCGGACACCCGGTCGCGACCTCCCAGAGCTGGACGACGCCGTCCTGCGTCCCCACGAGCAGGTAGGCGCCGTCGGGGGACGCCGCGATCGACGTGACCGCGGCGGCGGTCCGCGACCGCACGACCGGGCTGCCGCTCACGGGCTCCCAGATTTCGATCTGGCCATCCTCGGTCCCGACGACCAGGAACTGTCCATCGCCGGAAAACGTCACGCGCGCGGCCGCCCCCGACCCCCGTGCGAGCCGCCTCAGGAGCTGCCCGGAACCGCCGTCCCACACGAGGACTTCGCCGTTCGCGCCCGCGCTCGCCAGGAGCTGGCCATCCGGGGAGACCGCGACGCCCACGACGGTTTCCGCGTGCTCCCGCAGGACCGCCTCCGGCGCACCCGTCTCCAGGTCCCAGGTCCGGACCAGCCAATCCGCGCCGCCGCTGGCGAAGCCCCGGCCATCCGGGGCGACGGCGATCGCGAGCGCCTCCTTGCTGTGCCCTTCGAGGCGGTGACGTCCCCAATGGGAACGGATCCCGACCGGCCGCAGTCGCAGCCCGACCTGGGTGCGGAGGGCAAGCAGGCGGCCCTCCCTCTCGAAGCCCTGGAGACGCCCCGCCTCTTCGATGAGCGACCAGCTCCGACCCAGGTCGCCGGCCGCGGCCTCCCGTCGAGCCTCTTCCAGCAAATCGTCGAAGCGGTGCGTCGTGGCCCGGGTCTGCGCGGTCGACTGCGCCTGCTCGACCGCCAGGTGGAGGGGAGCGAGCGGCGGGGCCGTGCGCGGATACGCGAGGTCGTCGCTCGGAAGCGACCAGAGGAGCACGCCCCGGCCG
Organism: Planctomycetota bacterium; assembly: GCA_016197205.1. Classification (GTDB taxonomy): domain Bacteria; phylum Planctomycetota; class MHYJ01; order WSZJ01; family JACPWG01; genus JACPWG01. The sequence continues at coordinate 70,112 of JACPWG010000108.1, forward strand.
CCGATCGCGGCCAGGCTCGCCCGACGAGTCTCCGCGCCCGCGGGCGCCGGCCCGTGGCCCGGGCGCGGCCCCGGCCGGAAGCGCAGGGCGAGGACCGGGCAGCCGTTTCCCTCGAGCACCTGGAGGACGGACGACGACGACGGGTCCCACAGGCAGACGCTCCCGTCCGCGTGCCCGATCGCGACCGCGCGGACCGAGTCGAGCCACGCCAGGGAGGTCGCTTCCGAACCCGACGGCGGCAGCAGCGCGGCGACCTCGGAACCGTGGAGGTCCCACGCGGCGGCCCCTCCCGCCTCGTCGCCGGCCAACGCGAGCCGTCCTTCCGCTCCGAGCTGCGCGGCCGTGAGGGGCGTGCCCGCCTCCTGAAAGACGCCGACCGGAGCCGCCGTGGCCGCGTCCCAGAGCCGGAGCGCGCCGTCCTGCCCGCCGGAAAGCAGGAAGCGCCCATCCGCGGAAAAGGCCAGGGTCTTGATCGGACCCGCGTCGCTTCGGGCCTCGCGCGTGCTCCCGGTCGCGCGCTCCAGGAGAAGGATGCGCCCGTCCTCCCCGCCCCGGGCCAGCCGCTGGCCGTCCGCGGAGAGCGCGAGCGGGCCGCTGCCCGGCCCTTCGCGGCCCGGTCGCGCGAGGGACGGACAGGCCGCGACCCGACCGCCGGCCCCGACAGAGACCGACCCGTCCGCGGCCGTCCAGGCCACGACCTCCCCCCTCGCCGAAAGGCAGAGCCCCTCGACCGCGCCGCTCGCACGCCCGAGCGGCCGCCAGCCCCCATCCCCGTCCAGCTCGCGAAAAAAAAGTTCATATCGCGCGTTGGCCAGGACGAGCTGGCGGCCGTCCCCGGACAGCGTCGCGACGGTCGCCGGGCTCGGGAAGAGGAGGCTCTTGGCGCGCTGGACCGCGCCGGGGGGGAAGGGCGCGGGCGGGCGGTGGACGGCCTCCTGGGCGCCGGCGCCCGCGGGCACGACGACCCCTGCCAGCGCGGCCTGTTCCAGGATGCGTCCGACGGCGCCGAGGTCCGCGATCGGGCCGCGGAGCCGTCCGAGGATCGGCTGGAGGCGCGCCTGCCAGTTGGGGGGGCGCGCGGCGAGGAGCCCGCCCGCGGCGTGCAGCAGCGCGCGCAGGCTGAGCGGGTCGCGTTCGACCGCCTGTTCCGCGTCCTCCCGGGCCTGGGGCGTCCGCTCCACGCCGCGGAGGAGCGCCCGATCGACGACCGGGTCCGGGTCGCGCGGGGAAAGCGCGGCCTCGCGCGCGAGCGCGGCGAGCGCGGCCTCGGCGTTTCCCTGCTGCACGTGCAGGGCGGCGAGCGCGCGAAAGGTCCGTGCGCCCGCCCCTTCCCGGGCACGCGCGAGCTCCTCCAGCGACGCGCGCGCCGCGGGGAGGTCGCCGGCCAGCAGACGGGCGCAGGCGAGCTCCTCGCGCAGCGGGGCCGGTCGCGCGGCGAGGCGCACGGCCTGCTCGAGCAGCGGCACCGCCGACGCCGCGTCCCCCCACGAGGCGAGCAGCCACGCGCGCAGGTGCGGGAAGCGCTCATCCCGCTCGTGGGAGCGCGCCGCGTTGTCGACCGCCTCGAGGAGCAGCCGCCGGCCGGTGGCGGAACGAGACTGCTGCGCGCACCGGCCGAGCAGGAGGTTCAGGAGGATGGTTGCGGCCCCGGGGTCCGCCTGGTGGGCCTCCTCCAGGCACGCGAGCGCCTCCGCGGGGTGTCCGAGGTCGAAGAGCGAGAGGGCGCGATTGTTGAGGTCGGTGGCGCGCAAGCGCAGGGACTCGACCTCCGGCCGCGGATAGGGTTCGCCGGTGAGCTTGACGAAGAGGGCGAGGAGCTGGTGCTCGATCTCGTCGAAAGTCCCGTAGCGGCGCCGTGGGTCTTTTTCGAGGCAGCGGGTGATCACCTGAGCGACCTCGTGCGGCAGATCGGGGCGGAGGGACGTGGGGCTCGGCGGCTCCTCCCGGAGGTGCTTGAGGCCGAGGTGGACGCCGACAGGGAGATGCGAGTGCTTGTCGGTGAGGAACGGGCGTCGACCGCAGACCATTTCGAAAAACGTGACGCCGAAGGCATACACGTCCGCCGGCTTGCCGACCGCGTGCGCGTCGTTCCACTGCTCGGGGGCCATGTAGGCGGGCGTGCCGAGGCCGCCGCGCGTCAGGGTTTTCCAGGAACTGGCCGGGCCCAGGATGCGGACGAGCTCCGGGTCGAGGCGCCAGCCTTCCCCCTCGGCCGCGGGCTCCGCCTCGGAGGGCGGGGGCCCTTCCGCCGCCTGAAACGCGGCCGACCCGAAGTCGGTCACCTTCAACTCGCCGTCCGCGGTCAGGAGACAGTTCTCGGGCTTCAGATCCCGGTGGATGAGCCCGACGCGGTGGGCATGGGCCATGCCCCGCGCCATCTGGATCGCGAGATCGAGGATGCCCGGCAGCTCGCGCAACTTGTCGGCCTTGATCCTCCGCCGGAGGTTGCCGCCGTCGATGTATTCAATGAAGAGGCGGGGATGCGCGTCGATCTTGAGGACGTAGAGCGCGGTGACGACATTGGGGTGCTTGCCGAGTGCGACCCAGGCTTCGGCCTCGCGGACGTAGCGCGCCTCGCGCAAGAGCTCGGCCTCGCGGTCGAGGCGCGGATCGGGCAAGGGGCACTTCACGACGAGGTCCATCTTCCACTCGCGGTGGAAGACCTGGTACACCACCCCCATGCCCCCTTGCCCCAGCTCGCGCAGCACCTCGTATTTTCCGAGCACGACGTCGCCCGGCGACCAGATGCCGGCGGCCTTGGTGCGGTGCCGACGGCCCGCGCGTGGGGCGACGCCCGTGCCGGCCGAGGCCCCGGTGCCGCCCGTGCCGCCGCTGTCTCCGCCGGAGGATTGCGTGCGACTCGCTTCCGTGAGGGCAGCGGTATCGGTCTCGCCGTGGACGACGGGGCCCGCGGTCGAGGTCGTGGCCCCCCCGGCCGGCGAAAGCACGGCGGGAGAGGCCGAAGGCGCGTGCACGGTGGAGGGGGAGGGGGTGGTGCCCGTTCCGGACGTGGAAGCCGTGGAGAGACGTTCGATGCTGGGGGCCTGGGTCCGGGCGAGCTTGCCGATCGCCTTCTCGAGCGCGCGCGCAGCCGGGGCATTGCCCGGGTCGAGCTCGAGGACCTTGCGGAAGCTCGCGATCGCCTCGCGGAGGCGGGCCAGCTTCACGAGGACGACCCCTCGATTCTGAAGGGCGCTGGTGTGCCGAGGGCTATGGGCGAGCACGCGGTCGTAGGCCAGCAGGCTGCCTTCCCAGTCGCGCTCCCGCGCCAGGGCGTCCGCGCGCCGGAGCCACGATTGGGGATCGTCCGAGTCCCGCGAAGGGTCGGGCACGGAAGCCTCGCGAAGCGGTGGGGAACGAGACCGCCCAGCCGACCCGGGCGCGCCAAGAGGGCTACTCTAGCGCAACCTGCCCGGTGAAGTCAATGGATCGGAACGCGACGCGAGGCCGCCGGTTCCGCGCCGGGCCCTGCAAGGCCGGGCGGGCGGGCGCCCCGGCTCAGCGCGCGTTCCCGGCTTCGACCCGCGCCAGCATCGGTCCGACCCAGGCCGCGGTCTCCGCCCGCAGGGACGGGGAGCTCTTCGCCGCGAGCGAGGCGAGCGCGCGCAGGGCGGCGAGGCGGACCTCCCGATCCTGCCATTCAGTCAGGCCGATGCGGGCGAGGGTGTCGACAACCGGCGGCTCCACGGCCTCCGCGCGGCACAGCCGCTCGACGATCGCGCAGCGCAGTTCGGACCACCTCTCGCTGAACAGCAGGGACGCGAGCCGCGATTGGAGCTGCATGGGCAGGGGGTTCGAGAGGGCGGCGAGCGCGGCGCCGCGCACGACCGGCTCCGGGTCCGCCTGGAGCGACTCGAGCAGCGTCTCCTGGATGCGCGCGTTGCGCTCGGGATCCGCGCCCAGCGGAGCGTTCGCCGCGAGCTCGGCGCGAGCCGCCGTCGACGGTTCGTTCCGCACGGCAACGGACCAGTACGCCTCGCCGGCAGGGTCCCCCGACCAGGCAAGGAGGAGCACGGCCCGAAGGCGTTGACCGGGGTCCTCCCCATTCGCACGCTGCTTCAGGGCCGGAGCGACGGCGGGCAGCAGTCCGGGCTCGTTGCGCGCGGTGAGCGCGAGTAGACGCACGCCGACGGGACGCGCGGTCGAGTCCAGCTCCCGGAGCAGACTCTCCGGCGTGAAGCGCAGTCCCGAGTCGGAGTCCGGCGGCTTCGCCGCAACCGGCTCCGGGAGATCGGAGACGCCCGGGGTTTCCTCCGGGAAGGCCGAGCCTCCGCCGAACGACGTCGGTTCACCCGCGAGCCCGACCGAGGCGGCGAACAGCCCAAGGGAAAAGCCCGTGACGAGCACGGCCCGTCCCTTTCGCAGCGCGATCCCCATCATCGATCTCCTCCCACCTTAGGGTCCGTAAGAAAATAACGCGCTCGTTTGACGCGCAGGAGGGCGGCATGAATTTTCAATTCTCAATGCTCAATCTTCAAGACTCAGACAAGGCCCAAGGTTCAATGCTCAATGACCACCTCCGAACGTAGCCCGGGCACGGAATCGCGGACTCTGGGTACCGCCCCAAAGAATGGGGTGACCAATTTGCTCGGCGATTTTGGCCGCCCGCTTCCCCCCTTCGCGCTGCGGCGCTTCGGGGCGCAAGCGTTGCGCTCGCTCGCCGTAGTTCTCCGTTACTACGCCTCGCTCGCGCGCCTCGCGGGCAGCCAAACCTGCCTTCGCCTCTGGGTCACCGACTTCCGTGGAGCGGTACTGAGCCTTGAACTTTGAGCCTTGCCTGAAAATTGATCATTGAGCCTTGAGCCTTTTCCTGACGAGCTCCCCGGTTTTCGAGTTGCATGAGTTGTTTCTCTACGGGCCCTTACCTTGACTTCTCGTGTGCTCGTGTGCGCGTGCGCTTATGGGCTCATGCACGGCGGGCATCCCATCGTCCGCAAGGTGTACAACACAATCCTCGTACCATCCGAAAACCTCGGACCATGGCAGCCGCAACTCCCGTAGCAGCAACATCCTGTGCGCACGGGCAAATGGCGGTCGCCGGAACCGACTCCGCAGCGGAGGCAGCGCAATGTAACGGCGTTTTTTCGGCTCCGGCACGAAAGCGTGACGGCGAGTGCGAGGCAGCGTACCGAGGGCTGCGCCACAAAATGGCGGCCCCGGCCTTGACTCGGCCGTGGGTCCGGGAGTATTCTGAGCACTCATCCCTGCTTCGTGCGCCCGCCCCTGCCGAACCCCGACTCGAGGTCGCCGACATGTCCGAGAGCGGACCTGGGCCGCTTCTCCAGTTCTGGGAAGCGCTCGCGGCGCGAAACGAAATCCCCCTCGCCGAGCAGCTCGGCCCCGAGCCGGCGCAAGACCACGGCTCGCTGCTCGCCGTCCTGCGCGGTCTCGCCGACCGCATGATCGCCGACCTCCCCGATCCCCTGCCCGCCGACCTCTTCGATCCCGCGTCCGCGGTTTCCGTCGCGGCCGTGCTCCACCAATCGGCGGTCCATCTGCAACCGGGCGCCGAGGAGGGGGGCATGCTCGCGCGCAGGATCGAGCGGGTTCCCTCGCCGAACACGGCAGCCGCGCACGTCACGCAGGCGGCGCTCGGCTGGTTCGCCCTGCCCATCTTGCGCCGGCTGAGGAGCCGCGGGCTCCATGGGGAGTCACCGGCGGCGGACGCGCCCGCCCGTCAATTGTCCGCCTTCCTCGCCGCGCGCCCGCTCCTCTCCCTGCGCGAGGACACGGAGGAGTTTTTCGTCGGCGAGCCCCCGCCCGTGCTCGACGGCCTCGAGGCGTGCGAGGGACTGCGCCGCTGGCTCGTGCAGCGCCTTGGCTCCCCCTGCAAGCCGGTCCCCCGGATCGCGCGCCGCTGCTGGACGCTCGAGCGGATCTGGAGGACATGGTCGCATCCCGTGCGATCCGCGCGGGAAATTCTCTATCTGTGGGGCCGGCGCCTCGGGCCGGAGCCAGTGCTCGGCGAGGTCGAGAACGGCTGGCTGCTCGCGCTCTCCCCCCTGCGCACGCAAAACGCCTGGCCGGACGACCTGGATCCCGCCTTCGCCCGTCGCCTCGACGCCCTTCGTACCGCCGCGGCCCCGGAGCACGAGGAGCCGCCCGATGCCGGAACCTAGCGAAGCACTCGTCGCCGAACTGCGCCGCCTCGTCCTGGATCCGCTCGTCGAACAGTTCGTGGAAAAGCGCGAGATCCTCGAGCTGCTGGCCCTCGCGTCGGTCGCGGGCGAGAATCTCCTCCTTGTCGGCCCACCGGGCACGGCGAAGTCGCAGGTCGTGATGGACTTCGCGGCGCGGCTGGAGGGACGCTACTTCGAGTACCTGCTCACCCGGTTCAGCGAACCGAACGAGCTCTTCGGGCCGGTCGACTTGCGCAAGCTCAAGGAAGGGATCGTGGTCACGAACGTGGAGGGCATGCTCCCGGACTGCGAGTTCGCCTTCCTCGACGAGGTCTTCAACGCGAACAGCGCGATCCTGAACAGCCTGCTCAACATTCTGAACGAGCGCACGTTTCGCAGGGGCCGGGAGCGGCGCACGCTCGACCTCTTCGCGGTGGTCGGCGCGACGAACCATTTGCCGGAGGACCCTTCGCTCCGCGCGCTCTTCGACCGGTTCCTGCTGCGGGTGCGCTGCGACAACGTCAGTGCCGCGTCCCTGCCCATGCTTCTCGAAAAGGGCTGGAAAATCGAGCTGGCGCGGCTGCGCGAGCGCGACGGGCACGCGGCCGCGGACGGACGGTTCTCGGTGAAGGGGTTGCGTGCGCTGTGCAGCGAGCTGGCGTCGGTCGACCTGGCCCGCGTGAAGGCGCCCTATCTGGACTTGGTGAGGAAGATCCGGTCCGCGGGGATCTCGATGTCCGATCGGCGCGTGGTGCGACTGCTGAAAGTCATCGCGGCCTCGAGCCTTTTCTGCGGGCGCAAGGAGGCTTCCCCCGCGGATTTCTGGGTGCTTCGGTACATCTGGGACAACGAGTCGCAGTCGCCGATCCTTGAGGAGTTGATCAACCACGAGGTGAGGAAGTACCTGGAGCAGGCCCCGGAGCCGGCGAGCGGAGGCGGAGCGGTCGCGCATCCGATGGTCGCCAACCGGCCGCGCCTCTCGGTGGATGCCCTCGCGGCGGAGGTCGCGCGGCTCGCGCAGGGGCTCGACGACCGTTCGTTAACGGGGGTCGAGCTGCTCGCGCGGAGGGACGGCCTGGAGAGGGTCCGTCGCGAATGCGACTGGGTGGTGCCGGGGGACGCGGGCCAGCGGACGGCCCTGTCCGCGCTGACCGACCGCGTGCGACAGGTACTCGCGGAGATGGATGCCCGGCTCAAACCCGGACGGGCCGGGTAGACGCGCGAGGTTCCGGCGAGAGCGGTTGGCTGATGGGGACTGCGCGACCCGGCGGCTTCGGAGACACGCTCATGCCGGAAGCAACGACCGCCCGCGCGGCGCTGATCCCGCTCGACGCGCTCGCGGGCATGGGGCTGACGCGCGAAATCACCGAGCTGCCGGCGGTCCTTGTCTCGCTCGTCGAGTCGGCGCCGACGCACGTCCTCTGCGTCGCGGATCGGCTCTCGCCGGAGGCCGCGGCCCGGATCCTGGCTGCGCCTCGCGCGCTTCTCCTCTACGGCCGGCCGAACCAAGCGCTGCTCGCGGAGGATCCCGCCGCCGCCGCCGAAGCAGGTCGCGGGGACGCGGGTGCGCTCACGATCCTCCTCCGCGACTGCCGGTCGCCGCTCGAAGTGCAGGACGTCTCCTTCCGACCGCTCGGCTCGCTCGTGCGCGGCGCATGGGCGGGTACGATTCGCGCCGCCGCCACGAGGGCGTGGGAGGGAGGCGCGGAGCTGCGACTCGAGCTTGCCGCGTCCGAGCGACGCGAGCCCGCGGAGGCGTGCCTGCTGCAAACCCCGCGACTGGGCGACCTGGACGACCGGCTGGATCGGCTCCCGCCCGACGAGTTCGATGGAATCCAGTTTTCCCTTTGGGCGGAAGGGGCCTTCCTGCTCGGCCCGCCGGGACGCGAGCTGCCGTCCTTCGGCGGCATTTCGTTTTGGCGCGTCGGCGGCACGGGCGACGGAGCGCTCTTCGTCGGCCTGGGACGCGAGCCCTCCCCCGCGCTGGCCCTGCCGCTCCTGCTCCGCGCGCTCGGGGCGAAGCCCGGGCACGTGCTTTTCTGGCTCCCCACGCCGGTCGTGGTTCAGGTGCCTTGGCAGAGCCTGACGCCGCTGGATCGCCGCGCGTGGCGCGAGGCCCGTGGGTGGCAGGCGCGGCGAGGGACCGCGAATGCGGGCGCGGGCGCGGGAGTGACAGGGCGGTAGCCCGATGACAAGTGAGGCGAGCCGCCCAAGACACCGATGACGATCAGACGATGCGAGGAGGGCCGCTCAATGGAACCGCGACCGGCAGGAGCGGTCTCAGCGTGTGCTACGTTCCCCTCGGCTTCAGTCCCGCCCAGCCTCGGAGGAGAACGAACCGCGAATGTCGCCCATTTCGCCAAGGCTCTACCGGGAGTCCGTTTCCGGAAAAACAAGCCCTCGCGCGGGCGCGTCACAGATCAACGACCATTCCGCTCTTCGTGCTCTGTGCTGCTAATCGTTCGAAGATTGTTTTCTTGCGACAATTTTTGCTTGGGTCGAACGCCACGAAAACCACAGATTTCACAGATTCTACGCGATTACACAGATTACGAATCTGTGAAATCTGTGGTTCCGTCGTCGCTTGGCTGCGGCACTGCCGCGCTGTGAATTCCCGTAGCATCTGTGACCCAATCGCGCGGAAGGTTTCTCTTTCGGCAACAAATTCCCCCAGGAGGCCATCGGTTCCGAGACCGAACTCGAGGGAACCGAAGGACGCGCTGAGACCGCTCCCTCACGGTCGCGGTTCCGATCGGCTGCGCCGGTCGATCCGCAAGCGTTTCGTCCTTCGGTGTCTTCGGCGTTTTCGGTGGCCTAACCCTTCGGTTGCGGCCATCGGGTGCTCTGGGAACTCCGGGATGGCCGTGGTATTCGATCCGCGCGAACCCTTCGGACGTGCACGACGCATGACGACGACCCGACCGGACCCGGTCTACTGGTCCGCGGAAGAGTACGCGCGAGCGGGTCTCCGGCCGCGCCCGGCGGAGGAGCGGCGACGGATCGCGGGCACGCTTCTCCCGCTCCTGCAGGAATGGTATCGCGCCGATGCGTTTCCGCCGCTCGACCTCGTGCTGGCGTATTCCGGCGCCCTCCGGCTTCGGGGGACCATCGGCGAGGGGTTCGGCGCCGTGCTCACCGCGGCGGTGATGCGCGACCGCGGCGGCTGGAGCTTCCGCTCGGCGGTGGAGCGCGTTTGCCTCGCGGCCGAGGACCCGACCGAACGGCCGCGCATCGAGGCGAGGGGCCTGCACCTGCTCACCCGGGACCTCGAGCTGCCGGGCACGCTCCGCGGTCGGGTCGGCGAGCTGTACCGGCTGCTGCGCGACCCGAAGGCCCTGGCGGAAGCGCTTGCGGTGCCCCTGCGTCGGGCCGTGCCGAAGCTCGCCGCCGGCGACCTGCAGGCCCTGCGCGACCGGCTGGACCTGCTCTCCCAGGACGACGTGGTCAAGGCGCTCTCGCAGTCCCTGGGGGCGGCCCGCCGCGACAACACGACGCGCGTCCTTCGGCGGCGTCAGGCGGTCCAGGTGCTCCGCGGCAACCTCGAACGCAAACTCGAGGACCCGCCGGTCCAGGACCGGGAGGGGCTGCTGCGCGTCCTGGCGGCTTCCGACTCAGGTGAATACCTTAGAGCGGCCTTTCTGCGGCTGCTCCCGGTTTTTCGCGTGCGGCCGCCGGCGGGCGGCAGCCAGGCCTTTCCCGTCGGCGGCTACGCGGACCTGTCGAATCGCGGCCCCTTCGATCGGCTGCTCATCTCGGAGCTGGCCTACCCCGAGGAGGAATTCGTCCGCCGGTTCGCCGAAGGAGAGCAGCTCTACTACGATCTCGAAGCCCCGCCCCGCCGCACCCCGCCCGTCCAACTCGTGCTCCTCGACGACGCCCCGACGACGTGGGGCATCGCCCGGCTCGCGGGCCAGGCGGCCGCGCTCAGCCTGTTGGAACGCGCGTGGGAGACCGGCGCCGCGGTGCGCATCTTCTCGCCCGGGGCCGTGCCGGTCGAATTCGAGGGGCTGGACGGCCATGCCGGGCTGGCGCGCCTGCTCGAGCACCAACGCTGGGAGGAGGGGCTGGCGGACGCGCTCGCGAGCCTCTTTGCGCGGGGCGAGGAGCTGGGGGCCGACGCCGCGTCGGGCGTGGACCTCATCGTTTGCACGGAGGAAGGCAAGGCCGCGGCGGCGGAATCGGCCGCTCGCGCGTGTGCGGCGGCGCGGGGCACGCGAGCCGACGAGGTCTCCGTCCGCGTGCACCTCTTCTCGGTCGACGCGCTGACGGGCTCCGCGCGGCTCGCCACGCTGCGCGAAATAGGACGCGACGAGGTCTTCCGCGTCGACTTGCACCCTCGCGCGGTCGCCCCGCCGCCGGCCGCTCCGGCGGGGGGGCCCGCGGGTGTCCGCTTCGGGCGCTTCCCCGTGCGACCCGAGTGCCAATGGGGGCACTGGTCGCCGGTAACCTGCGCCTCGCTCGACGCCCAGGGACGGGCGCTCACGGGACACCGAAACGGGGACGTGCACTTGTGGGACGCGATGAACGGGACGCGGGTGGCGCGAATCGCGCGGCTGGGCGAACCGGTGAATGCGGTCTGCATCGGGCAGCGTCACGTGCTCATCTCCTCGACGCGCGGCATGCGCTCGTTTTCGCTGCAGGACGGGGAGCTCCGGCCGATCGGTGAGTCCGTCGGGGCTGTGAGCGCATGGAAGCTCCGACGAGGTCGGAGGCCCGACGAATTCGTCTGGCAGGATGCGAGGGCCCAGTTCCACTCCTGGTGCGGGGACCGCGAGTCCGGGGGGGACGCCCATCGGGCCTGGCGCTCGGCCTCCGAGCCGGCCGTTGCGTCCTCGGCGGACATGTGGCGGTTGGGCTTCCTGGTCGATCGAGGAGCCGACAGGCTGGTCTATTGCAAAAGCGAGGGCATGCGCTCCCGGCCCTGGGGTGAGGGGTCCTACGAGGATCGTGGCGTCGCCTCGAGCGAGGCCGCAGGCAAGTTCGTGGAGCGGCTGGGTACCGTTTTCGACGAAGAGGGGCGGGTGTTCCTGCTCGGGTCAAAGCGCGGCCTCGAGGTGCGCACATGGACCGGCACCCCGTGGACACAGGCAACGACAGGTAAGGGGGCGGATTGGTCACACCCAAGCGGAGCTCTCCTCGAAACGAAAATGATCCCGCTGGCCGTCAACGGCGCGTGTCAGCGCGCGGTCTGCGCGAACGGCGAGACGCTCTGGTTCTGGGACCTCCGGGACGGCAGCATGGTCGCGCGACGCCCGCCGGGCAAGGCCCTGCCGACCCCGACCCCCGTGCCGCCCATTTCCGAAGGGGCGCGCGGCCGGGGCATCGACTTTCAGGTGAAGTCCCGCCTCCGGGTTCGGCTCACTTGGAAGGACCAGGTCCGACTCGAAGCGCTTTCCATGACCGCCGCTTCCGCGCCGCCGCCCGAGGCGCGTCGGCCGGTCGTCGACAGTCTGTACCAACGCGTGACCGCCGGCACCTCCGGAGCGCAGGCGACCTGGATGGACCTGCTTCTCCTCACGAGCCGCCAGGGCCATGATCACGAATTCTGGGTCCCGGGAGAATCCTCGCCGGTCGCGTGGTTCCACTTCAACGGCACGGATCGATGGGCCGTGGTCGCGACCGACGGGCTGGCGGCGGGGACACGCCTCGGTCTGGCGGCGGTGCACCTGCCCGCCGGGCTGGTCCTCCGCCCGGATCCGGAGGCGCTCGCGAAGAGGCTCCGGGACTGGCAGGAAAGCGGCACCTTCGCCCACATTGCGGGAGCTTCGTCCGGTGAAAAGCGGGTGAGCCGGGGATGACCACGACGACGCCGACGCCGATGACGACGACGAAAACCATACAGATGCGGCTGCGCACGCACGAAGGCCCGTTCCCGATCGTGCCGATCGCCTGGGTGAAGGCCCCGATCCCCCAGACGTGTCACGGCTTCTTTGTGCCGCAGCGGGATGCCACAAGACTCGCGACGCTGCTCGCCGAGGTCCCGGCCTCGGCACAAGCGGAGTTGCGCATCCTGCGTGAGGCGGCTGGGTGGTTCTTTCTGCTCTTTCGGGGAGAAATGCCCGCCATCGGTCCCTTCCCCCTTCGACGGCAGTTCAGCGGACCCTGGCTCTTCGCCCCGGCCTCGCTCGTGCCGACGCCGCCGCCCACCGAAGCGTCCCTCGAGCCCCTCGACGCGGGGGCCGGCGGCGTGATCGTGGGCCGAGTTGCGGACGGGCAGCTCGAGTGGATCCAAGCGGAGCGCTTGTCCCTCGCCGACCTCGTCACGCTCATCGGCGGCGCGCCGCCGGAGCGCGCGCTCCACCCTGCCCCCGGCCGGCACGCGCTCCCCGCTCCCCTTGTCGAAGCCCCGCGGTTTGCGCGTTCGCCGCTGCCCGCGTCGGCGAGTTGGCAGGAAGAAGCAGGCCAGGCGCTGGGTTCGCCTGCGCCGGCCGATGAAGGCGTCCTGGCCCGGATCCTGGGGGGCGCACGTGCTCTCCCCCGCCGCGAGGATTGGGCGGAGGCGAGGGCGGAACGCCGCGCCCCGTTTGCGCGGCGCGCGGGCCGGCTGATCGGACGCGCGGCGCTCGCGTGCCTCCAGGCGCTCGTGCGACTGGGGCGGTCGCTCTGGCCCGCATCGCGTCCGACCAGGAAACCGCCTGAAAGGGCGACCGACGCGCGCCCGCCTGAGGGAAGCCCGACAGCGACCGGGACTTGGCTCGGCGGCTTGTTGCTCCTGGCCGTCGCGGCAGTCCTGCTGGCCCGGTTGCCCTGGTGGTTGTCGATGCCCCTCCTGCTCTTCCTCCTCGCACGTCTGTGCGCCGCAGGCAAGGACGCGCCGACCCGCGGGGGCGCCGGGTCGAGCGCCCGCCCGGGAGGCGCCGGGGCACCCGGCGGCGGGCGATCGAGCGGCGCGCTGGGCCGCTGGTTTTCGGGGCTGCGGGGGCGCGCGGCGTCGCTCGCCGGGGGCATGCTGGCCGAGGTCTTCGACCGGCAAGCGGCGATGCTGGACCGCTTGATCGGCGCCTTTGATCGGAACGAACTCGACCTCGCTCTCCGGCATGCCGTCCCCATGGACGACGCGCTCGTGGACGGCCTCCGCGACGGTCAGCGGCTGTCGCTCTCGTGGCGACTCCCGGAGAACCTGGTGGACTTCTCGCTGGCGAAGCTGCAGGAGACGCCGGGGGCGGTGCTGGGGCCCGGGCTCGAGCGCAGGATCTACGCGCTCGTGGCGCAGTATCACCGTGCGGCCGAGGAGATGCTTCGCCGGTCCGAGCCGCGGAAGGCCGCGTTCATCTACGCGCACCTGCTCCGGGATTACGAGCGCGCGGCGCAAGTCCTTGCGCGGCACGGCTTCGCCCGGGAGGCGGCGGCGTTGTACCTTGACCGCCTGCACAACCGGAGGGAAGCGGCGGAGGTGTTGCTGCGCGGAGGACACGTGGACGAGGCCGCGGGCCTTTACCTGGACGAAAAGGACTACGGCTCGGCAGCGTCGATCTACGAGCGGGCGGGCTTCGCGGAGGAGGCGCGGGCCTGCTATCGCGAGTGGGCGGAGGGACTGGCGGGCCAGGGGCGGCGCGTGCAGGCGGGGCTGCTGCTCTGGCGGAGGCTGGGAGACCTGGAGGGCGCGGCGGCGCTGTTCCGGGAGGAATTCGAGCGGGGTCCGGCCACGACGCGCGGGCAGGTGGCCGCGCACGTGGTGCTGCTCGGGCACGAGCTGGGGCACGAGACGACGCGCGAATACGGTGAATACCTTGGAAGCATGCGGGTGCGGTCGGCGTCGAGCCGGAGCGGGGACGACGCGCTGGCGCTCGTGGAATTTCATCGGCTGATCCGGGAGTGGCGCCCGGGCCGAGCGCTGGAGGAGGGCGCGGCCCGGGGCATGCGCCGAGAGGCGCGTACCGACCTGTACCGGATCGTGGATCCGGGGACGGGGCTGGGCGATGCGGACGTGCGGCGGGAAGCGCTGGGGCAGCTCCGGGCGACCCTCGCCGCGGACGGCGACGAACTGGCCGCGCGCGACCTGGAGAAGGGGCTGGCCCTGCGGGAGCGGGGGACGCCGGAGAAGGAGGAGAAGGCAGAGGCGGTTGCCGCGACGCCGGGCAGCGAGGCGGGCGCGAACGCACCGGTCGTGGCGGCGGTGGCCGCGCCGATGCTGGTGCTGGTTGCGAAGGGGCGGGACCTGCTCGGTGTCGAGCTGTCCGGAAAGCTGCGGGCATGGACGTTCGACGAGGAGATCCGGGCCGTGGCGGGGCAATGGGAGGCGCGGGCGGCGGCCCTCGTGACGGCGGGGGGCGACCTGGTCTGGGCGGACCTGCCGGACGCGGGCGGCGCGGCGGTGTCCTTGGGTCGCTGGTCGCCGGGAACGCGGTTCACTTGCGTCGGAGCGTCCACTCAACGCCCGTGGTTCGTGGCCGGGGCCGAGGATGGCGGGGTCTGGCTGCTGAGCGGCGCGGACGAGCTGGGCCGGCTTGAACCGAACGCGACGCCGGCGGACGGCGGCTCGTCCTTGACGGGCGCAGGGTCGGCTGCTGCGGAGGGTGAAAGCGCAGGCGGGGAGGCGGAGGAGCGAGCGGGCCGGACCGCGCTCACATGCTGCGCGGACGTCCGCGGCATGCACCTGCTGGGCGGCGAGGGAGAGCGGCTGCTCTTGCTGCTCGGGCCGACGGCACCGGGAGCGAAGCACGTCCTCGCACCCCTCCAGCCGGTCCAAGGCGCCGTCCGGTACCTCGCTTCGAACCGGCGAGAGCTGGTGCTCGTGGCGCGGAGGCTGCCGCGACTGGACCTTGTCGATTTGTCCAGGGGGCCCGTGGTGCGCCGCGTGGCGGGCGTCCCCGTGGACGGGCTGAGCGCGGGCGGCATCCTGGGGGTCGAGTCGTCGGGTGCGGTGAGGCTGGTGCTCGGCTACGACAGCGGGGACGTGCTCCTGGTTCGGATCGACCTGGACGGGAGTGTGTCGGGACAGGACCGGATCCGAAACCCGGAGCTGGGTTCGATCGCCGCGATCGCAGTGTGGCCGGGGACGGGTCATTGCCTCGCGGTGTCGCCGGCGCTGCGGTACGTGGTGATCGGGGATGATCCGGCGGGGCCGACGGTGCGGCGGGGGCGGGTGAAGGCGTGACAGCCCGCCCTAGAAAGGTGACCGCCCCGCCCTCTTGTCCGCCGCAAAAAAAGTTGCTCACTTGAACCTGCGGCTGGAGACCACTTTGTGGTGCAGGGCTTCCGCCCCGCGCCCGCTCGCGCACCGAAGGTCAGCAACACTCTCCCGATTTCCCCGGGAGCCGTGCCCGCGCCCTACGGGCTCGGTGATTTCAACACGGTTTGTCCCGTCGGTGCAGGGCGGAAGCCCTGCACCACAAAGGGCTCGCGGCCGGCGGAGGAAAGCGCTTGGGAGGTCCGCCCCTTCCCGCACTCGGGCATTTCATGCCCTGTCGTGCAAGAGTCGAAGCGTTCAGCCGCCTTGAAGAGGCGGGGCGGCGCAAACTGGGTGGTGGGACGAGGCGGCGATCAGCGCTGGCGGGCTTCGAGGTCGCGGAGGGCCTGAAGGATCTTGCGCTCCTGGTCGGCGCACTCGGCCTCGGGGGCGCCGAGCTTGCGGCCGATGATGAGGTCCTTGAGGGCCTCCTGGAGCTGCGAGACGGCGTCGTCCGGCGCGCGCTCCGGGGCGGTGACCGCGTAGCGGCGCATGCGGGCGCGATACATGTACGTGATGCCCGTCCCCGCATTGGCCTGAATCATGTCGGAGAGGTCGTCGACCGCGCGGCCGAACTTGTGCAGCCTCTCGAAGAGACACGCGCGCGCCAGCAGCAGTTTCGGAGAGCGCGGATTGTGCTGCAGGAGGCGCGACAGGAGTTCCTCCACCTGCTGGGCCGCCGCCTCGGGTTGGGGGAGGCGCTCACGCTCGAGCTCGAAGGCGCGCGTGGCGAGGAGACCGGCGTCCACGAAGCCCGGGTTGCGTTCCACGACCCGGCCGCAGTCGTCGAGGATCCGAAGCGCCAGCGGAATGGAAGTGTGCGCGGTCACCGACGGCGCGCCCGCCACGCGCCCCGGGCTCGGGGACGGCGGGGCGAGGCGCGATTCCAGCTTTTGCTGGAGGGCGGTGGCGCGCAACCAGAAGGTCGTCCAGTCCTCGCGATCGAGCGACACGGCCGCGTCGGCGTCCGCGATCGCGAGCGCCAGGTAATCCCCCGCCGAGGTCCCGCCGCTCCGCTCCTCTTCTTGGGCAAGGTGGAGGGCGATACGCACCCGGTCCTGGTAGAGCTTCGCGCTCTTCGGAGTCGCGGAGAGCAGGCCCGACAAGTGTGCGAGCGCGTCCTCGAAGAGACCGGTGGTCGAGCCGGCGCCCCGGGAGGTGATCTCCTGAGCTTCGTCCATGAGGATCTGCACGATGGCGCGGTGGGAGGGCTCGGATGCCGCGCCGAACCGGGCGCAAAGGGCGGCCTTCCGCAGGCGGTATGCAAGATCCTCGAACGGGGTCTCGCGACGCCAGGCAAGCTCTTCGACAAGAAGCTCGCGAAGCCCCTGCGGCACGCGTGCCTCGTGGAGGGAGGCCCGGAGGCGCTCGCGATACGTGGGCCCCTCGCGCTCCTCGAAGATCGCGACGTCCGCGCCCTCCAGCAAGGGGATGATCGGGGCGGGTGGATCTTCGCCGACCAGCAGTCGGTAGAGCACGGCGACCATGGAGTGCCGTTCCTCGCGGTGGAGGTGCGCGCGAGCCTCCTGCGCCAGCAAGGCCTCGCGCGCCCCCTCGAGAGAGGCGGTCTTGTCCGCGGGTGAAAGCCCGGCCGTCGGCCCGAGGCGCAAATCGGCCGGCCGCACTTCGTGGATCGTGGGTGTGTAGTAGCCACGCTGGAGGTGCAAGAACTCCGGCCTCATCTCCGCCTCGAGAAAGGCGAGGTAGCCGAGCCCCCAGCCGGCGGCATGGAGAGCCGGGCGGCTCCGCCCGACCGAATCGCGCGCCGCGCGAGGCAGGACCAGGATGGACGCGGGGGAAAGGGCGACCTGGGGCCCGAGGGGCGCATCGCGCACGGGGGTCAGGAGGTCGAAGATCCATTGGAGCGCCTCGCCGGGAGCCAGGCGCGTCTTGCGCCCCTGGTCGAGAAAGCGCGCGAGACTCATCTCCCCTTCGACCGCGGCATAGAGGAGCACGCGAAAGCTCGGCGTGCGCAGGAGGCCGCGAAGCGGCGTGACGGCGGGATGTTCCCAGGCCAGCCGCGAGGCCTCCCGATCCAGGTACTCGCGCGCAGGATCGGCCGGAAGGGGGAGCACTCGAGCCTTGAGGCGGCGGCGGAGGCCTCCGGGAAACGAAACCTGGGGAGGAGCGAGGGCCGGTGCGGACTCGATCCAGAAAGTCGCCCCGTAGGTTTCCTCGTCGGGGCAGCGGGCGCCGAGCCGGCACTGGTCGCCGAGCTCTTCCTGGAGCTTGCTCAGCCTGAGCTCCGTGGACATGCGGCAACTCCCCCCACGACCGGGTCGAGGTCCCCACCCCATCCCGCGGCGCGCGTCGCGCGTCGCGCACTACCTGGCGTGTGTACCCGCAGTCCGAAGAAGGACGATTGCCCCGGGTCACAGGCGCCCGCACGCGGATGAGCCAGGGCGATAGCATACCGGAAGCCGCGGCCCGGGGGGAAGGAGAATGTGGAGGGGGTTCGGCGGCGCACGGCGAAGGCGCGAGGCCATTTCCGAGAGCGTACCGCCGCGTCCCCCGTCCGCGGACGCCTCGGGGGCTTGCGACTCGCGGTGGACGAGCGGTGAAAAAGCGTTCGAGTGGCCCGTCGTTGACGAACGTCGGACACAGTCGGGAATTCTGTCACGGCGGGTCGTAACCCATGCGGCCGTTCGCGCGGGCCGGAGGCCCGCGCCCCCAGCATCGTGCCTGGACTTCGTCAACGGGCCACTGGCGCGACGGGGCCGCAGCCAAGCGACGACGGAACCACAGATTTCACAGATTCGTAATCTGTGTAATCGCGTAGAATCTGTGAAATCTGTGGTTTTCGTGGCGTTCGACCAAAGTAGAATTGTCGCAAGAAAACGAACCTCGAACGATTAGCGGAGCAGGGTCCAAACTGACGCGGCAGTCGCCCGGGGTCGAGAGCGGCTTTCCGCGTCGTGGGCACGGCGGTGCCGTCCCCCTACCCGGAGCAGCCACGCCATGAGCGTGAGCCGGTTGGAAGTCTTGCCGCCGGCGTGCGCCCCCCAGCCGGCCTCGGCCGCCCCGCTTCTCGCCCCCACCCGGAGCGGCCTATTCCCGCGACGGCCCCAGAGCTTCGCCGTCGGCCGAAGTTGGACGCGGGCCCGGCGTGTTTCCCGCCGCGGACGCGGCGTCCTTGTCGAGGCAGCACTTCTTGTACTTCTTGCCGCTCCCGCACGGACAGTCGGCGTTTCTTGCGACGCGCGGAACGAAGACCGACGGCGGCAGCGGGCGATCGCGGCCGACAGCCGTGCGGGCGGACGGGACGAGGCGGGCGGAGGCGCCCCCGCCGGCCAGTCCGACCACCTCCCGAGCGGTTCCCCAGCGCCAGCCTTCTTCTTCCAACAGGGGGCGGAGCGGATCCGCCCCTCGAGGAACGTCCTGGGCCATCTTCCACCTTCGCGCGGAGGCGTGAGGCACTTCGAGGAATGTCTCGAGGATCGGCCGGGTAGGAAGGAGAATGCGCTGCGGTGCGTCCGGGCACTGCGCCTCGACCCACGAGCGGAAGTCACGGAGCGGGAGGCAGTCCAGGCAGACGTCCCTGCGCAGCGCCGAGCGAATGTCGAACTGCGCCTCTGGTCCTCCGAGGCACATCAGCGCACGGCAGACCTGGGCGCGCCAGTGCTCGTCGGCGACCCGTGTGCGGAGCCAGCTTCGGAGACGGTCGAGGGCGTGCGCCCGCAGGCCCGGCCTGTAGAGCGCGAGATCCGCGAGGTAGGCCGGGGACATCGGGGCCACGTCCGTCACGATGGAGTCCTCCGCGTCCTGGCGAATGCGGTCGGCAAGCGGGGCGAACGCGCGCTCCCCCTGCTGCGCGAGCGCCCACGTGGCGATCGCATCGAGGCTCCGCGACCAGTCACCCCACAGATAGAGCATTTCGATCAGGTGTGCGACGACGTTTTCCGACTCGGCGGCGCCCAGGAGCTTGCAAATCGTCACGCACGCCGCTCCGTCGAGCAGCTCCATTTCCTCCCCGCCTCCCGAGACGGCGAAATCGGCAAGCAGGAGGCCGAGGGGTTCGTGAACGCGAGCGGGGCGCGCGAGGAGCCGCGCGATGCGGCCCCGGGACGGAAACTGGCCGGCCGACCAGCGGAGAGCCCAATGCCAGAAGGGGACGAGCTCCTCGCCGAAAGGGAGATCGTCCAGACCGGAGGCGGCTTCCTCGGGAATCGCGTCGAGCAAGTCCGGAATGAGGAAGCGGAGGGAGTGGTGGGCGCCGGCAAGCAGATCCTCGGCGCCACAGAGTTCTTCGTAGTGCAGGGGCTCGGAGCCCAAGGCCCCCTCCAACGCGAGCAGGAGCTGACGGCGGCGATGAAGGGCCTGCACCTCCGGAGACGCCGCGTTCGGCGCCACCCCGGCGCTTCGCAAGAAGGCTTCGAAGCGCTGGATTTCCCGCAAGAGCCCACGGGCGTCTTCAAGCAGGAGCTCGCGGTCCGGCGGTTCTCTCTCGCCTTCCTCTCCGTGGTCATGTTGAGCTTCAGACATGGCCTCTTCGTCTCCGTCGGCGTCCCGTCCGACGTGCCCGTGGGCATCCGGGTCGAAGTCGCCCAGGGTGTCGGCGCCTTCTCGGTCCCCGGCGGCGGCGGAGATGGAGTCCGCGGGTCCTGGACCTGCCGCGGCGCCAGGCTGCCCGGCGGAAGCGCGTGCCGGGTCGGGCGAGGAAATTCTCCGCGGCGGAGAGAGCGGGCCTTCCTCGCCGGGAAGGAGCGCGGAGGCGGGCGGGCCGTGCGCGTGGGGCGTGTCACGCGGGGAGGTGCTTGGCGCGGGGGAGGCCGGCTGAGGTCCGCGACGCGGCGTGACGCGGGGAACGAGGTCGGGTTCCCCGGCGCCGCCGGCGAGGGAGGCTGCATCGAGGGCGGCGAGGAGACATTGCTCGGGCGCCCCTCCCTCGACCGGATGCTCGCTGGACCGGTCGTACTCCTGTTCCATGGGGGACCACATCTCGAGATCCCAATCCCCGGGGTTGCCCGCCCAGCGGAGTCGGCACAGCGGGCGAGGGCGCGTGGCGGAGGACTGGAGGTCGAGGCAGAGGAATTCGCCCTCTTCGCGGACGACGAGCAGGAGCCCCGCCCTGGCGGGTGCGGAAGACCGGAAGGCGGACTGGATTCGCCGGCGCGCGTCTTCGAGGTTTTGGGCGGGAATGGGCATGTCGTGTCATCCGGAGGGAGAAAGTCGAGTCCGTGTCCCAGGTCGGCGGAGGGCGGAAAGCAAAAGCGAACGAAGGGTTTCAGGGCCGCGAGCCGCCCTGACCCCGGCCTGCAGCCGCCGCGCGGGAGAGGCGGCAAGCGTGCCCGACCGCGGTGCAGGCGGGCAGGCGGGCAGGCGGGCGGAGGGGCGCCGGGGTCCGCGGCTGCGGCTGTTGCTGTGGCTGTGGCGCGGGGCTAAAAAAAAACCCGGATCGCTCGCGCGATCCGGGAGGTGGGCGAAAAATATGGCCGGCAGTGACCTACTTTCCCCAGTTCAACCTGAGTATCATCGGCCGCCGGGGCTTAACTACCGAATTCGGAATGGGATCGGGTGTTGCCCCCAGCGTATTGAACCACCGGCCAATATTGTTGCCCGGGCGGGCGCTGCCCTACCCGGCCGGGCGAGTATCGATCAGGATTGCATGCAGTCCGGAGCGGTGCGACCGGTCCGGAGACAGTGGAGGAGTCACCAAGACACAGCCCGCGACATGGCTGACGCCGATGAGCGAGCCTACCCGGATCTCGGGAGCCCGGCGCACGGACAGACGCTCCCCGGAGGGAGATCCATGCGTTCGGACACCGAGCGGACCCGTAAGCGACCGTCCGACGAAGCGGACGGCCCCGGCCCGAGGGTGCATGGTGGCCAAGTCTCTGCACAAAAAGCGAAGCGTTTTGATTGCTCTTGGTGCCACATTCCCGCGCGAAGCGCGAGGAAATACGTGGCCAAGCCGAACGGGCGATTAGTACCGGTCAGCTGAAGCGATTACTCGCCTTACACCTCCGGCCTATCACGTCGTAGTCTTCAACGGCCCTTCGGGGAGATCTGGTATTGGGAGGGGCTTCCCACTTAGATGCTTTCAGCGGTTATCCCTGCCGCACATAGCTACCCAGCGATTACCCCTAGCGGGATAACTGGGACACCAGAGGTGCGTCCACTCTGATCCTCTCGTACTAAGAGCGGCTTCCCTCAAATCTCCTACTCCCACAGCAGATAGGGACCGACCTGGCTCACGCCGGTCTAAACCCAGCTCACGTACCGCTATTGATCGGCGAACAGCCGAACCCTTGGGACCTTCTTCAGCCCCAGGATGCGATGAGCCGACATCGAGGTGCCAAACCTCGCCGTCGATGTGGACTCTTGGGCGAGATCAGCCTGTTATCCCCGGAGTACCTTTTATCTCATGAGCGATGACCCTTCCACCCGGAATCACCGGATCACTAGGCCCTGCTTTCACATCTGCTCGGCTTAGTAGGCCTCGCAGTCAATCACCCATATACCCTTGCGCTCTGCGCGCGATTGCCAACCGCGCTGAGGGTGACTTGGGAGTCCTCCGTTACTCTTTGGGAGGAAACCGCCCCAGTTAAACTGCCCACCTAGCACTGTCCCCCGCTCGGTTTCACGAGACCGGGGTTAGGAACCTAACATAACAAGAGTGGTATTTCACCGGCGCCTCCGCTGGTACCGGAATACCAGCCTCAAAGGCTCCCACCTATCCTACGCAAGTTAGGTCAAATACCAATACTAGGCTACAGTAAAGGTTCACGGGGTCTTTCCGTCTTGCTGCGGGTAGGCGGTATCTTCACCGCCGCTGCAGTTTCGCCGTGCGCCACTGGGAGACACCGGCCAAGTGATTACGCTATTCATGCGCGTCGGAACTTACCCGACAAGGAACTTCGCTACCTTAGGACCGTCATAGTTACGGCCGCCTTTTACTGGGGCTTCGGTTAGTAGCTTCGCCTTGCGGCTGACCACACCCCTTAACCTTCCAGCACTGGGCAAGCGTCGGTCTGTATACGTCGCCTTTTGGGCTTAGCACAGACCTGTGTTTTTAATAAACAGTTCCCCGGCCCGATTTACTGCGACCCATCGATGCTTCGGAGGTAAACCCCTACACAAAGATGGGCACTCCTTGTCCCGAAGTTACGGAGTCATTTTGCCTAGTTCCTTCCAGTGGTCTCACACGAGCGCCTTAGGATACTCTCCGTGCCTACCTGTGTTGGTTTTAGTACGGGCACCCGCAGTCGTCCCCATCGGAGCTTTTCTCGTCAGCATGGCATCACCCGCTTCGCGCGCAATTGCGCTCCCGCTTATCCCTCGGCATTAGCGGCATCCCGGATTTGCCTAGGACACCTGCCTACAGACAGCAACCGACATTTCTAATCGTCGGCACGGATTAGCCTCCTGCGCCCCTCCTATGGGTGATAACCTTCTACGGGTGGGGCCGGAATATTAACCGGCTTCCCATCAGCTACGCCTTTCGGCCTCACCTTAGGGGCCGCCTAACCCTGGGCGGAGTTACCTTGCCCAGGAAACCTTAGGCTATCGGCGTTGGAGCTTCTCACTCCAATTATCGCGCTACTCGTGCCCGGATAATTACTTCTTCACCGTCCAGCCGTCCTCTCGGTCGGCCTTCAACCCGCGGGGCCGCGTTTTACGCGACCCGATGAAGAACACTCCCCTACCACTTGCACACGCCCGCAGGCACATGCAAATCCGAAGCGTCGGCAGTCGGCTTGAGGCCCGATCATTTTCGGCGCGAAGATGCTCGACTAGTAAGCTGTTACGCACTTTTTAAATGGTGGCTGCTTCTAAGCCAACATCCTAGCTGTCTTAGCACCTTCACTTCCTTTCATGGTGCACTTAGCCGACATTTGGGGGCCTTAGCTGTCGGGCTGGGCTGTTTCCCTTTCGAGCATGAAGCTTATTCCCCACACTCTGACTCCTGTGGTACGGTTGGCGGTATTCGGAGTTTGGTTAGGTATGGTAGCCGGGTAGGCCCCAAAACCCATTCAGTCGCTCTACCCCCGCCAACTATCGCACAAGGCTAGCCCTAAAGCTATTTCGGGGAGAACCAGCTATTGGCCGGTTTGATTAGCCTTTTACTCCTACCCACAGCTCACGGGATGACTTTTCAACGTCATACCCTACCGGGCCTTCCTGCGGTTTTACCCGCAGTTCACCCTGGCCATGGGTAGATCACCGGCTTTCGGGTCCACTACGCACCACTAGTTCGCGCTATTCACACTCGGTTTCCCTGCGGCTCCGTTGCTGAGCAACTTAGCCTCGCGATACGCAGTGAGTCCCGGGCTCATTAAGCAAAAGGCACGAGGTCAGGCCACCGCAGAGCTGGGTCCCAGGCACGGGGCCGGCATCCGCATGACACGCGTTTGCTATCGTCCGCCACTCAAGGACGGACACCGGACCCGGTACCCAGAACCCAGCTCTGCAGTAGATGCCCTCCCACCGTTTGTAGGTACATGGTTTCAGGTTCTTTTCACTCCCCTAACGGGGGTTCTTTTCACCATTCGCTCGCGCTACTTAGTTCACTATCGGTCGCCAGGGAGTACTTAGCCTTACCCGGTGGTCCGGGCAAATTCGCACCTTCTTCCTCGAGAAAGGTGATACTTGGGAAACTCCACAAGGAAGGGTTTCGCGTTTCGCCTACAGGGCTTTCACCTTCTGTGGCCGTCCGTTCCAGGATTTTTCGGCTACGCTAACCTTTGTAACTTCCCTCAGGGTCCGTACACCCCGACATGAAGTCCCCATGACCCCAAATGGGCAACGCGCACGGGCTTGGCACCCATTCGGTTTAGGCTGATCCGCTTTCGCTCGCCGCTACTCACGAAGTCGAAATCTCTTTCTTCTCCTGGAGGTACTAAGATGTTTCAATTCCCTCCGTTAGCTCGCGTTGTTGCCAACGCGTAATCCAGCATGACCTGGATTGGGTTTCCCCATTCGGAAATCCTCGGGTCACCGACTGCTTGGCGTCTCACCGAGGCTTATCGCAGCCTGCCACGTCCTTCATCGCCTCCTGGCGCCCAGGCATTCCCCATGTACCCTTAGTAGCTTGACCACGTATTCCCGCGCCCTTCGACGCGAGAACGTGTCGCCAAGAGCGTCACCCCCTTCCGGGGGTGCGCCCGTTTTTGGTACGGAGACACTGGCGCTCCACTGCTTTTTAATGCAGCAATCCTGATTGTCAAAGAACCGTGCGTCCACGGCGCCTGCGTCGGCGGTGCGCGGAAGCCCCTGCGCCCGGTCGGGCGGCAGGGTATCGTTTCGCCTGCGAACAGGCGGACGAGTCTTCCCGGCGCGTCACCCCTCACCCCGACCCTCTCCCCCAGGCGGGGAGAGGGGGACGTTGGTGGAGATGACCGGGCTCGAACCGGCAACCCCCAGCTTGCAAAGCTGGTGCTCTCCCAGTTGAGCTACATCCCCAACCGAGCGGTCGTTTCCTGGCCGCCACTGCCGTGGCACCTGCCAGAAAAACCGGCGAGCCGGTCAAGCGTTCTCGCGTTTTCTAAAGAGCCATGCCCACCGTGCTGGACGGAAGGCCAACGTGGTGGGCGTGACTGGATTCGAACCAGTGACCTTTCGCTTATCAAGCGAATGCTCTAACCAGCTGAGCTACACGCCCACAGGAGCATTTGCTTGGCAAGCGCCCACGAGCCCGGTCCGGCCGGCCCCGAGGCCGACCCGGAGCAAAACCGTTGCGAGCGGACCGGGTGTGGATGGAGGAAGTGCGAGCCCGAGGCAAGCGAAGAAAGGCAAGGACCCAGCAACCGATCGGATTGCTTACGACAATTTTACCCCATTGGAACGGCCTTGCGGCTACGAGTCAGCGCGTGAGAACGCTTTCCCCGTTCCGGGGTGGTAGTCACCTTAGAAAGGAGGTGATCCAGCCGCAGATTCCCCTACGGCTACCTTGTTACGACTTAGCCCTCCTCACACGTTTTATCTTGGGACTCTCCCTCCTTGCGGTTAGGTAGAGGACTTCAGATACCCCGTGCTTGGGTGGCTTGACGGGCGGTGTGTACAAGGCTCGGGAACATATTCACCGCGGCGTGGCTGATCCGCGATTACTAGCGATTCCAGCTTCACGGGGGCGAATTGCAGCCCCCGATCCGAACTGAGAGGGGTTTTTTGGGATTGGCTTCACCTTGCGGTTCTGCAGCCCTTTGTACCCCCCATTGTGGCACGTGTGTAGCCCCGGACGTAAGGGCCATGATGACTTGACGTCGTCCCCACCTTCCTCCTACTTAACGTAGGCAGTCCGCCTAGAGTCCCCGGCCGAACCGTTGGTAACTAGGCGCAAGGGTTTCGCTCGTTACGGGACTTAACCCAACATCTCACGACACGAGCTGACGACAGCCATGCAACACCTGTGCTAGCTCCCCTTTCGGGGTCGTTCCCCTTTCGGGGTCCTACCACTAGCATGTCAAGTCCGGGTAAGGTTCTTCGCGTTGCGTCGAATTAAACCACATGCTCCACCGCTTGTGCGAGCCCCCGTCAATTCCTTTGAGTTTTAGCCTTGCGACCGTACTCCCCAGGCGGTTCACTTAATGCGTTAGCTGCGGCAGAGAAAACATTTGAGTTTCCCCTACCTAGTGAACATCGTTTACAGCTAGGACTACCGGGGTATCTAATCCCGTTTGCTCCCCTAGCTTTCGCACCTCAGCGTCAGCATCAGACCAGAGACTCGCTTTCGCCTCCGTCGTTCCTCTAGATATCTACGCATTTCACCGCTCCACCTAGAGTTCCAGTCTCCCCTTCTGAGCTCAAGCCCGGTATTTTCGGGCGCCGTTCCTACGGTAAGCGCAGGAATTCCACACCCGATTTGCCGGACCGCCTACGTGCCCTTTACGCCCAGTGAATCCGAGCAACGTTTGCACTCTCCGTATTACCGCAGCTGCTGGCACGGAGTTAGCCGGTGCTTCCTTCAGGGGTAACGTCAAACCGCGAGGCTGTTCACCCCACGGCTGTTCTTCCCCCTCGACAGCGGTTTACAACCCGAAGGCCTTCATCCCGCACGCGGCGTCGCTGGGTCAGGCTTTCGCCCATTGCCCAATATTCCCTACTGCTGCCTCCCGTAGGAGTGGGGCCAGTGTCTCAGTGCCCCTGTGGCCGTTCACCCTCTCAGGCCGGCTACCCGTCAAAGCCTTGGTGGGCCATTACCCCGCCAACTAGCTGATAGGCCGTAAACCCCTCTCCGAGCGGCGGCCCTTGCGAGCTGCCTTTCATCACCAGGCTTCTAAGCCCTATGATCATACCCGGTATTATCCCACCTTTCGGTGAGTTATCCCAGGCTCGAAGGTAGGTCATCTACGTATTACTCACCCTTACGCCGGTTTACTCGTGGAGTTGCCCCCACTTTCTCCCTCGACTTGCATGTATTAGGCACGCCGCCAACGTTTGCTCTGAACCAGGATCAAATTCTTCAATCGATTGAAGAATAGAAATCGTCCGCCGAAGCGGCCGATTCATAGGTCTGGTCGTGTGGGTCACATCTTCAGAGAAGATGCGCCGATGATGGCACCCACAAGGGATGCCACCCTCGATCCATAGACCCCGAAAGGCCCATGGAGTTGGCTAAAACCCACTCGCAGCCCTTTCGGCTGCCAGTGTCCTTGCCTTTATTCACTTGCCAAAGAGCGACGTCTTCCGTCCATCGACGCGCGGCATTGTACCAGTTTTTCCGCCAATGTCAAGAGTGAACTCTTGCCCCCGATTGAAAAATATCGGAGCGGCTGGCAAGCCATATCGTCCTTTCAGGACACGACTTGCAAAAGCACTCGTTCGCGGCCTGGAAAATTTCAGGAAACGACCCTAGTGGAGTTCCCCGTCGCCACCGCTCCGCCGGCCTCCCCGACCGGCCCAGCCCCATCACCCCCTCGCTCATACCCACCCATCCGCACCGGGCCCTGCCGCCGCACCCAGGCGAGCAGACCCAACGAAGCCACAAACACAACAACACTAACGACCTGCGAGATTGTCAGCGAAAAGTAGTCCCGTTCGTTGTCCCCGCGAAAAATCTCCAGCAGGAACCGCAGGATCGGATACACGATGCCCATCTTGCAGAACACCTCCCCCACCACCCGCCGCCGACGCCAAAACCAGGAAAGCACCAGGAACACCAGGAAATTGCCCACCATCGAAATAAACTGGATCGGGATCACCCAGCAGCTATGCTCCGCCCCGGCGCCCAGCAACCCCTGTCGCCAATGATCAATGTACGCCGGGCTCCCCATCACCCGGCCCGCCGCATCCACCACCCGCGGGAAGTGAATCGCCCACCAGGGCGGCCCCTCCGCCCCGCTCGCCACCACCGTTCCATAACAGCAGCCGTTCAGGTAGCACCCCACCCGCCCGAACATGAAACCCAGCAAAATCACGGGCGACAGCAGGTCCGCCACCTTCAAGAAAGAATGCCCGCGCGCCCGGATGTACCACACCGCGAAGCCCACGGCGCCCAGCAGCCCACCGTAAAAAACGATCCCGCCTTCCCATATTTTCAGCACGTCCCACGAATACTCGTTCCGGTGCTCGACCAGCGCCAGCGTCCGCCCCAGCACCAGCCCGGCGACCGCACAGGCGACCACGGTCCCAACGACGTCACGCAGGAAACCGCGCAGATCCCGCAGCGGCGCCGCGCCACGCCGGAGGTATTGCCGGAGCCCCACCGGAAGGGCCCAGCCCACGCAGAGTCCCAGCAGGCTGATGCGGCCATCCCAGAATTTCAGGAACTCGAAGCTGAACTGGTCGTGATACTCCAGAATGTAGAAAACGCGCGAACCCAGGATGCCCCAGATCATCATCCATACGCTAAAGTCCATGATGAATTCGCCGTCGATCCGCTCCTCCTTCCCGCGCCGGATGCCGACGATCGTCGCGACGACGAAGCCGATCATCAGCATGAAGCCGTACGAGTTGATCGGAAGCGTGAGAGGGCCGAGCGGGATCTCGAGGAGGCGGGGGCGCATGAAGCGTACTCCTTCGGGAACATCCGGCGTGCGTCGTCACCCAGTGGGCAGGGCCGTCTGCCGGCGGGGCTCGCGAGTGCATGCCCGGCAAGACATCGACACCGACACTTCGGCGTGCGCGAGCCCGCTCTCCGGCGGGTCCGCAAGCCTCTCCCGCCGGTTGTCACGGCGCTTGGCGCGCGACCGCGCCCAGAAGCGTGACCGCGACCTTCTACCACACCTCGCCCCCCCTGGCAAGCGCAGAAATCCTTGGCTCGGTCGCCTCGCCGGAAGTAGAATACGCCGGTCGACGCGCGCCCGCGGGCACCGGGCGGGAGGGGGCTGCGGTCGTGCAACCGGCGCGCTCGTCGCGCCCGGTTCCACGACCAGACGCTGCGGGCGTTTGCAACCACCCGCCGGGAGCCGCTGCGTGGAGCACCTGACCTGCGACCTCTGCGGCGGCCCCCTGCTGCTGACCGAACCCGTCCGCTACGAGGTGCGGATCGAGGTCAAGTCCGCCTACGACCCGCTCGAACTGACCCAGGAAGACCTGGAAAAGGACCACCACCGCGAGATCGCGGAAATCCTGGACCGACTGAACCAGATGGATCCCAAAGCGGTCCAGGACCAGGTCTACGCTCGCTTCGACCTCGACCTGTGTGCCAAGTGCCAGTCGGTCTTCGTGAAGGACCCCTTGCGGCGAGCGCTCGTGCAGCGCCTGCTGCAGCCGAAGTCGAATTGACCAGGAGGGGAATCGCCATGTCCGAGGCCACCCGCCGCTGCCCGCACTGCAAGAAGATGAACCCCTCCGGCCTCGTGCACTGCAACAAGTGCGGCGGGTTGCTGCCGGCCGAGGCGCCCGCCGACGGCGCCGCACCGGCCAAGCCCGACAATGCCGCATGGAACTTCTTCCTCGTGGTGTTCTTCGCGCTCTTCGTCGGCACGGCCTGGCTGATCGACCGTGGTCGTCCCCGGCGCGACGATTTCGGGCCCGCAGCCGAGGCACCCAGCGAACAGGAGGAGCTTCTCCGCCGCGACATGGAACGCATCCAGGCCGCGGTCCTGCGCAGGCTGCAGGGCATCCCGGGCCCCACTTCCGTGATTCCCACGGCCGGCGGGGACCTGGAAGGCCTGATCAACGCCGAGATGCAGAACTCCTCCGGCCGACCGATGAGCCAGGCCGAGTCGGACAAGGTCCGGGAGATGGTCAAGGCCGCCCTGGCCGGGTCACGCGCGGAGCGCTGGCTGAAAGAAGGTCGGTGATGAAGCTGACGGGCCAGCGCCTGGGCCGATACGCCGTCCTACGCCCCCTCGGGATCGGTCGAGTGGGCACGCTCTACCTGGCGGAGGTGCCGCAGAGCCGGTCGCTGGTGACGGTGCGCTTGCTTCCGTCTCCCGCGCCGCTCGGCGCCGCCGCGCCGCCCAAGGCCGACGCGTCCGATGCGCCCGCCGAGGCCGCGACCTCCACGCCCGCGCTGGCGCCCGCCCCCGCCGAGTCCGGCCTTCTTCGCCGGCGCCTCATCGACCGACTGCAGGCCAAGCAGGAATTGCTCCTCCAGCTCCATCACCCGCGGATCGTCCGCATGGAAGAACCCCTCCGCCTCGCGGACGACGGGTGGCTGCTCGTGATGGAACATGTCCCCGGGAAGTCCCTCGCGCAGCACTTGCAGGCCATGGGCCGCTTGCACGCGCCCCTGGCCGTGCGGCTCACGATGGAGGTCCTCGAGGGGCTTGCCTACGCGCACGGGCGCGGCGTCGTGCACGAGGACCTCACGCCGAACTCCGTGTTGCTCGACATGGAGGGGCACGCGCGCCTCACCGATTTCGCGCTCCCGCCCTCGATCCCCCTCTCCCCCGGGGACCCGCGCCCGCCGCTGGCGGGCACGCCGGCCTACCTGTCGCCGGAACAGGCGCGCGGGCACGCCCCCGACGCCCTGTCCAACGTCTATGCCACCGGGTTGCTGCTGTACGAAATGCTCGCAGGCCGGCCGGCGTTCGCGGGCCCGGATGCGGCGGCGATCCTGGAGAGGCAGCTCGGCTCGCCGCCGCTGCCGCTCGGCGAGGTCAGGGCCGGCATCGACTCCGCGCTTGCGGCCGTCGTACGAAGGGCGATCGCGAAGGAGCCGCAAGCACGATTTCAATCCGCCGTGGAAATGTGCGAGGCGCTTTCGGCCCTGCCGGCGGAGACCCCGGCCGACGAAGTCGAAATCCTCGCGCTCGCGACGTTGACCCCCATGGCGGGCACGTCGCCGCAGGAGGGCGAGACCTTTCTCCCCCTCACCGGCTTCGCCGCCCCCGCCAGGAAGCACCTGACGTCCGAAGCCGCCTTCATGCCGGGCCTGGAAGAGGGGGGCCCCCACCTGCGGAGTACGACGGTGCTCCTGGCCATCGTGCTGACGCTGGTCCTCTTCGCAGCGGCCTTCGAGCGCTCCCGGCTTCCCGGCTCGACGGCTACCCACCTGCGCAACCCCGCGGCGGAGCTGTACAGCCCGGCCCCGCCGGGCGCGGCTACGGAGTCGGGTTTCGCGCGCATCCGGACGGCGGGGGGACGGGTCTACGAGGGGATGGTGGAACGCTTGGGCGCCGACGGCGTGCGGCTCGTCGGGGCGGAGGGGAAGGCCCTCGAGTTGCCCCTCGCCGAGGTGGCCGATTTCCATCCGCTCGGCGGCGCCTTTCAACTGACGGCGCCCCGCCTGTCCAAGGGGCTCGGCCGCCCGGCCTGGGTCGAAACGCGGACCGGGAAGCGGCTGCACGGCTTCCTGCAGGCGTGCTACCACTCCAAAGTCGTGCTGGTCCTGGAGGGCGGGCCCGTGGTCGACCTGCCGGTTTCCTTGGTACGCACCATCGAGTTTACAACAAAATGACAGCGAAGCGAAACCAGCCGCGGACGGCGACGCCGGCGCGGGTCCGCGGCGGAACGGCCGTGAGCGCGCTCGAGATCGCGCTTTTTATTCTCGCCATCGGCGCACCGTCCCTTTTCGCGCAGGAGCGGGTCACCGTATCGCTGCGGGACAACACGACGGTCGAGGGGATCCTCCAGGGGTTCGGCTCCCGCGTGTTTCGGG
Source organism: Planctomycetota bacterium (assembly GCA_016197205.1). Lineage (GTDB taxonomy): Bacteria > Planctomycetota > MHYJ01 > WSZJ01 > JACPWG01 > JACPWG01. The sequence continues at coordinate 101,388 of JACPWG010000108.1, forward strand.
TGGAGGTGGACCAGCCCACGCGCCCATTGCGCGAAATCCGTGAGGAGGAGATTCTCCGCATCGAGTTCCACCCCGGGCTCGCGCCGGCCCCCGGGGGCGCGGCGGCGAACTGGCTGGTGAACGGCGATTTCGAGGACGGGGGGATGCTGGCCCGAACGCCGGGCTGGCTGAGCGAGTACCCGGTCGTCACGCCGAAAGCGCCGTCCTATGCCCTCGACGCCGCGATCGTCGCCTCAGGAAAAAAAAGCGCGAGGCTGGAGACGGAGGTCGCGTACGGATCCGCGAGCTGGAGCCAGGCCGTGGAGAGCTTCCCACCGGTCGAGGCCGTGCACCTCGAAGGGCGACTGAAAAGCGAAGGGCTGGAGGGTTGCGCTTCGCTCGAGCTGCTCTGCGTGGACGCCTCCGGCACGGCCGTGCTGGCCGCCCGGGACAGCGCGGACTCGGCCCCGGTCACGGGCACTCGGGACTGGACGCGCGTGGCGCTCGACGCGAACCTCCCGGCGGGCACGGCGCGGCTCTGGGTGCGCGCGACCGTTCGCGGGGTGGGCAGGGCGTGGTTCGACGGGCTCGTGCTCGGCGCGGTCCCGCGCCTTTCCACCCCGGCCGCGCCCGCGCCGGCGTTGGGCGAGGAGCTGGCGCGTTCGGGGAACTTCGAGGAGGGCGAAGGGGCCTTCGCCCCAGGCTGGTGCTCGGAGTGGCCCGCGGGCCTGCCGGTCCATGCGGGCGGTCCCGCCACGTGGCCGCGGTTCCGCGTGGACGACGTCGGGGCGCACGGCGGCCGCAAAGCGGCGCGCGTGGACGGTCGCGCCGCGGGCGGCTTCAATGGTTGGACGCAGCGGCTCCCGGCGCTGCCCGCGGGCGCGCGCCGCATCCGCGCGAGCACGTGGGTCAAGACGGCGAACCTGAAGGGGCACGCGCGGCTGCTGGTGGTCTGCGAAGGACCGCGTGCGGCGGAGCCGGGCGGCGAGGTCGCGTCGTTCAGCACCTCTCCCGCCAAGGACGCCCCGGCGAGCGCGGACTGGAAGAAGCTCGAGCTCGAGTTCCCGCTGCCCGAGGGGACCGCGAGCCTGACCGTGCGCATGGGCGCCGCGGGCGAGGGCACCGCCTGGTTCGACGACGTCAGCGTGACGGCGGCCGGGGAGTAGGCGGCGGGGGTGCCGCGGCGGGACGCGGAACCCCGACCGTGAGGGAGCGGTCTCGGCGTGTCCTGGCGCTTTGCCCCATTCGATCTCGCCGATCCGCGGCCTCACGCGGGTAGCCGCGACGAAACTGCGGTCAGGACTCTCCCCGGAGAGCGGGGCCGCTCCCCGCTGACTACGGCGGGAGGTGAAACAGGCGGACCGCATTCCCGCGCAGCACCTTCGCGCAATCGCCCGGCGAAAGGCCGCGCTCCAGGCCGGCGACCAGGTCCACATACCTCGCATAGTGCTCCGCCCCGTAGTACGGGGCATCGGTGCCGAAGAGCACCCGGTCCGCCCCCGCGCGCGCGACGGCGTCGAGCGCCTCCGTCGGACCCGCCCAGGCCGTTTCCAGGTAGAGCTGCGCGTCGCCGCTCGCGAGCGCTTGGCAGGCCTCGCGCACCGCCGCCTCGTGTCCGGCTTTCGTCCCCATATGATAGAGGACGACCGGGACCTTTTTGTGCCGGCGGGCCAGCGCATGGATGCGGGACGCCGCGGAGGCCCCCCCTTCGGGCCCGCAATGGAAGACCGCGGGGACACCGTAGCGTTCGCACAGGTCGAGGTAGGGATCGCACCGCGGGTCGTCGGCCAGGAAGTGGTTCATGTCGGGATGGAACTTCACGCCGACGAAGCCCCGGTCGCGCAGGAAGGGCTCCACACGCGCCGCCGAGCCCCGCGGGTCGCTCGGCCGGCTCCATGCCAGCGCGGCGAGCCGTTGGGGATGGAGCGACACGACGCGGGCCGTCTCTTCGTTGGCCGCCGTCTCATCCAGGTTGAGCGTCGTGCCCGGCAGTTCCGCGCCGTCGATGTTCGAGACCAGGACGAGAGCCACCCCATGGCGGTTCAGGTTGGCGAGGAGCGTCTCGAGCGAAAGGTCGAAGCCGCGAAACGAGCCGATGTGCGCGTGGACATCGACGAGGTGGAGGCGCGACCAGTCCACGGGCGCGGGCGGTTCGGCGGCCACGTCGGCCGGCGCGTGTACGCGCAAGGACCCGAGGCGGTCTTGCAGGGCTGCCAGGAAGCAGAGTGTCGCGAGCGCACCCAGGAAGAGTGCGAGCCGGGGGCGACTTGGACGAGAGGGAAGCGGGTCAGGGCTCATGGGGCAGCGCGCGTGGCGAGACCCACGCTCGAGCGCAAGGCCACCGCCAGCGCCGGCGCCAGCGCCGAGAGCAGGTCCTGGTCCTGGAGGGTGAACCTCCCGCCGCCCAGCTTGTTCACGATGTGGACTTCGCCGACGCGCTCGCCGCCGAAGAGAACGGCCAGGCTGACCGAGTGGCGGAAGCGGAGGTGCGGGAAGGCGTCGAGCGGCCCCGCCCGGAAATCCAGGACCCAGCGGAGCTGCACGGGATACTCGGACCCGGCGCTCGCTCCGCTGAGCGCGTGCGCGTGCGCGACCGGGGCCGGCCCGAGCGCTGCCGGCCAGCGTGGCCCGGCGACGGCGACCAACGAATCGGCCCCACCCCCCCGGCGAAACAGGAAAGCGGCCTCGGCGTCCAGGGCCTCTCGGACCCGTTGTAGTAGCCCGTCGGCAAGCCGCTCCGGCGGCAGGGAGGCCGCAAGCGCCCACGCGCCGGAGAGTCCGGACAACTTCCGCACCCTCCGGTCCAACTCGCCCGACAACAGCCGCAGGTCCTCACCGGTGCCGGCCGCGGCGCGCATTCTCTCCGCAAGCTGCACCGAGGATTCCTGGAGCTTGTCCCCCAGGCCGTTCAGGATCTGGCACACCTCCCCCAGTTCATCGCGGGAGAGGATCGCCGCGCGCGCCCCCACGTCCCCCGCGCGCAGCCTCCGCGCGGCCTCGACCAGCTCCAGCAACGGCCGGTTGAGGACATACGCAAAAAAGAACGCGAGGAGGAGCACGGTCAGGCCGGTGAGGAGGGCCAGGGCCAGGGCGTCCTTGCGCGCGGACTCCAGCTCGCGGGCCAGCGGATCGAGCGTAAAGACCAGGTGGCAGACCCCGCCCCCCGGCGCGGGGTCGCGCACGCGGTGGGACACGTGAAACTCCTGGTCCCTCGACGGCTCCGGGAGGGAGGGGACCAGCAGCAGGGGCTCGACGAAGGGGGACGGTCGGTCCATGCGCTCGGGGTCGCTGGCGGCCACCAGCATCCCGTCGCGGTCCTCGACGCCCGCGAAGGCGACGTCGCTCGCGGACATGAGGAGATCGACTTGATGCAGCAGCGCCTGACGGTCCCGGGCGGCCAGCGGCTCGCGGCACCCCTCGGCGAAGAGGTTGCCGAGCATCTCGCTGCGCCGCTCGAAACGCCGCAGCAGGGCGTTGCGAAGGGCGAGGTCGTGGTGGCGAACGAGCACGCCGCCGATGAAGACCGCGACCACCGTGATCGCGAGCACCAGCTTGAGTCGGAGAGGAATCACGGTCCCGCCCCCGGCTACCGCCGGCGACTGCGGCGGCGCGGCGAGCGACAAGCCTTGCGTAGGCTCCATAGGGTCCCTCAGGGACAGGGGTCGATGCCGTGGAGCCCTCCGACGCGCGCTTCTCACGGTCGGTCGGAGAGGCGGCTCCGCCCTGCCGCGGTGGAGCCGCAACCAAGGCGCGGGCCGGCCTGCGCTCCGTAGCTCGCGGCGAGCGAGCGAAGGAGGGAGGCCCGCGCCCTCAGTACCGCCCCACAGAATTGGGTGACCCATTTGCTCGGCGATTTTGGCCGCCCGCTTCGTTGCGCTCGCTCGCCGTAGTTCTCCGGTACTACGCCTCGCTCGCGCGCCTCGCGGGCGGCCAAACTTGCCTTCGCTTATTGATCACCGACTTCCGTGGAGCGGTACTCAGGCGTCGTGTCTACACTTCGTCAACGGGCCACGAGTCTCTCCTCTTGCCTCCGGCGAGGAGAGGCTACTTCGACAGCATGGGCGGGGTCGCTTTTTTCAAGAAAAGCAGCGCAAAGCAGGTTTCGGGAAAGCTCGAACCCCAGTTTCCTTCCGCCCCCTGGAAGGCGCAGAGGAGGTTCGCCCCCTCCGCATACCAGTCGTGCGTCCCGAGCCGCCGCGCCTGCGCGAGCACGCACGCGCGCTCGAGGCCGTACAGGTAGTAATAGTACCACGCCTCCCCCCGGCGGGGATTCACGCGCACGGAATAGTTCGCCTCCAGCCACGCGAGGCCGTCGTTCAAGGACTCGGAGGACCTGCGCGCCCACTCCGCCGAGAGGCGCTTCTGGTCCTCCAGGAGCGCGCGGGCGATGGCCACGCTCGCGATCCCCGCGCACGTCATGCTGCCGTACGCCGGATCGGCCTCGACCGTGGCCGGACCGACGGCGTCGTTGTACATCCAGCCGCGGGTCTTGCACGCCAGCTCGCGCGCGTCGCCGTGCGCGTCGGCGACGAGCCGCTTCGCGCTCCGCCCCCGGGACTGCTGCGCGAGCACCCAGTGCTCCAGGATCGCCTGCCAGACCTCGGGCGCCACCTTGACGCCGCACCGCATCGCCCCGGACAGGCCGAGCACGGCGTACTGGCAGTTCGAGTTGTCCCAGCTCCCCTTCGGGTCCTCGTAGCTCCAGCGGCGCTGCGCGAGCACGTGCCCGAGCAGCCAGGCCACCGCCCCCTCGACGAATTTCTGGTCCGCGGGCGGGAGCCTCCGCTGCCGCACGCGAAAGGCTTCCGGATGGTCGAGCACGTCTTCGCTCTCGCGGATCTCCTCGAGCGGCGTATAAGCGGCCTCCACGGCCAGGATCGCCAGCGCGACCGAATACGTCCGCCGAAAGGGCGTCTTGCGCACGAGCTCGAGCCCCTTGACGACCGTCGGGTCGTTGTACAACACGCCGCTCCGGACCAGGGCGAGGACCACGAGCGCGGTCTCCCCCTCCAGGTTCACGGCATCGATCCCCCAGCCGCCGTCCGGCCGCTGGTGTCCCTTCAGGTAAGCCACGCCCTGCTCGATCGCGGCCGCGATCTTTTTTTTGAGGGAGGGGGGAGCCGAGGGGAGCACCTCCGTAAGCTCGAGCCGCTCCTGCCGCGCATAGGTCGTGTCCTGCGACCCGCGCTGCCCGTCCAAGGCGAGCTCCAGCTCGGTCTCGCCGCGCAGGAGGACCTTGCGGGCCGGGTCGAACCATGCCCGCGTGGTCAGGCTGCCGCTCTTCACGCGGTAGGTCGGGGACGGCGGCCCCCCGCGCCCCTCCCCCGCGAGCCGGCACGCGCCGTTGACGCGCCAGCACGGCGTGCCGTCCACGGCCTCCGCCCCGACGAACGTGAAGTCCCCCTCGATGCGGAAGCCCTCCACGCCCGGCGCGTCCAGGATTTCGAACGCGCGCCGCCATGTGGCGCCCGGGAGCACGGGCTTGGCCGGCGGCACGACCAGGACGCGACGCACGGCGGCGCCGTACGAAGGCGGGGGTTGGACCAGCTCGCCCGCGGCGTCCAATTCGTAGCCGAAAACATTGAAGTGGTTCAGCGGCTCCGGTACGACGACCGCGCGCCCGCCGATGTCGCTCCTGCGGAAGACGCGATAGTGCGCGCAGTCCCCGGGGGCGAGCCCCCAAGCGATCGTCACCGCGTCCCCCGCGCCCGGGGCGCCCCCCGCGAGCGGGACGACGGCAAGGAGAAGCGCCGGCAGGGCGGCGGCCGACCACAGCCGGCCGCCGAACCGCGACCGCAAGCTAGTGGCCTTTGCGCGTCCTCCGCCCGCGAGCTCCGGACTTCGCATCGCTTCCATCACCGACCCGTCACAGCTTCACGAAATAGGTCTTGCATGCGTACTCGACGGACTCCTCGTCGAGGGCGACCGGCTTGCCCATGTACCGCGCCCGGTCCAGGATCTGCTCGAGGAGGTCGCGCGGATGGCAGGACCGGAGCGGGAAACCGTCCCGCTTGTACCGTTCGAGGAGCCAGTCCACCATCTCCTGCCGGAAGGGGACCCCCTTCGCCTGGCAGCAGGCCCGGAAGATGTCCCGGTATTGCTTTTCGGTCGGGTCTCCGACCGCGACCTTGTAGCGGATGCGGCGCAGGAACGCCTCGTCCACGAGGTCGCGCGGCTCGAGGTTCGTCGAGAAGACGACGAGCACGTCGAACGGGACCGCGATCTGCTTCCCGCTCCGCAGGTTCAGGAAGTCCATGCGCTTCTCGAGGGGGACGATCCAGCGATTGAGCAGGTCGCGCGGGGAGACGCGTTGCCGGCCGAAGTCGTCGATGAGGAGAAGGCCGCCGTTCGCCTTGACCTGCAGGGGACTGGTGTAGAAGCGGTTGCGCTCGTCGTACATCAGGTCCAGGCTCTGGAAGGTCAGCTCTCCCCCGGTCATCACCATCGGCCGGTCGCAGACGCAGAGGCGCTCGTCGAGCGAGCCGTGTCGCTGGCACAGGGACTCGAAGGCGTCCTCGCGGTACTTGTGGACGGCGGCATCGAAAATCGTCATCACTTCGAAGCCGGTCAGGACCGCGTACGGGATCCAAACCTTGCCGGCGAGCATGTTGACGATGCGCTCGGCGATGGAGGTCTTCCCGTTGCCCGGCGGGCCGTAGAGAAACATCGACTTGCCCGACGAGACGGCGGGGCCGATCTGCAGCCGAAAGAGGTCGTCGATCACGAGGTCCTGGAAGGCCCGCTCCACGACGTCGGGGGTCACGCGGCCGAACTGCACGGTCTGGCACCGGACGATGTCGTTGTAATACTGGAGGGAGACCGGCGCGGGGCCGACGTAGGAGTCCCGGGACATGATGTCCGCGACTCGCGTACGCCCGCGCTCGGTGGCCTCGTAGGTCCAGGTCGTGGCCATGTACCCGGTCCCGTGGGTGACCTCGCAGAGCTTGTCGGAGACGAGCCCCTTGAGGAGCAGCTCGAGCACGTTGGCGTAAGGGAGCTTCAGGTAGGCGGCCGCCTCCCCGGCGGTCAGGCGCCCGGAGTGATGGATGGCCTTGAGCGTGAGATCGGCCAGGTAGTTGGAGGGGAGGCCCGTGTCCTCGATGGAGGTGGGGGCGAGCGGGACGGCATGGAAGCGGGCGGTCTGGTTTTCGGCCATCGTGCTGCTCGAAGGAGGGAGGAGGGCGCTCGCGGCGGGAGTGCCCGGAACGTGGAAGAGGTCCGCTGCGGCTACTAGATGATAGCCGCCGCGAGGAAGGGGGTCAAGCTCCGGAGAGGACGGCGACGCCCGGATCGCCGCCCGAATTCCCTTGGCGAGGCTCGGGAAGGCCCGGTAGAATGCGTGACTTCGACTCTGGTTGGCGAGGTCCCTCGTCCCTCGTGCGTGGAGGAGGACATGAAGTTCTGGTGTGCGGCGGCGGCCCTTTCGTGCGCGGCGGCGATGCTGCTCCTCTCCGGTCTCCCCGTCCGCGGCCAGGACACGCCGCCGGCGGACCCTGGCAATCCGGGGAACCAGCAGAAGGAGCCGGACAAGGAGAAGATCGAGGGGAACGCGAAGGCACTCAAGGCGCGCGACAACCTGGAGAACGCGCGGACGATCGCGAAAAAGTGGAAGGAGGACGCGATCCTCATCCTCGTGATGGGCGTGAGCGTAAAGGAGGACGGGACGATCGACGTGACCGATGCCGAGAGCGGCGCCTACTGGGGGTACTGGTTCTTCTCGCCGGGGACGAAGACCGACGCAGCCGACGACTCGGCCGCCCGGTTCTGCGTGCGCCTGGTCGGCGGCGCGGTCGAGCAGCTCCCGGGAGACTCCACTTTTGGGGACAAGGTCGCCCTGCCGAACGATTTCCTGGACAGCGACAAGGTGTGGGCCGCCGCGAAGCGGGTCGACGCGAAGGCGGAGGGGGACGCGATGATGTCGCTGATCCACCACGAGGAGAGCAAGGACCACCCCTTCCAGTGGGACTTCCAGCGACCGGGCATGACGGTGTCGTTCGACGCGAAGTCCGGGACGCCGCTCGGACAATAGCGGAGTGGCGGCCCGCTCCTTGAAGGTGAGCCCAGACCTGGGCGCCCTCCAGGCGCTCCTGGCGCACCTCGATCGCCAGCGGAGGTGTTCCCCGATGTCTTTCGGGACCCGCAAGCGGAAACCCCGCCAGTTGGCCCGGCGAATGGAAAAGTTCGAGGCGTCCGGCATTCGCCGCGTCTTCGACCTCGCCGCCAACGTCAAGGACGCGCTCGACCTCTCCATCGGCCAGCCGGACTTCGATGCCCCGGAGCCCATCCGGCGCGCGGCCATCGAAGCGATCGAGTCGGGCTTCAACCGCTACACCGTCACGCAGGGCATCATCGAGCTTCGCGCGCGCCTGCGGCAAAAGGTCGTCCAGGAGACCGGCCAGGAGCCGGAGGCCGTGCTGGTCACGTCCGGGACCGCGGGCGGCATCCTTCTCGCCCTGCTGGTCCTCATCGAGGAGGGGGACGAGGTCCTCATCCCCGACCCCTACTTCGTGATGTACAAGAACCTCGTGGCCCTCGCGGGGGGCACGGCGCGCTTCCTCGACCTCTATCCGCACTTTCGCCTCCGCAAAGAGCAGCTCGAGGCGGCGATCACGGACCGCACGAAGCTCCTCATCCTGAACTCCCCGGCAAACCCGACCGGCATCGCCTATACGCGGGAAGAGCTGTTGGCAATCGCGGAGGTCGCCGAGGCGCACGACCTCCTGGTCCTCTCCGACGAGATCTACGATCACTTCATCTACGACTTCCCCCACGAGAGCCTCTTCAAGTTCTACCGGAACACGCTCCTCGTCGGCGGGTTTTCCAAGACCTACGGGATCCCGGGCTGGCGGCTCGGCTACGTCGCCGGACCGCGGGACCTCCTCGACCCCATGACGATGGTGCAGCAGTTTTCGTACGTGTGCCCGAACGCGCCGGCGCAGAAGGCCGCGCTCCTCGCGCTCGACCTGGACATGCGCCCATACGTGGAAGCCTACCGGCGCAAGCGGGACATCATCTACGAGGGACTCAAGGACTGCTACGACGTCGTGAAGCCCCAGGGCGCCTTCTACATGTTTCCCCGCTGCCCGAAGGGGACGGACGAGGAATTCGTGCATCGGGCGATCGAGCGAAAACTGCTCGTGGTGCCCGGGGGCGCGTGCTCCCGGCGAACGACGCACTTTCGCCTTTCCTTCGCGACCTCGGAAGTCACGTTGCACAAGGCGGTGACGATTCTGCGCGAACTGGCCGGCGCGGAGGCACGGCCGGCGCAGCCGAACCGCGACCGGTAGCGAGCGGTCCCGCGGAGTCCTCGGCCTCCGCAGCTTTCGCCCTGGGTCACCGGCCGAGCCTGGCTCGTGGGGACTGCCGCCCGCCTCGCCGCGGTTGCGACAGGACGCGGCGTGTGCCGCGCGGCGCACATCCTGGTTCTTGACGACCGGAGGGGTGCATGTCGACACTCTGGCCGGGGCGGGCGGCTCCGCCCATCGTCTTCCTCACCCGAAAACTGCCGGACGTCGTCAAGGCCCGACTCGCCGACGCGGGGGTCTTGCCGCGCACCTGGGGCGGTGACCGTCCTCCTTCGCGGGAGGAGATCGCGGGGGTGGCGGCGGAGGCCGAAGGGATGATCTCCCTGGTCACGGACCCGATCACGGGGCCGCTGCTCGAGGCGCTGCCTCGCCTGCAGGTCGTGGCGAATTTCGCCGTCGGCGTCGACAACGTCGACCTCGCGACCGCCACGCGGCTGGGGATTCTGGTGACGAACACGCCGGACGTTCTCACGAACGCGTGCGCCGAGTTCACGATCGCGCTGCTTCTCGCCACCTGCCGCCGACTCGCGGAGGCGGAGCGCCAGGTGCGGCGCGGGGCGTGGACCGGCTGGGCGCCGACCCAGTTCCTGGGCATGGAGATCCAGGGGAAGACGCTCGGGATCGTGGGCGCGGGCCGGATCGGCCAGGCGGTCGGTCGCAAAGCGAGCGCGCTCGGGCTGTGCGTGATCTACGCCTCCCGGACCGAGAAGCCGGACTTCGAGCGGGAGTCCGGAGCGCAGCGGGTGGAGCTGGACGAGCTTTTCGCGACCTCCGACATCGTCAGCCTGCACTGCCCGCTCCGGCCCGACACGAGGCACCTGGTGAATGCGACGCGCCTCGCCCTGATGAAGCCCGGGGCGTACCTCTTGAACACGACGCGCGGCCCGGTCGTGGACGAGGCGGCGCTGGCCGAGGCGCTCGCGCGCGGCCGGCTCGCCGGGGCGGGTCTCGACGTCTTCGAGGGGGAGCCGCGCGTCCACCCGCTGCTGCTCACGCTGGAGAACGTGGTCCTCGCCCCGCACGTCGCGAGCGCGACCGTCGAGGCTCGGAACGGCATGGGGACGCTCTGCGCGGAGAACGTGCTGACGGCATTGCAGGGAAAGATGCCGGCCCAGCTCGTCAATCCGGACGTGTGGCCGCACAGGCGGGGAGCGCGGGTGTAGCGTCCGCGTCGGAAGCTCGGCAGCGGGCCGCTCGGCGATCGCACACGGGCGTTGGTGGTCTCGTCCTTTCCCACGGATGGCGGGCCTGATGTTCACGAGACGGGAGGCCTTCACGCTGCTCGCGCTCGGCGTGGCGGCCGCCGCCGCGATGGGAGTGGCCGCCTTCGAGCGGAGTCGGGACGAGCAGGGGCTACCCAACCTTCGCGCTCCCCTGGATCTCAATCGGGCGACCTGGCAGGAGCTCGAGCTCCTGCCGGATTTTGGTCCCACGCTCGCCCACGCGGTGATCGAGCACCGGATCCGGCACGGGTCGTTCGCCCGCGTGGAGGACCTTCGCGCAGTGCCGGGCATGACGGACCGGCTTTACAGGTTCGCGCTGCCCGAAGTAACGGTGGACGGCGAAGGTCGGTGATGGAGCCTTCGCCGCGGATCGTCCAGGACCTGTTCGCCCCTGCCCCGATTGCAGGGTCGGCCCCGACCCCGACCCCGACCCCGACCCCGGCCGCGACCCCGGCCGCGACCGGCCGGCGAATCCCGGCAAGCGAGAAACGCATGAAGCACGCGGGCGAACCGGCGCTGGACGCGCTCGAGGACGTCCTGCAGGGGATTCGGCGAATACCTGACCTTACCGAGCGGAAGCGCGGCATCTTCTACAAGCGCGCGGGTGCGTTCCTGCACTTCCACGAGGACCCGGCGGGCCTCTTCGCGGACCTGCGGGAGGAGTCGGGCTGGCGAAGGCTGAGAGTGTCGACGCGGGCGGAACGCCGGGCACTCGTGACGGCCGCGCGTCGGGTCGTGGGCAACGAGCCGCCGGCGCGCGGGCGCGGAGCACCTCAGAAATCGAAGCGCCGGGCGTGACGCCAAGCGGTCGGCCAAGCCCCGCAGGAGGCCGGTCGAGCCGCTTTCGGCAGCGACCGGGGAGGTTGCGCCTGCGTGGGTCAGGCACGGGTCCCGACTTCGCTCCGGTAGGCCACCACCTTCCCCGCCGGCGCATCGAGTCCAAGCCGTGCATCCAGCCGCACGGAGATCGCGATTCCAGGGCCAAAGATCTCGCGAAGGGCGTGCTCCAGGCGGGCGGCATCCGGGTCTGGCCGGCCGGGGGCCGGGCGGAGGACGAGTTCGCACGAGAGGTCCGCACGCTGGACGAAGGCGTGCTGCACGATGGAGAAGGGTCGCAGCACGCGCGACACGTCCACGGCGTTCACCGGCGCGCCCGCGCGCGTCCGGAAAAGGACCGGAGCGCGCCCCTCGAGGTCGAGGATCCGCGGCATCGGGTCGCCGCAGGCACACGGCTCGTAGACCATCCGCCCCCAGTCCCCGGTGCGGTAGCGAAAGAGCGGCAGGAACGGATTCCGCCCGCCCGTCGCCGCGAGTTCGCCACGCTCCCCCGGCGGGACGGCGCGCCCGCCGGCGTCGACCGCCTCCACGTGCAGGTCGTGCGGGAGGACATGGAGAAAACCGCGGGGGCACGCGTACGCGACCGGGCCGACCTCGTTCAGCGAGTACCAATCGAGCACGGGGCAGCCGTACGCTGCCGCCAGGTCGGCCTGCAGGCCGGATTGCAGCGCGACCGCGGTGGAGACCAGGGCGAGCGGGCGTGCCGCGATCTTGAGCCGGAGCATTTCCGCGAAGGAGCCTGGATCTCCGGTCAGGAGCAGCGGCTGGAAGCGGTCGAAATACCGCGCGGCGCTCTCCGGCGTGGGCCAGTCCGCCGGCGCGAGGTTGAGCTTCGCGAAGCCCGCGTCGCGCCAGGCGGCGTGGACGGTCGCGTAGGTGACCGTGTGGGCCTGCGCGCACACGAGGAAGGCGCCGACGACCTCCGGACCGAAACGAGGGTGAATACCGTAGGCGGCAAGCGCGACTTCCAGGAGGGGTTTGTAGGCGGAGCAGGCAAAGGGGTGATGCGGCACCAGGACCGGATGGCCCGTCGTGCCGGAGGTGGCATGGACGACGAGCCGCTCCAGGTCGGAGTCGTCGGGCATGAGGTCGCCGGGGGTCGCGGCCAGGTCCTCGCGGGAGGTCGTGGGCAGCGCGTCCCAATCGCGCTCCAGGTCCGCGCCCGGCGGCAGGCGCCGCCGGAACCACGCGACGCGCGGTCGGAGACCGGCGACCTTCCTGAGCAGCGCATCGTCCGGAGGCCCGGGGCGCCGCGCGCATCGCAGGGTCGCAAGCTCCGTTCGGAAGCCTTCGATCGCGCGCAGGTCCGTGCTCGTCAGCAGGTCGCCGCAGCGGTAGTTCCAACGCGGCGCGTCCGAGTGCTCCAGCAGCGCGCGGAGCAGCCGCGCGCCGGCCTCCGTGAGGAGGGGGTTGCGGCGGCGCAGGTCGGCGGAGACGAGCGGCGGCGCGGAGGCGAGGGCGGGAGCGGGTGGGGTCGGGTCGGTCGGGCAAGACGGAGGGGAAGGCGAGAGCGGCGCGGCCGACCCGACAGGCCCGGGGCCCAAGGGCTGCGGCTCGGGTCCGTGCTCTCGCTCGCCCATGGGCTCAGGGCCCGTAAAGGAACCGGTCAGGCACTCACGCCAGTCTGTGCAGGCCGGAAGGCCTGCACCACAAGGGCCTCTTCGCGCCCGCGCAAAAATAACTGCGCAGACTCGGACCTCGAGGCTCCTGGGGGCGCGGCCCGCGGGGGCGCGCTGCGCGGGCCGGCGGCCCCCGCCCCCCCGCAACGGTCGATCCACGAAAATGCAAAGTAATTCTTGCGCGGGCGCTTTCCTCCGACGAAGGCGCCGATCCAGGAGTCATTCCTTTACGGGCCCTCACTCCCGCGTGTCCTTCGAGGCCGCTTCCTCCGCGGCCCGACGACGCAACTCTTCCTCGCGGAGAACGCGCGCGCGCTTCTCCTTTTCGGCGGCCGTGGCCACCAGCCTGTGCCGCTCCACGGAGTCGACCTGCGCGAGCCGGTCCTCGGCCGCCTCGGCGGACTCCCCGGGGAGGAGGAGACCGAGCGCGCGCAGCGAGCGGCGGATCAGTTCTTCCCTCCGCTCGGCGTCGGTCAAGAGCCCGTCCGCGGGCGCCACGGCGGCGAGGGCGGGCAGCTCCTGGACGAACAGCTTGCGCACCGCCGCGTCGGGAAAGGAACGCCCGCGCACGGCGGGGTGCCAGAGCAAGTGGGCGGCGGCGAGGATCCAGCGTTGACGGTTCCGCTCGAGCGGTCCGTCATCGGAAATTTCGCAGGCCCGTAGAAACGCCGCGTCCGCGGTCCGCAGGACGAGGGTCTCGTAGAGGTCGGCGACGACGGCGCGCACGTTGGCGCGGCCGCCCGGCGGCCCGGCGGCCATCCCCGGCGAGAGTGGCGTGGGGGCCTCCGCGAGCCAGCGGAGCAGCTCGGCGAGCGGGGCAGCGACACGCGGAGGCTCCGCCATCGTCAGGGCCCGTAAAGGAACGAGTCAGGCACTCACGCCAGTCCGGGCAGGCCGGAAGGCCTGCACCACAAGGGACTCTTCCCTCCGACGAAAGCGCCGATCCATGAGTTCTTCCTTTACGGGCATCGTCAGACCCGGAGCGGCTCGAGCGCCGCCTCCTCCGCGGCACCGACACTCAGGATCGACGCGCCCTCCCCCCCGAGGAGCCGCACGAGCACGCGCGCCGGCGCATCCTTCGGGGCCTTGCCGTACCGCAGCACGATGCGGGCGGCCAGCTCAAGCCCGTTCTCCCCCGGCCGGCCGCGTCCCAGGGCGACGGCGCCCGGGTGATCGATCGCCTCGAGCCAGTAGTCGCCGTCCTCCGCGTACTGCTCCAGGAGCGTGTTCTCCCCCTCGTCACGGCCGACCACGAGCTTCCAGTCCTCGGACAGCCGGAAATGACGGCCGATCTTGAGCAGATGGATGTCCTTCCCCTTCACCTTGTCGGCGTGGGCGAAAAGGTCCCGCAGCTTTTCGGAGAAGCGCGGATCGGTGAGCAGGCAGCCGCCCGCGGGCGTGGGAAACTCCTTGATCCCGAACTCGGCTGCAAGCTCCATCTGCGCTTTGCGCGTCCGACCGTGGATCGCGTAGAGCTTCTCGCGGTCGATGAGCCCCTCTTCCTCCGGGATCGTCGGCTTGAGGAGCTTCGCCGAAAGCGGCCGGAGGATGCGCCCCTCCATCCCCACTTCGCGGTCGACGATCCGGAAGGCATCGAGGCGTTGCGACATGGGCCGCTGGCCGAGGACCTCGCCCGTGAAGAGGAAGGAGGCGCCGATCGCCTCGGCGTAGTCCTTCGCGTAGCCGAGCATCATGATCCGGCAATCGACGCACGGGTTCATGTTTTTGCCGTGCCCGTGCTTCGGCTTGCGCACCATGTCGATGTACTCCTGCCCGAGATGGCAGAGCTTGACCTTGAAGTTCCCCTCGGCCGCGATCTTCGTCGGGTCGTGGCCGCAGCTCGACCCCTCGATGCCGGCGCTGCAGCCGAAGTGGGTCATGAACGTGAGGGCGGTGACGTCGAGGCCGAGCCTTGCGACGATCCGGACCGCGAGCATGCTGTCGAGCCCGCCGGAAAGCAGGGCGACGGCCTTCGCGCGCGTGCGCTGGGAGTCGGGCGCCGGCCCGGGGGTGGACTCGGGGGCGGTCGCGGCGATGACCGGCGCAGGGACCGGGGAGGCCGCCGCGGAAGGTTCGGGGAAAGCGGGATCCAGGCGCATGCGGTGTTCGCTCCAATCGGAATCCCGCATTTTACGACGGCCGGCCCGGGAATTCAACTGCAAGTCCATTTCGAGCTCGGTCCGCCCGGCGCGGGCGCACCCCCTGCGACCACAGCGGCGAGGGTTCGCCGGGCGCGAGCCTTCGGACCTGGCGCGCCGGGGGTGCAGGGCGGAAGCGCTGCACCCCAAGGACCGACCCAAGGGCCACGCTTCGCGCGAAGCCTGGTTGACTCTTCTCGCGAGGCCGGAGCCCCGCGCCACAAAGGCTTCACGCCCGCTCGCGGCAGGTGGAAGCAAACACCGCTTTGTGGTGCAGGGCTTCCGCCCTGCACCCGCACGGCACCCGATTCTGGAAGCACCGGAACCCTTGCTCGAGCCGCTTGCCGGCTCCGGTCGCGCCCTCCGCGGCGGCCCGAACCACCGCTTCCAGGGCCACCGCTTCCGCGGCCACCTTTCCGCGGCGAGCCGCTCCCCCACCTCGACACGCGACGAGTGCCCCTACCCGTGCAGTCGCCCCAGCAGGACGACGAGCCCCAGGAGGATGAGGACCAGCGCGCTCGACAGGATGGCGACCAGCAGCGCCGTCGGAAACGGACGGCGTCCGCGGCGCACGGGCACGCCCGAGCGAGTGCCCGATCTCGTAGAGGCCCGCGAGCCCGGGGCCGAAGTCCGACTGGAACTCGGGGTCGATGTCGCGGTTGGGGTCGGGGCCGGAGTCGAGGCGGGCCTCGGAGCACCCGACCGGGAGTCCGGCCGCGACTTCCCCGACGCGCGGACGCCGGACCGGCCGGAGGAGGGCGAGCGGGAGGACGAGGAGGGGGTACGCTTCTCCGGAACGCGATCCCACTGGGGAGGCGGGGGCGGGGGCGGCGGCTCGTGGCCGCCGATCGGCCCCAAGGGCAGCACCGCCGGGGGCGCCAGGGGCCCGGGCGCGCGGCGCGCATCAAAGGCCGGCGTCCCGCGCGGGTTCGGCGGCTGCGCTCCCCCCGGACGCCCGCCCGGCGCGGCATCTTTCGCGGTCGGAGCCGTGCCCGCCCCGGCGCGGCTCGCCTGCTCGAGCAGGACCTTCACGATGATCGGCGACTCGGCGATGGTCACCTCGCCCGCCATGAATTCGTCCAGCACCGCCGCCGCCACCTCGAGCTGCGGCCAGGCGTTTCGCGGGACGCGCGCCGCGCAGAACGGGCAGACTGCCACCTCGACCTTCGCGGACTCCGGGCGGGGAATCGCTTTCGCGCACATCGGACAGCGCAAGCTGGACACGGTCGGACTCCCGCGTCACCCCGGTTTCTTCGCCTCGAGGCCCGCGCCCAACACGAGGTCCTCGAGCCACTCGATCTGGAACCGCTCCGGTTCCGTGAGGAACTGCTGGTAGGCGCTCGAGAGCGCGTCCCGCGTGCTCCAGAGGACCACGAACTTGCGCTGGTCCCGCAGCGTGCGGACGACCTCCGCGAAGTCCGCGTCCCCGGTCGCGATCACGTAGACCGGGATGTCCGGATGGTCCCGCAGCGTATCGTGGATCCGCTCGCGCAGGACGTGATCGCTCGCGTTCTCTTTCGCCTCGCCCGCGATGTCCGTGAAGAGATGCTTGCGCACGACCTTCTGCTCGTTGCGGAAGCTCGGGTGGTCCCAATTGGCGACCGCCCAGCGCTGCGCCGGCTCGCCGTGCCGCTTGGCAAGCTCCAGCAGGCGTCGGGCAAGCTCTTCCGCGCCAAGACGCGCCCGCAGCGCATCCGCCACTTCCTTCGGCCTCGCGTCCAACCATTTCGAAAGCCGGATCTTTACATTTTCCCAATCGACGAGGAGCGCGAGCGGCAGCCGCTCGCGCGCGCGCGCCGGGGCCGCGGCCTCGCTCAGGATGGAGCCGAGGTGCCGTTCCAGGAAGGCGCCCCGGATCCGCAGCAGCGCCGAGCCGCCCGCCGACGGCGCCTCCGACAGGATCTGCAAATCGCACATGTCGGCCAGGAGCTTCGGCGGATTGTGGATGCCCGACTTCTGGCACAACTCGACCAGCTTCGCCCGAGGGATCCCCTGGCGCGCCTCTCGCTGCCGGCGGACGAGAAGGCTCGCGAGCTGGCGGTGGTCCGGGGTGACCAGCCCGTCCTTCTCGTTCCACCACAGTTCGGCGATGCGCGGATCCGCCGCGATCGCGTCCGCGGCGCGTTCCACGTCGCCGGGACCCACGACGCGGCGCCGTTCCTCGTTCAGGTCCTGCGTGACCCGCTCCGCCACGAGCTGCGTCACCCAGGGATGGCCCTCGGTGGTGTCCCACAGCCGGTCGAGGGCCTCGCGGAGCCACCGGATGCCGTCGGGAAGGACCGGGACGGACGCGATCCGGTCGGTCGCCCCGCGGTCCACGAAGGACACGTTGTAGCGCTGCATGTTCCGCCAGAGCGTATGGTCGTACCGGCGGCGCATGACGTCGTAAGGCTCCGACCCCGTGCACACGACGAAGAGGTCCGCGTTCGTCTGGATCTTGCCGCGGAGCCAGCCGAGGAAGGAGTCGTCGACCTCCTTCGCCGCGATCCGCTTCACGAGCTGTTGCATCTCGTCGAAGGCCAGGAACACCCAACGACGGCCGGTGAGACGCCGCGCCTCGTCGAGAAAGGCATCGAGCAGCACCCATGGGGGCGTCTCCTCGAAGGCCTTCGCCTCCGGCACCTCGAGCGTCGAGACCTGTGCCCCGTGCACGTCGCGTACCTGCCGGATCGCGTCCCGGATCAGCTCCCGGACCAGTTGAAGCGCGGTGACCTGCCGGCCTGTGAGGGCGGTCTCCAGATTCAAAAGAAGGGGCAGGCCCGCGGGCTCGCAACGCGAGGCCAGGTGGTGCATGAGCGTGGATTTGCCCACGGCGCGAATGCCGTTCACGAAGTAGAGCTTCCGCAGCCGACCCTCCGCGAAGGCGGCGGCCAGGTCGGACAGCTCGCGCTCCCGGCCCTGGAAGAGGTCCGTCCGGTCCCGGCCCACGGGCGCAGCCGTCACGTAGCGCAGCGCGGCGGGGGCGGGCTCGCCGAACGGGCGGACCGGGAGTCGAAGGCCGGCCTGCGCGGCAAGCGACAAGTCTCCGACCCGGTACGCGGCCTGGACCCGCAGCTCCACGTCCCCGCCGACGGGATCCGCGACCTCCACGCCGCACTCTTCGATCGCCGTCGCGCGCGCGGCGAGCGCCGCGACGTGCGGGCCCGCGGCCTCCAGCACGCGCAGGCCGGGCGTTTGGCTGGAGAACGAGACGGCGAGGTCTCGCATCTCGCTCGTCCCGAGGTTGGAGAGGCGCACGAAGACCCGGGTGCGCAGGCGTTCGCCGGCCGCCGGCCGCGCGAGCACGGGCTCGCCGTCCGGGGGCGGCCCGATAGCCAGCTCGGGGACGGCGCCGACCACGACCGCCAAGCCCTTCACGACCCGCTCGCACGCCTCGCGCAGGCTGTAGAGCGGGTAGGGCAGTTCTTTTCCGCTCGCGACGAGCGGCACTAACTCCTCGCCGAGCTCGCGCGCGAGCTTGCGCCCGCGTTCCCGGTCCACGCCGGCAGCGTAGGCGCGCACGAGCACGAGAATCCGCGCAAGCGCCTCCTGCCCGCGCGGAGCCTGTGCGGGGAACCAGGTCCGCGCCGCGCCCGCGAGCCGCTCCGCGTCGGCGGCCCGAGCCGCGAGACTTGCGGCCTCCGCCACATCCTGGAACGCGCCTGCCAGCTCCTGGAAGAGCGTCTGCACCTCGGGCGGAAGCTGAGGGAGGCGCGGCGTCGTGCCGGCCGAAGACGCGGAAACCGGCGTCGCCGCTTCCTGGGGGGAGGGCGCAGGCGACGGATTCGGACCCGTCGCCGCGGCTCCCGCCGGCGGGGATGCGCCGAGCGGGGCCGGCTCGACGGTCGGCGTGAGTTCCCGCAGCCACAGTTCCATTGTCGTGCGCTGCAGCTTGGCTTCTTCCCAGCCCGCCGCGAGCAGCTCGCGGGCGTCCGCCTCCCGGCCGTGCGTTTTGGCCCAGGTCAAAAGGGCCCGCAGCGCCTGCTGCTTGCTCTCCGGGGCGAGGTTTCGGTTCGCCCGGGTCGTCTCCCACTGTTCTTTTCGGCACCTCCACGCCCCCTCGACCTCGCCGGCGGCCTCGTACAGCTCCGCGGCGCAGGCCCAGTTCTTGAAGAAGCGCTGCTCGTCGTCGTAGAACAGGTGTTGCCGGAACCACTCGACGCCGGCCTGGACCAGGGAGAACTCGAGGAAGGCGTCCTGCACGCGCGCAAGCTCCTTCTCGGAGAGCCGCTCGCGCGGATCCGGGAAGAGGTGATCCACGTCCTTAAGAAGCGCGTTGAGCCGGCGGAAGTGCTTCTTGAAACGGGCGGGATCAGTCGTCTCGCGGAGCGAGAGCGCGTCGAGGAGCGCGGCCAGGAGCGAGGCCTCGAAGTACGGCGACAGCGGCAGCAGCTCGGAGAGCCGCGGGCCCGGCTCCTGCTCGAGGGCCCAGAGAAGGCTGTTCTCGAAAGCGTCGGCGAGGTAGTAGGGCATCTCCAGGATCGGGCGCAGGGCCTCGAGCGCTCGCGGGGCGTCGCGGCGGAGCCGGCGCAGCGCGCAGGCGAGGTTCCAGTGCGCGGTCCAGCGAAATTCCGGCGGGAGGTTGGAGGGCCGCGCGGCGAATTCCAGCTTCTCGACCATCTCGTGGATGTCCCCCTGCTGCCCGAAGCAGGCGAGGGCGTACGCGTACCACTCCGCGGCGATCGCGTTGTCCCGTTTAGCGGCGGCGTTTTTTTTGAAGCGGTCGAGCGCCTGCGGGTCGCGCAGGAGGAGGAGCCTTCGCGCCTCGAGGTAGTAGCGATCCAGGCCCTTCTCGAAGCGGACATCGGCGGCGGGCTCGTGAAATTCGAGGCGCTCGTCCATGCGCAGGCGAAGATTCGCCACGAGGCGTGCGCGCAGCGGGTCCAGCGCCTCCGCCACGCCCACGACGCTCCCGACCCCCACGGCCCTCTCCAGGGCCTTGCGCCCCTCCTCGCCGAGCAGCGCCGAGAGCGGCTCGGGGCGCCGCACGCCCTCGAGCGCGATCTGGGTCGCGCGCGGCTCCACGTGCCGGCCGACCTCGACCCAGCGGCGACGCGTCCCCTCCAGGGCGGCGGGCAGCCGGACACTGAGCACCGTCTGGATGTTTTCGCGCAGCCAGGCCCCATGGAAGGAGCTGTCGTCCTCCCCCGCCCTGCGCGCCGCCTCCAACTCCCGCACGAGCGCCTCGTTCAGCGCCAGTTCCACCTGCGAGGGGACGAAGCCCCACGCCGCGAGGACCGTGCCGCGCAGCGCTTCGCGGATCCGCCCGGCATCGGTCTCGCCCTGGCGCGCCCGCGCCAGCTCGCGTTGGAGGAGCAGCGTGAGGGCGTCCAGGACGATCCGCCGCATTTGCGCGAAGGGACGCCGTGCCGGGTTGCCCGCGCGGAGCACCTCGTGCGCGGCGTGCAGGAATTTCAGCCTCTCGTCCGCGTCCGCGGACGGCCGCCGCCCCAGCGAGTCGAGGGCGTACCCGAGCGTGCGAAAGTCCTCCCGCCTCCCCCTCAGGATCTCGACGTCGGTCGGCGGCCGTTCCCGCAGCGACTCGGCGGCCGCCTTGTTCTTGTCCCGGTCCCGTGGCGAAAAACCGTCCGGCCTCGCCAGGACGTCCGCAATCAGCTCCGGCAACTTCTTGAGGATTTGCTCCGCGGACCAGAATTCCCATGCTTGCGCCATGGAAAACACCCTTTCGAAAGCAACTCCGCTCCCGTCCTGGAAGCGGAGTCCACCGCCGCGGCCGGCGACCGGCCATCCACCCGCGGCGCATCAGGAGAAGAGATTCTACGAACCAGGTCTCTGCCCATGCTGGAATCGGTTCCTGATTTCACTTCGACCGAAAATCCTCAGCGTCTCTGCGCCTCTGTGGTTTCGTCCCGCATCCGCAGTCCGCGGCCCTACCACTCCATGGCCTCGGCGTTCGTGTCGTCTCCGTTGCTCTACTCGCAGCCTTCCGACGCACGGCACGCCTGGAGGCTCCGCCTCACAGCCCTTTCTCCAGGAACTGCACGAACTTCTCCTCACTCCTCTCCATCCCTGCCTGCACCGCGACCACCTCTCCCGTCGGCTTGAGGACCAGGTAGATCGGCAGCGTGGGCTCCAGACGAAACCTCTCCCGGATCAACCGCCGGTTGTCGTCCTGGAACTTGCCCGAGTCGATGGACAGCTTCGCGATCACGAACTTCGACAGGGCCGAGTTCACACGGGGCCGTGTGAACATGTTGGACTCCATCCAACGGCAGTTCGTTCAGGTGAAGGCCGTAAAGTCGATGAAGATCGGCCGCCCCGTCGACCGCGCGAGCTCCTCGGCCGCGGGCAGGTTGTCGAACTCCGTGAGGGCGTGCGTGCCCTCACCCTTGCCGGCCTTCGCTTCCGAGGCGCCGGCCGGGGGCGGCGGGATGAAGGCCTCGAGCTCCCCGAGACTGGCGCCTCGAAAGAGCCCCGCGCAGAGGTAGAGCGCGAGCGCCAGCGAGCACATGCCGAAGACGAGACTCACGCTCCCGACCGTGCCTTCCTCGGGGTCGTGCTCCATGCGGAACAAGCCGAGTAGATACAGAGCGAGCGCCGTGAAGATCGCAGCCCAGATCCCGAGGTAGAGGTCCCGCGAAAGGATGCCCGTGGCGAGCACCACGTCGGCGTTCGAGAGGAACTTGAACGCCGCGGCCAGTTCCAGGAAGCCGAGAGCGGTCTTGATGCGGACGAGCCAGCCGCCGCCGCCGGGCATCTTCCGGACCATGCCCGGGAAGAGCGCGAGGCCGAAGAAGGCCGCGCCGACGACGCTTGAGACGAGCGCCATGCCGAGGACGGGGCGGAACCACTCCCCCGCGGCCGAGGCGGCGAGGAGCGGTCCGACGACCGGGCCGACGCAGGCGAAGGCCGCTACCGAAAAGGTCAGCCCCATCATGAAGACTCCGGCGTAGCCGCCGGACGAGCGCGCCTGGCCGACCCTCTCCATGAGGAAGGCGGGCGCCTGCAGCTCGTACATGCCGAGCATGCTGAAGCCGAAGACGACGAAGACCACGCCGATGGCGAGGTTCAGCCACGCGTTCGACGCGAAGAGCTGCGCCCCTTGTGCGCCGAAGGCCAGCGTGAGGAGGATGCCGAGGCCCGTGAACGAAACGACGATGCCGAGGGCATAGACGAACGCGAGGCCGACCACGCTGCCGCCGGTCTTCTCGGCGCGCTTGGTAAAGAAGGAGACCGTGAGCGGAATCATCGGATAGGTGCAGGGCATGATGAGGGTGAGGAAGCCGCCGCCGATGCAGAGCAGGACGAAGGGCCAGAGCCCCATGCTGTTCACGTCGGTGCCTCCTGTCGCGGCGGCGCCGCCGGCCGGTGCGGGCGCGTTTCCGGAGGGGCTCGCGAGCGGCTTGACGCCGCCGGGCCCGGCGGGTGGGGATCCGCTCGGGGGAGCTGGAAGTACCGCGGCCCCCTCGCCGGCACGGAATTCAGCGCGCGCCTCGCCCGGGACCACGGTCCAGGTGAACTCGAACGGCAGCTTGTCCGGCACGCACGAACCCTCGCCGCAGGACATGTAGCGGAGTTGGCCGCCGAGGACCAGCGGACCCTGCGGCGCATCGGCCGCGACGCGGAAGCGCTGCGCCACTTCGAACTCGCCGGCGTGCGTCTCCACCTCGAGCTTGAAGCCCTCGTCGAACTCCTTGTGCGGCGCGGGCTCGATCGGACCGCCGAGCGCGGTGAGGTGTTGCCCCTGTTTGACCTGGATGGAGGTCGGGAGCGGACCATCCTTGATTTCGCGGGTCGAGTAGACATGGTAGCCCTTCTTGACGGCGAAGGCGAAGCGCGCTTCGACCCATTCGCCCGCGCGTGCCTCGGCGCGATCGGCGCGCGGGCGCACGCGGACCGTCGGCTCCGGGACCGCGGGAGGGACGGGCACCTGAACGATGCCGCCCGGACCGGGGCCGGGCACGGGGCCGGTTCCGATCGCAGGGGCGGGTCCGGGACCGGGTCCCGCTCCGGCCGGCGGCGCCTGCACGCGCAGCAGGAGCTTGAGCGGGATCGCGGCCTCTGGGTAGCACATCGTTTCATTGCAGGCCTGGAACGAGAATGTGCCCTCGAGGGTCAGCTCCCCCGCCGGGGTGCCGGCGGCGACCTGGAAGCGCTGCTCGAACGCCGGGCTCCCCTCGTAGTACTGGACCTCGGCCTGGAAGCCTTCGTCGAACTTTTTTTTCGGCGTCGGCCCGGAGAGCGCGCCTTCGGGGCGAAGGGCGGGCACTCCCTGGAACGCGATCCGGGTCGGGGTCACGGTTTCCGACTTGCCGAGGGCGTAGATGTGGAAACCCTCGGCGATCGAGGCGCGGACGCGCACCACGAAGGCGCCGCCGGAGGGGACGGAGGGCGGGTCCGCCTCGAACGCGACGCTCACCTCCTTGATGCCTGGGGCCTCGCCCTGCGCGGGCGCGAGGCGCGGAGAGGCGGCGAGCACGGCGGCGAGCAGAGTGAGGTGCAAGAGCGGCGCGAAGACGGAGGATCGAGGCGAGGAGGTTCGGTCGATGGCCATGCGAAGTCCCTCGTGGTGGTGGCGAGGAGGCCGGCGAAAAAAGGCGAGCTGGATGGAGCACGGACTTTGCCAAAGTAGGGAGCGAGGGGGAAGGGCGGTTCGGCCTGAGAAAGGGTGGACGAAACACAGAGACGCAGAGACGCTGAGGACGCTTGACGGGATGAACACGGTTAGCGACTCTGCGCCTCAGCGGCAACCAGAGTACCTTTGGAACGGAGGCTCAGGAGGAAGTAGAACAACAAGCCGAAGTGAAGTTAAAATCGATCTCTCCGTCCGTTGCCAGAGATGATCGCCGGTAGAGGACGGTGGACTCAGCGCCCGGCCTCTGCGTCTCCGCGTCTCTGTGTAAAAGTCTCGCGTTCGACCCACACGGCCGGGCCGAATTTCAAATTGCAA
>JACPWG010000134.1 GCA_016197205.1 Planctomycetota bacterium
CGCGTCTCTGTGTAAAAGTCTCGCGTTCGACCCACACGGCCGGGCCGAATTTCAAATTGCAAAAAGTCAAATTTCAAATTTCAAATTTCGCCCGCGTCTAGCTGGGACGCGGAGCCATGATCCAGCCATTTGCCGCCGTCGTTCGAGTTTAGCCTCAGTTCGGGTTGTTGATTGAGAATGAAGCCTTGAGCCTTGTCTGAGTCGTGAAAATTGAGCATTGAGAATTCTGATCGTCCCCCTGCGCGTCCAACGAGCAAGTCCTTTTCTTTACGGACCCGCTACTCCACGATGCGGACGGCCACGCCCTCGCGGAGGCCGTTCTGGCCGACGACGAGGATCTGGTCGTTCTCGCCCACGCCCTCGGTCACCTCCGCGTGCTCCTTGTCGGCGAGCGCGAGGGTGACGGGCCGGCGCACGGCGACGCCGTCCTGGGCGACGAAGACGCACGGGCGATTCTCCTCGTAGAGGATCGCCTTCTTCGGCACGAGCAGCGCCGCCTCGTGGACCTCGGTGAGGATGGAAAGGGATACGAACATGCCCGCGCGGAGGTCGTGCCGCGGGTCTTCCACGGCGATCTGGATCTTCTGGGTGCCCGTCGTCGGGTCCACGACCGGGCTCAAGAGCTCCACGGCCCCGCGAAATTCCTTGCCGGGCGCAGCGTCCGAGGCGAGGAGCACCGGCTGGCCGGACTTCAGGCGTTGCATCTCCTTTTCCGGGACGTAGGCCTTGCAGAGCAGGCTCGCCTCGTCGGAGATCGTGAAGAGCTTCGCGTTCCGGGCGATCAGGTCGCCGAACCGGACCTCGCGGGCGACGACGGTGCCCGTGATCGGGGCGAGGATGCGGCAGCGCGTGAGCGCGAGCTGGGCCTCCTTCCACTCGACGCGGCTCCGCTCGTATTGGAAGCGCACGTCGTCGTACTTCTCGGGCGGGATCAGCTTCTGCTCCAGCATGCTTTTCTGGCGGGCGAGGTCGGCCTCGAGCTTCTGGTGGTTGACGCGCGCCTTCTCTTCGGCGAGCCGCAGCTCGTCGTCGTCGAGGCGGGCGAGGAGCCGTCCCTCCTCGACCCGGTCCCCCTCCTCGACCGCCAGCTCCCGCAGCACCCCGGCGGCCTGGGCGAAGACATCGACGCGGCGGCGGGCCTCGAGCGTCGCGGTGGAGGCGAGGTAGGCGGCGATCGGCCCGCGCGCGGGGCGGACGGTCTTGACCGGAACGGCTTCTTTTTTTTCGGGCGTCGCCGCGCCGGGCGAGGCGGTTTTGGCGGCGTCGGACGTGCGGTCGCAGCCCGTCTGCAGGCAGGCGACGGCGAAGAGCACAGCGGCGAGCAGCCGGGGGAGCTGGAGGCCGGGCATGGAGCACCTCGGACGGGGGGAGCGTGCGGCAGCGGGGCGTCGATTGGAAGGGGGATTATAGGAGAAGCGCGGCGGCACTGTCAACGCCCCGACGAGCCCTTAAGCGTTTGACGCCCGCCGGGAACGCCTGCTATAATGCGGCCCCTCGGCCTCCTTTCCCCGACGCTGGCGCTCGTTCTCCATTCCCCTCGGGCAGCGTTCCGACCCGGAGGACCTCGTGAAAGTCCAGTTGCTCATCGAGAACGGCGAGCTGACCGGCAAGGTCATTTATGTCACCGAGGGGCAGAGCATCACGATCGGGCGGACCTTCCAGAACCAGGTGGCGCTGAGCGATCCCGGCTGCTCCCGCGTCCACTGCAAGCTGGCGAACGACGGGCGAATGTGCACGGTCGAGGACATGAAGAGCCGGAACGGCACGCTCCTCAACGGCGAGCGTCTCGCGGGCCCCCAGGTGCTGAAGGACGGCGACCGCGTGACCGTCGGCAGCACCGTCTTTCGGATCACGACCGGCCTGAACACGCAGATCATGCACAAGGAGCCGGCCACGACGCTGCCCTTCGAGCTGAAGAGGACGCCCCCGCAGCGGGAGACGCTGGCGGAGCTCGTCTCCGACTTCGCCGGGGTGTCGGTGCCGGGGACCCAGACGCACATCCCCGCCGCGATGCCGACCGTCGTGTGCTCCTCCTGCCAGGCCTCCATCCCCGAGGAGGACCTCTCCGCCGGCCGCGCCTGCATCGTCGCGGGAGCGCCACGCTGCGCGAAGTGCATGGGCGCGGAGGCGCGGACGCAGATCGGGCAGTACCGGCTGCTGCAACGGATCGCCGAGGGCTCGACCGGCAAGGTCTACAAGGCCGAGCACATGCACATGGGCAAGATTGTGGCCGTGAAGACCCTGCACGCCCGGCTGACGCAGAAGTCCTCGGTCGTCCTCCGGTTTCTGCGGGAGGCGCGGGCGGGCGCCGCCATCAACCACCAGAACGTGATCCAGATGTTCGACGCCGGCGAGGATGGCGGCGTCTACTACCTGGTCATGGAGTACGTCGACGGGGCGAGCGTGGCCGAGCACGTGCGCCAGCACGGGCCCCTGGCGACGAGCCTCGCCCTGAAGGTCCTCATCCAGGTCGCCTCCGCGCTCGACTATGCGCACCAGAAAAAGATCCTGCACCGGGACCTCCGCCCCGCGAACATCCTGTTCGGGCGCGACGGCACCGTGAAGCTGATCGACCTGGGGACGGCCAAGTGGATCGAGGAATCCGGGATGGGGACCATGACGCAGTCCGGCTCCCTCTTTTCGGACTTCAACTACGCGGCTCCCGAGCTCATGATGGGGGGCTCCATCGATTCGCACGTGGACCTGTATTCCCTGGGCGCGTCGGCGTACTTCATGCTTGCCGGCGAACCTCCGTTCAAAGTGAACACGCTCAAGGACCTCCTCAACGCCTTCCAGGCGGGCGCGCTCCGGCCGCTGCAGGACTTCAACTCGACCGTGCCGGACGCGCTCTCGTTCCTGATAGGACGCCTGCTGGCACGGGACCCGAAGCAGCGGCCCTCCGGCGCGGCCGAAGTCGTGAGCGAACTCCGCACGCTCTATTCGCAGCTCTATGGCGGCAGCGTGTCCACGGGCCCCGGCGACGCGGTCGAGGAAATGCTCACGCCGGACGCGCGCGCCCTCCAGCACGACATGCGCCTGGCCAAGGACGTCCAGCAGAAGCTGCTCCCGGACGAGCTGCCCTCGATCCCCGGTTGCGACCTGGCGAAATTCTACAAGCCCGTCTCGGCCGTCGGCGGCGACTACTTCGACGTCTTCCCGGTCGCCGGGAACAAGTTCGCCATGATCATCGGCGACGTCTCGGGCAAGGGGATTTCCGGGGCGATGGTGATGGTGATGGTGCGTAGCGTGTTTCACATGCTCGACGCCCGCCAGATCTCGCCGAAGGCGGCGATCGAGGCGGCCAACCGCGTCCTTTCGCGCGACATCAAGCGGGGGATGTTCGTGAGCCTCATCTACATGCTCTACGACCCGTCCGACTCTTCCGTCATGATCGGAAACGCGGGTCACAACCCGCCGCTCCTGTATCGCGAGCGCACGAAGGAGGCGGAGTTCATTCGCCTCAAAGGCATGGCGATGGGGATCACGGCCGGCGAGAAGTTCGGACAAAACAGCGAGGAAACGCGCCTCGCGCTGGAACCCGGGGACCGCCTGCTGTTGTACACCGACGGGATCGTCGAGGCCGAAAACCTCGAACGGAAACAGTTCGGGGAAGAGTCGCTCGTGGAGGTCTTCTCGCGCGTGGCCGCCGGCGGCCCGGGCGGCATCGTGAAGGCCGTGGTCGACGCCGTGGATGCGTTTCGCGGGAGCGCGGCGCAGTCGGACGACGTGACGATCATCGCGCTCGCGACGCAGCCGCGGACCTAGCACTACAACGCTGGAAGAGTGGGGCCTTCGAGCCCAACCCCGATCCAGGCAGAAGGGGAGTCCCATGCGAAAGCCGCTTGTCCTCGTCGCCGGACTGCTGCTGTTCACCGCGGCCGCGCTCGCGCTCGCCGCCCCGGCACCGGCCGTCCCTGACCTCGCCGGCCTCGTCCGCGCTTACCTGGCCGGCAACGACCCGGGCGCGCGACGCGAGACCCTCGACCTCCTCCGCGCGCGCGCCGTCCCGCATGCGGAACTGCGGGCCGCCGTGGAGGCGGCCTTCACCTGGGGGCCGGCCCCCACCGGGACCTTCTACCAGGAGCTGGACTGGCGCGGGGAAAAAAAAGTTCCCTGCCACCTTTTCGTGCCGAAAGCGTACGACCCGGGCCGCGCGTGGCCGCTCGTGATCGGGCTGCATGGGATCTGGGGGCACGGCGACCAGATCGTCAACGCCCTGCGCGAGGAGGCGGAACGCCGCGGCTACCTGCTCGCCTGCCCGACCACGAAAGTCCCGTGGTGGAGCGTGGGGCCGGACAGCGAGGTCTTCACCGTCGTTCGGTCCGTCTGCCGGCAGTACCGGATCGACACCGATCGCGTTCACCTCCTGGGCGTCTCGATGGGCGGCTTCGGCGCCTGGATGAACGGCCTGCGCCGGCCGGACCGGTGGGCGACGATCCTCTCCGCGGCCGGCGGGTTCTCGTACCCCGAGTACCTTGGCCTCGAGGACCGGAAGAGCCGTGCCCTCCTCGTGAACGCGCAGCACCTGGGTTGTTGGCTCGCGCACGGGTCGGGGGACGTCGTCATCCCCGCGCGCGTCTCCCGCCGCACCGACGCTCAGCTTCGTGCGCTGGGGTACGACGCGGCCTACCTCGAACAAAAGGACGCCGAGCATCGAGTGCCGGACGCCGCGACCTTCGACGGCGTGAAGCGCTCCGCTTTCGAATGGATGGAAGGTCGCCGTCGCGACCCCCTGCCGCGCGAGGTCTCGTACGTGAGCGTCGACAACCGGGGAAGGCGCGCCTACTGGGTCGAGCTCGGCTCCTCGTCCGGCACGGCCGGCGTGAACGCGGTCGCGGGGCCGGACAACCGGCTTACCGTTTCGACCGTCGGCAGCGTGCGACGCATCACGCTCTACCTGACCGCGGGCCTGGCGGACCTCGACCGGGCCGTCCGGGTGGAGGTGAACGGCCGCGTCGCCCACGAGGGGCTCGTGGCCCGCGATGCCCGCGTCCTGCTGGAGTCCGCGCGCGTGTGGCACGATCCGCGCAGCCTCTACGACGCGGCGCTGACGCTCGAAGTTCGGTAGGGGACAGTTCCCGCAAACCGAGCGCATCCGAACCGCGAGCGTGAGCGCCCGCGCAAAAATAACTGCGCAGACTCGGACCTCGAGGCTCCTAGGGGCGCGGCCCTCTGGGCCGCGCTGCGCGGGCCGGAGGCCCGCGCCCCCAGGCATCGGTCGATCCACGGAAATGTAAAGTAATTCTTGCGCGGGCGCTGAGCGAGCGGTCCCGCGGCGTGCTCGGAAAACGCAGCGCTCAGTCCCGCCCCTGGTGCTCGACCCGTGGCCTGCGGAGCGGCGGCAGGTCCGAACGCGAAGGAACCGCAACCCAGGGTCGAACGTGAGTGCCGCCGTCGAGGCCCGCCCTCGCCCCGGCCTTCTCCCGCTAGGCGGGGGAGGGGGGGGCTCCCGGAGCCCTTGCGCATGTTCCCGCCACCCCCTGGCATGGGAGAGGCCCGGATCGAAAACCGAGAGCCGTTGAAAAAAAAGGCGCGGTCGCGCTTGCTCCTCCCCGCCTTGGCCGCCCTCCTGGGCGCGTGCGTCCTGCGCGCGGAGGACCCGGAGCTTCGCCCGCCGCCCGTGGTCGCGACCAACCTCGCGGAGGCGCATCGCCATGTCGAAGCGCTCCTCTCGCTTCTCGCGGAGGATCTCCGCAAGGCGGACCGGACGGCGTACGACCCGGAGGCCCTGGCGGCCGGCCTGGGGGAGGGGCTCTACCCGGCCTTTTCGTTCGTGCGCGACCAGGTGGGGTTCGAAGCCTACCCGGGCCTGCTTCGCGGCCCGGAGGGGACCCTGCGCGCGCGCGCCGGGAACTCCCTGGACAAAGCCCTGCTCCTCTGCCGCCTGCTCGAAAAAAAAGGCATCGCTTGCCGGCTGGCGCGCGGCCGCCTTTCGAGGGAGAAGGTGGACGCGTGGCTGGTCGACGAGCGTCAGCGCGCCGGGTCGAACGGCGCCGACGGCTCCCCGCCCACCGAGGAGGAGAAGGCCCCCGCGTTCGCCCTCGTGACG
This sequence comes from Planctomycetota bacterium, assembly GCA_016197205.1. GTDB lineage: Bacteria > Planctomycetota > MHYJ01 > WSZJ01 > JACPWG01 > JACPWG01. Next base: position 6,050 of record JACPWG010000134.1, read on the forward strand.
CCGAGCCGGCGTTCGGAGGAGACCGGGCGCGCGTTCGAGGAGCTGGACCACCGGGCAGGGCGGGCCCTGGCGCGGTTCGACCGGCTGTTCAAGGCCGGCCAGCTCGAGTGGGACCTCGGCTCTCCGATGGCGCGCGACGGCGCGCGCGCCTCGCTGGAAACGCACTACTGGGTCCTCGCGCGCCAGGAAAAAGAGTGGCTCCACCTCGATCCCTCCTTCCGGCCGGCGCTCGGGCCGGGCCGGCACGCGACCGAGATCGACGTGGAGCTGGCCCCGCCCTCGGTCGCGGAGCTGGCCCAGCGCGTGACGCTGCGCGTGCACCTCGAGCAGTTCACGTCGGCGGGGCTCACGGACCGCGTGATCCTCGACGCGGACTGGAGCGCGCCGGAGCTCGACGGACGCCGGCTCCTGCTCTCCCTGGTGCCGGAGACGATGGCCGACGAACGCCTCGCCCTCGGGGAAGCGAGTCTCGCGGAGTCGCGGACGCTCCTCGGCGCCGGCCGCGTGTTCGTTCCGCTCCTCGTGGCCGGCGACCGACGCGTCGCGGGGGATGCGTTCGATGTCCGCGGGAACGCGGTCTCCCCCGCGCAAGTCGGGCGCCCGCCCGGATCGCCCGCGGACGTGCCCGCGCCTTCGGCTGCCCGAGGTGAGGGGGCAAGGCCTTCGACGAAGGGGGACAAGGGGGCTGAGCCGGAAGCGGGCGGGCCCGAGGGCGCGCAGGAGGGAGCCGCCGCCGCCGCACCTGCCACCGCGGCGCCGGCCGGAGGCGCGGCGCCCGGTGCGACCGATTCGCCCGCGCCCGAAACGCCCCCCGGAACCGGCACCCCCTCGGGCGCGCCCGCCGACGCGCCCGTGGCCCCGGCGGGACCTCCCGCACCCGCCGAGCCCGTGGCGCCCGCGGGCGGACCTCCCGCGTCCGATCGACCAGCGGCCGGCGCCCCCTTCCTGACCTGCCTCTGGTTCGAGCTGGTCTTTTCGGCGCCCGGCGCGCCGCCCGAGACCGCGGTCCGCGTCCTCGTCGATCACGCCGGAGACCGCTTCCGGCTCGAGGGGAAGGGGCCGCCGCCGACCCCGCAGCCGGACCGTGAGACCGCGCTCGAGCTGCTCTGCTCGTACGACTTCCTTGTGCTCACCGGCGCCGTCAATCTCGGGTGGGCGACGGAGCGCATCGGCCGGGACCTCCTCGCGCACGGGCCGCTGATCGACCACTTCCTGGAGTCCCGCTACCAGGGCGTCACGGCCATCGGCCTGCGGGAGGCGCTCGGCCGTTCGTCGACGCCGCCGCCCGAGCTGGTGCTTTTCGCGTTGGGGTCCGACCTGCTCGCGGAGGAGGCGCGCCGCCAGCAGCCCTGGGCGAGGATCTACCACGGTCGGCCCGCCGTGGTCGCCACGGTCGATCGAGCCCACCGCCTCCGGGACGGCACGCTCTCCCAGCAATCGGGGATCGACCTGCTTGCGCCCGCCTGGGACGTCCTGCGCCTCGGCTACCGTGAAATCGGGCAGCCGCCTCCGCAGCATCTGGCCTTCCGCGTCGGGGTCTTCCAGACGTTCCTGGAGGCGCTCCTGCGGCCGGGTCCCTGGAGCGCTGGGAGCATCCTCAACCAGGCGGAGTGGGAGGGCGTCCCGTTCGGGTTCGTGACGTTCGAGGGCCAGATGGCCGACCTGCCCGTGACCCCGTTCGAGGCCGACGCGGCGCGGCGCGCGGTGCGGGGGAAGCGCCTCCTCTTCCTGCCCGCGCGGACGGTTTCGGCGGACGGACCGGAGCGCTACGCCTGGTGGCAGCTCGACCGGGCGACCGGCGAGACGCTCGGGATCACCGATGGGGACAAGGGGGGCGCGCCGGAGGAGTGGCTGGGGAACCGTGCGGCCGATTTTATTTTCGAGCGCGGCACGGCGGAACAGGTGGGGGGCTTCGGCGAGGCCGCGCTCTCGAACTCCCCCGAGCCCGGCCGCGGCTTTCCTTCGAAGCAGCGGTTGCTTGACTACTGGGCCGCGCGCGAAGTGGACGCGCTCGTGCGGGCCGCGGACCGGGAGGTCCTGGGCCACCTGGACCGGCGCATCCGGCGGCTGGACCCCCGGGCGCGCGGCCGCTTCGCGGACCTGCGGCGCGGCGGGGTGCCTTTCGGCTATTGGACCCACCTCGGCGCGCTCTGCGAGGCGCTGTTGCGGCGATGAGCGGCCCCCTCCCCGCCTCTTCCTCCCCCCTCCCTACGTCGCAGGCGGCCGGCGGTGCCGGCGCCGAAGCCCGGGCCGCGACCGGCGCCGGTCGCCTGGCCTCCCTCGCGGCTCGCGCCGCCCCGGCGCTTGCCTTCGCGCTCCTCGCGCTTCTCTACTTGCAAGGGATCGGCGCGCATGGCCTCACCTATCCCGAAGAGTCGCTCAAGAACGAGATGGCGCGGGAAATGGCGGTGCGCGGGGACTGGCTCGTGCCCCGGCTGAACGGCGAGCCGCGCATCACGAAGCCTCCCATGGTCGTCTGGCTCACCGCGGCGTCGTTCCGGGTCTTCGGCGTCTCGGAATGGGCGGCACGTTTTCCCTCCGCCTGTTTCGGGCTCGCCACGCTTCTCGCGGTCTATGGCCTGGGGCGGCTTCTCTTCGACGTCCGGACGGCGCTCGCCTCGGCGCTCGCGCTGGCGCTGTCGGTCGGGCCGTTCCTGTGGAGCCGGTCGCAGGCGCACGACCCGGCGTTGACGTGCTTCGTGGCGTGGAGCTGGGTGGGGCTGGCGGGCTGCGCGCTTGGCCCGGCGGGGGCCGGAGGGAGCGGCGGTCGCGGGGGCGCGGTCGGGTGGCCCGCGCTGCCGTGGCCCGCGCTGGCGTGGCTCGCGATGACGGCGGGCGCGATGGGCAAGGGCCTGGTCGCCCTGTTGCCGCTGCTCGGGTATGTTCTGCATGCCGCGGCGACCGGGTCCCTGCGCGAGGCCGCGTGCAGGCTCCGGCTCGGGCCCGGGCTCGCGGCCTTCTTCCTGCTGCAGCTCCCCTGGTATGCCGCGATCGAGCTGCGGGAGCCCGGCACGCTCGCGAACCTCTTCTGGAACGAGCAGGTGAACCGGTTTCTCTCCGCGAAAACCCCGCTCGACTACCGGAGCCGGCCGATCGGAGAGTTCTTGGGGATGTACGCCGCGTTTCTCTTTCCCGTGTGCTTGCTGCTGCCCGCGGCCGGTGCGGTGGCCGCGACGGGCTGGCGGACCTGGGGCGCGGCGGAGCGGCGTGGCTGGCTGCTGCCGGCGTGCTGGCTGTCGACGGTGCTGGCGTTCTTCTGCGTCTCCAGCGGACGGCTCGTGGGCTACAGCTACCCGGCGATGCCGCCGGCGGCCCTGTTGGCCGGACGCTTGCTGACGCGAGCGCTGGACGAAGACGCCGCGCCCGCCCTGCGCGCGACGATCGGGTGGCTGCTCTTGGGGCTGGGGGCGCTGGCCCTGGGCGGGGCGTGCGTGCTGCCGCCGGTGCTTGCGTTCTATTCCGTGGACATGGAGCCCGGGGTGCTGGAGACGGTGCGCGCGTGGTGCTGCTGCGGGCTGGCCGCGGGCGGCCTGGCTGGGGCGGCGGCATGGTTCGCGGGTAAGCGGCCGCTCGCGCTCGGCGTCGCGGCGGCCGGCCTCGCCGTGCTGCTGGTCGGGGTGGGGAAAGCGCACGCGCTGGCCTCGGTGCGGTCGACCTATCGGCAGGCGGGGCTGTACCTGGCGGCCCGTCCCGTCGTCGACCGCGCGGTCGTCGTGATCCCGCGGCCGAAGGAAGTCGGCGTGGTCGGCGGGCTGAACTTCTACGCGCGGCTGCGCGTGCGGATCCTGCTGCGACCCGGGGAGTCGGACTTCGCGCACGAGGTCCGCCGGCCGGCCGAAGTGTACGTGTCCCCCGTGGAGCTGCAGGTCCTGGGTCTTCGGCGGCGCGTGTACGTGGTGTGCCGGGACCCGGAGGAGCTGGCCCGCCTCGGCGCGTGCTGGGCGGGCGGCGGCCGGGTCCTGGGGCCGTTCGGCGGCTTCTGGATCCTCACGCAGGCGCGCGGGAGCGGGGCCTGGGACGTCGGTCGGGTCTGGACGCGCTGGTTCTGAGGGGGGCGCCCCTCGTCGAGCGGGTGGCGTGCCGGCGCACGGTTCTCAAACAGCGAGGGACCTGCAGTACGAGTGGCCCGTTGACGACCTTCGGACACAGTCGTCAGCCGTGTCACGGCGTGTCGAAGCTCGTGTGGCCTTTCGCGCGGGCCGGAGGCCCGCGCCCCCAGGCATCGTGTCTGGACTTCGTCAACGGGCCACTAGCCGAACGAGATCGTGTTCACGCGACCGTTCTTGCGGTTCGCCGCTGCCAGGAAGATCGGCATGACGACGGCAAGAAAGGCGTAGAAGTAGATCAACACCTGGAAAACCATGCAAGCCGTCGGGTCATTTGGGCTGTCCAAAATCGGGAAGCCCAGCAAAAGGGTGAATACCGCCACCTGGCAGGCCAGAGTCGTCGAGAGCAATAGGGCGAGATACCCCTTGGCCACGCCGACGCTGACGCCGAACGGCAAAACGCCGGAACAGACCAGAAACCCGACTTCTTGAATGGCCAGCAGGCCGAGGGCGAGCTGCAAAGCGACATACGGCAGGTAATGGGCAATGAAGCCGTAGTCTCCATCCGGCGGGTTCACGAACCACATGTAGGTATAACAGACGCTGAGCAGGACGAACGGGGTGATGCACTTGTTGTACGTCTGCAAGCGCATGGGGACTCTTCCCTCTTTGGCGGCATCATACGTCCTGTAGTAGGAGCTCACGACGAAACCGGCCATGGGAAGGATGAAAAACAATACGAGGAGAGCCGAGATCGTGCGACTCGGTTGGTGGTCGAACACGTTGCAGATATGGTTGAAACCGAAAATGTGGAAGATCACCGTATCTTCGAGGTGTTTCTTTACAAAGAGCGTGGTGACGACCTTGCCGACCCCGAGCATGAGCAGGAAGACGATGTACGCGACCATCCGCAGCGTTTCAATGTTGAAGGTGAGCGTAAAGACGTTGTCCGGTACTCCGCCCGTGGGTGCTGAATCCGCCACGGCGTTTGCATTTGCCATTCAACCCTCTCCTTAGCGTGCGCGGCAGCGAGGCTGTGCGGTCAGACAAACAGGAGGAGGCGGCGATGGATGCGTACGATGCCTGGAACACGTTGCGCTACCGCGGCCGGTGCCCGCAACCCAGGACTTCCACCCTCCGTCGTCCATGGGCGCGATTCTAGCCCTCGAATCGCGCACGAGCAAGAGAAAGTCCGGCCGCCAGGCTCTCTTGCAAAGCCCTTTGCCCGGCGGCAGACAGAAGGCGGTCGCGGCCGTACCAGGGTCCGACCGGAAGAGAGCGCCCGTTTCCGTTCGTCCGCGACACGTGGGGGGGCGGAGGCTCAGCGGAGGCTCAGCGGAGGCTCAGGCGGGCCTCCTTCGCGGCGCGGCGCGGCGCGCGGCGCAGGGACGGGCTTCGTGGCGCGGAGCTGGGTGGCGTCCGCGGGCTGCGCGCGCCGACCCGGTGTCGGCGCGGTGCCGCGGTGGCCTGGGACGTCGGGTGGCTCCGGACGCGCCGGTCTTGGGGGCGGGCGGAGTTTTTCCTTGAAAGCGGTTTTCGCGCTGCTAGAATGCTCCCTTCCCGGGTCGCAGCGGGGGCATTTTTCCCGACAGGAGCTGACGCCCATGCCCAAGGTGAAGTTCATCAAAGAACGGATCGAAATCGAAGTCCCGGTCGGCGCGAATCTCCGGAAGGAGGCGATCAAGGCCGGAGTGAGCCTGTACGCCGGCCCGGACAAGCTCCTGAACTGCCGCGGGCTGGGGCTCTGCGGCACCTGTCACATCCACCTGAAGAAGGGCACGATCCAGAACACCGGACCCCTCACACGACTGGGCCGCTGTTCGGTGATCGAGAAGTTCCGCACGGGGATGGGGTTCTACGACATCGGCCACGAGGACGAGATCCGGCTGGCCTGCCAGACGACGGTCCTCGGCGATCTCGAGGTCGAGACCACTCCTGCCTTCAATTGGTTCGGCACGCCCGCCGGGAAGTAGGCGAGAGCCGTGCCTTCGTCGGCCGCCGCACCGGCACCGCGGATTTTCCAGAGCAGCCGATGGCCGCGGCAGATGGGACGAGCCACCGAAGACGCCGAAACCGCCGAAAGACGAACCGCGAGTCTCGCCAACTCAGCGAATTTTCTACCGAGAATTCGTTTCCAGAAAAACAAGCTGTTGCGCGATTCGGTCACAGATTGACGAAGATTGCACCGATCCGTAATCCGTGCAATCGCGTGAAATCTGTGACACAATAGCCCAAAAGCTTGTTTGCTTGGCAAGCTTTCTCGGCAATCCCAGGGTCGACGAAACCACAGATTGCACAGATTTCACAGATTAGAATCGTCGCAATCTGTGTAATCTGTGAAATCTGTGGTTCCGTCGTAGTTTGGTTGCGGCCGGCGGCTGCCCTGTGTAATCTGTGGTTGCGTGAGCCCCGGCACTCCTACCCGATTCCCACGTGCGCGCACCTCCCACTCGCCGCGCCGCGCCCCGCCCCCGACACCCCTCACTCCGTCTGCTTCCCCCGCAGGTCGCGCAGGTTCGTCACGTCGCTGTGCGTGTCCCAGCGGAACTTGAGGTGGCAGCGGGTGCAGTTCTCCGCCTCGATCCGAGCGTGCAGCGTCCGGCTCGCGGCGGCGTCCTTGGCCTCCATCGCCTTTCGCAGCTCGGCGAGCGAAGCGCCGAACTCGTCCACCAGCTTCCGCCACTCCTCCGTCTCCTTCGTATGCTTGTGGGGGACGAACGAAGGCAGGTACTTCTGATACGCCTGGACGCGGCCGAGGAAGTCGAGGGCCTTGTCCCAGTCCGGGGTCGCGTTTCCCAGCTCGTCGTGGACGTCGGTCCAGAACCTGCCGAGCTTCCGCACGACGTGGTGCTGGACGGCCATCTTCATCTTCGAGGGCACGCCGTATTCCGTGCCGACCGCCTTGTCCCAATTCGGGAGGACGTCGAAGCGGAAGGGGACCTGCTCCTCGGTGCCGTCGTCGAACTGGAGCGTGAATTTCGCGTCGCAGTAGCCGTCGTTGAGGAAGGCCATCCGGGTCCCGCAGAAACCCGGTTCCTTCATGGGCTGCATGTCGACGTTGTCGTATTTCTTCTTCATCGGCTTGTCCCCGAGCTGAAAGTTGAGGACCATCGAGCCCTTGACCGTGAGGACCTTGGCCGTCGTGCCGGTCTCGGGGACGAGCTCGAGGAAGAGGCGCGAGTATTCCCCGGCCGTGACCTTGCCCGGCTTCGAGAAGAGGTTGACGAAATAGCCGTGGGCCTTCTTCGAGGTCGCGACCCAGCCGGTGTATTTGGCGGGCTCGCCGAGGAAGTCGTTCTGGCAGTCCTTCATGCAGAAGAAATAGTCCTGCCCCTGGTAGGGGGACATGGCGGCCGCGTCCCCCTTCTTGATGGTCATGCCGCAGACGGGGTCCTTGACCACGTCGTTCTCGTCCTGGGCGCGGGCCGCTGCGGCGCCGACGAGCAGGGCGAGGAGTGCGACGAGGAGCGCGCGGGGCGCGTGCCGGGAACGGCGCGAAGGGGACCGATGGCGCATCGAAGGTCTCCGTCTCGGTTGTGGGAGGTCAGCGGAGTCGACCGTCGCGAAGCGTGCCCTCTTGGGCGGTCCTGTGCGGAGCGGCGAACTCGAATACCGGGGCGAGGAAGGACAGCCTGAGGCCGCTCCCTCACGGCCGGGTTCCGTTTTGTTTTCGCCCGAGGACGACGGGTTCGTGGGGAGAGCGTGGTTCTCCCGAAAGCGAATCTGTGCAATCGCCGTGCATCTGTGACACAAGCTCGCAAAAGCTTGTTTTTCTGGCAACGGATTCTCCGCAGAAAATTCGCGAAATTGACGAAATTCGCGGTTCGTCTTTCGGTGTTTTCGGCGTCTTCGGTGGCTCGTCCCTTTGGTTGCGGCCGGCGGCTGCCCTGGGAAATCTGTGGTTCCGTCGTCGGTTGGCTGAGGCCCGGCCTCGCGTCGATTCTGCCTCCGGGGCGGGGCGGGCGTCAAGGATTACCCGCCGATGGCGTGCATGGTGCGTTCGGGCTTCTGGTAGAGCGGCGAGTTGATGAGGTGGCCGGCCCACTTGCCGTAGACCCCCGCGCGGAAGAGGGCGGCGATGTCGTCGTCGGAAGCGCCGGCGCGGAGCGGGGTCTTGAGGTCGGTCTCGGTCACGGCGAAGAGGCAGTTCCGGAGCTTGCCGTCCGCCGTGATCCGCACGCGGTCGCACCACTGGCAGAAGGCCCGCGTGACGGAGGCGATGATGCCGATCGCGCCGCGGCCGTCGGCGAAGGCGTACTCACGCGCGGGGTCCGCCGTACCCTCATTGCGCGGCGGGAGCGTCGGGAAGACGGCGTTCACCCGGGCCAGGATCTCTTCGCAGGTGAAGACCTTCGACCGATCCCAGATCGAGTCGCCGTCGAGGGGCATGAACTCGATGAAGCGGACCTGGTGACCGGTGTCGCGGGCGAAGCGGGCGAAGTCCACGAGCTCGTCGTCATTGATGCCGCGCATGACGACGCAGTTGAGCTTGATCTCCTCGAAACCCGCGGCCTCGGCGGCGCGGATGCCGGCGAGGACGTCTTCGAACGCGTCGCGCCGGACGATCTCGACGAACCGGTCGCGGCGGAGCGTGTCGAGCGAGATGTTGATGCGCCGGAGGCCGGCCTCGCGCAGGGCGACGGCCATTTCCGGCAGCTTCACGCCGTTGGTCGTGAGGCTCAGGTCGCGTAGGTTCGGGATGCCGCCGAGCGCGCGCAGCAGCTCGGGGACGTCGCGTCGGACGAGGGGCTCGCCGCCGGTGACGCGGATGCGTTCGACGCCGAGCGAGACCGCGATGCGGGAGAGGCGGACCAGCTCCTCGAAGGAGAGGACGTGCCGTCGATCCATCCAGACCACCTGCTCGGGCATGCAGTACACGCAGCGGAACATGCACCGGTCGGTGATGGAAAGCCGCAGGCGGCGGGCGATGCGGCCGTACGAATCGACGAGCCCGGGCGTGGTGGCCATGTGCGGGGTACGGCTCCGAGGGGGGCGTCCTTGCGCGGGAAAGTCGGGAGCAGGGCCGAGGCATGGTACCACAACGGTCGCGGGGCGGGAAGGCGAATCGAGGGACGCGGCTCCCGGCCCGGGTGACCGCATCGAAAGTCGGACGCCGGCGCTTTCGAGTGGGTTGGCCCGGCCGGCTCGCGTCGCCGCCCGCGCGCGAGGTCCGGACCGGGTAGGTAGACGGTGGGCGGGGCGGAGCCGTCTGGAAGGTCCCAAGCGCGCTATTCGACGGGCCGGGTGGGGAGGTTGCCCGGCCCCGGGAGCAGGTGCTGCCGCACCCAGGCGCGGAAGCCCCGGATCCAGGTAGTCTCGTCGGTCGTCTCCGCCAGGGTGAGGAAACGGTCCACGTCGGCGGGGGGGAGCATGGGGAGGCTGGGGCTGCGATCACAGGGCAGGTACTGCGCGTCGGGTCCAAGGCAATAGACCTGAAGCCGTTGACCGTCGTGGCGCCAGAGCTCCGGCACGCCGAGCGCCGCGTAGATCACCTCCCGGTCCAGGACTCGGTGGGAGATCTCGATCTCCACGGCGAGATCGGGCGGCGGATCGCGGGGAAGGTCCAACTCGCGGCGCCCCCGTACCCGCGCTTCGTTCTTGATGTAGTAGCACTCGTCCGGCCCGAGGCCGCGCTCGATGTCGCGCCTGCGAAAGGTCGTGGACTTGCAGCCCGCGACCGGGATGTTCAGTTCTTCCGTAAGCGCGTCGATCATGCGTGCGATCAGGCGCCCGGCACTCTCGTGGTTGCGCGAAGGGAACATGAGCTCCAGGCTCCCGTGGTCATAGGTCACGAACACCGGCCGGTCCCGCAGGCTCGCGAGGAGTGCGTCGTAGAATTCCCAGTCCACACCATCAAACAGGAAGGCCTGCTCGGCGGGGGGCGCTGTCTTCAACATGGTGCGCAGCCTCCGTGGGGATGGAACCGTCTCTCCTCACGCATTCTAGCTTCGGCGGCGAACCCCCGTCGAGGGCCCGCCGATGTGCCCGGGTCCGCAGCGAGTGTGCGTCCTCGATTACCCGGCGAAAGGGGGCGTAGGGGACGGCGCACGCTTCGCAAGTTTACTTGTTCGCGTCCAGCCACCGCTCCGCGTCGAGCGCGGCCATGCAGCCCATGCCCGCGGCCGTGACGGCCTGGCGATACACGTGGTCCACGCAGTCGCCCGCCGCGAACACGCCAGACACGCTCGTCCGCGTCCCTTCCTTGACCACGATGTACCCCTGCTCGTCCAGCTCGATCTGCCCGCGCACGAAGGACGTGGTCGGGATGTGGCCGATCGCGACGAAGACCGCGGAGAGCTTGCGCTCGGAGAGCCCGCCGGTCTTCAGGTTCTTGAGGCGCACACCGGAGACGTGCGTGCCGTCGCCGACGACCTCGTCCACCGCGCTGTCCCAGACGACCTGGACCTTCGGGTTCGAAAGCACGTGCTCCTGCATGATCTTCGACGCGCGGAGCTTGTCCCGTCGGTGAATGAGCGCGACGCTCGGACAGAGCTTCGCCATGTAGAGCGCCTCTTCGATCGCGGAGTCCCCGCCGCCGACGATCGCCACGTCTTTCCCCTTGTAGAAATGGCCGTCGCAGACCGCGCACGTGGCGACGCCCTTCTGCCAGTAGGCCTTCTCCGAGGGGATGTCCATCAGCTTCGGCGCGGCGCCGGTGGCCACGATCACCGCGCGCGACTCGAGCACCTTGCCGCTCTCGAGCGTGAGCTTGAACGGTCGCTTCGAGAAGTCCGTCGCCGTGACGTCGTCGTCGTCGACGAAGCGCGTCCCGAAACGCGCGGCCTGCTGGCGCATGCCCGCCATGAGTTTCGGCCCTTTGATGCCTTCGGGGAAGCCCGGGTAGTTCTCGACGTCCGTGGTGGTCATGAGTTGCCCGCCCGCCCCGTTCCCGCTTACGACGAGCGGAGAGAGGTTCGCGCGCGAGTTGTACAGCGCGGCGGTCAAGCCCGACGGCCCGCTCCCGATGATGATCACGTTTTCCATGGGCGAAGGCTCTCCGTATTGCAGCGAGTGAAGCTTCAGTTTCCGTTTTGGTGTCGCGAGCGCGGCCGCCCGCGCCGGACGATCGCGGCCGGCTACCGGAGGAGCTCCAACTCCCGGCCCACCTTCGCGAACTTGTCGAGCGCGAAGTCCAGCTCCGCGCGCGTGTGGGCCGCGGTGACGATCGTGCGCACGCGGGCGCGCCCCTCGGCGACCGTGGGGAAGCCGATCCCCTGCGCGAAGACGCCCTCCTCGAAGAGGCGGTCGGAGAGGCGCATGGCCTTCGAGGTCTCGCCGGCGATCACCGGGGTGATCGGGGTCTCGCTCGCGCCGGTGTTGAAGCCGAGGCGGGCGAGTCCTTCCTTGAAGTAGCGGGCGTTGTCCCACATGCGCCGCAGCAGCTCGGGCTCCGTGAGGAGCACGTCGATGGCCGCGATGCACGTGGCGGAGACGCTGGGCGGATGGGAGCTGGAGAAGAGGAACGGGCGTGCCTTGTGGACGAGGTACTCGCGGAGGAGGCGCGTGCCGGCGACGTAGCCGCCGATGCTGGCGATCGCCTTCGAGAGCGTGCCGATCTGGATCGGGACGCGCCCCTCAAGCTTCCAGTGGCTGACCGACCCGCGACCGTTCTCGCCGAGGACGCCGCTCGCGTGCGCGTCGTCCACCATGACGATGGCGCCGAACTTTTCGGCGAGGTCGACGATGTCGGGGAGGGGGGCGATGTCGCCGTCCATGCTGAAGACGCCGTCCGTGACGATGAGCGTCCGGCGCGCGCCTTTCCCCTCCTCGAGGATACGCTTCAGGGCCGCCATGTCCTTGTGCGGGTAGATTTTTCGGGGCGACTTGGCGAGCCGGGCGCCGTCGATGATGCTTGCATGGTTCAGCTCGTCGGAGACGAGGAGGTCCTGCTCCGCGCTCATGAGCGACTGGCAGACGGCGACGTTGGTCGTGAAGCCGGACTGGAAGACGAGCGCGGCCTCGGTCCCCTTGAAGCGGGCGAGCTTCGTCTCCAGCTCTTCGTGGATGGACATCGTGCCGATGATGGTGCGGACGGCGGCCGACCCGACGCCGTACTTGCGGGTCGCCTCGATCGCGGCCTCGCGGAGCCGCGGATGGGTGGTGAGGCCGAGGTAGTTGTTGGACGAGAGGTTGACGACCTGCCGGCCGTCGATGGTGGAAGTCGCCTTCTGCTCGGTCTCGAGGACCTTCAGCTTGCGGAAGAGGTTCTTTTTTTTAAGATCGTCCAGCTCCTCGGCGAGGAACGACAACGGGTCGGTGGGCATCGGGGAACTCCAGAATTGCTGATTGTCGATTGCTGATTGCTGATTACGCTGGGTGGATGGCTGGTTGGGACGAGTGCGGCTTGCTTCTGACTTCGTGGGCAGCCTGCCCGTGCGGTCGTACGCGGGGGGCGAGGTCGAGGCCCGGGGGACAAAGGACACCCTCAGACCGCTCCCTCACGGTCGCGGTTCCGCGCAGGGCGACGCCTACGCATCGCCGTCAAGCAGCAATCAGAAATCCGCAAGCAGCAATCGCGTTCACGGCAGCAGGACCACCTTGCCGCACGTGGTCTCCGTCGACTGCATCGCGGCGAAGGCCTTCTCGAAGTCCTCCAGCCGGAATTTATGGGTGATGACGGGGTCCGGTTTGAAGCGGCCGGACTTGAGGAGGCCGATCATCTTGTACCAGGTCGTGAACATCTCCCGGCCGTTGATGCCGAAGACGCGGGCCCCCTTGAAGATCACGTCGTTGGCGAAGTCCAGCTCGACGGGCTGGGTCGGGAGGCCGAAGGCGGTGAAGCGGCCGCCCTTCTTGAGGATCTTGAAGCCGGCGCGGATGGCCGGGGCGGCCCCGCTCATTTCGAGGACCACGTCCACGCCGAGGTCGCCGGTGAGGCGGGCCACCTTGTCGGCCAGTTCCGGGTCGTTGCCGGCGATGACCTCGTCGGCGCCCATCTTGCGCGCCAGCTCCATGCGGCCGGGGTTGAGGTCGATGGCGATCACCACGCTCGCGCCCGAGGCCTTCGCGATGCCGGCGGAGAAGAGGCCGGTGGGCCCGCAGCCGAAGACGGCGACGCTGCGGCCGGACACGTCCTCGATGAGCGTCGCGTAGACCGCGTTGCCCATCGGCTCCAGGATCGACCCGATCTCGACCGGGAGGGAAGGGTCGTTTTTCCAGGCGCAGGTGGCGGGGATCGTGACGTAGTCGGCGAAGCACCCGTTGACGTCGACGCCGAGGATGCTCAGGTTGGAGCAGATGTGCTGGAGCCCGGTGCGGCACTGGAAGCAGTAGCCGCAGGGGATGTGGCTCTCCGCGGACACGTAATCGCCGAGGGCGAAGCCGCGGACGGACGCGCCGACCTGCACGACTTCGCCGCAGCACTCGTGGCCAAAGATGAGCGGGGGCTTGAGCCGGCTCTTTGCCCACGCGTCCCACTTGTAGATGTGAAGGTCCGTGCCGCAGACGGACGTGGCGCGGACCCGGATGAGCAGGTCGTGCGGTCCGGGTGTGGGGACTTCGGCCTCGACGATCTGGGCCCCTTCGCGGGGTCCCGGCTTCTGGATCGCCTTCATCTTGGGCATGCGGGGCTCCCTGCGCAAGGCCGGGCGGATGCGCGCCCCCCGCCGGCCGGGGGTGCGCCGAAAGGCCGGGTATGCTACCAACCCGGCGCCGAAAAAGCCAACGCAAACACGCGTGCGAGCGCGTCAAAAGCCGACCCGGCCGAGGACCACGGCGGCGAAAGAGAGGACGAGGCTCACGAACGGCAGGGTTGGGACCCACGCCCACAACGGGCGTGTCCGCTGGGTCGCCACCAGGTTCATCCAGGCCAGCATGCCGGCCATCGGACCGAGCGCGCCGCACAGCGAGGCCTGCGCGGGCACGGACCCCGTGATCACGACGCCGGCGAGGACGGCCCAGAGCAGGAGCGCCCAGCGCCCGCTCCAATGGAACCGCGCGCGTTCGCCGAGGAAGAGATCGCGCAGGGCGAGGGGCGCGGCGCTCGCGGCGAGGAACGCGGGTTCGGCGAGGGCCAGGAAAAGCGGGAGCGGCAGGTCTCGCGGCCCTTCCTGCGACAGCCGCGTCGCAGCGACGCCGACCCAGCCCGCGAGCAGGCCGGCCGTCAGGAGCAGCTCCCACAGCCGAAACGGCGCCGCCGGGAGGGCCGGCGCTTCCCCCAGCGGCGCGTCCTGCCCGGACGGTGAGGAGGGGCCCGATTCGTTCCGCGGTCGGTCCTCGGGACCGTTCGACTCAAGCACCATGAACCTCAGCCCCTGTGGGCAGCCGCGCGATGGGCCGCTTGGATACGCGTCACTGGTACAGACTGCGCATGTACGCCTCGAGCTGCCGCCGCTTCACGTGCTCCGGCACCATGGCCAGTTCGCACTCGAGCCAGCCGGCCGCTTCCTCGGACAGCACCACCTTCGCAGTGGTCGCGGGGCGGGCTTCCAGCAACTCCAGCCGAAAGACCGTTGCTGGATGCGAGTCGTCCAGCCTCGAGCCTTCCGCGCGCTCCATGCGTCGAATCCGCTCCAACTCCCGCGCGGGCACCTCGCCTATCCGCCGACGCAGCTCTTTCACGACGTCTCCCTTGCCCCCGAGCGCCGCGACTCGCTCCAGGGTGAATTGAAAAGTGCCGCCGAAGTGCAGCCTGTCCAGGAAGCCGACCATTCCCTCCGTGCCCGCCACGCCGGCGGCCAGCAGGTCGGCGCGGTACTCGGCCCGCTGCTGGCTCGTCCGCAGCAGGAAGAAAAGGCCGAAGGCCGCCCACTCCACCGGCAAGCTGATGCCCGCCATCAGGAGGTTCCACGCGGCCGTGACCAGCCCCCCGATGCGCGGGTCCGGGTCCCAGATGCTTTGGGGGCGCAGCACGTCCGTGAGCTCCGCGAGGATGTTCACCGCGCTCCACACGAAGAGACTGCGCATGGGGTCGCCGCTCACGCCATGGCCCAGCTCATGGCCGAAGAGCGCGACTCGCTCCTGGGGCGCGAGCACCGCAAAGAGCGGCACACCGATCGTAACCACCGATCGTCCACGCCAGCCGAGCTTGCGGAACGAGGCGTTGTAGTCGCCATCGAAGGCGATCGCATGCACCGGGGGCGCCCCGAGCGCGTTCGCGACCTGATCGGCGAGCTGGTAGAGGCCGGGGAACTGCTCGCGCGGGGCGATCCAGATTGGTTTCTCCGGCAGGCGGGGGCGAAAACCCCACGCGAGGGCAAGGAGGACCAGGGCAGGCGCGAAGGCAAGCGCGCTGACGAAACCGTAGCCGAAAAGCGCGAGACCCGACGCGGCCACAGCCAGGCCGAACGCGTTGACCAGGGCCGCGGTGGCCCATCCCAGCAGGGCCAGGCCGGAGCGGGGGGCCGGGCCCGCTCCCACCGCTTTCATTTCCGCAAAGAGCGTCGCGCCGAAGCGCCGGCCGCTGGTCGTCGCCACGCGCTCGAGGATACGACCGTAGGCCGTGAGTCGCGATTCGTCCCGCAAGGGCACGACGTTCCAGCCGCACTTCCCGCACCACGGGCGATACCCGGGATCCACCGGGACGTCGGCTCCGCAGTCCGGGCAGCTCACGTGCCCGGTCGACTCTTCGTACGGCGACATCCGGAGGGGTCCGTCCATTCGAGTCGGCCCGGCGCGGGCGGCATCGAGTGGCGCACTCACCTGCGGTCGGGCACCTCTGAATTCTACCGCAAGCCAGGGACGCGGAAACGAGAAATGGGCGTCGTCCCCCCCCCCGTCCCTCAAGCCCCGCCGCCGCCTCGCCGGAATCGCGGAAAGATTTCTTGCCCCCGCCCCGGCGGACGGATAAAATCCCGCGCTCGATGTGGCCGGGAGGCGCGAGGGGCGGTTCGTTTCGGCGGATCGCGGCCCTCGGGGCGACCCTTCTCCCCCCTACCTTTTCCCGAAGCTCACTCGCCGGACCACTCCACGCGCATCGACCGCCGAGAGTGGCGCGGCGTCTCAGCCCCCAAGCAGACGCTTCGTGCGCGTCGCGTCCCAAGCGCATCTTGCTCGATGGGACGGTACGACCAGCTCCAGCAACACCAGGAGGAGAACATGGCCCTGCAGCTTCCGCAGAAATTGGACCTCGCCGGCCGGCGCGCACGCGCCCAGGCTCTCGAAAAGACGCGCGCGGATTACCAGTTCGCGTTCTCGGACGGGGCGCCGCCGTCCATCGCCGAGGTTCCGGCTCGCGAGAAGGTGGGCGCCGAGCACCTGCTCACTCTCTTCGCGGACATGGAAAAGGTCTCGTTGGAACTCCGCCTCGACCATATGTTCGAGATCTTCCACATCTTCCGCAAGGAGTCACCGCTCAAAAAGTTCGATGAAATGTACCCGGTGCGGGGGCTGCCCGCCGTCAACTCGCGGTGGCGCTCGGACGAGGAGTTCGGCCGGCAGCGGCTCGACGGTCTCAACCCCACGCTCATCTGCCGGTGCACCGCGCTGCCCGCGCATTTTCCCGTCACCGACGCCCTGGTCGGCGGCCTGCTCCGACCGGGTGCCACGCTCGCCTCCGAAATGGAGGCCGGGCGCGTCTACCTCTGCGATTACAAACTCCTCGACGGCCTGCCCTCTCCCGCGGAACGCCACCTGACCGCGCCGATGATCCTCCTCTACGTCGACGACCTGAACCGCCTCCTCCCGATCGCCATTCAGCTCGGGCAGTCCCCCGCCGCCGGCCCGATCTTCACCCCGAAGGACCCGCCCATGTTGTGGCTCGCGGTGAAGACGCATTGCCAGGTGTCGGAGGTGGCCGTCCACGAGGTCGCCGCGCACCTCCTCCGGACCCACCTCGTCTCGGAGACGATCTACATCTCCGCCATGCGGCAGCTCTCGGCGGACCATCCGCTCAACGAGCTGTTGCGGCCGCACTTCTGGTTCACCCTGTCGATCAACGCCGGGGCCCGGAAGTACTTGATCGCGGACGGCGGCCCCGTCCCCAAGTGCTTCGCCCTCGGCTACGCGGGCACGTGCGAGCTGCTGGCCCGGGCCTGGAAGACGTGGACCTTCGGCCGGTTCGCCGTGCCGGCGGACTTGAAGCGGCGCGGCGTGGACGACAAGAAGGTCCTGCCCGGCTACTACTACCGGGACGACGCGCATGCGATGTGGAACGTGCTGGAGGAGTACGCCCGCGCGCTGGTCGCGAACTTCTATCCGACCGTCGAGGACCTCGCCGGCGACTACGAGCTGCAAGGCTGGCTGCGCGAGCTGACCTCGCCCGAGTGGTGCGGCCTCCCCGGCCTTCCCGTTACCGACGGGGGCATGCGGTCGCAGGACCAGCTCGTCTCTTTCCTCACCCAGATCCTCTTCACCGTGAGCGCGGAGCATGCCGCGGTGAATAACGGCCAGTTCGATTATTTCGGCTACGTGCCGAACATGCCCGCGACCTTCCTGCTGCCGCCTCCGACGCGGAAGGACGAGCTCAAGGAGGAGGACATTGCCGCCGCGTTGCCGGTCTTCCGCCTGGCCAGCGAGCAGATCACGATGGTCCACCTGCTCAGCCAGCCGACCGACCAGCCGCTCGGGACGTATTCGAAGGACTTCATGTCCGGCCGCCCGGACGCGCTGCCGATCGTCGAGGCGTTCCGCGCCAACCTCGCCGCACTCTCCGACAAGATCCGGGAGCGGAACCGGAGCCTGAGCGTGCCCTACACGTACCTCGACCCGCGGCAGATCGCGCAGAGCATCGCCGTGTAGCGATCCGTCGCGCGGGCGCTCAGTACCGCTCCACGGAAGTCGGTGACCCATAGGCGAAGGCAAGTTTGGCGGCCCGCGAGGCGCGCGAGCGAGGCGTAGTGACGGAGAACTACGGCGAGCGAGCGCAACGGCCTGCGCCCCGAAGCGCCGCAGCGCGAAGGGGGGCAGCGGGCGGCCAAAATCGCCGAGCAAATGGGTCACCCACTTCTGTGGGGCGGTACGCAGACGGCTGTCCTGGCCGCTGAGCGCCCTGCGCGGCGGAAGCGCAACGCTGCCTCAACCGGACCACAAGCACCTCCCCCCCGCCTCAGATGTTGATGCGCGACCGCGGCTTCTAGATGTCGAAGCCTGCATGGTTCAAACCGGCGGCAAAACGGGGGACACGATCCTGAATTTCACAAACGTCCTCGATTGCTCGTCAGCCCTTTCCGGAAGTCAGGGGCATGGTTCAAATCGGGCAGCGTGTGGGTAACACGCCTTCGTGTCCGGACGTAGGGGCGGGCCTTGTGCCCGCCCTGTTGGCGACACCGCGCATTCTAACGGCTTGCGGCCAGTCGTGGGCGCCCACAAGGGGCGCCCCTACGGCAGGCGGCCGACGGTAGTCTGTAACCCACGTTTGAACCATGCCCATTCAGGTCATGTCCCCGTCTTGCTCCCCTTGGGCGGGCGAAGTTTGTTCCACCGGTTTGAACCATGCCGCAATCGCGGTGCGAGGCGTTCGCCCATTGCCCGCTCGCGCAGGGAGCGTGGGAAGCCTCTCGCCGATTTTTGCCGGCGCTACCCGCACACTTCGGGCTCGGTGATTTCCACCATGGTTTTCCCGTAGGTGCAGGGCGGAAGCCCTGCACCACAAGGGCTGATTGCCGGCGGAGAGGGGCAGGGGGAAGTTCGGCGCTTCCCGCTCTCGGGGAGCTGCGGCTGCGTTGCCCAGGAGTGGAAAGAGTGATTGGACCTCAAAAGCGCGGGCCGGCGGTCCAGCACGACAAAGCCGCGGCGATTTGTTCGAGCGGGAGAGCGTCAAACCGTGATCGCGGGGCGTCTGCCGCGCGTGGCCGCCAGTTGCCAGTCCAAGCCGGCGATCGCGCCCATCGCCGAAAGGCGACGACGTTTCCCTGAGAGGGCCGCGTGCGCCCCTTGTGGGCGCCCGCGACGGGCTACAAGCCGTTCGAGCGCGAGGTGTCGCCACGAGGGCGTGCACAAGGCCCGCCCCTGCCCCCGGATTCGGATCCGTGTTACCCCAAGGCCGGCCGCTTTGAACCCTGCACGCG
>JACPWG010000109.1 GCA_016197205.1 Planctomycetota bacterium
GGCGGCCAAAATCAACAAGCCGAAGTGAAGCTAGAATCGATCTCTCCGTCCGTTGCCAGAGATGATCGCCGGTAGAGGACGGTGGACTCAGCGCCCGGCCTCTGCGTCTCCGCGTCTCTGTGTAAAAGTCTCGCGTTCGACCCACACGGCCGGGCCGAATTTCAAATTGCAAAAAGTCAAATTTCAAATTTCGCCCGCGTGTAGCTGGGACGCGGAGCCATGATCCAGCCATTTGCCGCCGTCGGTCGAGTTTAGCCTCAGTTCGGGTTGTTGTGACTTTTCCCCCTCCTCCGCCCCTTGAGACCGAGTCGCAATGGACTGGCTGACCCGTCGCACGAGCGCCGCTTTCGCCACGCTCCGGCTCTGGTGGCGCACGGTGAACACCGACCTCTGGGAGGTCGAGGTCCCGCCCGAGCGGAAGCTCCTCAACCTCCTCCTCGCCGTCGTCCGCTCCGTCGTCCTCCTCTTCGAAGGCTTCATCCGCGCCGAGGTCCAGACCCGCGCGGCCGCCCTCACCTACAAGACCGTCTTCGCGATCGTCCCCTTCGTCGCCGTCGTGTTCGCCGTCCTCAAGTCCTTCGGCTCCCTCGACTCCACCAAGAATCTCCTCATGGATTTCCTCAAGGATAACCTCGCCAAAGGCACGGGACAGAAGGTCGTCGACGCGATGACCGAGTCGATCGAGAACCTGCACAGCGGCGCCGTCGGCGCGATCGGCTTCGCCGTCCTCGCCTGGACCGTCATTTCGCTCATGCGCGACATCGAGGAGTCGCTGGACCGCGTTTGGTTCCTGGAAGAGAACCGCCCGTTCGCGCGCCGCTTCACCATTTACTGGACCGCGCTCACGCTGGGGCCCATCCTCACGGCCGCCTCCGTCACGCTCACCGCCTTCTTCAATGACCGGTCGGTCGTGCGGCGGATCCTCGAGAACGAATGGATCTCCGGCGCCGTCTCCGTCCTCCTTCCCCTCTTCGTCGTCTGGGTCCTCTTCGCGTGCCTCTACAGTTTCGTCCCGAACACGAAGGTCAAGTGGGGGCCCGCTCTCCTCGCCGCCGCGATCTCCGGGACGGTCTGGGAATTCACGAAGTGGGCGTACCTCTGGTACAACACGCGCTTCGTGACCAACTACAAGATCTACGGGACGCTCGGGGCCATCCCCGTGCTCCTCCTCTGGATCTACGTGAGCTGGGTCATCGTCCTCACGGGCGCCCAGATTTCCTTCGCGGTGCAGAATCGGCGCGGGTTCAAGCGAAACGAGCGCGCGCCCCGCGTGAGCGCCCGCTTCCTCGAGGCCGCCGCGGCCAAGATCGCCTGCGCCGTGGCCGACGACTTCCTTGGCGGGAAGGGCCCGACCACCCCCGAGGCCCTCTCGGCCCGGCTCGACCTGCCCACGCGGCTCGTGGAGGAGGTCCTGCACCGCTTGCTCGCCGCGGAGCTGCTCGTGCGCGCCGGCGGGTCCGGCGAGGGCTTCTTCCCCGCGCGGGAACCCGGCTCGATCCCGCTGTCCGACGTGCTCGAATCGGTGCGGAGCTACGGCATCACGTTTCGCTTGACCGAAGACCTCGTGACGCGGCAGGTGGACCATGACCTCGCATTGGCCGACGATTCCTGGAAAGGCGTGACCGGGGGGATCAGCCTCCGCGACCTCGTCGAGCGCGCTCGCGGCGTCGCCCCGGGCGCCGGCGCGAGCACCGGCAAGGCCCCGGGCCCCGGTCCCGCGCCCGCCCCCGGTCCCGCCGGCGTTCCCCCGGCTTTCGACAAGGTGACCCTTGCCTGACCCTGCCGCGGAAAACGCCCGCGTCGTCTTCGTCACGGCCGGCGATCCCGAGGTCGCGCGCTCCATGGCGCGCAGTCTCGTCGAGGAACGCTTCGCCGCGTGCGTCAACATCATCCCGAAAGTGGCGTCCGTGTACCGCTGGGAGGAAGGAGTCACCGAGGACGAAGAGCAGCTCCTCGTCATCAAGACCACGGCCGACCGGCTCGACGGCCTGATCGCCCGGGTCGTCCAGTTGCACACCTATGACGTCCCTGAAGTGATCGCGCTGCCGCTGGTCGCGGGTCATTCGCCCTACCTGGCATGGCTGACCGCCTCGGTCGTCCCGCTCCCCCCGGTCCTGCGACCCAGCGAACCCGAGGAGACGCCCGAATGAGCCTGGAACCCAACCCGAGCCGCTTGCGCCGCCTCTTCCCGGTCCTCGAGTACGACCAGCCGTTCCTGATCACGATCTTCGTGACCGGGTGCGTGATCGTCTCGCTCGCGGTCCTCTACCTCGCCGTCTCGCTCAAGTGGATCTCCCTCGGATAGGCGCCCGTGAAGACCTACCGCGCCCACATCCCCACGCAGGGCTTCGACCTCAAGCTCCGCATCGTCCTCGCGGTCTTCGCCATCGTCCTGCCCGGCATGCTCATCATGGCCTTCCTCCACATCAGCAACATGCGGTCGGCCCTGGAGGACGTCCTGCGCGGCCGCGGCGACCTCATCGTGTCCAGCCTCGACAGCTTCATCTCCCGCGGCCAGGCCCTCGACGACCCCGAGCTGCTCCAGAACGAAATCAGCCGGCTCATCGTCGGCAAGCACGGCGTCTCCAACATACGGGTTTATGCTTTCCGGCAGGGCGGCCTCGACTGCATCGCGACCCGCGATCGGCTCGTGAAGGTCGCCCCCGACCGCTTCGACTACCAGGCGGCCCAGCAGGACCGCTCGAACTGCCGGTCCCTCTACCGCGGGAGCGATCGGATCCTCGACATCGCCGCGCCGATCCATCGGGACCACGGCGTGGTCGGCTCCATCCGGATCGAGATCCCCCTCCTCGACGCCGACGAGGTCGCGTCCGCGGCCTACGTCCAGTCCGTCCTCTCGGCCTTCCTCCTCATTCTCATCACCCTCACCCTCCTCTGGATGTACATCCGCAAGGAGATCAACTCCCCCGTCGAACGGCTGGTCGAAGGCATGGGCCTCGCGAAGGCCGGCAACCTCGAGGCCCTCGTCGACATCGAGTCGAAGGACGAGTTCGGCTGGCTCGCCGAAAATTTCAATCAGATGCTCCGTCGCATCCGGGACGGAAACCGCGAGAACACGTCCCTCATGCAGCGGATCGGCAAGTTCAACGAGGAGCTGCGCGAGAAGATCGACGTGGCCACGCAGGAGCTCGCCCGGAAGAACGAAGAGCTGCTCCGCGCGAACGAAGACCTCTTCCGCGCGCAGCGGCGCCTGGGAGACGTCGAACGGCTCGCCTCGCTCGGGCAGTTCGCCTCCCAGATGGCGCACGAGCTGGGCACGCCGCTCAACAGCATCTCCGGTCACATCCAGATCCTCGCGTCCGACGAGGGCCTCGATGCGTCCGTCCACGCGCGGCTCAAGGTCATCGAGGGGCAGATGGACCGGCTCACGAGGATCATCCAGGAGGCGCTGAACAACATGCGCTTCCACGTGCCGAAGATCGAGATGGTCTCGGTCAACGCCATCCTCGAACGCCTCATCGCCTTCGCGTCGCCGGGCTTCTCCGGCCGGAAGGTCGAGCTGGCCGCGCGGCTGCATCCGGGCTGCCCGCCCTGCCCGGGCGACCCCGCGCAGCTCGAACAGGTCTTCCTGAACCTGATCACGAACGCGCTCGACGCCATGCCGAACGGCGGGACCCTGGCCATCGAGACCCTGCCCGCGCTCGGCGACGCGCCGGTGGCGCCGGCCGCGGCCGAGCTCGCGCCCCATCCGACGCCGTCCGCGGCGGCGGCGCCCGCGGTCGCGGCGGGGCAGGTCACGGGGGCGGCTGCCGCCACCCCGGCGCTTGCGCTCCCACTCCCGACGCCCGCAATGACTCCCTCGGTCGCGGCCCCGCTGTCCATCCTATCGCACGAGCCCGCCGCTTCGCCGGCGCTCGCCTCCGTGCCGGCCGGCGCGCTCGCCGGCGCAGGGGTGTTCGCGGGCGAGGGCATGCCTGCGGTCCGCGTGAGCCGGTTCCGGACCCCCGCGCCCCAGCCTTTCGTTCCCGCGCCATCGGCCGCTCTGCCCGCGCCCGCGCCCGCCGCGCCTTCCCTCCCCGAGCCCGGGCCGGCTCCGGACGGCGTCCTCGTGCGCTTCCGCGACGTCGGCCACGGGATTTCGCGCGAGGACATGAAGCGGCTCTTCGAGCCCCTGTTTTCGACGAAGGGGATCGGCAAGGGCACGGGCCTCGGCCTCGCCATTTGCCAGCAGATCATCCGCGCGCACGGCGGCGCGATCCAGGTCGAGAGCGAGCTCGGCAAGGGAAGCGTCTTTTCCGTCCGCCTCCGCGTCTCCCCGAGCCGACCCCACGAGGTGTGAACGCACCGGCGGCCGTCAGGGCCCGCGCCCATGCAGGAGCAGCCGTTTGGACAGGGACGCAACGGCGAATTCGATCCCTCCGTCGGCCAGTCGCTCCGCCTGAAGGCGGAACTACGAACCGGGTCGCAGGACTTCGCGCCGGTTGCCCGCAATGGCCGAATTCCGGGCCCCGCGCGAACAGGCCATGGCGCTGCTTGTAGTTCCGCCTTCAGGCGGACCGTGTGGCGACCGGGGTTGACTTGCAAGTGCCCCATCCACATCGGTCCGGGATGGCGCGTGCTCTGAAGTCGTTCGAGCAGGGATCAACCCACGAGAAACACTGAGAACATACCGTAACGACACTGAGGGCCCACGAGGTAACCATCGGCATGGCGAACGAAACCCACGTCCTCGTCGTCGAGGACGACCAGGCCAGTTGCGCCCTCCTGGAGGAGGTGCTGCTCAAGGAGGGGTATCGCGTGGCGACCGCGCGGAGTGGCGATGCCGCCGTGGAGCTGGCGCGCACCGAGCGGTTCGGCGTCGTGGTAAGCGACATCCGCATGATGGAGACGGGTTCGCTGAGCGGCATCGACGTCCTCAAGGCCTTCCGCGCCGCCAGTCCGGACACGGTCGTCATTCTCATCACCGCGTTCGGTTCGATCGAGACCGCGCTCGAGGCACGAAAGGAAGGCGCGTTCGATTACGTCTCGAAGCCGTTCAAGCTCGAGGAGATCAAGGTCGCGGTGCGGCGCGCGATCGAGCATCGACGCCTGGTCCGCCAGCAGGGAAGCCGCGCCCCGCAGCCGCCCTCCACGGCCGGTCCGTCGCAGATCGTCGGCCGGTCCCGCGCCATGGTCGACGTCTACAAGACCGTGGCCGAGGCCTCCGCCACGAGCACCACGATCCTCATCCGAGGGGAGACCGGCACCGGCAAGGAGCGGATCGCCGAATTCATCCACACCCACAGCCCGCGCGCCGACGGCCCCTACCTCGCGATCAACTGCTCCTCCCTCACGGAGAGCCTCCTCGAGTCCGAACTTTTCGGCCACGTGAAGGGCGCCTTCACCGGCGCCTTCGCCTCCAAAAAAGGGCTCTTCGAAGAGGCCTCCGGCGGGACGCTCTTTCTCGACGAGGTGGGGGACACGCCGCTTTCCCTCCAGGCGAAGCTGCTGCGCGCCCTTGCGGAGCATGAGATCAAGCCGGTGGGCTCCAGCGAGGTCATCACCGTGGACGTGCGGATCATCGCGGCCACGAACAAGGGGCTGGAGGCGATGGTGAAGTCCGGTGAGTTCCGCGAGGATCTCTTCTACCGGCTGAACGTCGTCCCGATCCTCCTCCCGCCGCTCCGGGATCGCGTCGAGGACATCCCCGAGTTGGTGCAGCACTTCCTCGAGAAGTACAACGCCGCGAACGGCAAGAACGTCGCCTCCGTGGCGCCCGAGGCCCTCGCGCTTCTCGTGGCGTATCCGTGGCCGGGCAACGTCCGGCAGCTTGAGGCGGTGATCGAGCGCGCGGTGACCCTCAACCGGAAGACCGTGATCCTGACGGAGGACCTCGACCCGAAGCTCCGCGAGTCCGGTCGGCTGCGCCGCTTGCCGACGCTGGAGGACAAGGAGAAGGAGTACATCCAGCAGGTGCTGCAGGAGACGCGGGGCAACGTGAAGGCCGCCGCCGAGATCCTCGGGATCGACCGGAAGACGCTGTACCGCAAGTGCAGCCGCTACGAGATCAACATCGAAGAGGAGCGGGCGGAACGGGAGTAGGCGGGCGGGGGCGGCGGCGCAAATGCGCGCATCCGTGCCGAAGGACTCGCCCGTTTGAGGCCGCACGCGTCCTTGAGCGAAACAGCTCGATTGGGGCGCTGGGGCGGCCCCGGAGGCCGGGAAGGAGCCGAGTTTCTCGTGTCCCCCTTCGCCGGCCACCCGCCCTTGGGGTGCAGGGCTTCCGCCCTGCACCGACGGGGCGACCCAGTTGAACATTCCCGAGCCCGTTGGGTGCGGAGGTGGCACCCCGAGAAGCCGGGGAGGAGCTTCTGACCATTCGTGCGCGAAGGCGGAAGCCCTGCGCCACAATGTGGACTCGACTCGCGGGGTCGAGCGAACAGGCCACCCGCGGCCGGCTCGCGTGCCGGCTTGCGCTCCGTAGCTCGCGACGAGCGAGCGAACGAGGGAGGCCCGCGCTTCCAGATTTCTGTCCGGACTTCGGCAACTGGGCCCTTGTCGCCCCATCACGCCCGTTCGGCTGCAGTAGGGGAAGGCCGACGCAGCCGTTCGCAGTTCCGCCTCCAGGCGGGGCGTCGGGCGGCATGGCCAGAGATCGCCGAGCATCCTTGGGAAAGCCGGTCGCATTTTCGTCAGCGGTCCTCCGGTTCCTTCCGCGTTGAATCACCCCCCGTCGCCGCCCGTCCAATGCCCTCATTTCCCTGCCTTCCCCTGCGCTGCCGCGTTCGCTTTGCGGAGAAGCGCCTCCACCTGACCGCGCAGCGGCCACCCGGCCGGGGCGATCTCCAGCGCGTTTCGATAGTCCGCCGACGCGCCCGCGGCGTCCCCCGCCGCGAGCCGCGTCGTGCCTCGGCTCATCAGGGCGTTCACGTGGCGCGGGTTCAGGCGCAGCACTTGGTCGAAGTCCGCCAGCCCCGAAGCAAGCTCGCCGGCCTTCGCGCGCACGTTGCCGCGCGCGAACAACGATTCGGCCTGGCTCGGATCCAGGCGTAGCGCCTCGTTGAATTCCGCGATCGCACCCGCGGCGTCCCCCTTCATGTCCCGCGCAAGCCCCCGACTGTGCCGGGCCGCGACGTGCTGGGGGTCGAGCCGCACGGCCTGGTCGAAATCGGCCAGCCCTCCGTCCAGGTCCCCCTTCATCGCCTTGCAGATGCCTCGATTCACGATCGCGTTCACATGCCGCGGATCCAGGCGAAGGGCCTGTTCGCAGTCCGCGAGGGAGCCCGCGAGGTCGCCGCGATCCCGTCGCGCCATGGACCGTTCGTTGTAGTACACGGGGGAATCCGGCGCCAGCTTGATCGCCTCGTCGAAGTCCGCGATCGCCCCGGCCAGGTCTCCGCGAGAACGCCTCACGACGCCGCGCCCGTGCCGGACGACGGCGTTTTCGGGCTCCAGCTTCATCGCCGCGTCGTAGTCACCGATGGCGCCCGCGGCGTCCCCGCCGGCAAAGCGAGCCGAGGCGCGATTGAGGAACGCCTGGACCATGGCGGGCTCCAGGCGCAGCACCTGGTCGTAGTCCGCGATCGCCCCGGCGCGATCGCCCGACTGCTTTTTGAGGAGCCCCCGGTTGAGATAGCCTTTCGGCTCCTTCGGGTCGAGCCGGATCGCCTGGTCGTAGTCCGCGATCGCTCCTTGACGATCGCCGTTCAGCCCACGTGCGTAGCCGCGTGCGAGCCACGCGTCGGCCCGGGCCGGCTCCTGCGCGATCAGCGCGTCGTAGTCCCGGATCGCCGCGGGCAGGTCGCCGGCATCGCGGTGGGTGTTGCCTCGGGCAAGCGCCGCTTCGTGTCCGAGGGGGGCCAGCCGCTCCGCCGCGTCGAGGTCCGCGAGCGCGGCAGCCGTGTCCCCCTTCTCCCGCTCCGCGCTGGAGCGCGCCACGAAGAGTAGCGGGTCCTTCGGCTCGAGCCGGATGGCCTCGCCCAGGTCCGCGATCGCGCCGTCCGCGTCCTTCGACTCCAGCCTCAGGATCCCACGGTTCCGGTATGCGTCCGCGGTAGGCTCCAGCTTGATCGCCTCGTCAAAGTCCTGGCGGGCCCCGGCCCGATCCCCCGTCCGCGTGCGAAGGGCCCCGCGATTCACGAAGGCCGCGCAATCGTTCGGGTCGAGGCGGATCGCCTCTTCGTAGTCCGACAGGGCGCCGGCGAGGTCGCCGCCGTCCTCGCGGTTCAGGCCCCGGTTGTTGTAGCCAAGGGCGAGTTTCGGATCGAGACGAATGGCCGCATCGAAGTCCCGAAAGGCCTCGGCCGGCTCCTTCCGGTCTTTCCGCACCGAGCCGCGGCCTAAATAGGCCCACGAGAAGCGCGGCGCGACCAGGATCGCCGCGTCGTAGTCCGCCAGCGCGCCGTCGAGCTCCCCCTTCTGGCGCTTCACCATGCCCCGGTGGGCCAAGGCGCGCGCAAAGCGCGGGCGCATGCGCAGCGCCGCCTCCAGCCAACGGTCGAGCTCCCCCGGGTCGTTCGTCGCCGAGGTGAGCGCCCACGCGCACTCCTCGTCGGTTGCCCGCTCGACGCCCTCCGCGAGGATGCGACGTCCCCGCTCCACCTCGCCGCGGGCAAGGGCCAGGAAGCCCTCCACCTGACGGCGGAGGGCTTCCTCCTCTTCCTGCGACCCGCGCCATTCGATGTCGCCGCCCGACTGCTCGAGCTCCGACGCCGCGAGCCGGCAGAACGCCTCCTGGGCCCGGCGCCCCTCGGCGCGCTTGCCGGTCCGCGAGAGGTACCGACTGTCGAAGGACCTCTCGATGAATACACGCGCAAGGGATCGGTGGGCGGCCTTCCCGTGCTCCGGCCCCAGCAGCTCCGCCGCATGGCGCAGGTCCTCCTCCGCCCCCGCGAGGTCGTAGGCCTGGATCCGGATGCGACCGCGCGACTCGTAGATCCACCCGTAGTCCGGCGCCCGCGCGAGCGCATCGTCGTAAAGTCGGAGCGCGGTCGCGAGCTTCTCGTGGTACCGCGCGATCGGGACGTCCGCCCGATAAAGTACGAGCTTCGCGTCCCGCCAGAGCCCTTCGGCCTTCACGAGGATCTGGTCCGCCTCGCCGTGACCCTCCGCCTTCTTTTTTTCGGCAGCGAGGGCGGCGGCGGCGCTCTTCACCTCCGCGTCCGCCCAGGCGAGGCCGGCGATTGCGACGGCGTCCGCGGGATCCAACTCGAGCACGCTCCGGTAGGCGTCGCGCGCGTCCGCCGCGCGGCCCGCCTTGCGCGCCGCCTCGCCGGCGACGACTCCCGCCTCGATGCGGCGCAGCCGGTCCGCCCGTGCGAACTGGGCATAGGCGAAAAAGGCCAGGCCGAGACCGATCGCCACCGCGGTCGGCCCGACGATCCAGCGGTGCTTCAGCGCCCGGCGTACAAGTCGGGCGGGCGCAGAAAGCGGACGCGCCGAGATCGGCTCCCCCTCCAGGAAGCGCCCGAGGTCCACAGCCAGGCTCTCCGCGCTCGCGTAGCGCCGCTTCGGGTCCTTCTCCAGGCAGGTCATGCAGATCGTTTCCAAATCGGACGGGACGCGCCGGTCGGCC
The DNA here is from genome assembly GCA_016197205.1 of Planctomycetota bacterium. Taxonomy (GTDB): domain Bacteria; phylum Planctomycetota; class MHYJ01; order WSZJ01; family JACPWG01; genus JACPWG01. Next base: position 9,515 of record JACPWG010000109.1, read on the forward strand.
CTGCGCGTGCGGCCGACGCCCCGTCGTGCGATCCGGGAAGGGGGCTCCGGCTCTTTGTTCGCGATCGCCAGGAGGACGGCGAGGAACCCTTCGCCTTCGAAAGGCGGCCGTCCGGCCAGATGCTCATACAGAAGGACACCGAGACTCCAGACGTCGCTCCGACCGGAGATCTCGCGCCCTTTGCCCGCGGCCTGCTCGGGCGACATGTATTGCGGCGTGCCCATGATCGCCCCGGAGACGGTCAGCCCGCGTCCCTCGGCGCCGGCGACTTCTTTCGCGAGGCCGAAGTCGCTCACGTAGGGCCGACCGGAGGCGTCGAGGAGGATGTTCCCAGGCTTCACGTCGCGATGGACGACTCCCGCGCAATGCGCGGCATGTAGCGCGAGCGCGGCCTCGCGGAGCACCTCGACCATGCGCCGCGTCGGCAGCTCGCGACGCGCGGCCTCGAGTGTTCGTCCCTCGATGAAGTCCATCGCGAGGAAGTGCCGCCCTCGGAATGACCCGGCCTCATGCACTTGGACGATGTTCGGGTGGCGGAGTCGGCCCGCGGCGCGTGCCTCGACCAGGAAGCGCTCGACCGCTTGGGGGGATTCCGCGGCCTCGGGGAGCAGCATTTTGAGCGCGACCGTCCGGCGCAGGTCGGTGTCCCACGCCTGGTAGACGACGCCCATGCCGCCGCGACCCAGCTCGCGAAGCAGGCGATAGCGCCCGAACGGCTCGCCGGCCGGACCCGGACCGGAAGCAGCGGCGGCGCCCGCGGCGGAAGGGAGAGGCGCGGCGGCTGCATCCCCGGCGGGAAGGGTTGGGGCCGGCTCCGAGGGTCGGAGAGTGGAGGGCGGCCCGTGGCCGGCGCGGCCCGGGCCTGGCGGCGGACTCGGACGGGGCGGCTTGGAAATCGGCTCCGGCGCGTGAGTGCTGTCGTCGAAGGCGGGACGCACCCGGGCGTCGGGTCCGTTCCCACCCGAGGGTCGTACGGTGGATGCCGGCTCCGACGCGCGTTTCGCGGGCGGATCGCCGTCCGGTTGGGCGCCCATGGTCCCTCCGCGAGAAACCTGCGGCGGCGCACCCCGGAAGTGGGCGCGCGGCTCGCAGCTATTCAACCGCGCGCGCCCGGCCGGGCGCAAGGAGTTTCCGCGAGCCGCCCGAGCGGGGGGCATGCCCCGTGGGAATTCGACGACGTGCGACTCGAAGCGCTCTTTCGCCGTCAGGTCGGCGCAGTCAGAGGTTCGGCGCTTCAGCCCCCACCGTCCACCTACACCTCCAGATCCGCCCCGCACCCGGGGCAGCAGAGGCGGCTCGATCGCCAGCGCTCCTGCAGCAAGTGCGTCGGGAGGACCAGCACCTCGCCGCAGCGACCGCAGGTGCTTTGTGCCGGCAGGGGCGTGCCGCACGCCGTGCAGAACCGACCGGCCCCCTGCGCGCCGAGGCCGCATGCGGCGCAATGGCTCGCGAGGGCGACCGCCGGGCCATGCCCCTCGCGAAGCGGTACCGGCCCCTTCCGGCGCTCCTCCGCTTCGCGCTTCGCGCGCGCCGCCGCCTCCTCGGCGTGCGCCTTGCGCTGCACGGACCACCCCCGATACGTCATCGTCAGATACCCGAGGACGAGGACCGCGAACCCCAGAAAGAGATACGCCCGCCGCTCCGGAAGATAGACGGCCGCGGCCACCGTCCCGAGCGTGAGCGTGGCGAGCGGCAGGATGCGGGTCAGCGCGAAGCGCCACTCGGTGATCCGGGCCACGTGAACGGTGAAGAGCGGCAGGCCGAGCGCGACGGCGGCCACGGCGGCGGGCACCGGTCCGCGGTCGTACCCGACCACGGCGAAGATCGCAAAAAAAAGCGAGTAATTCAGCGCGAGGAGGAGGAAGTGACCGAGTCGGAAATCGTCGAGCCCTCCCGGCCGACGCGCTTCGTTCAGATACCAGAAGCCCCCGCCGAAGAGGAAGACGGCGACGCCCGCGAGCTGGCAGAGGAGGATGATCCGCCCGAGGGGACTCTCGGTGCCGGGCAGGTTGACCTGGATCGGCCGATTCGTCACCAACCGCGACGCGTTCCACGCCAGCCGTCGCTCCTCGATGGAAGTCGGTTGGAGCGAGTCGGCCGGCACCGCGCCGCCATGCGCGCCCTCCAATTCGATCTCGACATGGACCGAGCCCGACCGCTCCCCCGCCCCCACGAAGTACACGAAAGTCTCGCGCCCCTGGGCGCTGTATTCCACGACGACCGTGCGGCTCTCGCCGGGGGGAAGCTTCCCGCGCCATTCGATCCCGGTCGTCGCGTAGGTCGTCGCGCCGGCCTCCTCCACCCGCTCCGGCGTATCTCGGAACGCGAGCGAGACGTTGCGCGCCTCCGTCATGCCGGCCGGGAAGGGGAAACGCAGCAGCACTTGATCCGCCTGCGGATCCACGTTGCGGATCACGAAGGTGCCCGCGAAGTCCGCCGTGTACCGCGTGAGCACCGAGTACTCCTCGATCACGTGCTCGGTGCGGAGATGGACACGGACGTCGGTCGACTCGACGCTGGGGGAACGAGCAGGCGGTTGCCCTTCCGCAACCAGGGCGATGGCGGTCGGCGGCGCCTGCGAGATGGGGGTCTCCGGCCTCACTCCGGCGCGTGCCTCCTGTCGCATTCGCGCGAGGATGGGCAGGACGATGGCCGAAAGGAAACCGATGATCGTGACGACGATCATCAGTTCGATCAGTGTGAAGGCCGAGCGGGGAGAGCGGAGAGCGCAGCGCTCGGGGGCGATCTTCCAGGTTGGACGTGGCTGAAGCAACATGACTGCGCGGCTCACCCAGAGGTAGGCTCGGACGCGTCCCAGCTCACTCGCCCCCTCTCGGTCGCCAACGCCGTCCTCCTCGCCGTCGGCGTCTCCACGCATTGTACGTCTCCACATGGAGCAGGGTCAAGGGCAGCCGCGGACCTGAAGAGCTTCGGGCTTGCGCGGAAAAACCGGGTAGGAGGTGCGCGGCGCGTTCCAGAGGACGCTACGCCCCGGGGTCCCAGCGACCGGTGCCCGGGCCGCCGGCTTCCGCGCAACCAAAACCGCGCGGATTCAGTCCCAACGGATCCCGGGGGCGCCGCCCCCCACCTTCGCTCGCTCGACGCGAGCTACGGCGAGCGGGCAGGTCCGCGCCCCCAGGCATCGGTCGATCCACGAAAGGGCGAGGGAATGCTTGCGCGGGCACTTGCTCCCGCGCGGGCCCTTTCTCTTGACTCACGGTCGGCAGTCGTCGTAATCTGACATGGTTCGGGACGGGCCGACAAGGCCCGGGCCCCTCCGGGCCTCGAGCCCCTTCGCCGCGGCGCCCGCCGACGCACCGCACCGCCATCGTCCTCCGGGAGCTTCGAACATGTTCGGGAACCTCGGGACGACGGAGATGCTCGTCATCTTCGTCGTGGCCCTCCTCCTCTTCGGCAAGCGCCTGCCGGAAGTCGGCCGGTCCCTGGGGAAGGCTTTCGGCGAGTTCAAGCGCGGCCTCCGCGGCATCGAGGACGAGCTGAAGGGGGAGATCTTCTCCGACGCTCCCGGCCGCCCCGGCCCGGCCGCCCCGCCCTCCCCCGTGCCCCCATTCCCCCCCTTCCCCGCCCCGCCGCCCGCCACCGCGAAACCGGCTGCCCCCGTGCCCGCCCCGGCGCCTCCGCCCGCGACGCCCGCGACGCCCGCCGCGCCACCCGGCCCGCGCGAGGAGGTCCGGTCGTGAGGAGAGACCTCCTGGAGCGCGTGTTCCGCACCTGCGCCGACCTGAAGGAGGGGGAAACCCTCGTCATCGTCACGGACGGCAAGCGCGAGTCGATCGCTTCGCTCTTCCGCGACGTCGCGGTCGGGATGGGCGTCGAGACCTCGCTCATCGCGCAGTACAGCCGCTCCCAGAAAGAGGAGGCCCTCGGCGGCTACGTCGAGGAAGCCCTGGGCGCCGCCGACCTCGGTCTCCTGGTCACGAATCCCTGGCTCGCCCGCATCGCGGCGCAGCAGCTCCGCCTGAAGCGTCGTCGCGTCCGCCTCCTCCACGTGGCCACGACCACCCGCGAGGGGCTCGAGTACCTCGTCGACGTCGACTACGCGGACCTCGAACAGCGCGCGCAGCGCGTTTGCGAAGGGATCCAGGCCGGCTCCACCCTGCGTTTCACGACCGCTTACGGCACGGAACTCCAGGTCCAGGTCGCCGGCCCGCCGCTCGTGGACATCGGCCTCGCCACGAAGCCGGGGAGCTACGCGACGCTCCCCGCGGGCGAGCTCCTCTTCGAGCCCGTGCCCGGTACGGCGACGGGCTGCCTGGTCGTCGACGGGAGCATGTCCGGCCTGGGGCCGATCGAGCGCCCCATCCGGATCAAGATCGAGAAGGGCGTCGCGGTGGACGTCGAGCCCGCGGACCTCCGACACCTGCTCGACCCGTCCCGGCGCGACTCTCTCCTCATTACCCAGCTCGGCCTCGGTCTCAATCCGCGCGCCCGCGTGACCGGCTCCGGGATCGAGGACCGGCGCGCCCCCGGCGCCCTCCACGTGACGCTCGCCGCCTCCGTCGGCCCGCGCTCCGGTCGCGCCTCGGTCGCCCCGCTCCTCGCGATCACGAACGCCCCGCAGGTGTTCCTCGGCGACCGGGAGCTCTCCCGTGACCTCGCGGCCCCTCCGGCACCCAAGGAGGCCGCGGGCGAGGCCGCGCCGGAACCGGTGGACCTGCGCGCGTTCGCCGCCGGCGCCGGCGACACCCACCGGCTCCATTTCGACACCGCCCACGACGCCCAGTACCTCGTCGACCTCGCGACGCAGACCTTCCTCCTCGTCAATCCCGCCTTCGAGGCCCTCACCGGCTTCTCCCGCGACGAGCTGCTCTTCGGTACCGTGAAGGCGCCCGACCTCATCGCCCCGGAGAGCCAGGAGACCTACGCCCGCAAGCGCGAGAACCGCAAGGAGCTCGCCGCCGAACGCTACGTCATCCGCCTCCGTACCAAGGCCGGCGAAAAAAAACCGGTCGAAGCGAGCGTGCAACGCGTCCTCGTCAACGGCCGTACCCTCGTCGTCGGCTCCCTCCGCGACATCACGGAGCAGGAGCGGCGCGAGAAGCTCCAGAAGGAGAAGCTGTACGAGCTGGCCATGAACGGCAGCCGCATCATGGCCCTCGCCGAAAAGATCAAGAACGTCCCTCCCCTCGCCCACGACCTCCTGCACGCCATGGACGAGCGCGACATCCTGGAAAAGGCGGGGGAGCGCATGACCGACCGGCGGAAGCTCGCCTTCCTCGAGGTCAACATCTACCTCGTGAAGGACGATGCCCTCGTCCTCTCCTATACCTCGGCCCGCAGGCCTTCCCGCCGCTACGACATGAAGAAGGACAACAAGTTCGTCCGCATCGTCCGCGGGGAACTCGAGCCGGTCTACGATGAGACCGAGGTCGTCCTCCCGCTGACCACCGGCCGCGACCTGACGACCGGACGCGAGAGACCCCTCGGGCTGCTCCAGGTCAACGTGGACCAGAAGGAGCGCGCGCTCATCGCCGGCAACGAGCCGGCCTTGAAGGGCTACCAGGACGTCATCCGCACCCTCGCCGACATGCTCGGCATCATCATCGACAACGCCCGCCTCTACGAGACGGTCCGGATGCAGTCGGTCACCGACCAGCTCACGAAGGTCTTCAACCGGCGCTATTTCGACCGGAAGCTCATGGACGAGTTGAAGCGCGCCTTGCGGTACGGCCGCGACCTTTCCCTCGTGCTCATCGACGTGGACCACTTCAAGGAAATCAACGACACGTACGGGCACAAGCAGGGGGACATCGTCCTCTCCGAAGTGGCCGACCTCTTTCGAAAGCAGAGCCGCGAAGTCGACGTCGTCTGCCGCTACGGCGGCGACGAGTTCGTCCTCCTGCTCCCGGAAACCAGCCTGGAACAGGCCGTGATCAAGGCCGAGAACCTGCGGAAGGGGCTGGGTGCCCACGCGTTCACGAGCGTGGTGGAAAAGCTCTCCCACCTGCGGCTGAGCCTCTCCGTCGGCGTGAGCGCGGTGAGCCCCGAGGTCAAGAACGAGGATGAGCTGATGCGCTCCTCGGACGAGGCCCTCTACGAGGCCAAGCGCTCCGGCCGGGACCGCGTCTGCGTCTGGAACGCGAAGGGCATCCGGTGCGTGACGCCGACGCCGGGGACCGACGGAAAGAGTTGAGAGCGGAACCGCGACCGTGAGGGAGCGGTCTCCGGGTGTTCGACGTTTCCCTCGGATTCTGTCCCGCCTGTGAGCCGCGAAGTTGGGTCCCTATCGTTCGACTTCTTGAAGGCCTTTCGCGATTCTGGAAGCCGTGCGCTCCGCCCACGGGGGAACGAGCCACCGAACTCGCCGAAGACACCGAACGGCCTGTCGTGAATTTCGGCGTCTTCGGTCTGTTCGGTGGCTGTTTCCTGCACTCGTGGTTTCGGGCCGGCGCCCGAGTTGGAATTTGAAATTTGCAATTTTGCAATTTGCATTTTGAAATCGTCGTCGGTGCCGCGACCGTCCGCCGGGCCGCCGCCCGCCGGGCCGCCCGCCCGGCCGCCCGCCCGGCCGCCTCCCCCCCGACCGCCGGCCGCCCGACCGCCGTCCGTCCGGTCGCGTGCGACTCCTGCCTGCGACCTGCCCCTCGCGGCACCGACCCTCCGCTCCGGCCTGTCCTTTCCCTCGCGTTGGCCCTCGCCCTGCTCCTTCTCTCCGCCGTCCCCCGCCCCGCATCGGCCGATCTCGTCCTCGACCGCACTCTCCGCGAAAAAGTCACAAGGCCGCTGGGCGAGGTGACGGTGCGCACGCGTCGCGAGCGGGTGTCGCTCGCCGCCGATCGCGTGCGGCTCGAGGACCTCCAGAGCGGCGAGTATCTCATCTTCCGCCTGGACAAGGGGCTGTTCTGGAGGGTCGACGCCAACGCTCGGACGGTCGCGGAAGTGACTTTTGACGAGTTGCGTCGCCTCGAGACCGCCTTTCGCGGGGAGCTGCGAGAGGTCCTGGCCCGCCTCGACCCGGCCAGCGACGAGGCGAGACGCGCCGCGGCGCTCCTCGCCGCGCTCGAGGCCGCTGCGGCGCCGGGCCCGGAAACGAGCGCGGCGGAGGACGGGAGGCGGGAAGCCATCGCCGGGGAGACGGCGGGGCATCTCGTCCTCACTGCCGGCGGTCGGAGCGTGTTCGAGGGCTGGCTGGTCCCAGCCCCGGCAGAGGGACCGGTGCTGTACCGCGTCCTCGGCGCCGTGCAGGCCGTCCCGGGATCGCTTGCGCGCGCCCTGGAGGGGCTGGGGCGGATCCCCCTCCGGTCCTCGTACAGCTTCGTCCTGTTCCGAGACCGATTGGAGGTCGACGAGGAGGTGACGCGCGTGGAGCGGGGGGAGGTCCCCGCCGCGGAGTTCGAGCCCCCCGCGGGCTTCCGCTCGGTGCCGCTACGTGGCTACCTGCCGCTGGAGGCGGCGCGGGAAGTCCCCCGGGGGGGCGTGGCGGACGACGGCAAGGGGGAGGACGGGCGGCCGGAGGCGAGTCCCACGGACAAGCCGCCGAAACCGCGGGAAGGACGGGGGGACCGGCACGACTAGCGGCCCGTTGACGAACTTCGGCCAAAGTCGTCAACTCTGTCACGGCGGGTCGTACGCCGTGCGGACGTTCGCGCGGGCCGGCCTGCGCTCCCTAGCTCGCGGCGAGCGAGCGAAGGAGGGAGGCCCGCGCCCCCAGGCATCGTGTCTGGACTTCCGCAACAGGCCACTAGCGGCCCGTTGACGAAGTGCACGCGCCGGCCGCTTGCGCGATCCGGCCAGGACCGTGCAGGGACGCACATCTTTCTGCTTGACTCCCCTCGCGGCCCGACGTACACTACGGGTCTACCCCCAGGTCCCTGCGACTCTACCATTTGACGCTCGGCCTGGATCCCCGCCCGCCTGGGGGTGCAAGGCGGCGGGATCCGGAAGGTGTTCGGCTGGAACTCTTTCGGTGGGCAGTGACCCACGTTTTTTTTTGCCCGCGGGCAAGGGGCCGGCCCCACCCTCCGGCCCTGGAACGCGAGGCAGGGAAGACGACCATGAACGGCGAGCTCCTCCGGATCGTCGATGCGATCCATCGCGACAAGGCGATCGACAAGGAGACCATCCTCGAAGGCATCGAGCAGGCCCTCACGGCGGCCGCGCGGAAGCGCTACGACCTGTCGGAGACCGCGCTCGTGAAGATCGACCGGAAAACCGGAAGCATCGTCACCGAGGGCACGGAGCAGGAGATCGACCCCACGGAGCTGGGCCGCATCGCCGCCCAGACGGCCAAGCAGGTCATTCTCCAGAAGATCCGCGAGGCCGAGAAAACGGCCATCGTCTCGGACTTCGAGGCCAAGAAAAAAGACATCCTCACCGGGACGGTGCTCCGGTTCGAAGGCCCCAACATGATCATCTCCGCCGGAAAGGTGGAAGCCCTCCTCCCCAAGAGCGAGCAGGTGCCCGGCGAGTCCTACAAGGTGGGCGACCGGATCCGGGTCCTCGTGCACGAGGTGCGCAAGAAGGGGCCCAAAGTCGTGGTCGTCATCTCGCGGGCCCAGGGGGACTTCGTCCGGAAGCTCTTCGAGCTGGAGGTCCCCGAGATCGCCGAGAAGATCGTCGAGATCAAGGCGATCGCCCGCGAGGCGGGCCATCGCACGAAGATCGCCGTGCATTCGAACAACGCCAAGGTGGACAGCGTCGGGGCCTGCGTCGGCGTGCGCGGCGCGCGCATCCGCAACGTGGTCGAGGAGATCAACGGCGAGAAGGTGGACATCATCCGCTGGGGCGAGGCCCCGGACGGATTCATTCGAAACGCCCTGAAGCCCGCCGAGGTCGAAGGGATCTCGCTCGACGAAGGCAACCGGCGCGCGCGCGTGCAGGTCGCGAGGGAGCAGCTCTCCCTGGCGATCGGGCGAGGAGGGCAAAACGTCCGGCTGGCCTCCCGGCTGACCCACTGGGACATCGACATCATGGCCCCGGAGGAGGAGCCCAAGCCGGCGGCCGACCCCGCCTCCCCCGCCGAAACCAAGGCCGGCGAAGCCGGCGACGTCGTCCCCGCCACGCCGACGGACGGCGCCGCGGTCGCGACTCCCGGCGCCCTTGCCGAAGGCGCGGCGCCCTCCCCCTCGACGGCGGACGCCCCTGCCGTGGACGCCGCCGCGGGCCACCCTGCGACTCCGGCCGTCGACACGGCCACCCCCGCTAGCGGGGCCGCCGGGCCGCCGGCCGAGTCCGGCACGCCGACCCCCGCGAGCGCCCCGGAGGCGGAGGCTCCGCGCGAGCCTGCCCCCGCCGCCGCCCCGCCGATTCCGGCGGACGCCCCTTCGTCGACATCCCCCCAGGCGGACCCGCGGGAGGCCGCCGGAAACCCCCAGGGATCACCCCTTGCCTCCCCGATGTCCAGCCATCCTGATTCGCCAGCGGAGAAGACGGAATGAAACCGAGGGCCTACGAGATCGCGAAAGAGCTGGGGATGTCCCCCAAGGACCTCATCGACCGGGCCAAGGAGCACGGGATTGCCATCAAGAGCAACCTGAGCGCGCTGGAGTCCGATGTCGTCGCCCAGATTCGAACCGTCTTCGGCCCTGGTGGGGCGGGCGCCAAGCACACGTCCCCGCCGGCCGCAAAGCCCGCCGCGCCGCCCCCCGCCGCGGTTGCTCCCGCAGCCCCGGCCGCGCACGCGCCTCACGCGACGCCGCACGCCGCGCCGCATGCGCCGGCCACACCCGCGTCGCATGCGACCGCGCACGCCGCGACGCATGCGCCGGCCACGCCCGCGTCGCATGCGACCGCGCACGCCGCGACGCATGCGCCGGCCACGCCCGCGTCCCATGGGACCGCGCACGCCGCGACGCACACGGGCAAGGCCGCGCCTGCGCACAAAGACAAGCCCGAAGCCCGGCCCGCCGCGACCCCCACGGGCGCGCACCACGGAGCCGCCCCGGCGGCCCACGCGGCGCCGGCGACGACGACCGGTCATGCCGCGACCCCGGGCGCGACCGGCACGCCCGCAGCGGCGGCGCGTCCGGCCTCCGGCGCTGGGGCAGCCGCCTCGACCCCCGCGGGCGCCGCCTCCGCGCCGCGCACGGGAACAGGGGCCGCTTCGCAAGCCGCCCCCGGCGGCGCCCAGGCCGCCCCCCCGGCCCCGCGCGGGGCCGTCGTCATCCCGGCCCAGCATCACCCCGTGGCGAGCGCCCCGGCAGCCGCAGCCTCGCAGATCACCGACGCGCGCTTCGCGGATCCCGAGACCACCCAGCACCGGGTGCTGCGGCCCCAAGAGGTCGAACGCATCATCAAGGACACGTCGCAGGACGCCCGGCCCCGTCATCGCGCGGGCTACTCGGGACCCAACCGTCCGGGCCGTTACCCCCAGCGGCGGGACATGCGGCGCCCCGCCCGGTCCGGGCCCCCCGCGCCCCGTCCGCTCCTCTCCCCCACGGACAAGCGGGTCGAGATCACCGTGCCGATCAGCGTGAAGGACTTCGCGCAGGCGATGGCGATCAAGGCGAACGTCGTCATCCAAAAGCTCATGGCCGGCGGCACGATGGCGACCATGAACGACCCCATCGCCGAAGAGGCGATCGAGCTGATCGCGCTGGAACTCGGTCGCGAGATCTCGATCAAGAAGGCCTACAGCGCCGAGGCCGAGGTGATCCAGCGCCAGGAAAAGCTCGAGGACAAGCCCGAGGACCTCATCCCCCGCGCCCCCGTGGTCACCATCATGGGGCACGTCGACCATGGCAAGACCTCCCTGCTCGACCGCATCCGCAGCGCCAACGTCGCCGCGGGCGAGGCCGGCGGGATCACGCAGCACATCGGCGCCTACCGGATCCTGACGAAGGACGGCAAGCCCGTCGTCTTCCTCGACACCCCCGGCCACGAGGCCTTCACGAAGATGCGCGCCCGCGGCGCGAACGTCACAGACCTGGCCGTCCTCGTCGTCGCCGCGGACGACGGCGTGATGCCGCAGACCGAGGAGGCCATGAACCACGCGAAGGCCGCCGGCGCGCGCATCGTCGTCGCGATGAACAAGATCGACAAGCCCACGGCCAAGGCCGAGCACGTGAAACGCCAGCTCGCCCAGCTCGGGCTGATGTCCGAGGAATGGGGGGGGAACACCACGATCTGCGAGGTGAGCGCGCTCACGGGGGTCGGAGTCGACCACCTGCTGGAGATGCTCGTCCTCGAGGCCGAGTTGCTGGAGCTCCGCGCCAACCCGAAGCGGCCCGCCAGCGGCGTGGTCATCGAGGCGAAGCTGAGCGAAGGCAAGGGCGTGCTCGCGCACGTCCTGGTCCAGAACGGGACCCTGCGCCGCGGGGACGTCCTGCTCTGCGGTCGCGCCTTCGGCAAGGTCCGGGCCATGTTCGACGACAAGGGCAGCCCCGTCGAAGAGGCCGGGCCCTCCTCGCCCGTCGAGATCACCGGCCTCTCCGCCATGCCCGACGCCGGCGACCGGTTCCTCGTCACCAAGGACCTCTCGATGGCCCGTGAAGTCGCGGTCGGCCGCGAGCGCAAGACCCGCGAGACCGCGCTGCTCGAGCGGAAGCACGTCACGCTCGAAAACCTCTTCACGCACATCGACCAGGGCAAGGCCAAGGAGCTGCGCGTCGTCCTCAAGTGCGACGTCAAGGGCTCTTCGGAAGTGCTCATGCAGTCGCTGAAGAACATCGGCACCGCGGAGGTCACCGTACGGCTGATCCACTCGGCCATCGGCGGCATCAACGAGTCCGACGTGCTCCTGGCCGACGCCTCGGACGCCATCATCATCGGCTTCAACGTCCTGCTCGAGGAGCGCGCCCGCGCCCTCTCCCAGGAAAAGGGCGTGGACGTACGGCTCTACGACGTCATCTACAAGATCATCGAGGACGTCACCGCCGCGTCCGAGGGCCTGCTGGAGCCCGAGCGGGTCGAGGTGGTCACCGGCCACGCCGTCGTGAAGGAGATTTTCCGGATCACGCGCATCGGGAACGTCGCCGGCTGCATGGTGTCGGACGGCAAGGTCGAGCGTTCGAATCAAGTCCGGCTCAAGCGCGGCGCCGAAGTCCTGTGGGAGGGGAAGCTCGCCTCCCTGAAGCGCGTGAAGGACGACGTGCGCGAGGTTCTCGAGGGCTTCGAGTGCGGCATCAAGCTGGACGGGCACGACGACATCCGCAAGGGGGACGTCATCGAAACGTACGCCGTCCAGACGGTCGCGCGGAAGCTCACGCGCTAGGCGGCGGGGGGGCTTCTCGAAGACCGGCGTCGAGAGAAGGATCAAGCCTCAAGCCTCAATTTTCGGAAAAAGTCCAAGGCTCAATGCTCAAGGACCAGTGCCCTCGAGTCCTCGCGCGGGTAGCCGCGACCAGCTTCGGGCGCGAGGACACGAGCGTCGCACGCGGGTCCGAGCCGGGTTGCGGTGCCGCGGTTCTTGCGCCTTGAAGCTTGGGCCTTGTTTGATCCTTGAGACTTGAGACTCTGGCCGCCGGCCGGCCGTCTTCTCCCCTCCCGATTCTCGAGTCCGCCCTCCGTGATCGTCGGCACGCTCTACGTCACCACCGTCCTCCGGGAGTCCCACTCCCTCAAGGACAAGCGCCGGATCCTCAGCTCGTTCAAGGAGCAGGTCCGGAACAGGTTCAACGTTTCGATCGCCGAGCTGGAGGACCAGGACCTCTGGCAGCGCGCGGTCTTCGGCGTCGCCGTCGTCTCCGGCAGCGGCCGCCAGGCCAATTCCGAGCTTGACCAGGTGGTGAACTTCCTGCGGACTTTCCGCAACATCGAGCTCGTCGACTACGAAATCGAGATCCTCTGAAGATGTCGCGTCGCCAGGAAAAGATCGCCCGCGAGCTCCAGCGCGCCCTCGCGCAGATCATTCCCTACGAGCTGACCGACCCGCGGATCCAGCATGTCACGATCACGCGCGTCGAGGCCACCGCCGACCTCCGGACCGCGAAGGTTTTCTTTTCGGTCCTCGGCGGGGAGAAGGAGAGCCGGCGCGTGATCTGGGGCCTGATCCACGCGAAGCGCTTCATCCAGGCCGCGGTAGGCCGCCGGGTCAAGCTCCGGATCCTCCCGCAACTGACGTTCGTGTACGATGATTCGATCGCGGGTTCGATCCGGATCATCCGCCTCGTCGAGTCCCTGGTAAAAAAGCCGGACGCGGCCGAAGCCGAAGGCGGGGAACCGCACGCCGATACGGCGAACGTGGAGCCGAAGGCGAAAGTGGACGCAACGGTGGACGAGACGGAGGTGGCGGAGGAGGAGTAGTACCGGCCCGTGGACACCGTCCACACACGCTTCCTGGGGGCGCGGGCCTCCTGCCCGCGCAGCGCGGCCCCGAGGCCCGCGCCCCCAGGCATCGTACTGGACTTCGTCAACGAGTCACTAGGTCCGGAGGCAGCACCCGTCCCCCCTCTGCGCTCGCCGCGGCGAGGTTCGTGGCGCAGGCCCTGCAGCCCGCCGGTCGGGAACAGGGGGATCGCGGACCCGCGACGCACGCGCTCGACACGCGGGTGCTGCGGGACGATCGTGTACCCGACGGTTCGAGGAGCAGGCGGGCCGGATGCAGTGCGCGCTTTGCGGAAGCCGAGTCCGTCCCGAGCACGCCTTCTGTCCGGCGTGCGGGCTTGAGCTGGACTCCCGGAAACACCGGGAGATCCGCGACATTCGGGAGCTCCTGGGGAACCTGCGCTCGGGCCGGCGCTCGGGAGCTTTTTCCGACGAGTTGCTCGAGCGGATCGGCGACGTCTGCCTCGTGCGAGAAAGGGAGCTGGTCGACTCCCTGCGTCGCGTGTCCGAAAGCGGGCCGGCGGCGTCGGCCGCCCCCGCGCCTGAGGCTCCGTCCGCCCCGGCAGTCCCACCAACTCCGCTGCCGACCGCACCGCTTCTCGAAGGCGTCGCGCCGGCCACGCAACCGCAGCCGAAGCCTCCGCCGGGAACCAGGCTCTCGCCCGCGCCGCCGGCGTCCACCACACTACGACCCGTCGTTGCGTCCCCCCCGGCGCCGGCCCCCTCGACGGCCGAAGACGTCATTCCCGTCGCGGAGCTGGTAGCTGAGCCCTCGGCCGCGACGCCGCCGGCTCCGGCCCCGCCGCCCCAGGCCCCGCCAACGGCACCCGCACCCGCACCCGTACCGCCCCGCGCGCAGCCGACCTTTCCGGGCGGGATCCGCGCGGAAGAGGGCGAACGCCTGTCGCCGCGCGAACGGGCTCGGCGGCTCGCGATGGACAGGCTGCGCGAGGAGGACGCCGAACGACGCGCAGCGGCGCCCACCGCTCCCGGGTCCACGCCCCCCGCGGCGGAGTCGGCCGCGAGCGCAGCGCCGCCCGACCTCCAGCCGGCGCGGGCTCTTCCCTCGCCACCCGCGTCGCCCGCGCAGGCGGAACCTGCGGTGTTGCCCACGCCCACGCCTCCACCGCCGACGGTCCCCGCGCCGTCACCCGCGCAGGCGGCGGCCCCCTGGGCGGCGGCGCCCCCGGCACCCGGGCCCGCCGCGCCTCCCTCGCGCTCCTTCCGGGACTGGGTTGCCGGCCTCTGGACCCAGGTCAACATCCAGTGGCTGCTCTACCTCGGCCTCACGATCTTCCTCCTCGCCGGCGGCGTCGTAGTGCGGAGCCAGTGGACGAGCTATACGCCGCTGGTCAAGACTCTCGTGCTTGCCGGCGCGACAGGCCTCACTTTTCTTTTCGGGTGCGGCCTCCGCTTCCGCCTCGGGCTCCCGCGCACGGGGACCGCCTTCATTGTCCTCGCGTCCCTCCTCGTCGGTTTCGATGCCTTCGCCGCCTTCTCGTTCGCGGAGGAAGGGACGATCTCCTGGCAGCTCCTGGGCGCGGTCACCTCGGTCGCCTGCGGCGCGCTCTACCTGGGACTGCGCCGCTGGCTCGACGAGGAGGTGTTCGCCTACCTCGCCGCCCTGGCCGGCGCGGTCGCGACCGGCTTCCTCCTGCTCCGGGCCGGCGGACGGCCGGCGCACCTCGGCGGGGCCACGTCCGTCCTCTTCGGCGCCTACCTCCTGGCGAGCTACTTCGCGGCGCGCGCTCCTGACCGCCTCGCGCCCCTCAAACCCTACGGCCGCGCGCTCGCATGGATCGGCGGGCTCGGCCTCGGGCTGTGCGTCACCGGGGTCCCGTTCTCGCTCTTCGTCCTCGGGAACCTGGACCCGGCCGCCGACTTCCCGGCCCTCGCGTTTCCCCTCGCGCTCGGCTCCTGCGTCGTGCGCGTGGCGGGACTCGAGCGACGGCGCGCCTGGTACTTCCTCGGGTCCGCGGCCTTCGAGACCGGGCTCCTCCTCCTCGCCCTCGCCCGCTTCGGCCTGCCCGAGGAGCGATGGAGCGGCTGGTGCATGGCCGCGGGGGTGCTCGCGTGGAGCGCCCCTTTCCTCGTGCGCTCGGGAGAGTGGACGGAATGGACGCGGGCCTACCATGCCGCAGGGCAGGTCCTGGGGACCTGCGCGCTCGTCGCGTCGCTCGGGCTCTGGGCCGTGCGACAGTCTCCCGCCTCGCTCGAAGACCTGATGTTCACGGTCTGCTGGCCCGGGGGGATCTCGGGCGCGCTGCTCTTCAAGCGCAGGGAGCGGGAGCTCGCCGCGGCCACACTCGCGACCCTCGCCGTCGAATACGTCCTCTGTCTGCTGCGCGTACCCGTCGACTTCCCCTGGTGGCCCGTCGCGCTCGCCCCGCTCCACCTCGCGGCGGGTAGCGCCTTTCTTTTCGCGAACGCGGACCGGTGGGCGTGGGCGCGGGGACCGCTCGGAGCGCTGGCGCACGCGTCGGCTGCCCTGGCGACCGGGGCGCTCGTTCTTTTCCTGCCGCGGATCTACGGCGAGGCGCCCGGCGCCGGGGCCGGTGCGTCCGCGGCCCTCGCGGCCTATTGCGCGCTCTACGCCACGTCCGGGAGCAGCCGCACGTGGGCCTTTCTGCTCTTCCAGGCCCTGAGCGCCGCGGCCCTCTTCGTCCTGCGCCGGGCGGGCGTGCCGTGGGTGGAGTACGGCCCATGGCTGACCGGACTGGCCATCGGCTACCTGGTGCTCGGCGGGCGAAAGGGCATGGCGGTGTTCGCGCGCCCGGCCGCGTTGTCGGGCGCCCTGCTGGCCACGCTGTCCCTCGGCCTCGCCGCGTATCAGGTGATCACCCTACCTCCCGCCGGCTTCGGCCCGCCGGCGCTGGTGGTGGCGATGGTGGGCGGCTACTGGCTCGCGCTCGCCTTCCTGCAGGAGGGACCTGTCCACGGAGGGATCGGCGCGGTCCTGACCGCGACGGCGTACGTGCTGGCGTTCGTGCTCCGCCCGGGCTTGGGCGCGGCGGAGGGCGCAAGCGCGGCGGTCCCGCTCCTTGTCGCCGAGTGGGGGCTCGGCCTCGCGCTCCGCCGCCGCTTCCCCGCGCCGGCCCGCGCGCTCCTCGGCTTGGCGGCACTCGTGGCCGCCGCCTGCACGGGCATCCTCGCCGCGTCCGAGTGGCAGGCGTGGGTGGGCGAGGAGTGGCTCACGGCCGCCCCCGCCTGGACGTGCCTTGTCCTCTGTGGCGTGGCGGTCCTCGGACTCTCCGGCTTCTTGTCGGCGTCGACGCCTCGAGTCGCCGAAGAAAAGAGTCCGGCCCCGGACGCCTGGGCGCCGGTGCGACGGTCCTGCCTCTGGGCCTGTCTGGGGGTTCTGCCCGGCATCGCAAGCGCGTGGCTCGAAGCCGGGAGTGCGACGGCCCAGGAGACCGCACTCGGAGCGGCCGCACTCGGGGCGGTGTACTTGGCCGCAGCCCGCCGCTCCTTCACGTGGCTGTACGGCCCCGGTACCGCGCTCGGCTACCTGCTGGCCACGCTCTGCCTTTTCCTCTCCGCGGGCGTGGCGATCGCGGACCCCGGGGCCGGGCTGCGACCGTGCGTGCAAGGGACGACGCTCTTGGGCGGGCTTTTCCTCGTGCTGGCCCTGGTCGAGGGCTGGGGCGGGCGAACGATCGTTCGCTCCTACCACGCGTGGTCGTCCGCGGCGCTCCTGGTCGCCGCGTATGAATTGGCGCTGCACTCCGGTGGAAGAATCGAGGTGTGGAACGAAGCCGCGCTCGCGGTCCCGGCCGCGCTGGGTCTCTCGTTCCTCGCATGCGGGGCGCGGCGCTGGGCCGGTGCGGAGGTCGCCCTGCCCTTCCAGTGGGCCGCCGAGGGGACCGCCGCGGCGTCGGCGGGAGTGGTCCTGCTGGCTCTCCGCCTCCTCCTCGAAGAGCAGCCGGCCGCCGGCGGGGCCGCGGCAGCGCTGCTCTCGGCCTACTACGGGCTCTCACTGACCTACGCACCGCATCCGGTTCGGGGGGGACTCTTCTTCCTGGCGACGGTGATCGCGGGACTGTTCGGCGCCGCGGGCCACGGGGTCGGGTGGCGAGAGGCCGTCGTGCCCGCCTCGCTCGGGCTCTTTCTGCTGCCCGCTCTCGCCGCGACGCTCGAGCGACAGCCGCTCGTGCGCGCGGTGGCAGCCGAAACCCCGTCGCAGGGCCTCCCGCCGCTCCGGGCCGCGCTCGCGGCGGGCGCCATGGGCGTCGGCCACCTCGCGGCCACGGCATGCCTGGTCGGGCTCCTGACGCGGGCGCACTTCTACTACGAGCAGGCGCCGGCGGCCGGCGCGGCGGGCTGGGTGGGGCTCTCCGGCTTCTGCGCCGCGTGGGGCGTCGGGGCGACCCGCTCGCGGGGCGCTTTCCTCGCGCTCCTCTCCTTCGCCGTGGCGTGGGTGCACGTGCTGTCCCGGTTCGGGGTGAGCTGGGAGCGCTCCGGCGCCCCCCTCATTCTGCTGTCGGTCGCGTATCTCTCCGTCGCTC
Source organism: Planctomycetota bacterium (assembly GCA_016197205.1). Taxonomy (GTDB): domain Bacteria; phylum Planctomycetota; class MHYJ01; order WSZJ01; family JACPWG01; genus JACPWG01. Next base: position 27,244 of record JACPWG010000109.1, read on the forward strand.
GCCGCTCCTGGCGTCTCCTCGCGTCTCCGGCGCAGGTCGCAGGCTATCTGGTGGCCGCGGTCGCGCTCACGATCACGGCCGTCACCTACGTCACGTTTCCCGACCACAACCTCGACTCGGCGCTCGCCGTGACCGGTACGCTGGCGGTCGGGGCGGGCTGGATGGCGCTGTCGTGGGGGGGCGGCTTCCACGCCTGGGCTTCGATGTTGTCGCTCGCCGCGTTCGCGCTCCTCGGGTTGCAGCGCATGGGCGTGCCCGCCGCCGAATGGCCGCCGGACCTGACGCTCTTGGCGATGGGTTTCGGCGGGCTCGGGCTCTGGCTGTCCGGTCGGACGGAAGCTGCGTCCGCATGGCCGGCGTTCTCGGTGGCAGGGGTCTTCGGAGGCGGCAGCCTCGTCCTCCTCACTTCGGAGCTGTCGATCCTCTTCCGCGAGCGAACCGGGGACGGGACGAAGGCCTTCCTCCTGCTCGCGCTGCTGCTCGGCGCCGGTTCGTGGGTGACGCGACGGGCCCGGGTGGCCTTCGCGGGCTTCCTTGCGGCCGCGGCCACCGTCGTCTTTGCCCTCCGGTGGAGCGGCGTGGACGGCTTCGACCTCGGTCCATACCTGGCCGGGCTGTCGCTGCTCGGCGTGGCGGCACGCGGGCGACGCGATCGCATCCGTGTCGTGCCCGCGGCGGCGGGCGTGGAGGACGCCGCCGCCCCCTCCGTGCTCGGCGCGCCGGGCCCGCGGGTGGGCTACGCGTGGCGGGTGTTCGAGGCCCTGGGCTGGGCCTCCCAGGTCGTCGCGTGGGCGTCGCTCGTGCCGCTCGCCGGGGCGCTCGGGGAAGGCCACCACCCGCTGCTCGCGCCGTTCGTCCTGGTCGCCGGCGTCCTGGGGCTGCGCGCGGGAGTCGCCTCGGCGTTGTATGGAGAATGGCTCGACGGGGCGCTCTGTCCCCTGTGGTGGGGACTGGGCTGGATCGCGTGGTTACGAGCGGAGCGTGTCGGGGTGCACGACGGTGCGGCACTTCTCGCCTGGCTCGCGGTCGCGTTCTCGGGGCTTTCGTGGGCGACGCAGCGACTCGACCTGCGTCGCTCCTGGCGGGGAACGGTTGCGAACGGGCGCGTGACCTGGTCGCGGCTGGCGAGCTTCCCCGTCCCCGCCCTCGCGGGCGGGTTCGCGACGGAGGCGGGGCTGTTGGCTGCCGGCGTTTGGGCGCTCTTGGCCTGGGGGGCGCCTGAGCTGCTCGGGTCCGACCCTCCGTTCACTCCGGCGGCGAAAGCCTTCGCCCTCCTCGCCTTGGCGCACGGCGCGGGCGCCTTTCGAACGCGCGCGGTCCGCGGGGCCTGGCTCTCTCTCGCGGCGGCCACGCTTTGCGGCAGCCTGGTGCTGGCCGACCTCGGCGTGTCGTGGCCCTACGAGTCGCTCTACCTCGTGCTCCTGGCCATCGCCTTTTTGGCGGCCGCGGTCGCGTTGCGGCGCGGGTCGGCTTCCGGCGGGGAAGCGCGGCTTGAACCGGTCGGCCTCTTCCTCCCGCCGGCGGGCGCGCTCGCGCTGGCCGCGGCGGCAATCGGGATGGCGGGCGTTGCGGCGGACGCGGCGGCGCGTCCCGCGCTCTGCACCTGGCTGCCGGGACTGTACGCGGTTTTCTTCGCCCTGCTCGCCCGACTGCCCGCGTACGCGAGCGCGCTCCGCCTCTGCCTGCCCTTCGTGGGGCTCTCGTATTTCGCCTTCGGCCTCTACCATGGCGTCCCGGCCGACGCCTACGGTATTTACCTGATCTGCTACGGCGCCACGTGCGCGGTCCTCGGTTGGGCCTTCGCACGCCGTTCCGACGGCCTGCGCGAAGGGGGCTACGGCACCGGCGTCGCCGCGACGGTGCTCGGCCTCGCGCTCGCCTTCCTGGTCCCCGACCAGCCGCTGTCGGGGACCGGCGCCGAACGGAGCGCGCTCGCATGCGGGCTTGCGGCGGCGCTCTTCGGCGCGATTTCGTTCCAGGGGCGGGCCCCGGCATGGGCCGGCCCGGGCTGGACTTCGGCGGCCGGCGCGTGCCTGCTCGACGCGGCGTACGTCCTCTTTCTGAAGGCGCATGCGCGCGGGTCGGAGTGGGGCGGGCTGGTCGTGCTCGCCTTCTCGGCGGCGCTGTCCACGGCATCCACTCTGCTCGGGCGAAAAGGCTTCCAGGCGCAGGCGGACTCGGTCGCGAGCGTCTCGCTGCTGAATTCGCTGGTGGCGGTCGGCGCCGCGTGGACGCACCCCGGCCCGCGCACGTGGACGCTCGTCGGCTGCTCCGGGCTCTACGCGGTCACGGCCTTGCAGTCGCGGCCGGACCTCTTCCTGCAGCTCGCCGGCATCGCCTTCGCCGCGGCCGGCTGGTCCTGCCTCGACGCCGCGCGGGCGACCGCCGACCAGTTCCGCGAAGGACTGCTCGTCGTGAGCTTCGCGGAGGTGGTGGCGGGCGGCGTGCTCGCGCGCGTCCGCGCGAGCGGCTTCCCGGGTATCTTCGCGCTTGGGATGTTGCTCCTGGCGGGCGTCCTCGGCTCGACGGCGCTCGATCTCGAGGGCCTGCTCGCGGGCCCGCCGGGAGTGACGGTCACACTCGGCCTCGAAGGGGCGGCGATTCTGCTGGCCGCGGGCGTGCTGCGGGGGGGCGGAGCGTACTACTACGGGAGCCTGGCGCTGCTGCTCGCGTCGTATGAGCTTTCGATCTATCGCGCCCGGTTCGAGCAGGTGGAATACTACACGATCCCGCTGGGCGCGATGGCGCTCCTCTGGGGGCCGCTGGTCGGACGGCGGCATGGGTGGAGCGTGCGCGGCGCACGCGCGATCGACGTCTTCGGCCTGCTCGTGGTCGCGGGCCCTTCCCTCGCGCTCTCGCTCGACCCGGCGCAGCGCGTGAGCGCGTGGGCCGCGCTCGGGTCGGGGATCGGGCTGGTGTTCGCCGGGATGGCAGGCCGGTCGCTCGTGCTGCTGCTCGGGGGCACCGCGGCGGTGCTCGCGGAGTCGGTCATTCAAGGAGTGCAGATGGTGCGCTTCCCCGAGCTGGGACGCGCGGGCCTGTGGATGGCGGTGGGAGGAGGGCTGATGCTGCTTGGCGTGCTCTTCGAAGTGCTCCGCAACCAGGCGACGCGTGCGCGCGTCGCGCGGATCCGGGAGTGGGCGGTGGACTACTTCAAGGAATGGAGGTAGCGACAAATGGCCGGCAAACGACCGGAGGCGGGGATGCGCCTGGGCCAATACGTGCTTGACCGGAAACTCGGCGCAGGCGGGTTCGCCGAAGTATGGCGCGCCGTGCACGCGGAGATCCCGGGAAAGGTCGCGGCCGTGAAGGTCCCGACCTCGGACGAATACGTGCGGCAGCTTCGCGGCGAAGCGGCGCTGGAGCATCGGCTGGAGCATCCACGAATCGTGCGCACGCTCGACCTGGACACGCGGCACGAGCCGCCGTACTTCGTGATGGAGTACGTGGAGGGCGAAAGCCTGCGGGACCGGCTGCGACGGGCGGGAAAACTTTCCTGGCGCGAGGCGGCGCGGATCGGGGACCAGGTCCTGGACGCGCTCGCGTACGCGCACGGACAGGGGGTGTTGCACCGGGACGTAAAGCCGGAAAACCTGCTCGTGGCGGCGGCGGGGGCCGGCGAGGGGAAGGGGACGGGCGTGGGCGACGTGAAGGTGACGGACTTCGGGCTCGGGCGCGCGCACGCGGGGGCGACGCTGTCGGTGCAGAAGAGCTTGGTGGAGCTGTCGGGTCCGGTGGCGGCGGAGGTCGCAGGGACCTGGGGGTACATGTCGCCGGAACAGGCCGCGGGGGGCGAGGGGGACGCGCGCTCGGACTTGTATGCGGTAGGCGTGACGATGTACGAGCTGGCGCGCGGCGCTGCGAAGGTGCTGCGTTTTCCGATGACGGACGCGCCGGCGGCCTTTTCCCGGGTCGTGGAGCGGGCGACGGAGGAGGACCCTGTGCGTCGGTACGCGGACGCGAACGAGATGCGGCGCGCGCTCGTGGCGGCGCTGGAGGCGCGGCCGGCGGAAGGCGAGGCCGGGGCCGGGGCCGGGGCCGCAGGCGCGGGCGCCGGGGCGGCGGCGGCTCACGCCCAAGCGACCCCGTGCACGTGCGGTCACGTACCGGCGGCGGAGGCGCTCTTTTGCGAGCGGTGCGGGCGGAACCTGGGGGAATGGGCGTGCGTTCGTTGCGGGAAGGGGAACCCCGCCTGGGTGGAGAAATGCTGGAACTGCGGCCGGCCGCAGGCCGCGGGGAGGCCGGGGAACGTGGCGGGCGGAGACGCGCGCGGCGGTCGCCCTGCGGAAGCGGCGGCAGCGACGCCGGCCGACAGCCCGACGCCGAGACTGGCGGCGCCGCCGAAACCGCCGCCCGCGTGCGAACGGTGTTCGGCCCCGCTCGCCGCAGGTGCCGAAGACTGCGCCCTCTGCGGCTGGGCGTCGCCCGGACGTGGGGTCAGCCTCGACCTTCCGACGGGGATCCCGCCGCTCGCGTACGCGCTCCTGGCAGGCTCGCTCGTACTGCTCTTCCTTGGGGTGCGCGGGTCGATGCTGTGGCAGGTCCCCGGCGCGGCGGCCTTCGCGGTCGCGGTGTGGTTGGCGTTCCGGCGCGGGCCGGCGATTGGCGGCACAAGCGGGCCGCGCACGTAGGGGCGCAATTTCTCCAACGCACGGGCCGGTGCGGCTGAACGCACACGCCTCCGGCCGGTCGAGCAGGACGCCGTCCGCCTCGATGCGGGGGTGGGAGGGGTTGGCCGTTTGCCGGCGGCGGCGCTTGATCGGGTGTTCGGCGGCATGGTAGGATGCTAGGGTGGCAGCAGGGGATGGCCGTGCCCGATCGCTGGGCGGACCAGCCGACCCTGCGTAGATCCACACAAAACGGGGGACGTATGCCGCTCGATCCCGACACCCTGGCCTACATCGACAACGCGATCGACAGGCGCCTGACGGAGGTCCGCGTCCAGCGGTCCGAATTCGACGCGCTGGTAACCACCGTCCGCGAGCTGGCCAACGCCGTGTCCGAACTCCAAGTTGCCGTGGCGAACCTGGAGAAGCGGATGGAGGAGGGCTTTGCCCGCGTCTGGGAGGCGATCCAGGCACTCTCGGAGGCCCAGCGCCGCACGGAAGAGCGGCTGGAGAACGGCCTGAAGGCAATGCAGGAGGCCATCGTCAGGCTGGAGAAGGGGCAAGAGAAGATGCAGGCCACCATCGAGAAGATGCAGGCCACCATCGAGGCGATGCAGGCCGCCATCGAAAGGCTCGACCGAGGGTACGAGGCGAATCAGCAGACCATCGCGCGCTTGGACCGAGGGTACGAGGAGTTGCGACAGGTGGTCCTGCGGCTGGACCGGGGGCAGGATGCGCTACGCAAGGAGGTCGGCGCTCTCTCCGAGAACTTCGGGTGGGGCCTCGAAGAGATGGGCCGCGCGGTCATCGCCCACTACCTCCTCCACGAGCACGGTATTCGGGTCGAGGGGCTGGACAACACCCACTTCGCAGTCGATGGGGAGGAGGTGGAGATCGACCTCTTCGGCCGCGGACGGAAGGACGTCGAGGAGGTCGCGGTGCTCGCTGAGGTAAAGGCGCGCTTCTATCCCCGTGAACTGGCGGCCTTCGAGCGAAACACCGAGCGGATCATGGCCGGGCTGGGCTGCCGTGCGATCCGAATCCTCTTCGGGATGCGGTTGCATCCGGAGGTGAAGCGCCGGGCGAAGGAAGCCGGGATCGTGCTCATTCCATGGGACTACCAGTACAAGCTGTGAAGGGCGCGGCCTTGGGGGCAGGGAGTGCGCGGGTCGCTTCTCCGGCAGGTCCCCGGCGCGGCGGCCTTCGCGGTCGCGGTCTGGCCGGCGTTTCGGAACGTCGACCACGGTGATGACCCCCCGGCTCAGTTCGTAGAGATGTCCGGTCTCCCCCTCGGCTCGATCGAATTCGTCGAGACTCATCGCCCGTCCGTGGTCAGCGGGTCCGATCCGATGGGCGGTCGTCGGCATGGGACACTCCAGCGTGACGAAAAACAAAACGAAAGAGGGAGGAGGGCGTCGAGCATCCTGGAAGCCCACCTCTCTTGGGGGAGAGGACGTCACCGGAGAAGTGGACTCTACGGACCGAGGGAAAAAGAATCCAGTCGGAGACCGCGCCCGGCCTCTACGGCCGGAGCAAGGGGCGGGGGCCTGAACTATCGAGAACCGACTGGAGGGTGAACCTCGGGGGCAGGACTGAGCAGGGCGTTGCGTGAGCACGCCGCGGGACCGCTCGCTCACGCGCGCGGTTCGGTTCTGCCCGGTTGTCGGGCGCGGCTCGCGCGGCTACACCCTCCCTATTTCGCCTCCCCCCCGCCGCCTTTGCGCTTGGCCTCCGCCGCCTTCGCCTCCTCGTCCGCTTTCTTTTTTTCGTCGGCCTCCTGCGCCTTCAGCTCGTCCTCGATCCGCTTCCGGTTCGAGGCCCACCAGGCCAGCCAGGATTTCTGGTCGCGCGCGTGGAAGTTCTGGCCGGTCACTTTCTGGAGCACTTGCTGCGCCTTCGCGGCGGCGGTGCCGTCGCCGTTGGCGAGCGCGTCGAGCATCATGGGAATGACGCAGTTGCCCATCGCGACCAGCGCCTCGACGGCCTGGTCCTGCAGGCCGCAACCCATGTTCGCCGAGTCGATGTTCTTGCGAAGGGCCAGGAGCGCCGTCCGGTCGCGGCTCGGGCACTCCTTCAGGAACGCGATGAGGAACGCCCGACTGTCCAGATAGGTGAACTGTCCGCAGTCGAGCGCCAGGAGCTTCGAGGCCACGACGAGGATCGCGGGGCCGCGCATCGCCTTCATCGCCTCGCGCGCCCGGTCGGAGGCGGGGCCGTACTTGCCGAACCAGATCGTCGCGAGCAGTTCGGCGGCCTCCTTCGTGCGCGCGGCCTGACACACCGGCGGGGCGGCGGCAAGGATCGCCGCGGAGGGGGAGGGGCGCACGACCTTGGCCAGCTCCGCGACGGCCCGCATCGGGTCGAGCTTGAGCAGAGCCCCCCGGGCGGCGGCGGAGACGGGTTCGGTGGGCGCGGCCTGGAGGATCCGGACCACGTCGGGGGCCATTTCGTCGAACTTCCCCGCCCCGACCTCGCCGAGCGCCGCGATTTTGGTCTCCTCGTTCGAACTGCGGAGTCCGTCCCGCACTTGATTCGCCTTGCCCATCCGCGTCTCGGGCGGCTTCGCGGGCGAAGGACCCGGGGCGGGGCCGGGCGCGGCGCCGGGTGCGGCTGCCGCGCCCGCACCGGGAGCGGGGGCCGGGGCAGGTTCCGCCTGCTTCGCGGTGCCGTCACCGCCCTCCCCGTCCGCGGGCGTGCCCGCGACTTGCAGCTCCGCAATCTCTTTCTTGTCGACCAGGACCAGGCCGTCCTTCGTCTTGACCTCGAGTTGGAGGCCCTTATCCGTGAGCTTGCCTTCGAGTCGACGCCCGTCCTTCAGGAGGATCACGTCGGCCCAAGCCGGCGCGCCGGCGAGTAGCAAGGCGACGGCACAGGCGCAAACGCGGGCAGGGGTCAGTTCAGGCATGGCGAGTCGATCCTCGACTGGAAGTACCGGGCCCGGGCTCGACGGCACGCGCCCCCAGGGCCCACGCAGAAAAAAGCTCCTGCACCCCGCGAAGCTTTCGCACACCGGCGGAGGAGAGGTGTGCTCACAACTCAAGCCGTGGCGACCGTTCGCGCGGGCCGGCCTGCGCTCCGTAGCTCGCGGCGAGCGAGCGAAGGAGGGAGGCCCGCGCCCCCAGGAGCCGCTAGGACTGAGCCGGCGCAATGATCTTGGAGCGGGTCCCTAGCCGCCGCGTGGAGGCTTGTAGAGCCCCGCGGCATTGACGCCGAGCATCCCGGACTCAAAAGAGCGACGATCCATCCTGCTCAGCGCGGAGATCAGCTTCGGCGACAGCAACGGGAAGTGCCGCGCCGAGTCCAGCCGGCGGGCGATCTCCTCCATGGCCTCATCCCGCTCCGGCCAGTCCAGGCGGTCGAACCCGCGCAGGTCGACCGGGGCGGAATACGAGCGCAGGGTCTTCTCCCCCTCGAGGTTGTAGTAGTCCTCGAAATAGGACAGGGCCAATTCCCGTAGCGTCCGGAAGACCGGCTCGCGGAAGCGAAGCCCGACGAAGTTGGACTTCGCGATCGCGCCGAAGCGGCCGTGCCGCGTGAAGAGCGCGAGGATGTGGTCGTCGTCGCGGACGGCGCGGAGGTCGACGAGAAGAGGCGGGTGGCCGAGGCGCCGGAGCGCGGCGGCGGCGAAGACGGCGCCGTCGAAGCAATGGGCGACGCGATCGCGCAGGACGCTGCGGGGACAACGGTAGACGGGGTCGGCGCTGTACGGGACGGAATCCAAAAAGGCCTGGATGCGCGCGGGGCTGTCGAGGCGCGCGGACGCGCCGTTGGGGCCGCCCGTCCCGACGCGCCCGTCCGTCCGCGAACTTGTTCCCTTCGGCTTCACGCGTCCTTCCCCCCGACCGTGCCGGCGAGTTGCGACTTCTCCTCCCGGCTAAGCACCCGGTGAAGATCCAGGAGAATGATGAGCTGTCCTCCGACCTCGACGACCCCTTCGAGATACTCGGCGTCCATGCCCTGGATGTGGCGCGGGGCGGGCTGGATGCGGGAGAAGGGGATCTTGGTGAGCAGGTCGACGCGGTCCACGAGGAAACCGACGCTGCCGGGCTCCAGGCCCACGACGATGATGCGGACCTTGGACACGTCCTCGGCCTGCGGGAGGAGGAAGCGTTTCCGCATGGAGAGGATCGGGATGATGCGGCCGCGGAGGTTGATCATCCCCTCGAGGAAGCCCGGGGCGCGGGGGAGGGAGCTCAAGCTCACCGGGAGGATGATCTCCTCGACGGACTTGACGTTCACGCCGAACTTCATGTCGGCCACGTGGAAGGTGACGAGTTGGACGATGGGGTCCCCTTCCGGGGCGGGGCTGTCGAAACCGGTATTCACCGTAGGCTTTTCTCCAAGGACTTGAGCTGGGCGAGAATCTCGTCCGCGATCGCGTCGAGGGGGCGCACGCAGTCGATGGTCCCGAGTTCGATCGCGGCCTTCGGCATGCCGAAGATGAGCGAGCTGGACTCGTCCTGGGCGATGGTGCGGCCGCCGGCATCCTTGATCTGGCGCATGCCGAGCACGCCGTCCTTCCCCATGCCGGTGAGGATCACCCCGACCGTGTTGCGGCCGAAGTGTTTCGCGACCGAGAGGAAAGTGCGGTCGATGCTGGGGACGAACCGCGCCCCGGGTTCGGGCTCCACCATGTGGACGAGACCCGAGGGGGAGATTTCCATGTGGTGGCCGCCGGGCGCCATGAGGGCGAGGCCGGGGGAAATGGTCTCGTTCTCTCGGGCCTCCTTGACGGTGATCGCGCACAACTGGTTCAGACGATCGGCAAGCGCCCCGGTGAATTTCGGGGGCATGTGCTGGACGACGACGATGCAGGCGCCGAGCCCCTTGGGGAGCTTCGGCAGCACCTGCTGGAGGGCGGAGGGTCCGCCCAGGGAGACGCCGATCGCCACGATGAAGACGTTTTTGCGAAACCGGGGGCGCTGGGCGCGGCCCCGACCCCGCACGGCCCCCGCGCGGGAGCCGCGCACCTGGCTCGCCAGCGCGAGCTGGATCTTTTCGAGGAACACTTCCTTGTTCGGGAGGACGCCGTTCTCGGGGGAGTAGGTGTAGCGATCGACGAAGTCCACCGCTCCTTCCGCAAGGGCGTCGATGACCGGCTCGGGCCCGGTCTTGGAGATGTCGGTGAAGAGGAGGATCGGGGTCGGGGTGTGGCGCATGATGCCGCCGACGGCCTGCTTCACCTCGTAGCTTGCGCCTTCGAGTCCGACCAGCAGCAGATCGGGCCGCAGCTCGCGGACCACGCGGTCCGCCTGCGAAGGCTCCACCGCGGCCGGGAGCAGCTCATACTCGTCGCGGTACTTGAGCACCATGATCAAGTACTCGGCGAGCGGCGGCGGGATGTTGCTCAGGAGGATTTTGTACGTCTTCATGCGCGACAGACCTGATGCGCGAGGAGAGTCGTCGGGGGCGCGGGGCAGGCGGCGGCGGACGAAGTCTCAATGCTCAATGCTCAAGCCTCAATCCATGCGCAAGCCTCAATTCTCAAGTTCGGCTCTCCGAGGCCTCGGCACGCCCCTCGAGAGTGCACGATCCCGATCGGTAGGGCTTCAATCCTCAGTACCGCCCCACAGAATTGGGTGACCCATTTCCTCGGCGATTTCGGCCGCCTGCTTCGTTGCGCTCGCTCGACGTAGTTCTCCGCTACTACGCCTCGCTCGCGCGCCTCGCGGGCGGCCGAACTTGCCTTCGGCTATTGGTCACCGACTTCCGTGGAGCGGTACTCCGCTCAGCTCGGCGGTCGGCTGGGAAGTTCGAGAGACGGGGCGCCGATCGGGAGTGTGAACCGCCTCCGGAAGGTCGGAGGCGCGGGCCGCCGGAATTGAGAATTGAGGCTTGAGCATTCGTGGTCACCCTCCCGTCCGGCCGCGGACGTTGTTCCGCACGACCTGCAGGAGGGTCTCCTTGTCGAAAGGCTTGGTGAGGTAGTCGTCCGCGCCGGCGTCGAAGCCGCGGATCTTGTCCATCTTTTCGCCCTTCGTGGTGACCATGATGATCGGGACGCTGCGATACTCGGGGAGGCGGCGCAGGTTGCGGGTCAGCTCGTACCCGTCCATGCGGGGCATCATGATGTCGGTCGATACGAGATCGAAGACTTCGCGCTGCGCGGTCTCGAGGCCGGCCTGGCCGTCCGGCGCCTCCACGACGCGATAGCCGGCGGAGAGGAGATACTCCCGCATCTTCATCCGGATCGAGCGCGTGTCCTCGACCAGCAGGATGGAAACGGCCTTCGGGGCTTCCGGCGCCGCGGAAACCTCCTTCTGCAGCTCCCGGGCGCGCGCGAGGAACTGGCCGGGGATGGCGGCGCTGGTGGACTCGATCAGCTCCTGCGGATCGAGGATCAGGATCACGCGGCCGTTGCCCAGGATGGTGGAGCCGAGGGCGAAGCGGACCTTGTTCAGGATGGCGCCCAGGGACTTGATGACGATGGCCTGTTTGTCGAGCATCCGATCCACGACGAGGCAGGCGCGCTTGTCGCCGGAGCCGAGGACGAGGCACGGCAGCAGCTCCTGCTCCTCCCACGAAGTGCCTTCGAGGCCGAGGACCTCGTCGAGGCGGAGGATCGGGATGGTCTGTCCGTGCAGGGAAATCATTTCCCGCGTCCCGATCCGGCGGATGTCGGTGGGCCGGATCGTCAGCATCTCCTGGATCGACGTCAGGGGCACCGCGTAGAGCTCGTTGTTCTTGGTGACCAGGATCACGTCGATGATGGCCAGCGTGAGCGGCAGCCGGACCTGGAAGAGCGTCCCCCAGCCCGGCGTGGACTCGACCGTGATCGAGCCCTTCATGTTGGCCACCGACTGCTTGACCACGTCGAGGCCGACGCCGCGACCGGACATGTCGGTGATCTCGCGCGCCGTCGAGAACCCGGGAAAAAAAATGAGATCCATGACCTGGCCGTCGGTGAGGTGGGCGACCTCCGCCTCCGTGAAAAAACCCTTCTGCACGGCCGAAACCCGGAGCAGGGCCGGGTCGATCCCCCGGCCGTCGTCGGCGACCTCGATGTAGATCTGGCTGCCCTTGTGGTAGGCGCGCAGCGTCAGGCTCCCCTCTTCCGGCTTCCCGAGCTCGGCGCGCGCCTGCGGGCCCTCGATGCCGTGGTCGATCGCGTTCCGGATGATGTGCATGAGCGGCTCGCCGATCTGCTCGACGAGCATCTTGTCCAGCTCGGTCCCCTCCCCCGCCATGCTGAGATTGACCTTCTTGCCGAGGCCACGGGAGATCTCGCGCACCATGCGAGGGAATTTATTGAAGACCTGCGCGACCGGGACCATCCGGATCTTCATCACGTTTTCCTGGAGGTCGTTGGTGAGCAAGCCGAGCTGGTCGGTCGACTCCAGGATCTCCTTGAGCAGCTCGTCGTAGACGCGCTCGATGCGGTCCAGTTCGTCGACCAGGACGTCCAGCGAAGAGCGGCGCCCCTCCGCGCCGTCGTCCCCGCGCTTCTGGTAGGAGGCGACCAGCGCGCCGAAGCCCTCGCGGACCGAGTCCAGACGGCGGGGCTGCTGGGCTTCCAGGGAGGCCTGCCAAAGCAGCCGGTCCATGTCCACGGTCAGCGAGCGGAGGAACTCGGCGATCGGACGGGTTTGAAGCGCGCCGCGCAGCCGGCGGCGGCAACGCCTGAACTCGCTCCCCAGGCTGCGCAGGTTCGCGAGGTGCTGCTCGAACCGGATGTTGCCGATGACGAGCTCGCCGACGAGATCCATGACCTTGTCGAGCTTGGACAGGCCGACGCGCAGGCCCTGGTCCGGCGCGGCGCCCCGGCCCGAGGAGTCGCCCGCATCGGCGGTCGTCGCGGCGACCTGCGGAGGCGGGGGGCCGCGACGGGCACCTTGCGCGGCGGCAGCGAGCGCCTCGGGCACTTCTACCGCACGCGGTTCGGCGGGGGGTTCGGGCGCCGGTGAAGGATGCGACGCGGGCGCGGGCCCGACCGGCGGAAGCGAGAGGGGGTGCGGCGGCGCGGCCGCCGCGGCGCTCGCCGCGGGCCTGGGAAACGCGACGCCGTGGGCGGGGGCGGGGGCGGAAACGTACGGGGGGACGGGGCCGGCAACGGGCACCCCCGGCAGCGCCGCGGCGACCGGCGCAGCGAACGACGTGGCCGCCGACGACGCGGGAGGCGCGGGCCCGGCCGGCGCGTGGGCCGGCAAGGGAGCACGCTTCGGCGGGGCATGGGGCTGGCGCGGGAGCGGGGCGGGTCCGGCCATCCGCTGGACGACCAGCTTCTCGAGAATCGGCGTGATGTCCGCGGTGATGGGGCGCAGGTCAGTGAGACTCGGGAGGATGTTCGACCGCACGACGTCCGTGGCCTCGAGCAGCACGTCGATGAGGTCGGACGTGGCCTGTCGCTGTCCCTGCCGGATCGATTCCAGGAGATTTTCCATCTCCCGGGCGATGAGGTTGAGCTTGTCGATGACGATGACCTTCGACAGCCCTTTCAGGTTATGGGCCGCGCGGAACAGGCTGTCGATGGTCTCGCGGTCGGGCGACTTTTCCAGCTTGAGGAGGTGCCGCGCGAGGTGATCGAGATTCTCTTCGCACTCCTGGATGACGGTGGACAGCAGCTCCTGGTACTCGCCAGGGTCCCACGACTCGGGCTCGCGCGCTTTCCGTTTCGTTTCGTCGTCCAGGATGTCGGCCACGGTGCGAATCCTCCGGGGGCTGTCCGGCTCGCGCGAGAGCGCCTACTTGCGACGGTTTGTGCCGGGGTCGAACGCCACGGGAACCACAGATTTCACGGATTCCACGGGATTACCCAGGGCAGCCGCCGGCCGCAACCAAACTACGACGGAACCACAGATTTCACAGATTTCACAGATTACACAGATTACCCAGAGCAGCCGATGGCCGCAACCAAAGGGACGAGCCACCGAAAACGCCGAAAGACGAAACTCTTCCGAATCGATGGGCGCAGCCGATCCGAACCGCGACCGTGAGGGAGCGGTCTCAGCGTGTCCTTCGGATCCCTCGGGTTCAGTCCCGCCCGCGATCGACGAAGAACCGCGAATTACGCCAACTTCGCGAATTCTCTGCTGGGAATTCGTCGCCCCAAAAACAAGCTTTTCGGCGATTGTGTCACAGATTACGCATCCGTCGTCGCTGGGCCGCGGCGCCGCCGCGCCGGGGCTACCGCCGATCCGCAGCCGTGCCGCCGCGCTCCCGGACGAGGGTGGCCCGCGCCTCGGTCTCGGTCCGGCAAACGACGAAGATGCCCGCATATTGAGGTTTTTCGAGCCAGCGCCGGACGGACGGGTTGGCGGAAACGAGCCGAACGCGACCGCCGACGGCCTCGGCCTCGGTCACGACGCGATGGATCAGCGCGGTCCCCCCGGCATCGAGATAGGTCACGCCGTCCAGGTTGACGATGACCTGCCGGGGCCCTTCCTGGATCACACGGAGGAGTCCGACGGTCAAGGGACTCTCCGCGTTCGCGGACGCCTCGGCGTCGAACACGCCCTCCAACGAGACCACATGGATGTCGTCGCGCCTGCGGGCGGGCTCAGCGGTCGAGGGCGGCGGCTGGGCGCGGGGCGCGGCCGCTCCCGGCGTCGGCGACGGCGCCCCCGCGGAGGCCCCTTCCTGCAGGCGCACGGCCGCGGTCGTCGGTGCGGGGGTCGGCGCCGCGACGGCCCGGCGCGTGCTTCCGGAGGCCCGGACGGAGGCCACGCCCGCCGCCGCGAGCCCGGGGCCGGAGGCGGAGGTCACCGGCGCGACCGCGACCCCCGAGACGGGGGCGGGCACGGCCGCCGAGACGGACGCCGGGGCCGGCACGGGCGTCGGGGGCCCCGCCGCGGCCCCCCCCATCCCCTCGACGCTCTTCCGCAGGAGATCGAGGACGAGCGTGGTGCGCTTGCCGCGCACGGCGCCGGGACCGCCGCGTCGCTCCAGCCAACGGTACGCGAAGCTGCCGTCGTGCCAGATGGTTTCGAAGAGGTTGGGGAAGTCCCGCAGCGTCTCGGAGTGGCCGAGGAAGAGGTACCCGGGCCGGCGAAGGGCGGCGTGGAACCCGTTCACGATCTTCTCACGGTCCTTCGCATCGAAATAGATGAGGACGTTTCGGCAGAAGATCGCATCGAGCTCGCCCGGGTAGCCGCCCTCCATGAGGTTGTGCTGCTGGAACTTGACCAGGGCCTTGACCGCGTCCGAGACGATGGGCACTCCGTCGACCTCGACGAAGTACTTGGACAAGTAGCCGGGGGGGACATGCTTGAGCATGCGTTCGCTGAAGCGGCCGACCCTCGCCTCGTCGAGGGACTTGGAGCTGATGTCGGTCGCGAGCACCTCGAAGGTCCAACCGCACCCGGGCGGGAGGGCCTCGCAGAGATCGAGCGCAAGGGAATAGGGCTCCGCCCCATTGGCGCAGCCCGCCGACCAGATCCGGAACTTGCACCCGCTCGGTCCGCGTCCTTCGCGGAGGGCCTCCGGCACCACCCGCTCGCGCAGGAGCCGAAAGTGGCCCCCGTGGCGGAAAAAAAAAGTTTCCTGGACGACCAGGGACTCGATGAAGCGCAGGAATTCCGCGCCCGCGCCCGCGCCCAGGATCAGGCGCTCGATGTACTCGCCGACGTTCGTAAGCCCGAGTTCCTCGAAGCGCTCGGCGAGCCGCATTTCGACGAAGTTCTGCCGGTTGGCCGGGAGCTCCAGCCCGCTCCGGCTGTGGACCAGCCTGGAGATGCGTTCGAACTCGGGGGGCGTGAGCGATACCTTCGGGCGGGACATGGCGAGGCTACTTCAATTCCTTCCGTTCCACCTTGAACTTCTTCGCCAACTCCTCGAGCTTGAGGGCGAGGTCGCGCAATTCATTCCCCTGGGCGACCGCCTCTTCCGTCGCGGAAACGGTCTCCTTGGCGATGCCCAGGATCTCGGCGATGATGCGGCTGATCTCGTCCGAGGCCTTTGCCTGCTCCTGGACCGAGGACGCGGTTTCCTGCACGACATCCACGATCTCGAGGAAGTTCCGGCCCGCGTCGTTCACGAGCCCGGCGCCGGTTTCGACCTCGGCGGTCCCCAGCTCCATGGAATGGACCGACTCGTCCGTCTTCTCCCGGATGGCGGAAATGAGGTCCTCGATCTCCTTCGCGGAGCGCGACACGCGGTCGGCCAGCTTGGAGACCTCGTCGGCCACGACCGCAAAGCCCTTGCCGTGCTCGCCGGCGCGCGCCGCCTCGATCGCGGCGTTCAACGCCAGCAGGGAGGTCTGGTCGGAGATCTGCGTGATGACGCCGACGATCTTGCCGATCTCCTTCGAAGACCGGCCGAGTTCCTTGATCTTGTCGGAGGTCTCCTCGACCGTGCGGCGGATCCGGCTCATGTGGTCCACGACCTTGTTGACCGACTCGCCGCCGCGGCGCGCGGTCTCGGCGGCCTTGCGGGCGTTCCCCGCGACCTGCTGGATGCTCGCCGACAGCTCCGTCACGGCGGAGGAGGTGTCCTCGATGTGCTTGGCCTGGTTCCGCGCGCCCTGGGAGATCTCCTCGCTCGCCGCCAGGAGCTCGGACGACGAGGAACCGACCTGGAGACTCGCCTCCTGCAGCTTCTGCACCAGCTCGGCGAGCCGGGTGATCATGTGGTTGAAGACCTGCGCGAGGCGCCCGATTTCGTCGTTTGCCATGGTGCGCGCCCGGCGGGTGAGGTCCCAGTCGCGATCGACCTCCGCCACCGTCCCTTCGAGTTCCTTGAGCGGGAAGGCGATCCACTTGCCGACCCCCACGGTGAGCACCAGGGCGACGAGGATGATGAGGCTCGCGTACTTGAGGCTGCTGTTCTTCACCTCGAGCAGGTCGCTCTGCATCTCCGCCTGGATCCGGGTCCATTCCTGTTGCGTCTCGGGATCGAGCACCGTGTTGAGCATCGCGTCGGAGGCACGCCGGGTGGACAGGCCGAGGAGCAGGCTCCCGAGGCGCGGCGGATTTCCGTTCGCCGGGGCCGGGCCGAACACCGGGCGGGCGACCAGGATGAACTCGTCGCGCGCCTGCTTGGAAAAGAAGCGGATCGGCGACGGCGTGACACTGGGACGCAAGAGCAGCGTCTCGGAAAGGGTCGCGAGCTTCGCGCGCGCCTCGGCAGGCACGTCCTCCCAGAGTTTCGCGGACTCCGGTCCGATGGGCGCCGCCTGGATGCCCCCCTCGGACACCGCGAGCAGGAGCATGCCGTCGATGAATTCCCGGGTGAGACGCGCACGCGCATCCTGCAGGACCTGAGGATACCTGCTCCCATCCATGAGCGAGGCCGGGTCGGCGTAGGCGTCGAGCACGCGCACCCCTTGCGCGCCGAGCGTTTCGAGCGCCTGGTTGTAGGCGGCTCGGTTGAGGGCGACCTTCAGGATGCGGTCGAAGGCCTGCTGCTGGTCCTGCACGATCTCCTCGGTGCGCCCCAGCGCGTAAGAGCGCCAGAAGAAGGTCACGGAGGCGACGCAGATCAGGACCAGGATGATGAATTTCCAGATGAGCCCGACCTGGGCCCGGTGAACTCCCATGGGGATCCCCTTCGCTTCGTCCATGGATGCTCCTCAAATCAATCGTGACGGGGGTCCGCTGCGGGTGGGACGTGCGTCAGGCCAAGGCGTCGGTGTACAGGATCTTCTCGATGTCCAGCAGGGGAATCGGGCTCGACCCGAGCTGGACGATCCCGGTGAGGTACGCATCCCCCGGTCCGGTCGCGCTGGGGGTGGGCTCGACCCTTCGGGCATCGAATACGTGCGTGCCCAGGATCCGGTCCACGAAGAGCCCCGCATTCCGTTCCCGCGCACGGACGACCAGGATCCGCGTCTGCTTCCCGATGAGGGTCTTCCCCAGTCCCATGAGGTGGGCGAGGTCGAGCACGGCCACGATGTGGCCGCGGAGGTTCATGATGCCGGCGACAAAGGGCGGGGTCTGGAATACCCGCGTCAGCGGCAGGACCGGGACGATCTCATCCACGCCTGCGACGCCGATGGCGAAGTCCTGGCCCGCCAACGCGAAGTGAAGGAGGTTCAGGTGGGTCGGGAGCGTGGTTTCCACCGGATCCCCGCAGCTCGGAGCGAGAAGACCTGCCGGTCGGCGCCGAGCTTGACCGCATCGGCGCTAACCCCTGAGAGCCATTATTATAGCACGCGCGGAGAGAGAGTGTCAACCCAGACGCCCCTCCTTTCGACGGCTCTCCGCTCGCCCGGCGTCCCGCCGAGGCCCTCGGGCGGCAGCCGTTGACGGCGCGGCCTCCCCGCTGGTATGATAGGGGATCGTGCGGGTGAGCCGAGGGACGGTCGATCTCCTGGCGACGGCTTCCACACCCGAGCGACGACGGCACCGCAGCTTTCACGGATTCACGACGATTTCACAGCTGCGCAAGCCGTGTCATCCCGTAGAAACGGCTTCGTAGCCCTGGAGGATGCATGCCTCGCCATCGACGCCCAGCAGCGGGTCTCGCCGGCCTTTGGGCGCTCGCCTTCGCGGCGGTCGGGCTTGCACAGGAACCGCCGGACCCGCTCGCCGGGATCCAAAAGGGGATGCGAGTGGAAATCCGCACCACCACGAACGAGGTCTTCCGCGGCGAGGTGAAGTGGGTGAGCGGGGACCGCGTGAAAATCGACATCACCTACGAGAACAAGTCGCTCGCGGGGACGCTGACCTTCCAGCGGTCGCAGCTCCGCGCGGTGCTCGCGCTGCAAAGCCTCTCCGACCGGGAAAAGGAACGCATCCTCCGGGAGCGCGAGGAAACCCGCGCGCGCGACCTCGAGGAGGCCGAGGCGCTCCGCCGGGACGCGGAGGCCCGCAAGGAGGCGGCCGCGGAAGAGGAGCCGCCCGCGGCCGGCGACGCCGGCGCAGCGAAGGGCGGAAAAATGGAAACGCGCGCGGACCGGGAGAAGCGCCACCGCGAAGAGCTGCTTCAGAAGTTCCCGCCGTCCGCCGGCTGGAGCGATGCCCGCTATGCGGAGCTGATGAACCGGGACCTGCGCGACCTGGACGCCGACGAAAAGGAATTCCGCGCCTCGTACAGCGAGTGGGCGCAGGCGAAGAAGGAAGGGGAGCGCGAAGAACGGCGGCGCCTGCTCGAGGCGTATCCCGTGGAGAAGGGCTGGGGGCCGGAGAAGTACGACGCCCTGAGGCTGCAGGACACGCGTTTCAAGAAGCACGGCGCGCCCCGCGAGCCGTCCGTGGACCCGGTGACCGGCCGGAAGAGGGCCGGTCAGAACGACACGGTCCCGCCCCTCTCGGCGGACGAGCGGCGGTTCGTGGACCGGTTCGACGACTGGAAGGTCGCGCTCTCGGAGGCGACGCAGGACGCCGAGGACCGGCTGGCCGAGCAAGAGGCGAAAAAAAGAGAGGCGTCCGGGCCGCCGGGGGGCGCGGAGCAGCGGGAACCATCGCCATCGAAACGCTGACCTACAAAGGGCTCGTACTCGACCCGTTCCAGGCGGAGGCGATCCGGGAAATCGATGCCGGGTCCTCGGTCCTCGTGTCGGCGCCGACGGGGGCCGGGAAGACGCTCATCGCCGAGTACGCCCTGGAGAAGGCGGTCGCGGAGGGGCGCCGCATCATCTACACCGCCCCCATCAAGGCCCTCTCCAACCAGAAATTCCGGGACTTCTCGGCCCAGTACGGCGACCGGATCGGGATCGTCACCGGAGACGTGACGCTGAATCCCGACGCGTCCGCCGTCATCATGACCACCGAGATCTTCCGCAACACCATCTTCGACGACCCCGAGCGGCTCGCGGACGTCGGGTACGTCATCTTCGACGAAGTCCACTTCCTGGACGACCCCGAGCGCGGGACGGTGTGGGAAGAGAGCATCATCTTCGCGCCGGAGCACATCCGCATCCTGGCGCTCTCCGCGACCGTCCCGAACCTGGAGCGCTTCGCCGGCTGGATCCGCGAGACCCGCAGCGGCCGGCTCGCCGTGATCGCCGAAATGGGGCGGCCGGTCCCCTTGCGCCACCAGCTCTTCATCCAGGGCTTCGGCATCGGGATGCTCAAGGACCTCCGCCGCCTCGACGAGGAGATCAAGCAGGGGAAGCATCGGCGCTGGGAGACCTGGAACGACCTGCTCCGCCGCGACCGCGTCCAGGAGGACCTGCTCACCGAACGCGGACAGTTCCAGTGGCGCACGCACCTCCTCGACCACCTCCACGCGCAGGACCAGTTCCCCTGCCTCTACTTCATCTTCAATCGCCGCGAGTGCGAGGCGCGCGCGGCCGAGAGCAAGGAGCGCGAGCTGCTTCAGCCGGAGGAGCGGCGCCGGGTCGAGGCGCTCTTCGCCGAGCTGTGCGAGCGGTTCGACGTGAAAGGGGAGCCGTCGGTGCGCACGCTGCACGACCTGGCCTGCCGCGGCATCGCCTACCACCACGCGGGGATGCTGCCCACGCACAAGGAAATCGTCGAGCGCCTCTTCACGAGCGGCCTGATCAAGCTGCTCTTCGCGACCGAGACCTTCGCCCTCGGGATCAACATGCCCGCCCGCACGGTCGTCTTCGACACGCTCCACAAATTCGACGGCGTCAAGCGCAGCTACTTGAAGGCCCGCGAATACCAGCAGATGGCCGGGCGCGCGGGCCGCCGCGGCATCGACGAGGTCGGGTTCGTCTACAGCAACGTGGAGTGGCCCTTCGCGCGATTCGAGAGCGTCGAGAACGTCATCGCGGGCGACAACGAGGAGATCCGGAGCCAGTTCAGCCTCGGCTACGCCACGTTGCTGGGGCTGTGGCGGCGGCTTGGGAAGGACCTCTACGAGGCCTGCGAGCGGAGCTTTTCGAACTACGAACACCGGCAGCGCGGCCGAGGGCGCGGCCGCCAGGAGGGGAGCGGGTACGCGGACATGGTCGACCAGGTGCGGCGACGGCTGGCCCTCCTGCGCGACCTCAAATACATCGACGGCCCGGACCTGACCGAGCGCGGCGACCTCGCCGCCCAGATCTACGGCTGGGAGCTCCAGGTGACCGAGCTCTTCGCGGCGGGCCTCTTCGACCGGCTCAGCGAGGACCAGTTGAACGTCGTCATGGCCTCGCTCGTTTTCGAGGCGAAGAAGTCGTGCATCTATCGACGGCTCGAGCGGGACGTGTTGGGTTCGGTGAAAGGGAAGGTGTACCGCCTCGTCGACGGCATCCGCACCCGCGAGAAAATGCTCGGCGTGCGGGTCCTGACGCGCGAGGCGGATTTCAAGCTCTCGGCCGCGGTGTGGGCCTGGAGCCGAGGGGAGGACTTCGCCGACCTCGACCGGTACACGAGCGCCTCGGACGGGGACCTCGTGCGGACCTTCCGGCAGATCGCCCAGTTGGAACGGCAACTGTTGCGGGCGCTGCCGGCCCACGACCGGCTGGCGCAAAAGCTGAAGCACGCGGTGGAGCGCATCTCGCGCGACGAGGTGGACGCGGAACGACTGCTGCGATGGGGTGAGGAAACGTGAGCGACAACGGCAAGAAAGAAGTGAAGATCGACGTCCGCTTCGACTGGAGGGACTTTCTCCGGCGGGCGGGGACCGACATCCAGTACGCCCGGATCGGCTTCGGCAAGGGCTATCGGCTGCACGCGAGCCTGCTGTGCCAACGGGCGGTGGAAAAGTCGCTAAAGGCGATCCTGCTCAAGCGGGGGGTGTCGTTCGCGCTGACGCACTCCCTGATGGCCGTCTTTCCCCTCTGCGTGGCGGAGGAACCCGAGGTGGAGCGGTTCCGGGCGCGGTGCGAGGCGCTGGACGCGGTGAAGCCCGCGAACCCGCCGCAACCCCCGGGCAAAGGCAAGCCGCCCGCGGCCGAGGGCCCGCCGGAACCGACGCGGGAAGAAGTGGAGGGCGCGCTGGGCCTGGCGGCCGAGCTGCTGGAATGGGTGAGGGCGCGGCTGGGGAGCTGAGGGCCGGCGGCACGGAACCGCGACCGTGAGGGAGCGGTCTCGGCGTGTCCTTCCGGGACCTGGTGCTCTGTCTCGCTCGAGGGCACGAAGACTCGAGAGAAGCGTGAAGCTGCTGGAACGGCTGAAAGGGTCGACGAAACACAGAGACGCGGAGGCGCAGAGGAAGGTCGAGGGATTGAACAGCCTCCGCGAGTCCGCAGGGAGCGGCAGCGTTCTCCGTCCTGGAGGCGCTCTTGCGTGGGACCGGGCCGGCTTGGGTCACGGACGGTCAGCGGCTCGCGGTGCTGCCGGGGACCGTCGCGGCGCCCGAGGTCCTCCCGCGCGGCTTCGTGCCGGCCGGGCTCGTCGCGAGCGGGCGGGACCCCGGAACCTGGGCGACGCCCGATCGGCTCGAGCACCAGCGACTCTTGTTCGGCACGTGCACGAGCCGCTACGCGTCGATCGTGCAGTCTCCCTTCGGGACCGAGAGGCACGTCAGCACGGTCCCCTTGTCGCACTTGAACGACGGCGACTTTCCGTACTCCACTTCGCCCCCCTGGATCGCCACGGCGCACTCGCCGCAGTTGCCGGCGCGGCAGCCGCAGTTCAGCTTCAGACCGTTCGCCTCGCCGAAATCCAGGATGCAGGTTTCCTTCCCGCTCCACTCGATCGTCTTCCCGGACTTCGCGAAGGTCACCTTGCCGGTGCCCTTCGGCGCCCCGGAGGCGGCTTCCTTCTTCTTGACCGTCGCCGGACCGAAGGCCTCGAAGTGCACGTTTTCATCCGGCACGCCCCACTTTTGGAGGCCCGTCACGAGCGACTCCATGAAGGGCGGCGGACCGCAGAGGTAGTAATCGTAGTTGCTCGAGGGGAGCAGCTTCCGCAACAGGTCCACGGTGACGCGGCTCGCGTGCTGATAGTCGCGCCCCTGCGCGTCCTTCGCCGGATCCGGCTGGCTGTAGCAGATGTTCAGCTTGACGTTCGGGTTCGCGGCGGCCACCGTCTCGATGTGCTTCTTCTGCGCGTGTTCCGTGCCGTTCTTCATCCCATAGAAGAACCACGTCTCCAGCTTCATCCCGCGCTTCGTGATCTCGTTCAGCATCGACAGGACCGGCGTAAGCCCGATCCCGCCGCCGAGCAGCACGACCGGCCGGTCCTTGTTCATGTCCAGGAAGAAGTCCCCGCCGGGCGCGCGGACGTCCAGGATGTCTCCCTGCTTCAAGACGTCATGAAAGAAGCAGGAGGAGAGCCCCGGGGCCCGCTTGATCGTGACCCGGTAGTAATCCGGACGGGGGGCGTCGGAGAGGGAGTAGCAGCGCATGACCGGCTTCGGCTGGCCGGGGATGTTCAGGCGAAACGTGAGGAACTGCCCGGGCTTGAACTCGGGCAGGGGCTTGTTGTCGTGCGGCACGAGATAGAAGGAACAGAGGTCCTTCGTCTCCGGAATCTTCTTCCCGATCTTGAATTTTCGGAAGCCGGCCCAGCCCTCCTCGGGCTTCTCCGCTTCGGCCCGCTTGAGCTTCGCCTGCTCGACGCGCGCGTGCCACTGCTCCATCGCACGGCGGTGCGCGGACCCCGCGCCCATCGCGCTCCGCCAGGTGGTGATCAGGTTCACCGCGATCGTGTACAGAACCGCGATGACGACGACGAGCCCCACGATCTCCAGGGGGCCGAAAGCTCCGACGCTTCCCGGCATGCGGCGTACCTCAAAAAAACAAAACGCGCGGCGGCGAGCCGCGCCGCGAAGTTCCCAACAGCGAACCCGGTATCGGCGCGTCATTCTAGCCCCCTCTCCCCCGCTTCGTCAAGATTCTGTCCGCCGAAACGCTAGAAAATTCCGGCTGCTGCTGGTAGAATGCAGGCTCTTCGCCACCGGCAACGGCCCCCCCTTCGCCAAACATTTTTGGGGCGTTGCCGTAGACTGAGCAGCCACCGGCCTCCGCCCGACTCCGCCGGGGTCGTCGCGGACCTCGTCATGCTCGGCGGCGCTTGCCCGTCGGCCGCGGCTTGCCCGCGCCGTTTTTCCTCTCCCTGACCCCCCGGACTCCTCCCCATGCCATCGGCCGTCGGCCTTGAAATCTCGGATGGGTGGCTTCGCGCCCTCGAACTGGACGGGCATGAGCGCAAGCAGCGCATCCGCCGCTTCGTGGAAGTGCCGATCGAAGGCGGAGCGAAATCCGAAGAGGGGCTCGGCCGCGCGCTGGCCACCGTCTTCCGCGAAGAGCGCTTCCCGCGCGGCAACGTGGTCGTCTCCCTCGACGTCTCCCAGTCGATCCTCCGCGATCTCACCGTACCCTTCGTCGGCGACGACCAGATCCGGAAGACCCTCAAGTTCAATCTCGAGGCCTACGTCCACAGCCACGAGGTCGAGGGGCTCGTCGTCGACTACTACACCGTCGAGCAGACGGAAAAGAGCACGCAGCTCGTCGTCGCGGGGTTCCCGAAGGCCATCCTCACGAGCACGCTGGAGGCCTTGACGCGGGTCAAGGTCGACCCCGTGGCCGTCGACCTCGACCTCTTCGCCCTCTTCAATTCCGCTTCCGCGTGCGGGCTCATCGGCGACCAGATCAACGCCCTCCTCCTCGACTTCGGCCCGCGCTTCACCAAGCTCATCTCCTTCGAAAACGGCGCCCTCCGCGCCGCCCGCTTCCTGCGCCTGTCCATGAACGGCAACCCCGACGCCGCCGTCGGCTCGCTCACTCGCGAAATCAACCGCTTCCTCCTCGCACGCCCCATCCACGAGCCCGTCGTCTCCATCTACCTCACCGGGGACTGCGACGACGAGCGCTTCCAGAGCTTTTCGGAAGGGCTGAAGCGCGATCTCGGTTTCGAAGTGGTCAGCCTCGATGCGCGCGCGCGGCTGGAGCACAAGCTCGACGACGAGACGGCCTGCCGGTTCGCCGCGCACGGCGGCGTCACCCTCGGCCTCGCCCTCAAAGGCCTCGGCGTCGACAACGTGGGCGTCGATTTCCGCCAGGAGGAGTTCGTCTACCAGCGCCGTTTCGACGCCGTCAAGAAGAGCCTCCTCCTGTGCCTCCTCATGCTCGCCATCCTCCTCGGGCAGGTCGCCCTCTACTATCGCAACCTGCACGCCCTGTTCGGGCGCAACCTCGGCGAAGTCCTCGACGAGGAGTTGGACCAGGCCCAGGCCGTCCTCTCCGAGAATTTCCCCGAGGAAAAGGTCGAGAAGCTCGACCTGGCCGCCCTGCCCCTGGCCGAGAAGCAAAAAAAGGCGCGAGAGTTCTTCCAGCGGGTCGACGCGGCCAAGCGGCGGCTCGAGGAGAGCAGCGGCAAGGGGGAGAATCCGCTCCCCGTCTCCGCGCTCGAGTACTGGCGGGAGATGACCAGCCGCCTCCCCACGCAGTTCGGCTTCTTCACGCTCAACTACCTGCGCGTCGACCTCGGTCGCGACCGGATCTCCTTCCACGGCAAAATGGACGATCGGGGGCTGGCCGACAAGATCGTCAAGCAGCTCAACGAATTCGAAGGCTTCAAGGCGACCATCTCCCAGAAGGGGCTCGTGCTCGACGCCAAGGACGGGAAGTACCTGTACGAGATCGACGTCGAGGTCAAGAAGGCCGAACCGCCGAAGTAGTCTCGCCTCGCCGAGTTCCTTTCCGTAGCGGCAAGGACTGCAGCGGGAGGAGGGACGACCCTCCGTAACTCGCGCGGAGGCGCGAGTGCGGGAAGCCGGGGCACTTGTTTGCGGCTCGGCCGCGTTGGGACGAGAGACATGCACGATCGATTCCGGTTCGAGCGACGGCGCCGGGGCGCGGTGGACGGGTGGCTCCTCGCCATCGTCGCCATGCTCCTCGGCGTGGCCGCGCTGGGCGTCTGGATCTGGCTGCAACGCGCCGAGCTGGAGCGGCTCCGGACGGCGGACCTCAAGCGCGGCGAGAAAGAGGCGCAGGAACTGATGCGCGTCAAGAAGCAGATCGCCGCGATCCGGCGCAACTCCCCCGTCTCCCAGGGCGGCGCCGACGCCAAGGTGACCGTGCTCACGCTCCTGGACCGGGAGGCCCAGAAGTTCGGCTTCAAGCCCCAGAACATCGCCCCGCTTACGCCCGGCCCGCCGCGGCAGGGCTTCACGGAGCACGGCTACAAAGTCCAGCTCAAGGACGCCACGCGCGAGGGGATCGCGAAGTACGTCTTCAACATCGAGAACCAGGATCCCTTCCTCAAGGCCAAGGACATCGAGCTGACGATGGACGAATTCCACAAGGTCAAGGAGGCCTCCTTGACGTTCGTCCTCTACACGCACTGACCGGCATGCCCCCTCGCCGCAGCCCAGGCACGCCGCCCGCGCCCTCGACCCCGCCGCCGCCCCCCCCGCCGCCGCCGCGCCCCGCGGGCCCGGCCCCCCGGAGGCGGCTCCGGCTCCTGCTCGCCGCCCTCCTCGGCCTTCCTCTCCTTGCCCTCGGCTGCGAAGGTTGGCGCTATCGGGAGCTGGCCGGGGCCGAGCTCGCCGCCGCCGTCCCCGCGCGCGCCGTCGCCGCGGTACGCGTGCGCGACCTCGCCCGCGCCTGGCCCGCCCTCCGCCGCTCCCCGCTCGCGGCCTTCGTGCGCGCCCGGCTGGACGAGGCGCGCGCGGAGGGGGCGCCGGTCCCGCGCTGCCTGAGTCGGCTGCTCGACCCGGCGGCGCCCGAGGACGAACCGGTCGAGGGGGTGAGCGCGCTCACGCTGGGCCGTTGCCTGGAAGCGGTCGGGACCGACGTCGTGGCGGCGGCAGTGGCGAGACCGGCCGGAGCGGGCCGCGTGCGCGGTGGATCGGGATCGGGATCGGAGGGCGAGGACGGCCCGTCGTGGTGCGCCGTGACGCGGCTATCGTTCCTCTCCTTCGCGGCAGCGGACCTCGGGAGCGGCATTTTCGGAGAGGCGGCGCAGGAAGGAGGCGGCGTGCGGCTCCGGCTGGGGGCACGCGAGCTGACCGCGCTCGTCGCCGGCGGGGTCGTGGTCGTCGCGGACAGCGCGGCCCTCGCGGCGGAGGTGCTCGGCAGGCTGCGCAGCGGCGCCGCGACGGGCGAAGGGCGCGAGCTGAGCTTCGGCGGGTCCGAGCTGGTGCGCGGCTGGATCGACCTGGGCGCGGCAGGCGGCCCGACCGGGACGGTCGCGCGGGCGCTGGACGCGATCCCGGTGCGCGAACTCTTTCCGTGCTTGCCCTTGTCGCGGCTCGAGCGGGTGGCCTGGCAGGCGGAGGCGAACGAAGGGGCGTGGAGCCTGGATGCGGCCTTGACCCTCGGGCCGGGCGGCGCGGGGACGCGAGTCATGCCGGTGCACGAGGAGGACGCCGGCCGGCCGGGCGCGGCGGGGCTTTTCCCGGCACGAACCGCGTGGCTGGGCCTTTCCCGGATGCCCGCGTCGGAGGGTTGGAAGGCGCTTCGCGGGTGCGTGCGCGATCGCGACCGTCCGGGCTTGACTCCGGCGGGGGACGTGCTCCGTGCCGCGTACGCCGAGCTGGAACCGATCCTCGACAAGCTGGAGGCCGAGGGGATCGCCGCGAAGCTCGTGGCCGCGCTTGGACCGGAGGCCGCGCTCGGCGTTTGGCCTGGCGGCACGGGCGCGAGCACGGGCACGGGCGCGAGCGGGCCCGCCGGGCTCGCCGTGACGCTGGAGGCGCGCGACCCGGTCGCCCTCTCGGCGGCGGTCGAGGCGGCGGTCGCGTGCCTGGGGGGAAGAGGAGAGGCCGGGATCGCGTTCGATCGGCGGGACTGCGGCGGCACGCCGGTCCATGTGTTGCGCGGCGGGTTCGCGCGGAACGAAGAGTCCCTTTCGCCGACGATCGGCGTGGCGCGCGGACACTTGCTGCTGGCCACCTCCTACGAAGCCATGAGGACGCTGATCGCCGCGGGCGGTTCGGCGGGCGCGCGCGAAGCGGCGACGCTTGCGACCTCGACGCGCTACCGGGAGGCGGCCGACCGGGTCTGCGACACGGGCACGGTCTTCGACTATGCGGACGTGGAGGCTGCGCGCGCCCTGGCGCGGCAGTTGGCGGGACCGCTCGCCGGCTTCCTGAGCGATCGGATCGACCGGCGTGAACTGCGGGCCCGGCTGGAGGCCCAGGAGCGTGCGCGCGCGCGGACCGACGGCAGGCCGGCCGACGAAGCCGCGCTGCAAGACGGGCTGGATCGCGCGGTCCTCGCCGAAGTCGCCGCGGCCGAGGCCCGGTCGCGGTCTGAGATCGAGCGCTGGTCCGAACGCTTTCGCCCTCTCGACCGGCTTGCGCTCTCGCTCCTGCCGGACCCGCGCGGGCCGGCGCTGCACCTGGTCGTGCTCGGGCAGCGGGAGTGAGCCCCCGAACTGCCGCCCCACGGAACCGCGACCGTCAGGGAGCGGTCTCGAGGCGTTCTCCTACGCCCCCGCGTTCGACCTCGCTCATTACGTGCCGGCGAACCGATGGACCACGCCACTCGAAGCTCTGTACCGGCGGGTCGCAGAAATTCGTCTTGTTTTTCGACCCTTTCCGTTCCGGCCGAACCCCATCGAAACCACCGGAGTGGTGGCGGGGCCCAACCCGAGCGAGTCGATGCAGGCGCCGGGACCGTTTCCTCACGGTCGCGGTTCGGTTTGGCGGCGCTCCTCGATTCGCCGTTGTCCCGTCCTTCGCGTCTTCGACTTCGCTTTCAAGTTCGCGCCGTCCCTCGCTTCGGCTGCGTCCCAGCATGACACTCCCGCGCTTCGCCGAAATCGCCCTGCCGCTCCCCCTCCCTCGGCCGCTGCACTATCGCGTCCCGGAAGGCCTCGCCCCCCGGATCACCGTCGGGCACCGCGTCTGGGTCCCCTTCCGGAACGGCCGCCTCATCGGCTACTGCGTGGGCTTTGTCCCGTTCCCGGAGATCGCCGCGGACCGGGTGAAGGACATCGAGAGCCTGCTCGAGGACGAGCCGATCCTCGAGGGGCGCCTCCTGGAGCTGACGCGCTGGATCGCGGAGTACTACTTCTGCTCCTGGGGCGAGGCCATCGAGGCCGTGCTGCCGCCCGCGGTCCGCAAGGCGCGCCCGCGTCGGACGATCACGTTCGTGAAACTCCTCCAGTCCGCCGACGAGGTCCGCGCGCGGCTCGCCGAAGGACCCGACGTGAAGCCCGCGGGCGACCGCATCCTGCGCTATCTGCTGGAGGCCGCCGAGGACGTCCCGCTTGCCGAAGCGATGGGCCGGCTCGACGTCACCGCCTCCCCCTTCCACACCCTCGCCCGTCGCGGCGTCGTGGCCCTCGAGCGACGCGAGGTCGAGTCCGACCCGTACAAGGACGTGCCGATCCGGCCGCACCCGCCCCACGCGCTCACCGCGGACCAGGAGACGGCCCTGGCCGCGGTCCTCTCCGCGCTCGACTGCCCCGCCTTCCGCGTGTTCCTGCTTTTCGGCGTGACCGGCAGCGGAAAGACCGAAGTCTACCTGCAGGCGATCGCCCGTGTCGTGGCCGGCGGCGCGCAGGCCATCGTCCTCGTCCCGGAGATCGCGCTCACCCCGCAGACCGTGGCGCGCTTCCGCGCGCGCTTCGAGCGGGTCGCGGTGCTGCACAGCCACCTCACCGAGGCGGAGCGCGGGGACGAGTGGCGGCGGATCCGGCGCGGCGAGGC
This sequence comes from Planctomycetota bacterium, assembly GCA_016197205.1. Taxonomy (GTDB): domain Bacteria; phylum Planctomycetota; class MHYJ01; order WSZJ01; family JACPWG01; genus JACPWG01. Next base: position 56,223 of record JACPWG010000109.1, read on the forward strand.
CCAGGTCGTCATCGGCGCGCGCTCCGCGGTCTTCGCGCCGTGCAAGCGCCTGGGCCTCATCGTGGTCGACGAGGAGCACGAACCGAGCTTCAAGCAGGAAAACACGCCCCGCTACCACGCCCGCGACGTCGCCGTGATGCGCGGAAAGCTCGAGAACGCCCCGGTCCTCCTGGGGTCCGCGACCCCCGCGCTGGAGTCGTACCAGAACGCGCTGTCCGGCAAGTACGCCCTGCTCTCGCTCCCGCGGCGGGTCGAGGACCGGCCGCTCCCGCCCGTCGAGGTCGTGGACCTCGCCCGCGAGATGCACGAGCGCCGCACCGTGCCGCTCCTTTCGCACACCCTGGAGGTGTACGCGCGCGAGGCCCTCGCCCGCGAAGAGCAGGTCATTTTTTTTCTGAACCGGCGCGGCTTCGCGACGCTCATGACCTGCCCGAGCTGCCACTACGTGCACCGCTGCGGCCGCTGCTCGGTGGCCATGACGTTTCACAAGCGCTCCGCGATCGCCCTCTGCCACTACTGCGGCGCGGAAACGCGACCGCCCACGACGTGTCCGGATTGCCACTCCAAGGGCCTGCAGTTCCTGGGCGTCGGGACCGAGAAGATCGAGGAGGAGCTGAAGCGCGCGTTCGCCGGGACCGAGGTCGCGCGGATGGACAGCGACACGATGCGCTCGCGGAAGTCCTACGACCGCGTCCTCGGCGGCCTCCTGACCGGCGACCTCGATTTCGTCGTCGGGACCCAAATGGTCGCGAAAGGGCTGGACTTTCCGAACGTGACGCTGGTGGGCGTGATCGCGGGGGACGCGGCCCTCTTCCTGAAGGACTTCCGGGCCGCGGAGCGGACGTTCCAGCTCGTGACGCAGGTCGCGGGCCGTGCGGGTCGCGGGCCGCGCGGCGGGCGGGTCGTGGTGCAGGCCTTCAACCCGACGCACTTCTCCCTGCGGCGAGCGGTCGAGCACGACTACGAGGGCTTCGCGCGGGAAGAACTGGAGCACAGGCGCGAAATGGGGTATCCTCCTTTCGGCCGGCTGGCGCGTGTGCTCGTCCTGGCCAAGGACGAAGGCCGCGGTCGGCGCGCCGCCGAGGAACTGGGCGTCGCCCTGCGGAGCGCGGTGGTGGCGGCCGCCGTCGTCCCGGCGCCCGCGGCGGGCGCGGCGGGCGCGGCGCCCTCCCCGGTTCCGCGCGTCGAGGTGCTGGGGCCGGCGCCCTGCCCGATCGCGAAAATAAAGGACCGACTCCGCTGGCACTTGCTCCTCAAGGCGCCGACGCCCGCCGCGCTCGGCCGGGTCCTCGGTGCCGCGCGCGCCGACCTGCGTTCGCGCGGCAGCGTGGACGTCGTTGTGGACGTGGATCCGGTGTCGCTTCTGTGATTTGAGATTTGCAGAATGGAACTCGTCGTCGACGGCCTCGTGCGTCGCTTCGGCGCCGTGACGGCGGTGGACCGCGTGAGCTTCACGGTCCGCCCCGGCGAAGTCGTGGGCCTGCTCGGACCGAACGGCGCGGGCAAGACCACGACACTCCGCATGATCGCGGGCATCCTCCCGCCGAGCGAAGGGGTCATCCGGATCGGCGGGCTGGACATCCGGGAACGGCCGCTGGAGGTGAAGGCCCGGATCGGCTTCCTGTCCGGCGATACCCAGCTTTACCGCCGCTTGACGCCCCGTGAGCTGCTTTTTTATTTCGGCCGGCTGTACCAGATGGAGGAGGCGCGTCTCGCGCGCCGCGTCGAACAGCTCGTCCGCGAGCTGGAGATCACCCCCTTCGCGTCCCAACAGGCGGGCACGCTCTCCGCCGGGCAGAAGCAACGGACGAACATCGCGCGGGCGTTTCTGCACGAGCCGGATCTGCTGGTGCTGGACGAACCGACCTCCGCCCTGGACGTGGTGAGCGGGCGCTTCATCGTCGAGGCGATCCGGCGCGAGAAGGCGGCAGGTCGGGGCATCCTCTTCTCGACGCACATCATGGGGGAGGCCGAGTACCTCTGCGACCGGATCGTCCTCATGCACCAGGGGCGCGCGGTGGACGCCGGCACGCTGCCGGAGCTGCTCGAGCGCTCGCGCTGCAAGAACCTCACGGACGCCTTCCTCCAGCACATCGGCAACCCTCGGCCGGAGTGATTCCGCATGCGCCTCTCGATCGTCCGCGCGATCTACCGGAAGGAAATCACCGAGACGCTCCGCGACTGGCGGACGCTCCTCATGATGGTGGGGCTGCCGGTCATCCTCTATCCGTTGCTCATCATCGGCGCGAGCCGGATCAAGGAAATGCAGACCGAAGCGATGGAGGCGCACGGTTCGGTCGTGTCGGTGTGGGGCGACCTGCCGGAGGCGTTGCGCAAGCGGCTGACCAAGGAGGGGGTGCTCGCCTGCGAGGCGTGGCGCGGGGTGCCGGACGAGCTGCGGCGAGACCTCGAGTCGGGCGCGCAGTCGGTCCCGTGGCCCGAACCGGAGGCCGACAAAAAAAAGATGGACGAGGCCACCGCGGGCGCGAAGCCGGCGGGCCCCGCCGCTCCGCCATCCGCGCCGGCGGCCGAGGAGCCGCCGCCGCCCCCCCATCCGGTCCTGGAGGCCGCGCGCATGGCGATCTCCGCCCGCGAGGTCGATGCGATCGTGGCGCCGCTCCGCACGTTCAAAGCAGACATGGAGGAGGACCGCCTGGGCCGGCTGATCATCTACTATGACTCCGTGCGGCCCGAATCTCGCCAGGCCGCCGACCGCGCCCAGGACGAGCTGCTCGCCTACCGGGAGGACGTGCGCAAGGAGCGCGAGCGGGCCCACGGCCTCGCCGAGGGATTCACGCGCGGGCTCGATCTCGCCTCCGAGGACGTGGCCCCGCCCGCGCGCGTCTCCGGCAAGCTCCTGGGCACGAGCGTCGCCTTCCTCCTGATCTTCATGTCCCTCCTCGGCGGCCTCTACCCCTCGGTCGATCTCACGGCCGGCGAGAAAGAGCGCGGCACGATGGAGACGCTCCTCTGCGCGCCGCTCCGCTCCACGGAAATCATCGTGGGGAAATTCCTGACCGTCTGGACCCTCTCGATGGCGGCCGGCGCCGCGAACCTCGTGAGCATCGCGATCACCCTCCTCCGGGTCCTGCCCGGGTCCGCACTGCAGGCGCTCACTCCTTCCCCGTCCGCGTTTCTTCTGATCTTCCTCCTCTACGCCCCGGTGAGTTTCATCACCTCCGCCTGCTTCCTCGCGGTCGGCGTTTTCGCGAAGGACTTCAAGGACGGCCAGAACCTGATCACCCCGGTCTACATGGTCTTCGCCATGCCGGCGAGCCTCGTGTTGCTGCCGGGCATCGAGCTGGGCCCCTGGACCGCCTTCGTCCCGGTCCTCAACATCTCGCTCCTCATCAAGGCCCTCCTGGTCGGCGAGGCGCGCGCGGACTTCGTCTTCCTGACCCTTCTCTCCTCCGTGGCCTACGGCGCGCTCGCGGTGCTCCTCGCCGCGCGGCTCTTCGAACGGGAGCAGGTCCTGCTCGGCGGCCGGGAGTCGCTCCGGGCGACGCTGGGCCTGGAGCGGCGGCGCGGCGCGCTCCCCTCGCCGGTCTTCTCCTTCGTCGTGGGGGCGGTGATGCTCGTCGTGCTCTTCTACGGCAGCCTCTCGCTCGAACGCTTCGGCGTGGTCGCCGCGATCCTGGGCACGCAGTACGGGCTCATCCTCCTCCCGACGCTCGTTTGCGTGCTCGGCTTCGGCTTCCCGCTCCGGCGAACGCTCTCGCTCCGCCTCCCGACCGCCCGCGGCCTCGCAGCCGCGGTCGTGCTCGGCCTCTCGGCCTGGGCCTTCGCCGCGGGGGTGCTCGTCCGGCTCGTGCCGCCCCCGGAGTCCTTCACCCGCGAAATGGCGAAGCTCTTCCTCGACGGCGACTCGCTCTCCCTCCCGACGCTGTGGTTCGTCCTCGCGCTGAGCCCCGCGCTCTGCGAAGAAGCGCTTTTTCGCGGCCTCGTGCTGTCAGGCCTGCGCTCGCTCGGGAAGTGGCCCGCGCTTCTACTCACCGCCGCCTTCTTCGGCGTCTTTCACGCCTCGCTCTACCGGCTGCTCCCCACGGCCTTTCTCGGCGTCCTGCTCGGCTACCTGGTCTGGCGGACCGGGTCGCTCCTCTGCGGGATCGTCGCGCACGCGCTCAACAACGGCCTCCTCGCCACGCTGAGCCGCGCGGCCACGCTCGGCGGCGCGCTCGGGGTGTCGGACGGGAAACCGCTCCCCTGGCACTGGACCGCGTTGGGCACCGCGGTGATGGTGGGCGGGCTCGTGCTGCTGCGGCAAGTTCCCGAGCCGGTGGAAGAACGCCTGGGGGCCGGTCGAGAGACATGACGGCATCTTGGCGTGCTCTCACGCGACCCAAGGCTCATCCATCGACGTTGGAGTGGAGTACTCCGAGGGGAAGCGGGATCGAAGCCCAGGAGGACGAAGGACGCGCCAAGACCGCTCCCTCACGGTCGCGGTTCCGTGTACCGACAGGCACGGTCGCGCCGTAGTCGCTCGACGAACGCCTCGCGTGCACACCCGCGTCCCCAGGTTCATCCACCAACCGTCCGTTGGATTTGCGGCCCCCCACCCACCGCGGCACCCTCACCGCCGCCGCGGCCGCAGCTCCGGCTGGGCCGCCGCATTGGCGGCGCGCTGGGTCGTGAACCCCTGCACGAGGTTGTACGCGATCGCCTCGATCGCCCGCCGCGCGAGGGCTCGAATGTACGGCACCTCGCCGAAGGGTTGCAGTTCTTCCGAAAGCACCAGCCAGGTGCGCGCCGCCAGGCGGTTCACCGGCTCCCCCGCCCGACCCGCCCACGCCTCCGTCTCCAGGTTCGCCGCCATCCGCTCGATCAGCAGCTCCCGCTCCAGCGAGGCGACGTCGCGCAGGAAGACGTCGATGAGCTCGGTCGTGATCTTCGGGTGCCGGTGGGACCGCCGCGCGGCTGCGCCCGCCTTGCCGGCGCCGGGGAAGTGGGCGCGCACGAACGCATACGCCTCGTCGCTCGAGAACCAGTGCTGGCCCCAGTTTTCGTCCTTGCCCAACGACGCGGAGTCCGCGGCAAGCTCCGGGTCGCGAAGCAGGAGCTCGAGGGCATAGGCGCCCACGTTCGGCCGACGCGGGCGGACCGGGATCGGCTCCGGCCCGAGGAAGGGCCTGTACAGCAGCAGCCGGCCGGGGGGCGAGGTCTCGGTTTTGGCGTGCAGGGCGAGCGCCGCGCCGAGCAGGTCGCGCGCGGTCGGGACCGCGAGCGCCGCATACACGACGCCCTTGACGCCGCGCATGTCCTCTTCGAGGTTCGCGGCCCCTTTGAAGAGGCACCAGGCGTCCCGGATGCCGTCGCTCTCGTTCAGGATCAGAAGCAGGGCGTCCAGCTCGCCTTCGGTGGTGCGGTAGAAGAGGGTCAGGCTGCGCGACCCCGCGCCGTCGACGCTGCTCACCAAGCCGTGGCTGTAGGTGGGCGTGGGCGGCGCGCAGGGAGCCACGCCCGAGGCGCCCAGCTCCTCCGCCAACGACCGCGCGCCGTCGCCGAACTCGCCCAACGCGGGCCACGCCCCGAGCTCGGAGAGGTACCACGCCGCGCGCGGCGTCCCCAGCTCCGCGACGCAGGTCAGGGCCTTCCCCGCGTCCTCCTCGAGCAAACGGTGCTCCGTGGCGATCGCCGCCGCCGTGGAGAGGTGGACCGCCGCCGCGTCCGGATTGTGCCGGGCGAGGCCGAGGCCGAAACCGAACGCCGTGCGGAACGCTTCGACCGTCGGGACCGCGGGCGGTTCGATCCCGAGGATCCCGGACTCGCGCAGCGCCTGCTCCACGCTCTCCATGTCCGCCGACATTTCCGCGAGGAAGGCCGCGTTTCGCCGCTCGGCGGTCGCGGCGAAATCGCCGAAGCACGCCTCGTATTCCGCCTGCGGCAACTCGACGCCGCACGCCTCGAGGAACGGTCCCAGCACGTACTTCCGATCGTCCTCGACGGCGGGATCCTTCAAGGCCGCCCGCAGGATCGGCACGGCGTCGCTGGCGACGCGCTCCCGTCGGACCTCGGAAAACTCGGGGGCCTTGCAGGCGATGAATAGCAGGATCTGCGCGTTGTTGCGGATGAGCGCGTCCGCTTCGTAGGCCGTCATGGAGGCGAGGGCCGCGCCCGCGTCCGGCGCTTCCTGGAGCAGGCGTTCCAGGAATTCACCGGGCGGGCGCTCCGCGTTCCGGGGCAGGCTGAGTTCGCGGACACGCTTTCGCATCCATTCCAGGTCCCGGGGCGCCCCGCCTGAGGCCCCGGCGGGCAGCGCCGCCGAAGCTGCGCCCGCGACCGCGAGCGCGGGGCCCTTCTCCATCGCGGAGCGGCGAGGGTTGGCCCCCCGCGACTTCGGCCGGGTCCGACCCCCTGGCCCCGTGACGGACTGCTTCGCCAGCCGATAGTGCCGCTCCAGGCGGCTGACGTAGGCAGGGTCGCCCAGGCGGTCCGCCACGAACGGAAACAGCGCCTCCGCCTCCGGGCTCTGCTCCGCGACGGGATCGAGGTCGGGACCCGGGTCGCGTCCCTGCCGGTCGAAGCCGTACGTCACCGAGGCGAGTACCCGTCCCGGTCTCGAACGCGCGCGGACCTGGAGCATGACCCGCCTGCAGTCGCAGTTCGGGTCCATGCAGTACAGTTCGGTGAGCGCATATTCGTCGGCCGGCAGGGACGGGTGCTTGCCGAGCTTGAAGGTCAGGCACTCGCGCAAGGCGAGGTCGGGCTGCACTTGCAGGAAAGGGACGTAGGGCACGAATTCGCTCCTCGACGTCGTCGAAAAAGGAGGGCACGCTCAGCCGCTCGGCGCGTCGTCGACTCATCGCGCTCCTGTCCGAGGGGGGCGCGCGCCATCCATTCATTGTAGGGCAGGGTGGCGAACGCACACAAGCAGAAAGTGGCGCGGCCCCGGCGACGCCCGATGCATTCCGCTTGAATGCCGTCTCGCGCGGCGGTATCGTGTCGCCCCTCCGCCTCCCCCCGGCCGCGACCCGAGCACGCGGCGACGTCCCCTTCACGAGGAGCCACGCCCATGGATCGCCCCGCCTCCCGACGTCGCCCGGCCGCGCTGCAGGGCCCGGCCGCCCGCCGCTTCCAACTCTCGCCGCTCCTTCTCCTCCTCGTGGTCGCCGCCGGCGGGAGCGCACGCGCCCAGGACCTCCCCGCCTACCTCGGCAAGCCGGACGACAGCTTCGCGTGGGAGGTCGCGACGGAGTACGCCGTCCCCGGCGCGCAGGTCACGGTCCTCCACCTGACCTCGCAGACCTGGCAGGGCATCCCCTGGAAGCACTGGCTGAGCGTGATCCGCCCGGCGAAGGTCGTGCACGCCGGCCATGCCCTCCTCTTCGTGACGGGCGGCAGCGTGAAAAAAGACGCGCCGACCGGGCCGAGCGGCGAGGTGCAGGCGCTCGCGGACATCGCGGGGCGCGTGGGCGCCGTCGTCGCCGTCCTGGGACAGGTCCCGAACCAGCCCCTCTTCGGCGGCCTCAAGGAGGACGGCCTCATTTCGCACACGTTCCTGCGGTTCCTCGAGACCGGGGACGACTCCTGGCCGTGCCTGCTGCCCATGACGAAAAGCACGGTCCGCGCCATGGACGCGGTGCAGGCCTTCGCCGCGCAAAAGCTGGAGCAGCGGATCGAGAAGTTCTTCGTGACCGGCGCCTCGAAGCGGGGCTGGACGACCTGGCTCACCGCCGCGGTCGACGCCCGTGTCGAAGGGATCGCCCCGATGGTGATCGACACGCTCAACATGGCGAAGCAGATGCCGCTGCAGGTCGCGACGTTCGGCGGCTATTCGGAGCAGATCCAGGACTACACGAAGATCGGCCTGCAGGAAAGGCTCGCGACGCCCGAGGGACGGCGACTGCTGGCGATGGTCGACCCGTACTCGTACCGCGACAAGCTGACGGTGCCGAAGCTGATCGTGCTCGGCACGAACGACCGGTACTGGCCCGTGGACGCCGTGAAGCTCTACTTCGGCGACCTGCCGGGCGAGAAGTACCTCCACTACGAGCCGAACGCGGGGCACGGACTGGGGCCCCAGGCGGTGGGCCCGATCGCGGCCTTCTTTCACCTGGTGATCACGGGGCAGCCGCGGCCGCGGTTCTCCTGGAAGCTGACGCGGACCGACGCGGACGCGACGATCTCGGTGACGGCGGCGGACGCGCCCGTTTCGGCGGAGCTGTGGACGGCGCGTTCCGCGGACCGGGACTTCCGCGACGACAAGTGGGCCGCGGCCCCGCTGGAGGCCGCGGACGGCGGGTGGCACGGGCGGGTGTCCGTGCCGGAATCGGGCTACGTCGCGGCGTACGTCAGCCTCGCGTACCGCAGCCCGCTGGGGACGGAGTACAAGCTCTGCACGAACGTCGAAGTCATCGGGACGAAGCCCTGAGAGCGGGTCGCGGGAGCGGGGGGCGTCGCCGGCGCGGACCGAGGGGGCGGCAAGTCGCTTCGCCCCCCTGCCTACGACACGCGCCGCTGCCCGGGCAGTGTAAAACAAAAGGTTGCTCCCTTGCCGGGCGCGCTTTCGGCCCGGATGCGGCCGCCGTGGCGCTGGACGATGCGCTGGACCGTCGCGAGGCCCACGCCCGAGCCCGGGAACTCGCTCTCCGGGTGAAACCGCTGGAAGGGCGCGAAGAGTCCCGTCGCCCCCGCCGCGCCGCTCTCCAGCCGGCCGCCCATCTCGCCGGCGCTCCTGCTTCAAGCCCCATCACCTTGGGCTCCCCTCGAACCGCGTCCAGCTTCGCCTCTCGAGGCTCTGCGCGCAGGACAAACCACAGCCCCTACCGTCCCCCCGGGCCCGCGCCTTCGCGGTCCTTGGTCGCCGCCTTCATCCGCTCGACCAGTTTCTGGAACCGCGGGCTGCCGGACAACAGGCCGAAGTCCGGCGACGCCTCCAGGGCCGCGGCGTCCCGACAGCCCCCGCGCTCCGCCCGCTCGAGAAATTCCAACGCGGCCCCCTCGTCTCCGGCCCGCACATAAAGCCGCGCCAGCCCGACGAGCGGACGCGTGCGCCGCGGCACGAGCAACGAAGCACGGGCCAACGCACGGCGCGCCTGGACCGGGTCCGTCTCGAGGCCGGCCTCCCCCACCACGCACAGTCGCTCCGCGACTTCCTCCACGACCCCGGGAAACATCGGCGAAAGGAAGTTCAAGAGGAACCGCTCCGTCGGCTCGGCGGGAAGGGTGAGCATGCGGCCGGCTTCCTTTTCCAGGTCGGTGTAGTCGAGCAACAGGGCCCGCTCCGCGAGATCCTGCACCGCCGCGGCCCGCCGCCCCGCGAAGAGGTGCGTATAGGCGCGAAGGCGCAGGGCGTCCGTGTTGGAAGGGTCGAGCAAGAGCATGCGATTCAGATCCTCGACCGCGTCGGGGATGCGAACGACCGTCGCCACGCGAACCACGCCGCGCACCATGTAGAAGCCCGCCGCCTCCGGAGCGCCTTGGATCGCGAGGTCCAGCTCCGACAGCGCTTCCGGCACCTTCGACGCATAGGCGGCGCGCAGGCCGAGCACGTAGTGGGTGAGCGGATGGTCGGGAAAGCGCTTGCGGAGCGCCTCGGTGAAAGGGTCTTTCACCTGGGCGAGCCGGAATTCCGGCGCGAGGAGCACCTCCCCCAGCTCGACGGCGCCCTCGAAGTCGTCGAAGCTCGGGTCCAGGGCTCGCGCCCGCTGCTTGAGTCCCTCCACCCGGTCCGCGTACTCGGCGGGTGCGGCCCGCAGGATTTCCAGCGCGGCGAAGAGGGTCGGGGCGGTGCCGGCCTCGGCGAGCCGGTCAAAGATCGCCTGGGCCGGGGCAGGCCGCCCCAGCCGGGTCAGCGCGCGTGCCTGCAGGATCCGGCCGAGCTCGGCCCCTCCGGGCAGCGTCGCCAGTCGCCGGCCCAGCGCCAGTGCCTCCTCGAAACCGCGGAGCTGGAGCAGCGCTTCCCCTTCGACCGCAAGCAGCTCGGCGGTCTCCCCGCGGGCGAGGGCCCGCCGGCAATCCTCGAGTCCCTCGCGGGCCCGGCGCAGATGGATGCGGACCCGGGCCCGCGCCTGATAGAGTCCGGGCTCGGAGGGATGCGCCGAGATCGCCTGGTCCAGCTCCCCGAGAGCTCGGGGTTGGTCAAAAAAAAGACTCCATCGACGGTCGCCATAGACGCGGGCCAGGAGCCGCTCCGCGCAAGCGCGGGCGCGCACGTCGTCCGGGGACGCCGACGCGGCTCCCGACAGGACCGTCCGCGCCTCCGGGACCGCCCGCATGGGGCAATGCTCGAGCAGCTCCCGCTCCGCCCGGGCGAGCCGCGCGAAGGGTCCTTCCGCCGCGGCAAGCGCCGCCAGCCGCTCGCGGGCCGCTTCGGCTTTTCCGAGCGCGGCGAGGAGGCGTGCCTCGTGGTAGGCCGCTTCCCGCAGGCCCGGATCGAGACTGCGCGCCCGGCCGAAGTCTTCGGCCGCTCCGGCGAGGTCGCGGAGGGCCTCGCGAGCGATCGCGCGCTCGCAACACGCAGTCGCGCGGCGAGGGTCCTTTTCGAGGACCCGGTCGAGACCTTGGAGCGCGGCTTCGAGCTGCGTCCGCAGGTCCCCGGCGGAGAAGCGTTCCAGCGGGGCGTCAAGCGCCTCGTGCAGGACGGAGGCCGCCTCGGCGAGAAGGCGGTCCGCCGCGCGGCCCCGCTGGACCGCGAGCGCGAGGAGCACGACCACCGCCAGCGCCGTCCCCGCCACGGCCGCGCCCGCGGAGACGGCCCGGCGGTTCCGACGCGCGAACCTCGCGACCACGCACCCCCAGCTCGGCGGGCGGGCGAGGATCGGGCGGCCGTCCAGGAAGCGCCCGATGTCGTCCGCGAGCGCGCCCGCCCCCGCGTACCGGGACGCTTTCTCCTTGGCCATCGCCTTGCGAATGATCAGCTCGATTTCGCGGTGCAGGTCGGGGGCGAGCGCGCTCGGGAGCGGGGGCTCCTCGTTGACGACCGCGTGCAGGATCGAGGCGGGATTGTCCCCCTCGAACGGCGCACGTCCGGTGAAGGCCTCGAAGAGGATCGCGCCGAGCGAGTAGACGTCGCTTCGTTCGTCGATGGCACGGACGTCGCCGGCGGCCTGTTCGGGCGGCATGTACGCGGGCGTGCCGAAGGCGTAGCCGGAGCGCGTGCGGCTGGCCGCGTCGTGGAGGTCCTTCGCCAGCCCGAAGTCGAGCAGGTGGGGGCGAGCGGAGGCGTCGACGAGGATGTTCTGAGGCTTGAGGTCCCGATGGATCACCCCCTGGGCGTGGGCGTAGGCGACGGCCTCCGACACCTGGCGCACGAGTTCGAGGATCGCACGCGGGCTCGGGGCGCGGTCGGCCACGTACTCATGGAGGGGAAGGCCCTCGACGAAGTCCATCGTGAAGAAGTGGCGGCCCTCGACCGAGCCGACTTCATGGATGGGGACGATGGACGGGTGCTGCAGGCGGGCGGCCGCGCGCGCCTCGCGGAGGAAGCGTTCGAGCGTCTCGGCGGAGGCGAATTCGCCGTCGAGCATGACTTTGAGGGCGACGACGCGGTCGAGCCCCGGCTGGCGCGCGCGATAGACGACCCCCATGCCGCCGCGTGCGACCTCGCTGAGAAGCTCGTAGTTGCCGAGGCTGCGAGGCAGTGGGGCGCGCACCGTCGCGTCGGGGGAGGGGGAGGGAGCGAGGGCGGGGCCGCCGGCGAGCGCGCCACGGATCTCGGTGGCGCCGGGCGGAGCTTCGCGAATCGTCTGCGCGGTCGGGTCGGAGGGGGTGGGCTGCGGCGGGGGAGGGGGCGGTGGCGGCCGGAGTGGCGGCCGGAGTGGCGGCCGCTGGGGCTCGGGCGCGCGCGGCGCGTCCAGCGCCGAGGGCTCGGCGACGAGCGTGGGGGAGGCGGAGCCGGGGTCGGCCGGGCTTGCCGAGCCGGCGGCGGCCGGCGGCGTCGGCGGCGCCGGGAGTGTCTGCTCGCTGGGCCCGGAGGGGACGGGGGATGAAGGACCGGAGACGTTGGTCACCGCACTCTCCGGAACAGGGCACTCCGTGCTGGCAAGCCCCCGACCGGATCGCCGGTGGGGCGTGCTTCATCCTACCAAGGACGGCCGTGGGAAGGAAGAGAGGAAGCGCGAGGGGCGGAGGGAGGAAGAATTGCGGGGCGGCTGTGGCCGAGGTGGGCTCGAGGGGCGGAAGGGGTGCGTGGGTCTCAGTGAGAGTGGGACGCGACCTTCCGCCTTCACCCCCCGCATCGACCCTGAACGTCCACTACGGCTTCCGTCCGATCGCCACGACGTACGGTGAACGCCACGCGGCCTCCGACCGCTCGCGAAAGACCCGCAGGCACGTCTTCACGACCTCATCCGCAGCCAGCGCCGCCCGGCCGATCCAGCGGCTCGGGCCGTAATTGACCAGGGCGAGGTTCCAGGTCCCGAAGTACCCAACCTCCACGTCCACCAGCCCCATCCCTTCGTACAACGAACGCAGCTCCTCCACCCCCAACGGTACGTGGATGTCGAGACACGGGGCATTCGTCCACGCGGTCAGCCGCCGATACAGGCTGTCCTTCAGGTTCGGGATCACCGTAACCAGGACCCCCCCGGGCACCAACAGATTGCGCATCCGGTCGAGCGGCCGCCGCGTGTCCTCGAAGTGTTCCACGAAGCCGAACGAGAAGACCGCTTCGAACGCATGAGGGAAAGGGTAGGCGAAGAAGTCGCCCGGGTACAGCTCCGCGGGGACGCGGCAGAGCTCGAGGTTCCTGCGCGTGACCTCGATGCCGACGTGGGCGTACTCGCTGCCCGCGACCTCGAAGCCGAACCGCCGGCGAAAATAGACCATCCACGCCCCCGGCGCGCACCCCACTTCGAGGAGGCGCCGGCCGCGACCGTCCCCGAGCCGCGGGCGGAGCCACTCGTCGAAGCGCCAGTAGACATAGCGCCAGAGCGGCAGGGTCTTCGGCAGGCGCACTCCGCGCCAGACCTCGTCCCAGTGCTCTTCCGGGGCGAGTGCGCCGTGTCGCAGAGGCGCCGCTCCCGCCCCCGGAAGGGGAAGGGAGCTCGAGTTCTCCATCGCGCTCAGACCTCGAGAAAGCGGCCCGCGCCCGCATCCGGCGCCGGGCCGTGGAGCACGAAATAGGCGAGCGTGCCTTCGCACAGCAACGCGAGGAAGCGGCCGGTCGCATCCACGTCCCACGCGAGGGTCGGGCTGGGCAACGGAAGGCGCCATCGAAGAACGCCGTCGAGACCCGCGAGCGACAGCGAGGCCGCGCCCATCGTCACGAGCGCCGGTCGCCCCTCGCGGTCGAGCGCCGGCCGGTGGATCCCCTCCCCGAGTCGCGAACCCGCGGCGGGCTGGCCCGTCGGCTTGAACACGAGGAAGCCGCCGTCCTCGAGCGTCACGACCACGGACGCGCCGAGCGCGTAGAGGCCGGCCGGCGCGCCCGGGAGCTCCTGCCGCCAGCGTTCGCGTCCTGCCGCGTCGAAAGCGGCGACCTCGCGGGAGGAGGCTGCGACCGCGAGGTCCGGCGTCGCGGTGCAGCGCTCCGCGGTCGGGCTTACGCCGTGCAGGGTCCAGAGGGACCGACCGTCCGTGCCGAAGGCCGCCACGCGCTCGCCCGCGAAGGCCACGGCCGTCCCGTCGCGCAGTGGCGCGAGCCGGACTCCGCCGAGCACCGCGCCGAGGGTGTGCTCCCAGCGTCGGTTTCCCTCCGCGTCGTGACAGAGTACGCGGCCCACGTCGTCCACGACCAGGAAGCAGTTCGGACCTCCGCCTGCGAGGCAGGTGATCCACCGCACGCCGCCGCGCGAAACGACCTCTCGCGTGCCGCCGCGGTTCAGGTCGTACAGCACGATCCGGTCGCCGGAGCAAGCGACGAGTCTGCCCGGAAGGATCTCGGGGGCGAGGCGGGGCCCGACGCCCGGGAAGGGAAGCGACCTGGTTTCCGCGCCGCGACTGTCGAAGGCACGGATCACCCCGGCCTCAGCGGCGAGGTAGATCGTTCGCCCGTCCGGCCCCACGCGCACGTCGGCCGGGACGGGACCCGCCAGTCCGGACAGCACCGGCCGCGTCCAGAGCGGCGCGACCTCCTCGCGGACCGGGGCCGATTCCTCTTCGAGAAAACTGACGACCGAGCGCTTCTCGCCCAGCTCGCCCACCGAGAGACACTTCACGTAGCCGCCGGGCGCGGTGACGACGAGCGTGTCGCCCGCGCCCGAGAGGCCGAGGAGAGGGTCTTTGCCGCCGGTGTCATATTCCCAACGCCGTGCTCCGCCCGGGTCGGAGGCCACGACTCGGCCGTCGAAGGCCGCGGCGACGATCGTCTCCCCCTTCGCATCGACGGCGACGTGGTAAAGGGGACTCCCGAGGTCGAGCCGCTCCACCGGGCCGGGCTCGCGCGTGAAGACGTAGGCCCCCTCCGTCTGCGCCGCGACGACGATCCGGGCGCCGCCCTCGGCGAGGGCCAGCGCGACCACGCCCGCACCCAGCTCCAGCCGCCAGCGCGCTACATAAGACTCCGTGTCCGAGCCCGCCCGCCCGCCGGCCGGGGCGCCGCCGCGGCCCGCCGACCCGGTTCGCCCTCCGACCCCGAGCCACCGCAGCAGGCGCGCCCCCGCTCGCGCGCCTTCGCCCTGCCCTTCGCGTCCCGGCGTCGGCTCGCCCTCCGGCGCCATGAGGCGCGTAACACCGACCGGGGAAACCGTGAGCACCTCCCGCGTCCCGGGCACGAGTCGCGCGAGCGCGCAGGGGCCGGCGTCCTCGATCGTCACCGGGTGGAGGCCTGGGCCGTGGAGGAGGACGCCGGTCAACCCCCGTCCCCCGAGAAAGAGCTCCGCGCCGTCCGAGGAGAGCGAGAGCGTGCTGCAGCCGGGCATGCGTCGCTCCAGCAGCGGCGCCCCGCCCGGCCGGAGCGAGGCGCCGGACTCGGAGCCGGCGGCGGCGTCGGACTCGCGTGCGCCCAGGCCGACCGGTCGTGTCTGCAAGAGCAGCACCGTGCCGTCCTCGCACAGGGCCGCGAGCCGGTTTCCCGCCGCAGCGAGCGCGAGATCGCGCGGCCGTGCGGGCAATCTCCTCGACCACAACGGCCGGCCGCGCGTGTCGAGGAACGTGCACTCCCCGTCGGAGTCCACGACCGCGACCTCGCCGGTGCGCCGCGCGATCGCGAGCGCCACGGGCGTCCCGCGCGGCAGGTAGTCCCACAGCGGCGTCAGGCGCGGCATCGGCTTGCACAAACGGGTTGAGGTTGCGATTTGGACTTGGAGTCCGCTGGCGTTGGCGTTGGATCCCTACTGTTCGGTTGCTTGAAAGCCGGTCGCGATTTCGGAAGCCGTGCACTCCGCCCACGGAGGGACGAGCCACCGAAGACGCCGAAGACACCGAACGACCCGTCGTGAAATTCGGCGTCTTCAGCGTCTTCGGTGGCTACTCATCGTCTTTGGGTTTCGGGCGCGCGCCTGCCTTGGACCCCTACCGGTGAACTTCTTGAAAGCGTATCCAGATTCGCAGGCGACGATACC
>JACPWG010000160.1 GCA_016197205.1 Planctomycetota bacterium
CGACTGGCACACGCTCGGCCTCGCCGCCGTGGGCCCGCGCTTCCGGGTGTTCCTGGACGGCGCGCTGCTCTTCGAGGCCGAGGACGAGACCTTCGCCGACGCCGGCAGGGTCGGCGTCTGGACGAAGGCCGACAGCGTGACGTGGTTCGACGACCTGGCGATCAAGGGGTTCGATCCGCGCTAGCCGCACTCGGGCGGGCAAGTGCCCCTCAAGCTGCGCGGCCGGCCCTTTCAAGGTGGCTGCTCCGCCCGTCGGCCGGCCGCAAGCGGCCTAATCACTTGACGCTGCAACCTGAGTCCGCATTGTGGTGCAGGGCTTCCGCCCTGCACCCAGTCGCGCGCGGACAATGAGAATCACCTCCCCGGTTGCAACAGCAGTCGCTCCCGCCCACTCCGAACTCCGTGTTCTCCACGCCGGTGGCCCCGCCGGGGCAGGGGGGACGCCCTGCACCACAAGGGCTGGTGGCCGGCGGAAAACGGCGGTGGGCGGTTCGCCCCTTCCTAGAGCCGACCCTTGATGCTCCATTTCACAAGTGACGACTCGAGCTTTGCACCTGGAAAGGGCCGGCTATACGGCCCGCCGGCGCGGGCGGAGACGCCCGCGCTACCGAGGAGCGCCACCCCTTCATCCACCCAGTCCAGCCTGCGTGGATCCTGACGCCGCCGTTCAGCGTTTCGAGCCCGCTCCGGAAAACGAACGGAGCAGCTCTTCCAACTCGCCGCGGTCGCTCGAGTCGGCGGGCGTGAGGCGCAGCACCTCCTTGAAGTCCGAGGCGGCGCCCCCGACATCGCCGCGGGCCTTTCGAAGGAAGCCCCGCACGCCATAGAACTCCGCGTTCGCGGGGGCAAGCCGGATCGCCTCATCCAGGTCGGCGAACGCCCCCTCGAACTCGCGCCGTACACCACGCCATTTGCCCCGATTGAAATACGCTTCCGCGAGGCGCGGGTTGAGCCGCAGCGCTTCCGTGCAATCCGAGATGCCGCCGTCCAGATCCTTCCGGTCCGCTCGCGCGCGGGCGCGGCCCACATACGCGCCCGGTTCGCGCGGGTCGAGCCGAATGGCCTCGCCGAAATCCGCGATCGCGCCCTCCAACTCTCCCTTGGCCGCGCGCGCCTCGGCGCGGGCCACGAAGGCCGCGGAGTACTTGGGGTCGATGCGCAGGGCCTCGCCCTGGTCCGCGATCGCGCCCACCAGGTCTCCCTTGGCCTTTCGCGCGACCCCGCGGCTGTAGAGGGCGCGAGCCTCGCGCGGGTTGAGCCGAAGCGCCTCGGTGCACTCGACGATCGCTCCGTCCACGTCACGCTTGGCCCAGAGGTCATGCGCCAAGCCGAGGTGCGCCATTACGGAGCGGGGGTTGAGCCTCAGCAGCTCGCGGGCATCGGCCATCGAGGCGTCGTACTCGCCCTTGAGGTAGCGCGCGACGGAGCGGCCTTGGTAGGCGTCGGCGTAGTCCGGATCGAGCTTGAGCACCTCCGTGTAGTCCGCGATCGCGCCCTCGAGCTCCCCCTGCTTGTAGCGCGCCGTCCCCCGGTAGTAGTAGCCCGTGCGGTCGAGGGGGGAGAGGCGGATGGCCTCGGTGTAATCCGCGATCGCGCCGCCTGCGTCCCCCTCGGCTGCGCGGGCGATGCCCCGGTACAGAAAGGCCGTCCCGTCGTGCGGGGAGAGCCGGATGCCCTCCGCGTAGTCCGAGAAGGCGGCTTCGCGCTCCCCCTTCTGCCGCCGTGCATCCCCGCGTCGCACGTACGCCATGCCGAAGGCGGGGAGGAGCTTCAGGGCCTCCGTGAGGTCGGCGATCGCGCCGTCGAAGTCCCTTTTTCCCGATCGGGCGGCGGCCCGACTCGTGTAGGCGAATGCGAGGCGCGGTTCGAGCTCCAGCGCACGGCCATAGTCGGCGACCGCGCCTTCCACGTCCGCCTTGTAGTGCCGGGCCACGCCCCTCACCAGGAACGCATGCCCGTCTCGCGGCGTGAGCTTCAGCACCTCCTCCGCGTCCGCGATCGCCGCGTCGTGCTCGCTCTTCCGCAGGTGAACGCGGGCGCGGGCGAGATAGGCGCGCGCGTACCGGGGTCGCATCCCGAGCGCGCGGCTCGGCCAATCGGTCGCATCCCGCGGTCCCGGGACGAGACTCAACGCCCAGGCGCACTCCTCGTCATTGCTCTTTTCGAGTCCTTCGCGGAAGACCGCCTCCGCGCGCGCCGCGTCCCCGCGCGAGAGCGCCGCGAAGCCGTCGGCAAGCCTGCGGGCGTTCTCCCCCTCTTCCGCGGTCCCCCGCCACTCGATCTCCCCGCTCGACGCCTCCAACTCCACCAGCGCCCGCGCTCGCCATCGGTCGGCCTCCTCCTTCCTCGCGACCCGGTCGGCCTCCTCCTTCGAATCGAACGTAAGTTCGAAAGATTGTTCGAGGTACACCCGCCCCAGCGAACGCCGCGCGGCCTTCCCGCGCTCAGCCCCCAGGAGCGCCGCGGCCCGCTCCAGGTCCTCCTGCGCGCCGTTGAGCTCTTTCGCCTGGATCCGCAGCCGCCCGCGCGACTCGTAGATCCAGCCATACCGCGGCGCCCGTGCGCTCGCCCGCTCATAGACGTCCATGGCCGAGCGGAGCTTCTCATGATATCTCTCGATCGGGACGTCGGTCCGGTAGAGGAGGACCTTCGCCTCGCGCCACAGCCCTTCGGCCTGCAACAGGAACCGGTCCGCCTCCGCCTCCGCCGAGGTCGTGGCCTCCGACCGCTTCGAGGAAGCCGCCTCCTCGACGGCGCGCGCACGTTCGCCCCCGGCCCTCCAGGCGTACACGCCGAAGCCGGCGGCGGCGAGGAGGGCAGCCGCGATGGGAAGGAGGACCTTTCGATGCTTCAGGGCGCGACGGACCACCCGCTCCGTCAGGGAGACCGGCCGCGCGAGGATCGGTTCGCCGTCCAGGAAGCGCCCGAGGTCGGCCGCGAGCGCCTCCGCGCTCGCATACCGGCGGGCGGGGTCCCGCTCGAGGCACTTGAGGCAAACCGTCTCCAGGTCCCGATGCACGGCGCGTCGCCGCTCCCCGGGCGCGTGCACGCGGGAGGGTAGCTCGGGGTCCTTCGAGGCGATGGCGTGCAGGATGGCCATCAGGGTGTCGCCGTCGAAGGGCATGCGGCCCGCGAGCTGGGCGTACAAGAGCACGCCGAGGCTCCAAACGTCCGTCCGCGGTCCGATGTCCGCCGAGCGTCCGTCCGCCTGTTCCGGCGCCATGTACTGCGGGGTGCCCATGATCGCCCCGCTGACCGTGAGCCGGCTCGCGCCCTCCTGCCGCACCTCTTTCGCCAGCCCGAAGTCGGTGACATAGGGACGTCCTGCGCCGTCAAGCAGAATGTTCGCGGGCTTCACGTCTCGGTGCACCACGCCGGCCTCGTGCGCGGCATGGAGGGCGAGCGCGACGTCGCGGAGAATCTCCAGGAAACGACGCGGCGGCAGCTTGTCCATGGCAACGGCCAGGCTCTCCCCCTGGATGAAGTCCATCGTGAAGTAGTGCCGGCCCTCCCATGCGCCGACGTCGTGCACCTGCACGACGTTCGGGTGGCGGAGGCGCGCGGCCGCGCGGGCTTCCCGCTGGAACCGCGCCACGTCCTCCCCGGTCCCTCCCCAGGACGCGAGCAGGGTCTTGAGGGCGACGACGCGCTTCAGTTCGCCGTCCCAGGCCATATGCACGACGCCCATGCCCCCGCGCCCGAGTTCCTTCAGGAGGCGATACCGGCCGAACGGGATGCCGGCCGCGGCCGCGGGCTGACCTCCGGGGCGCAGTGCGGGCGAATCCTCCGCCCGGACCACGGTCGGGTCGGACTCGGGAGAGGACGCGTCCTCTCGCGAAGGTCCCGGCGCGGCGGAGCGTCGGAGAGTGGCTGGAACGGCTGGGCCGGCAGGCGACGACGGAGATGGTGGCGCGCCGCCTTCGCCGGGGGCCGGGCCGCCGATGCGGGTCGCGGGTTCGGTCCGCGGCGGAGTCGGGGGGACCGGGGCCTCGCCCACGACGAGCGTCGGCGCAACGTCCGAAGGAGATTTGGGCACTTGCCGGGGGCTCGGCTTCACGCCACCGCCCGTCGCATCGGCGGCCCCGGGGGCCCCGGGCGCACGGAGTTGGGGCCCGAGCGGCTGGAGGTCCGGCGAGGAGCCCGAGACGCGGATCGTGCCGCCCGGCGCGGGTGCGGCGAGCGGCCCGCCGCAGGTCGGACAGGGGACCTCGCGGCCCGGCGCATGTCCCCGTACGTTGAACGAGCGGGAACAACGGGGACAGACGAGGATGGTCTTGTCCTGGAGCGCGAGCGCGTCCTTGACCTGTTCGGAGGTGAGCACGCCGCGACCGACGAGCAGTTCGCCAAGTCGGATCGCGACCCCGTGCGGTCGGAGCCGGGCTTGGGCGCCCAGCGCATCGTCGACCTGTTCGGGCGAGGCCAGTCCGTGCGCAACCAGCCGCCGACCGAAGAGTTCGTCGCCGAGCCCGGAAGGGTCTTGAGCCGCCGCCGGGTCATCGATCGCGTCGCGGACCGCAGCCAGGAGCTCGCCGAGTGCGGCCTCCGACAGGAAGCCCTTGGCGACCAGAAGCGTGGCCAGCGTAGAGGGTGGACGCCCCTCCCGCCTCGCACCCGCCTCCCGGTCCGCGATGCACTGGTCGACCTGCGCGGCGCTCACCCGCCCCGTGCGCAGCGCCATGCGAAGGACCGACGAGTCCGTAGAATTCTTCTCGTCCATGCCGCCATCCCAACCGCCGCCCCCTCGAGCGCCCCGCCCGCGACTGTCCTCGCCCGCTGCGGTCTGTCCGCCGCGAGTTCCATCCTGCCAGTGCGGTCTTTCGCTCGGGGGAGGGAAAGGAGTGGGGTCGGAGGACAGGATAGCACCCCATGGAGCGCTGCGTCAAACGGAATGAAAGCGGCCCGGCTGCGGCCCGGCGAGTCCTCGAGGATCGGACCGCGGGGACGCACGTCTGCGACCCACCGCCCCGTTCGTCCTTCCGCATTTCGAGCAAGCATGCTGTCGAACACCACCACCGGCGTGTAGCCGTCGCGTGACCAGAATTCCCTTGCCAGGGCTCCCCTCAAGTCCTACGATTCGGCTCAAGCGATGGGTAGGGTCCTCCATCGGCTCCAGGCTGCGTGCGCCTCTTCCGGACGCGACAAGAGGGACTTCCGCATGGCCGGCGGCGAGGAAGCATTCATCCAAGCGGCCATTCGTGAGGGGTATCTCACGTCGTCCGACGTTGAAGAGCTGAAGGCGGCTCGAACGCACGCCGAACAGGTTCTGGGCCGAAGCGTCCCCCTCGAACACCTCCTCGCCCAGCAAGAGTGGTTGACCGCGCAACAGCTCGCCTGCGTTTCCGCACTCGTGAAGCGGCGCATCCTTTTGTGCCCCTCCTGTTGGTCCCGCATCAATGGCTTCGGCCTCGCTCCGCTCGCGTACGTGACTTGCGGCCGCTGCGACCACCGTCTTCAGATCCCCAACGAGCCGGATTCCGAAATCCTCCTGCCGCTGGGCGATTCGTTCGGCGATTTCCCGACGGTGACGCCGATTCTCTTCGACGCGCCCCCGCAGGAGGCGGAGGGGCGCGGCGAGCCCGCCCCGACGGCGCCATCTCCACCGGCCATGCCCACACCGATCCCCAGACTCTCCGAGACCGACACGGCATTGCAAAGCCAGGTCGTTCCGCCCCCCACGCCCCCGGATCGCTCCCCTGCGACACCGTCCGGGGATGCACTACGTCAGGGCTTCCGCCTGCGAGGCTATTCGATCATCGACTTGGCCGGGGCCGGCGCGATGGGAGTCGTGTACAGGGCGATCCAGCGTCCCTCGCAGCGGAGCGTCGCCCTCAAGCTGATGCAGCCTCAATTCCGGCAAGAGAAGTGCCTCGTTCGCCGCTTCTTCCGTGAGGCGAGTGTGGCCGGGAAGATCGTGCATCCCAACGTCGTGCCCGTTCTGCACGCGGGCTGCATCGGCGGCACGTACTTTCTCGTCATGCCGTTCGTGGAAGGGAAGAGCCTCCAGGCGCGCATCGAGGAAGTCCGGCGGCTGGAGCCCACCGAGGCGCTGCGGATCGGCTTCGAAGTCGCCCTCGGTCTGGCGGCGATCCACCGCGCCGGAGCGGTTCATCGCGACATCAAGCCGTCGAACATCCTGATTCGCCGCGACCGGACCGCGTGCATCACGGATTTCGGGCTCGTTCGCGGAACGGAGGCGCAGTTCACGGCGCTCACCGGCTCCAACTCGACGGTCGGCACGCCGCAATTCATGGCGCCCGAGCAAGCGCTCGACGCGCGTACCGCGACGGCAGCCAGCGACCAGTACTCGCTCGGGGCGACGCTCTTCTATGCCCTGACGGGCACGCCGCCGTTCGCGGGCAGGTCGACCGCGCACATTTTCGTGGAGCTTAAATACGGCCGGACACCTCGTCTCCCAGAGGACGCGCTGCACATTTCGCCGAGCGTGCGCAAAGTGGTCGAGAGGCTGATGGCCGGAGATCCGGGCTCGCGCTTCCCGGACCTCGAGGCCGCGGGCGCCGCGATCGCCGACTCGCTGAAACTCTCGCATGCGGGGGGCCGCACGTGCGCCGACACGGACGAGCCGGAGGAGCGGAAAACGTAGGCCGAGATAGGCAGCCCTTTCAAGGTGGCAGGAACCCTGCTCCCCTTGCCACTCGAAGCCGCGGGCGCCGCGATCCCGGGGCGCCGGGCGGGCTTCCGTGCCGACCCAGGGTCGGGATCGGAACCATGCCCCGAGCTTGCCTCCCCGGGCGGTCGGGTGCTATAGTGCTCATGCCCTGTGACACAATCCCGCAAAAGCTTGTTTTTCTGGAAACGAATTCTCGCTAGACAATTCGTAAAATTAGCGAAATTCGCGGTTCGTCTTTCGGTGTTTTCGGCGTCTTCGGTGACTCGTCCCTTTGGTTGCGGCCATCGGCTGCGCTGGGCTTCGTTCGGTTGCGCGAGGACGCTCCATGATCCGCCACTTTCACGATGCCGGCCGGGAGGACCTCGCGGTTCGGGCCCGCAGCATCTTGGAACTCTTCCCCGAGATCGCCGCCGTGTACCTGTTCGGCTCCGTCGCCCGCGGGGACGCCACGCCGGCGAGCGACGTGGACCTGGGACTCGTCTTTCGAAGACGGGGCGACACCGCGCTCGACCACCATCGCCTGCTCGGCGATCTCGCCTCGCGGCTGGAAGCGCTCGCCCCACGCCGCCCCATCGACCTCGTGGTGCTGGAGAGCCAGGGCCCCCTCTTCTGCCACCGCGTCCTGTTGGAAGGCGCCCTGATCTACGAGGCGGACCGGGACCGACGCTGCGACTTCGAATCGACCTCCGTGGTTCGCGCTCTCGACTTTCGCCCCACCTACAAGCTTGCCACACGGGGTCGCATCGCCGCGTTCAGACGCTGGCTGAGGAGCACAGCCCATGACGGCCGATGAAGCGGACGCGAGGCTCGCCCTCCTCAGGGACAATCTGGAGAAGCTCGACCGGATCCCGCAGGCGAGTTACGAGGAGTTCGCGCAAGACTTCCGAAACCTGGACAGCGCCCTCCATCGAATCCAGACCACGATACAAGCGTTGATCGACCTCGGTTCCATGGTCATCGCCCGCCGAGGACTGGCCGCGCCCGCCACCAGCAGGGACATCCTCGAGCGATTGGAAGCGGCGGGCGTGCTCCCCGCGGGGTCCACCACCCGCTTCGGGCCGATGTTCGCCTTCCGAAATCGCGTGGTCCACCTCTACGACCGCATCGACCCACGCATCGTGTACCGCCTCCTGCATGAGGAGCGCTCGGAACTGCGCGCCCTCCTGGACCTGCTGCTCGCCGGCTTCGACGGCGACCCGGCCGATCCCGCGTAGCCGCCTTCCAGGGGGCAGACCTCGGCCACCGCGCCTCACTCCCCGGCGCCCACGCCAATACTTCGGCGAAGATCCCGCTTGATTCCAGGCAAGCTCTCGGGTAGCTTCGCCATGGAATTTCCGATCTCCCGGTGGACCGGGCAAGGTAGAGGGTGGCCCCGATGGAACCAGGAGCAGACTCGGCCAACGCGGGGGCGCGGGGAGCGAGTGGGGAGCAGGCGCGCGTTCCCCTCCTCGCGCCGCCGGACGCGGCGACGGCGCCCATCAAGGACGTGGAGGTGCGACCGCCCGCAGCGCCGGCAGCGGCGCCGCCGCCGGCGACACGCACGGGCTCACCCGCGAGCGGGGGAGGCGGGCCCCCGCAGCTCGGCGCCTACGAGATCTTCGAGGAGCTTGGCCAGGGCGGCTTCGGCAGGGTCTACCGGGCGCGCCACGCGGAACTCGGCACGGAGTGCGCCGTCAAGGTGCTCATCGCCGGCGAGCACGCGCGCCCAGAGTCCATCCAGCGCTTCCGAAGGGAGGCGGAGCTCGTCGCTCGGATGGGGAAGCACCCGAACATCGTGACAATTCACGATCTTGGCGAAGAGGGCGCGCGCACCTACTACGCGATGGAGCTCGTCCAGGGAAAGTCCCTGACCGACACCATCAGGGACAGGGCGGCGCGCGGAAGCGGCCTGACGCCGGAGGAGGCCGCCGCGCTCGTCGAAAAGGTCGCGCGCGCCCTGCACTTCGCCCACGAACATCGGGTGATCCACCGGGACCTGAAGCCGGACAACGTCGTACTGAATGCGGCAGGCGAGCCGCAGGTGCTCGACTTCGGCCTGGCGAAGGACCAGGCGGCCACGGCGGCGGTCGCGGCGGGGGCGGGGGCGGGGGCGGATCGGCGCACGGTCGCGGGCACTCCGATCGGAACGTATGCGTACATGGCGCCCGAGCAGGCGCTGGGGGACCTCGCGGCGCTCGACGCGCGCACGGACGTCTATGGCATCGGCGGGATCCTATACGAATTGCTGACCGGCATCCCGCCACACCCGGGGCATTGGCCGCAGAATGCCGAGCAGATCCTGCGCGGCGACGTCCTGCCCCCGCGGCGCGTGCAAGCGGGGATTCCGCGCGACCTGGAGACCGTCTGTCTGAAGTGCCTGGCGCCCGAACGGGAGCTGCGCTACGCGTCGGCGGCGGCAGTCGCGGACGACCTCGCGCGCTGGCGGCGTGGGGAGCCCGTGCTGGCAGGCCGCCCGAGCGTCACCTATCGGGCGTGGCGTTGGGCGTTGCGGCGGTGGCGGGTCGTCGTGCCGGCGGCCGCGGCGCTGGTCCTCGTGTCGGGCCTGTCGGTGTGGGGCTGGCGGAGCCGCCGCGCCGGCGAGGAGGCGGCGGCGCGGGCGAAGGAGAGCGCACGTCAAGCGGACGAGCAGCGTTCGAAGGCCGAGGAGCAGCGGCGTCGGATGCTGGCGAACGTGCGGGTCGCGGCGCTGAAGTTCGAGGACTCGATCATGCGCGTGCCGATGCCGGCGGAGGTGAAGCCGCTCCTGGCGGAGCAGCCGCTCGGCTTGATCGAGGACCTCGTGAAAATGGACCCCTCGTTCGGCCCGGCCTACTCGTGGCGCGGGGAGGTGAAGCGGCTGTTGGGTCGTGTGGCGGAAGCGGAGGCGGACTTCGACGAAGGGTGCCGGCTCTCGCCGGGGCATGCGGTCGTGTGGTATTTGCGGGGGATGCACCGGATCGGTCGCTACGCGCGAGCGCGTTGTCTCCCGGTCGTGGCTACCGGCACCGCCGGCGTCGGGTTCGAATCGCCGCGGGGGGAAACGCCGCGGGAGAAGGCCTTGCGGCAAGGCGGGTTGGCGGACTTGGCGCAGATGATGGAGGCCGAGCAGAAGGACACTGAAATCGGGGCGGAGGAGGCGCGACTAGGGCGGACTTCGGTGGCGCTCTGTGCGGGACAGTACGAGAGCGCGCTCAAGGAGCTGGAGGGCATGGATTCGCCTCGTGCCCGAAGGCTGCGGGGGACGGTGCTGTACTACCTGCAGCGCTTCCACGAGGCGGTCGTGACGTTCGAGGAGCTGTTGGTCGATTGGTGCTGCGATGTGGAGGGCTGGAACTTTTCGGGCAATGCGCGCCACGCCCTGGGGGTCCTGCGGCACACGCGCGGTGTGGACCCGCAGGAGAGCTACCGCAAGGCGCTCGACGACTACGGTGCGGCGCTCGCTCACAACCCGGAGGTTGCACCGGTGTTCAACAACCGTGGGGTCGTTTACCAGAGCCTCGGCGAGGCCGAGGCGGCGCGGGGTGAGGACCCGCGCTCGAGCTACTACAAGGCGATCGAGGACTACGGAGAGGCGCTCGCGCGCAACCCGGAGTATTCGCTGGCCCGCATCAACCGTGGAAATGCCTACCTGACACTCGGCGAGGCCGTGGCCGCGCGGGGTGCGGACCCTCGCGAGAGCTACCGCAAGGCGATCTCGGATTATGCCGCAGGGCTCGAGCGCAGCCCGGAGTCAGCGCCGGCGTACAACAACTGCGGCCTTGCCCACCTGAGGCTCGGGGAGGCCGCGGCGGCGCGGGGTGCGGACCCGTGCGAGAGCTACCGTAGGGCGGTCGAGGCTTGCAGCTCGGCCCTTGGACTCAAACCGCGATATGCGGAGGCCTACAACCACCGCGGCAATACCTACCGGAGCCTTGGGGAGGCCGAGGCGGCGCGAGGCGCGGACCCGCGGGTGAGCTACCGAATGGCGATCGACGACTACGGCGCCGCGCTCGCCTGCAGCCCCGAGTTCGCGGAGGCCTACAACAACCGCGGCAATACCTACCGGAGCCTCGGTGAGGCCGAGGCGGCCAGAGGTGCGGACCCGCGGGAGAACTATCGCAAGGCGATCGAGGACTACGGCGCCGCGCTCGCGCGGAATCCGCAGTACGCGGTCGCCTACGCCAACCGCGGCGTTGCCTACACGAGCCTCGGCAAGGCCGAGGCGGCACGGGGCGGGGACCCGCGCGGGAGCTACAACATGGCGATCCAAAATTTCGGCGAGGCGCTCGCGCGCAACTCGGCGTTGGCGCTGGCCCACTACAATCGCGGCAACGCGTACCTGGGCCTCGGCGAGGCCGAGGCGGCTCGGGGTGCGGATCCGCGCGAGAGCTATCGAAAGGCGGTCGAGAGCTTCGGCGAGGCGCTCACGCGCAACCCCGAGTTCGCGGAGTCCTACTACAACCGTGGCAATGCGTACCGAAACCTCGGCGAGGCCGAGGGCGCGCGGGGTGCGGACCCGCTGGAGAGCTACCACAAGGCGCTCGAGGACTACGGCGGGGCGCTCGCGCGCAACCCGGAGCACGCGGAGGCCTACAACACCCGCGGCATTGTCTACGGAAGCCTCGGCAAAGCCGAGGCTGGGCGAGGCCAGCCCCCTGAAAGCTACCTGCGTGCCGAGGCGGACTATCGGGCCGCCATCCAACACCACCATTCCACGGCCTACCTCAACCTCGGGCTCCTCTACCGCACGATGGGCCGCTTCGACGATGCCGTCGCGGCGTTCGAGAGCGGGGCGAAGGCGGTCCCCGGCCAGGCCGACTGGGCGCGTTCCGCGATCGCCGAAACCCGCCGCCTGCAGCAACCCGCCGCGGCACCCGCCCCAGCCCCCGAGTGGGCGCGCGAATTTTCCACAGGCGAGAGCGCCGTCCAGACCGGCGACTATCCTTCGGCGCGGATCCACTACGAGGCCGGCCTGGCCGCGCTGGACCACACCCTGGGCGGCCTGCCCGCCGCCGATCGTGCCGCCCGACTCGCCGACGCCGCCCTACGCGCCGCGCTCATGAACGCCCACTACAACCTCGCCTGCATCCTCGCCCTTGCCGCCACCGGCCGCGACCGCGCCGACGCCCCCGCGCCCGCCCAGGCCCCGGCCGCTGCGGAAGCCGCCTGCCTCCGCGACAACGCCTTCGACCACCTCCGCCGCGCAATCGAGTTCGGGTACGCCGACGCCGCTCATCTCGCTGCCGATTCCGACCTCGCGACGCTCCACGACGACACGCGCTGGGCCGAATTGCTCAGGTTCCCCGGCCGGCCCCCTGAGAAGTAGCTCCGCGAGCCCGCCCTTCCCAGGTTCTCCTCGTTTCGCGCCGCCGCGGCGGGCTATAACTCCGTCTCCGCCAGACAAGTTTCGAGTTCCACTACCGGGGTAATGTGCACCATGCCCATCGCTCATTCGAGGGTCACGGCGCAGGGCCAGATTTCCATCCCGGCAGAGGTGCGTCGACGACTGGGAGTCGGACCGGGCTCAATTCTGGAATGGAACGAAGAGGGCGAGCGAATCGTAGTGCGGCGATCCGCTTGCTATCGCTCCGAGGACATTCATCGAGCCTTGTTCACTCAAAAGGAGGGGATCCGGCGACGAGTGCGGGAGCGACCTGCGCGCAATTGACACGAAGGTCCTGGTGCGATTCGATACCCGCGCGTCGGCGATGCGAACGGGGACGCGACGGCGAAGTCGGTGCAACCGTCGGGCAGTCGCACCGCCTGAAGGCGGAACTACGAACGGGGTCGCAGTACTTCGCGCACGCTGCCCTGCGATGGTCGATTTCCAAGGCCGGCGCGGAAAGGCCAGGGCGCTGTTTGTAGTTCCGCCTTCAGGCGGACCGTGACGCGACTGGTGATCGCCTGCGAGCGGGTGTCCCTGACCTGGCTGCGCCGGTCCAGCCCCGCCCCCCCTACCGCCTCCCCCGATCCAGCCCGTTCAGGATGCCCGGCCCGCCCGTCGCCCCGCCGGTCCCGCCTGCACCCGGGGCCCCCGCCTTCGGATCGATGAGCGGCGTGTCCGGCCCGTAGACCGCGTACCCGCGCGGCGGCGCCCACAGCTCCACGCGTCCGTCGTCGGCGACGTGCTTGGTCTGCGCCTGCCCCGTCAGGTCCTTCAGGTCCTTCCCGGGCCACTTCGTCGTCACCCACGCGCCCTTCCACGCCGACGGGTTGTCGTTCAGCACCAGGACGCAGCCCGGCAGCTTGCCCGCGCCGTTTCGCTGGGCGATGAAGAGGTCGCCGTCGCTGTACAGGTCGGTCGTGTTGCCGCCGCAGAGCCGCTTCCGGATCGCCATCAGCGTGTCGATCTGCGGTTTCATGCCGTACACCTCGTAGTCCTTCAGGAAGACGCACGGGTAGCCCTCCATCGTCAGGATGAAGGCGTAGGCCATCAGCTTGTCGCGCATGATCGGGTCGGAGCGGTCCGTGTCGTGGTTGTCGCAGAAGGTGACCGCACGGAAGGCGTTCTTCGCGACGTACCCGGCCGCGTGCAGGCGCCTCATGTCAAAGCCGCCGCCGCCGTCGTTGCACATCTCCTTCAGGACGTAGAAGAGGTTGAAGTCGAAGACGCTGCTCCGCCCGCCCGTCTCGCCGACGAACCAGTCGAGCGTGCCGAGGTTCGAGTCCCACATCTCACTGACGCAGAAGCGCCCGCTCATGCGCCCATACGCCAGCCAATCGCGAATGAAGCCCGGGTCGACGCCCTTCACGAAGTCGAGGCGGTAGCCGTCGTAGCCGACCTTCGACGTGAGCCAATCCCCCCATTTCTTCAGGCCGTCGGCGCAGGGGCCGTAGGCCTGGCAGAGGTCCTCGCCGAAGGGCTTGTCGTGGTAGGGGCCGTTGTTGTCGCGGTGGACCTCGTTCGGATGGAAGAAGCGCCAGTCCTTCTCGAACTGGTGGTGCGGAAAGACGTACTTCGTCCACGTCTTCCCGCCCGTGATCGGGTTATCCTCCAGCTCGCCCCCCATCACATGATTGAGGACGATGTCGGCGTAGGCCTTCATGCCGTTTTTGTGCAGCGCCTGCACCAGCGCACGCAGCTTCCCGAGGGTTCCGAACCGGGTCGCAACGGTGCCCTTCTGGTTGTAATTGCCGAGGTCATAATAGTCGTATACGTCGTAACCCATGGAGTCCTTGCCGGCCGCGCCCTTCGACGCGGGCGGGAGCCAGATGGCGGAGAAGCCCGCCTGTTTGAAGGCGGGCGCCTTCTGGCGCAGGTTGTCGTACCAGACCCCATTTCCCGGGCAGTCCCACCAGAAGCCCTGGAGCATGATGTCGTCGTCGGCCCGGAGGCCCGCAGCCGGGAGCACGAAGACCAGCAGCGTCGCGACGAGCATCGCGCGCGGGAGTGCGGGGCGGCGGCCGGCCGGCGGCTTGGACGGGCTGGCGAGGGACATGGGATTGGCTCCTAGCAAGGACCCGGACCCTACCTCTCGTTCGTTGGCGGCAAGAGCATGATACCCGAGAGCGCACGGGACGCAAGCAATCATTCAAGGCCCGGGGCCGCCTGGACGAACTACGGACGCGCGGGGCCCCGCAGCTACGGCGCAGTGGAAGCCGTGGTCCCGCTCGCGCGGGCCGGAGGCCCGCGCCCCCAGGGATTGTGACTGGACTTCGTCAACGGGGCCCCAGCTCGCAGCAAGACGGCGATCCAGAGCCCGGCTACCGGAGGAACCGCGCAGCCCGACGGAGAAACAGCAAGGCGAAGCAGGTGTTGGGGACCGGCGTGCCCGCGCCGTCGTCCCAGCTTCCCTCCTCGCGCTGCGTCGCAAGCAGCCACGCCGCGCCCTCGGGATACCACGAGTGACCCGCGAACTCGTCCGCGCCCAGCAGGTTCCCGGCGCGCTCCAGGGCAAAAAGGTGGTAGAGCACGCGCCCCTCCTGGTAGGCGCTCCCGCGGTTCTCGTTCACGGCGAAGTTGGCGCGAAGCCAGTCCAGCGCGCGCGCGACCGCCGGCTCGGGGGCGGTCGGGGCGGCTGTGGACGGAGCCCCTCCCGCGGGCGCGCCGCAGAGCAAGAGCGAAGAAAGCCCGCTCTCGGTCATGCTCGCATAGCTCGACTTCTCCCGATCCGATCGATACCCCCAGCCGCCGTCCGCGTTTTGCGAGCCCCGCCACCACGCGCCGGCCCGGTCGAAGACCGCCTGCGGGACGGCCACGCCGGCCTTCCGGCAGGCTGCGAGTCCGAGTAGGGCGAATGCCGTGTTCGAGTTGTCGCCCAGGAGGGGAGCGGCGGCACCGGCCGCGGGGCCGTAGGTCCACTGCCCGTTCGCGAGCTGCGACTCGACCAGGAACCGCGCGCAGGCCTCGAGCGCTTCACGCCGGCCCTCCCCCCCGCCCAGGCGCGCCAGCGCGAGCGCACGCAGGGACGCCTGGTAAATGCCCGCGAGCTTCCGTTGAAGCACGACCCGAAGCAGCCCGTCGACGTACGGGTCGCTCGCGTCGAGGCCCGACGAAGCGCACGTAAAGAGCACCAGGTCCTCGGGACCCATGCCCCCCGCCATCTCCTTCCAGCGCTGGGCTTCCGCCGCCCGCAGGAAGGCGACCCCACGCGCGACCGCCGCATCGACCGCGGCGGGAGTCGGTTCGGCCGGCGGGACGGTCGTGGCCGGGCCCCCTGCCGCGCCCACCCCGGACCCCGCGCCCGCCGGCGGCCGCGCGGGCGCCCCGCCCGGGGTTCCGCCCGCGAGCACGCTCTTCATCCGCGCGACGAGCTTCGCGGGGCTGCTGAACCCGAGCAGCTTGGCGACTTCCTTGCCGTCGGGCTCCAGCAGCCGGACGTCGGGCAAGGGTTCGACCTTGTACAGCCCGACGAGGTCGGGGCGCCGGTCGAAGGCCACGCGAATGCAGACGAACCCCGCCGCCGCCTCCCGCACCGAGTCTTCCGGATACGTCACGGTATCCATCTGGACGCAGTTCCCTCACCAGTCCGCGTAAAAGTCGAGCAGGATCGGCAGCCGCCGTTCGCGGGCCTGCCGCATGCCCGCCTCGAACTCCACCCAGGCGAGCGTAGGGTGTTTACCTGAGGGGGCGGCCGACGCCGCGGCGGCGCCCGCGGCCGGCGCGACGCCGGTCAAAACGGCCAGCACTTTGTCCACGGCAGGACGGTCGGACGGGTTCTTCCCATGGTGCTCGAAGAGAACCTTTCCATCCTTGTCGAGCACGACCGTTGCCGGCCGGCTTACGGGGAAGGTCGCATTCGGGGACTCGTCCACCGGCACGTTGAACGCCCGGCACGCCGCGAAGTCCGGGTCCGCCACCACCGGGAACGGCACGGAGAAGTCCGGCTCCGGATGCGCCTCGTCCAGTTCGCCCACCTTCCTCAGATAGCCCGCCGCGTTCGCGGGCCCGGGCAGCACCAGGAGCACCTCGGCGCCGGCGGCGCGGAACTTTTCGTAGTTCGCGCGGTAGTCGTGGGTCTGGCGCCCGCAGTGGAAGCAGGCGAACTCCCCGGCAGAGCCCCGCATGAAGAGGAGAACGACCGCTTGCTTGCCACGATAGTCGGAGAGCTTCAGCGTCCCGCCACCCGGACGCGCGAATTCGACGTCCTGAGCAAGCGCGGAGACGGCGCCCGCGGCCAGGAGTGCAAGCGCCGCCGTCCGGCTTCGGCCTCGATTCATGGTCCGGACCCTCCGAGCGAAGAGCTCCTCGCGGTCACGTGGGACGAAGCAGCAGCCCCACGAGTCCGGCAGCCAGAATGAGCAACGGTTCGGGGACCTTCTTGGTCTTGAACAGGATGCCGACCACTGCCAGGCACAGGAGCGCGGAGCCGAGATCGGTGATGGCCCGCCGTCCGAGCACGAAGGCCGCACCGGCAATCGCGCCGGTCGCCGCGGCCGTGACCCCGTCCACGAACGCCTTGAGGTGCGGATTCTTGGCGAACCGACGGAAGTAGGGCGCCGGCAGCACCACGAACAAGTAGCACGGGAGGAAAACGCCGAGCGACGCGGCGCACGCGCCGGCAACGCCGCCGATGAGGTAGCCGATGAACGCCACGGTGATCACGACCGGCCCCGGGGTGATCATCGCGACCGCGACCGCGTCCAGAAACTGGGTATCGGTGAGCCAGCGGTACTCGTCCACGACCCCGCCGTGCAGGAACGGGACGATCGCGAGGCCGCTCCCGAAAACAAAAGCGCCGGCCTCCGTGAAGTACCAGAGGACCGTCCACAGCGTGTCGCGGGAGACCGCGCCATGGAGCCCCGTGAGCAGCCACACGGGCCACGGGGCGATGCCGAGCGCGACGGGCAGGGGCCGGACGCGGGGCCGCGAGCGCCAGAAGAGGACGACGAGGCCCGACAAGAGGAAGACACCGACCCGCTCGGATTCGGTCCACGCGGTCACCAGGGCGCTGACGCCGAAGGCCGACCAGAGGAGTCGGTCCTTTCCGAGCGTCAGTTTGGTGAGCTTGGCCGCGCTGCGCACGATGATGGCGATCACCGCGGCGCCGACCCCGTACATCATACCCTGGATCCAGGCCAGCCCGCCATATTGAAGGTAGAGGGCGGAGATCGCGAGCACCATGAGAAAGGACGGAAGGACGAAGGCGAAGCCCACAAGGGTCGCGCCGAGCGTCCGCGCGCGCACCCAACCCAGGTAGATGGCGAGCTGGGTGGCGAGCGGTCCGGGAGCGAGCTGCGCCAGCGCCAAGCCTTCGAGGTAGTCCTCTTTCGCGACCCAGCGGCGCGTCTCCACGAGGTCGCGCTGCATGTAGCCGGCGAGCGCGATCGGTCCGCCGAAGCCGACGGCTCCAAGGCGCAGGAAATAGACCACCAACTCGCGCAACGTGTAGGGCACGGTTGCGGCGGCGGCCGCGGCCGCGGGCGGGGGCGGGGACGGGGGCGCAGGCGGCTCGGGACACGAGGGTCGAGCGACGTCTTCGTCCACTCTTACCGCTCCGAGGGGGTCGTCCCGAACTGCAAGCGAGAAGGGCATTCTACCAAGCGCCGATTGCTTTTCACAGGCATCCTCGTTGCCGTTGCCTTTGC
Source organism: Planctomycetota bacterium (assembly GCA_016197205.1). Lineage (GTDB taxonomy): Bacteria > Planctomycetota > MHYJ01 > WSZJ01 > JACPWG01 > JACPWG01. The sequence continues at coordinate 17,615 of JACPWG010000160.1, forward strand.
AGTGGCCGTACTTGTCGTGGCAGGCGCCCTTCTCTTCGAGAGGGCCCGCAGTTCCGTCGTCGGGGTCCTGGTCCCGGTTTGCCTTGACCGTCCGCGCCGCGTGGACCTAAAATTCGGCATGTCGAAACGCCGTCCCCGAGTGGCCCGTTGGCGGACTTCGGACACAGGCGTCAGCCGACTCCTGGCAAGTCGCAACTCCTGTGGCCAGTCGCGCGGGCCGGCCTTCGCTCCGTAGCTCGCGTCGAGCGAGCGAAGGAGGGAGGCCCGCGCCCCCAGGCATCGAGTGTGGAATCCGTCAACGGGCCCCTCGCGTTGCTGCCTCTACCTCGGGACCTCTCCCACGCTGCGGCCGGGCGCTCCGCTTGGGGACCACACCCGGCCGCATCAAGTCATGCCGGCGGATCGGACTTCGGGGGCGCGCTGCCGGCCTCTCACTTGGCCGCGTTTCCGCCCAGGTCATACGCGCACTCCGTGACCTTGCCGTCCTTCGCGACGAGCACGACGACCACGGCCTTGCGCTTGCTCACCTCGGGGATCGCGGAGAAGACCGTGCCCGGGTGCTCCTTCGCGGCCTTCGTCACGATGTCGAGCAAGGAAACTGCTGCGATCGACATCACCGTGTGCTGGGTGGCCGCTCGCTTCAAGTGCTCCGCATCCTTGAACACTTCCGCCTCCGGCGTCCACTTGTCCCCGGTCGGGCTGCCGCTCAGCTCCTTCAACACGTTCTCCTCCGCGGCCACCTCGAACCCCTTTTCGGAGGTGTAAACGGAGAGGGAGAGCTTGCCCTCGTGGTCCATTTCGAACTTGGCCGAGGTCACCGCCTCCGGCGCCTTCGCCCCGGCCTGCTGGATGCCGTCCGCCAGACTCACCTTCGCGGACGGAAGCGCCTTCAGCAGGGCCTCGTTGCCCTCGCCGCCGCCGGCCCGGAGCGCGCCCGCGCACGCCAAGACCGCACTCGCAACCGAGAGTCCCGGCAACCAGCTCGCGTTCTTCAGCATGACTTTCTCCTTTTCACAAAAGAGAGTTCACTGCCCAGCCAAGGCCGCACAGCGCAGCCGAGCGCCGGTCCTCGCACCTGCACCTTGCTTGCCGCTACTCCGAGGGTGTGATCCGCAGGTCGTCGAAGTAAGTGACCGAGTCCGCCTTGGTCCAGAGCCCCACCTTGCCCGCTGCGGAAAACGTCTCGTCGTCCGCCTCGAACAGGAGCTTCTCGTCCATCGACACGCGGAAGTGCTTCCCCTTCACCTCGAGCCGAAGCGAGTGCCACTGCCCCGGGGCCACCGGGGTGTTGACGCCGGCGAACTGGCGGCGCTGCCCCTTCTCGACCTTGTAGAGACGGACGTTGTCCTCGAGCGCGTTCGCCCTCGTGACGTAGTAGTTGTCGCGGTCGGCGTAGCGCGCTACGAGGCCGGCCGCCTGGTCGACCTTTCCGGACACGGCCTTGAAGCGGACGAACGCATCCACGTCCTTCGCGGTCACGCCGTCATGGACGCAGAGCGGGAACCGGTAGTCCGCGCTGTCAGCGCTCGTTTGCGCGACCACCTTCTTTCCGGAGGGCGCGGTCGCGTCTTCCTTCACCACCCACTCCGACGGGCCCCCGTCGCCGGTCACGGCGAACCGGAAATCGGCCGGGGGCTTGCCGGTCGCATCCTTTTCGAAATCCAGATTCACAGCCGTACCCTCCGCCAGCACCGCGCAGGCCGCCGCAAAAAAAAGGACAGCTGTCAGACGTTCAGGCTTCGCCACCGTACACCTCCTGACTTGATTGCCACCGGTTGCTTTCTCCAGCGTTCGCCTCGCCACTTCCCCGAGGCAGCGCGAGAAGCATACCCGCACCCACCACCGGGCACCACTGACGTGTTCCTGAATTCGACGTCAGGAATTTTCATTCGGTTCGACCTGCCGCGAAGATCGCCCCGTGGCCGACCATAAGCCCGCGCCTCGCGGGCACGGCAGCGCCGTGCCCCTACCCGGCGTAACCAGCCGGCGCGTGCGATCCCGTTGACGCCCCGCCGCGCCCCCGCTATAATCCTCGCCCCTTTTCAAGGAGGCGTCCCCCCATGCCCCGTCGCCGCCTGTCCAGCTTCGCGCTTGCACTCGCTCTCGGTTTCGCCCTCGCCCGGCCCGCCTCCGCCGACGTGATCCACCTGAAGGACGGAGGCGCGCTCGAGGGAACCGCGAAAGAGGACGGCGCCGTCTACGTCATCACGCTCGCTTCCGGCGCTACCGTTCGCGTCCCCAAGGACAAGGTGGACTCCATCGAAGCGAAACCCCTCCCCGCCCGCCCGCCCGCGAGCGCGGCGCCGGCCGGGGGGCCCGCGGCGCCGGGCGCGGACAAGCTCCCCGCGGCCCCCGAATCGCCGAAGGGCGCGGACGGCCGGCCTCTGCTGGGCTGGACGTACAGCGATCCGTTCCAGGGCTTCCGCATCCGTCTCCCCTACCATTGGATCGAAGGCAAGGCCGGCCAGGGAGCTGCGGCCACCTTCACCGCACGCTCGGGGGAGGGCTACCTCCCACGCCTCGCCGTCCTCCCGCGGGGTTCCGGCGCCAGCGTCGTCGACGCCGCCGCCCAGCTCCGCCAGCAATTCGCCGCAGGCTTTCCGGGCATCACGCTGTTGCCGGACCGCCCGCTCTCCATCGGCGGCCGGTCCGCGATCCAGTTCGAGGCCACGTTCAATTCCGAAGGCAACGCCCTGCACGGCGTCCAGACCTGCATCGAGGGCGCCGGCGTGAAATACTTCCTGCTCTTCACCGGCCCGCAGTCCGGCTACGAGCCGTTCGCGTCCGCGATCAAGGCGTCGATCGAGTCGTTCCAGTGCCTGCCCCTCGACGCCGTCCCAGCCGACGCGCGCGACAAGTTCCGCCAAAGCCTCGACCGCGGCATGGCGGCCTACAAGACCAGCCACACGGAGGACGCCGTCCGCGAGTTCCAGGCCGCGGCGGCCGCGGTCCCCCAGCACCCTGTTCCCCATCGCAATCTCGCGGCGCTCTACGGGACGTTGAAAAACGTCGACGCGGCGCTGAAGGAGTACCAGGCGCTCGTCAACCTCACGCCCGACAACCCGGAGGCCTGGTTCAACCTCGCCTCGATGTACCGCCAGAAACAAAAGTATGAGGATGCGACGGCGACCTACGAGAAGGTCCTCCTGCTCGACCCGGAATTCGCCGAGGCCCACATGAACCTCGGCGCCCTCTACGAATTGAAAGGACAGACGGAGAAGGCGCTCGCCTCGCTCAAGCGGGCGGTCGAGCTGGACCCGAACTCCGCTTCCGCGCATTTCAACCTCGGCCAGGTCCACCTTGAGCGCGCCGACGGCGCCTCCGCGCGCCGCGAATTCGAACGCACGCTCGAGCTGGCGCCCGACCACAAGCTCGCCAAGGAGCAGTTGGAGAAGCTGAAACAGCTCGGGAAGTGAGCCCGCTACCGCTCGCCACGCTTTTCCGCCACGGAGACGAGACGAGCCACAGAGGGCACAGAGAACACAGAGAACGATTACGACGGATGTCGTCGCACAGGCTACTCTTCTCTGTGACCCCTGTGCTCTCTGTGGCTGGGTCTCTCTGTGGCCTCGCTTGCACGACGCTATTCGATACAGGGAGTCCCCGATGCCCGACCTCGACACGATCGTGAATCTCTGCAAGCGCCGCGGCTTCGTCTTCCCCTCCAGCGAGATCTACGGCGGCCTCGAGAGCTGCTGGGACTACGGGCCCCTCGGCGCCGAGCTCAAACGCAACGTCAAGGCCGCCTGGTGGCGCTCCGTCGTCCAGGAGCGGGACGACATGGTCGGCCTCGACGCCGCCATCCTCATGAACCCGCGCGTCTGGAAGGCCTCCGGGCACATCGACACCTTCAGCGATCCGCTCGTCGAGTGCAAGAAGTGCCACGCGCGCGCGCGCGCGGACCACGCGCCCGACATGTATCGCAAGGCGCTCAGGGAGTGCCCGAAGTGCCGGAGCACCAAGGTCAAGGACGCCGTGCTCCACGCGCCTTCGGCCGACGGTGCCCGCGAGCAGGGGGCCGACGCGAAGGCCGCCATCCGGCGCCTCCTCGCCGAGTCGTACGTCGAGTGCCCCAAGTGCAAGGAGCACCTCCCCCCACGCTGCCCCAAGTGCCTCGATGGCGAGTTCATGGAACCCCGCCAGTTCAACCTCATGTTCAAGACCTTCATGGGCCCCGTCGAGGAGGAAGCCGCCGTCGTCTACCTCCGGCCCGAAACCGCGCAGGGGATCCTCGTCAACTTCGCCAACGTCCTCACCTCCTCCCGCAAGAAGCTCCCCTTCGGCGTCGCGCAGATCGGGAAGGCCTTCCGCAACGAGGTCAGCCCCGGGAATTTCACGTTCCGCACGCGCGAGTTCGAGCAGATGGAGATCGAGTACTTCGTGAAACCGGGGACCGACGAGGAGTGCCACAAGCGCTGGCTCGACGACCGCCTCCGCTGGTACACGGACCTCGGCATGCGCCGCGACAACCTCCGGCTCCGGCAGCAGACCGCGGACGAGCGCGCCCATTATGCGAAGGACTGCTTCGACATCGAATACCAGTTCCCCATGGGCTGGTCCGAGCTCGAAGGCATCGCCAACCGCACGGACTACGACCTCAAGCAGCATTCGAAGTTCTGCGGCAAGGAACAGTCCTACTTCGACGACGAGACGAAGACCCACTACATCCCGTACGTCATCGAGCCGTCGGCCGGGGCCGACCGCGCCACGCTCGCCTTCCTCATCGACGCGTATCACGAGGAGCAGGTGCGCGAGGAGAAGCGCGTGGTGCTCAAGTTCCACAAGGCGCTCGCGCCGATCAAGGCCGCCGTCCTGCCTCTGCTCAAGAACCGCCCGGAGATCGTCGAAGTCGCCCGCGACATCACGCGCCGGCTCAAGCGGAACTTCATGGCGGTCTACGACGACACGGCCGCGATCGGCAAGCTCTACCGCCGGCAGGACGAGATCGGGACGCCCTATTGCGTCACGGTCGACGTCCAGAGCCTCGAGGACAAGCAGGCCACGGTCCGCGACCGCGACACCATGGAGCAGGTCCGGGTCCCCATCGCCGACATCGAGGCGTTCTTGAAGGAGAAGCTGTCGTAATGGACGTCGAGATCGAACGCTTCCTGCACGACCACGTGGCGCAGGTGAAACCGCTCGCGCGAGAGAAGGCCGTCTCCTGGTGGGAGCACTCCACCACCGGGAAGGAGGAAGCCGCGCGCCGCGGGGCCATGCTCGAGACCGCCTATCAGAAAATGCACTCCGACCCGACCTCGCTCAAGCGCCTGAAGGGCTGGCTCGACTCCAACCGCCTGGGCGACCCGGTCCAGCGCCGGCAGGTCTCGCTGCTCTATCTGGACTTCCTCGGCAATCAGAAAAGCCCCGCCGAAATCGAAGAGCAGGTCAACCTCGAAAAAGAGATCGAGGGGATCTACAACAACTTTCGCGGGACCTTTCACGGGCACAAGGTCTCCGACAATCAGATCGACCAGGTCCTCTCGACGGAGAACGACTCCGCGCAGCGCAAAGCGGCCTGGGAGGCTTCGAAGCAGATCGGACGCGAGGTCTCCGAGCGGGTCCTGCACCTGGTCCGGCTGCGCAACGCGACCGCGCGCCGACTCGGCTACCGCGACCACTACGCCTTCGGCCTCGCCCTCGCCGAGATCGACGAGCGGGAGCTCTTCGTCACGCTCGACAAGCTCCGGCAGCTCACCGACGCCCCGTTCACCGCGCGCAAGCGCGAGATGGACGAAGGCATCGCGAAACGCTTCGGCCTGTCCCCCGGCGATCTGCGCCCGTGGCACTACGCGGACCCCTTTTTCCAGCGCGCGCCCTCGGATCCGGCCGCGGACCTCGACCGGTTCTATAAGGAGGCCAACCTGGTCGACCTCACGACCGCGACCTACGACGGCCTCGGCATGGACATCCGCGACATCGTGAATCGGAGCGACCTCTTCGCCCGCGAGGGGAAATGTCAGCACGCCTTCTGCACCCACATCGACCGCGAAGGGGACGTGCGTGTGCTCTGCAACATCGACCCGAGCGAACGCTGGATGGGGACGATGCTGCACGAGTTCGGCCACGCGGTGTACGACAAGTACTTGCCGCAGGAGCTGCCCTTCCTGCTCCGCACGCCCGCGCACAGCCTATCGACCGAGGCCATCGCGGAACTCTTCGGGCACTTGGCGCAGGACGCGCGCTGGATGTCCGCGGTAGCGCGCATCTCGAAGTCCGAGCTGGAGGCCGCGCGCGCCCATATCCAGGCGCACCAGCGGATGGCGATGGTCGTCTTTGTGCGCTGGGGACTCGTGATGACGCATTTCGAGCGGGACCTCTACGCCCGACCGGACGCGGACCTGAACAAGCTCTGGTGGGACTACGTGGAGCGCTTCCAGGGCGTGCCGCGGCCGGACGGGCGCAATGAACCGGACTGGGCGGCGAAGCTCCACCTGGCGCTGGCGCCGGTCTACTACCAGAACTACCTCCTGGGCAATCTCATGGCGGCGCAGCTCCACGAACACCTGGAGAGGAAGGAAGGCGGGCTCATCGGCAATCCCAAGGCGGGCGCATGGCTGCGCCAGCGGGTCTTCGCCGAGGGCGCGCGCCGCGAATGGAACGAGGGGCTGCGCTTCGCGACGGGCGAGCCGCTCAATCCGAAATACTTCGTCGATCGGTACGTGAAATAGCAGGAGCGGGAGCGAAGACGTTCGCTCCACCACGGAGGCACGGAGACACGGAGCTTTCACGGAGGACTTTCGCCGTGAGCACCATCCTCTCCGTGCGTCCTCCGTGTCTCCGTGTCTCCGTGGTAAGTGGCTACGCATGGAACCAGGCAAAGGGGAACGCGACATGAGGATGCTTCTCTGGCCGGCCGCGCTCCTGGCCGTGGCGCTGCTCATCGGCCCTCCGCTCGCCGCCCAGGACCCGCCGGCGCGGCCGAGGCGCGCCCTCTGCCCGGCCTGCGCCGGCAACATGTACACGATGGACGTGGGGGTGTGCACCGCCTGCGGCGGGAACACCTCGAGCGGGGCCTTCAAGCTCTGCAACACGTGCGCGCTGGCGAAGGGCGTGTGCATGCACTGCGGCGCGTCCCTGGACGCCGCTGCCGCGGGCCCGGCCGCTCCCCAGGGCCCGGTCGAGGTCGGGTTCACCACCGAGGACGGCTTCGCGCTCAAGGCGACTTTCACGCCGGCCATCAGCGGGCTCGTGAAGGGAGCGGTCGTGCTCTTGCACATGCTCAACCGCACGCGAAGCGACTGGCGCGAAGTTGGGACGAACCTGAGCCGGGCGGGCTTCGAGGTCCTGGCCATCGACCTGCGCGGCCACGGCGAGAGCCTGTATCGCGAAGGACAGGCTGCGCCGTGGAAGGACTTCACTAAAGAGGAGTTTCAGGCGATGCCGCGCGACCTGGCCGCGGCCCGCAAATACCTGGAGGCGCGGCCGGAACTGGCCGGGAAGGCGTGGCTCCTGGTGGGCGCCAGCATCGGCGGAAACGTGGCGGCGGCGTACGCGGCCTCGGACCCGAGCGTGGACGGCGTGGCCCTGCTTTCGCCCGGGCTCGACTACCGCGGCGTGACCACCGAAGACGCGCTCCGCAAGTACGGGAAACGCCCGATCTTCCTGGCCTCCAGCTCGGAGGACGAATACTCGTCGCAGACCGTGAAGACGCTCGCGGGCCTGGTCGAGGGACCGAAGACCGTGAAGGCCTACCAGCACGCGGGCCACGGGACGAAAATGTTCGGGAACGAGGACGACCAGCCGGGCGACCTGACGCACGCCCTTGTGGCGTGGTGCACGGAAGTCGCGGCGACCGTGGGCGGGCGCTAGATGGACGCCGTCCCCGACCGGCCGGAGACCCGGGTGAGCCAGCTCAGGCTGTTCCTGGAGGACCTCGCCTGCGACCTCTGCTTCTTCCAGCACGTCACGACGGAAGGCGCGGCGGCGGAGGGCGTGAAGATCAAGCGGGAGGCCTACCTCGGCGCGCCGGGGGCCTACGCGGACGTCGAGGTGGCGCCGCCGGGCGGCCCGCGCTACTTCGTGGAGATCAAGCACGGCTACTCCAGCGAGTACGTCGTGCGGAGCCTACGACGGAAGTACGGCTCGCCCGCCGCGGAGACGCGGGGCGCCGCGCGCGTGATCGTGGTGATCGACCTCGAGGGGCGGCCGGGAGCGGCCACGCTCGCCGGCGAGCTCGCCGCATGCCTCCACCCCGGTCTCGCGCTCGAGCTCTGGGACGAGCGGAAGCTGCTCGAACACCTGCGGGACCGGTTCCAGGTTGAAATCGAGTCGGTGACCGAGGCCGACCTCCTCGACGTCCGGGAGGCCGTCGACCGCGCGAAGGGCTACTACGCGTTCGGCGGCCCGTCCCGCGAGGCGTACACGAACGATCCTCTCCGCGCGCAGCTCCTCTGGCACTTCGGCTTCTGGCGGCTGCGGCAGATTCGAGAGTCGCAGGCCTTCCCGCCTCGGCGCATCCTCCCGCCCGGCTCCTACCAGGGCGTCGCCGTCCTCATGGCCGACCTGTGTTCCTTTTCCAGCTACGTCCGCGACACGCGCGACGAGGAAGTCTCGCGCCATTGTCTCACGTCCTACTACAGCAAGGCGCGTTACCAGGTCATCGGCAACGGCGGCATGCTGTACCAGTTCGTCGGGGACGAGGTCGTCGCGCTCTTCGGCATTCCGGACCGGCGCTCGGGGTATCCCAAGGCGGCCCTGGACACCGCCGCGGCGCTCGTGGACATCGGAGACTCGATCTCCGAACACTGGCAGCGGCACATCGACCGGGTGCAGGAAAAGCGGGGCGTGCACGTCGGCATGGCGATGGGAAATCTGCAGATGATGTCGCTCCGACCGTTCAGTCGCACGCACGTCGGTGCGATCGGCGACGCGCTGAACATGGCCGCCCGGCTCACCGCCGCGGCCGGCCCCGGCGAGATCGTGGTCTCGAACGCCCTATTTCGCGAGCTGGACTACCCCTCGCAGGCGGCCTTCGCCGAGACCGAGCCGGTGGAGGCCCGCAACGTCGGCCGGATCAAGGCCTGGCGCTGGCGCCCGCGCGCGGCCCCGCCGCCGCCGCACGCGTAGGGCGCCGCGCCAGCCCTTCCAAGGTGGCAATGCTGGTTCGGCCGTGGTGAACTGGAGCATCCGATGCCGGGCGTCGGAAAGAGCGACCTTCCTCTGTCATTCTCCGCCGGCAACGAGCCCTTGTGGTGCAGGGCTTCCGCCCTGCACCGACGGGACGCTCAGTGTTGAAGTCGCCAGCCCTTTGGAGTGCGGGGGCGGCCACAGGCAGTCGGGGTGGAGCTTCAGACGAGCCGTACGAGAGCGGGTGCAGGGCGGAAGCCCTGCACCACAAGGTAGACTCAAGTCGCATGCTCAAGTGAACACGCTACTCCCGACGGGCGACGGGGCGAGGCCCTCACCTTGAAAGGGCTGGGCGCCGCGCCTACCCGCCGTCCCCCTCCGCCCGACGCTCGAGCTGTAGCACCCTGCGCTCGATTAACTCCGCGTCGAGCGCGCCCCCGCTCCAACGGAGCTCGAGGCCTCTCTGGCCGCGCTCCACGGTCAAGCGGACCGCCTTGCCGCTTTGCGCCGTTGGGCCCGCCTCCAGTCCAGCGCTCGCCCCCGCGCCCAGCGCCGTCCGCAGGGCCTCCGCCGTTTCGACCTGCCTGCCCTCGACCGCGCGCACCACATCGCCGGCACGGAGGCCCGACGCCTCCGCCGCGCCGCCTCTCGGCACGCGGGCCACCCCCACCACGGCCTTCCACCCCACGCGCACCTCGTCGAGCAGGAGCTGGAGTGCGTCCGTGGCGTCCTGTGCGATCCCGCTCTGTGGTCCGCCGAATGCACGAAGCGTCTCCTCCGCCCGCGACTGCCACTCCTCAGGTCGCCGCCCGCGCAGCCGGCCGCGCCACCATGCACGCAACGCCTTCGTTTCCGCGGGCCGGGTCTCCCGCAGGGCCTCCGCGTGCAGCAACAACAGATGTCGGCACCGCGCGTCCATCCGGCCCCACGCCGCACGCAGGTCCGCCTCGGCGCCGGCCGCGTCCCCCAGCGCCGCCTTCAACAGACCTCGGTAGAAGGGCGCATCCACAGCCACCCACAGCCGCGCCGGTCCCCCGGCCTCCGCCGCCCCCCGCGGGCTCGTCCCCTGCTCCTTGGCCAAGGCCAGGTCGCGAGCCCACTCCTCTTCGCCCATGCGCACCGCGACGTCGTACAGCTTGCGCGCCGCCTCCGGCTTGCCCGACACCCAACAGCCGTCCGCCCGCATCAGACAGTCCATCGAGGTTTCCAGGCGCGCCGGCCTCGGCTCGACGCGCCCGCTCGAGCTCGCCAGCTCCAGCTCATCGAACCGGAACACCCCACGAAAACTCGCCGTCGTTCGCGCGGTGGAGGTCCAGCCGACCCACGCCGCCCCCGTCGGCGGACGCGCGCCGATCGATGCCCCGCGCACCGGCTCGCCGAGCGGAAATTCGCGGATCCGCGCCCGCAACCGTTGCTGGTGCGGCGCCAAAAAAAGCTCGAAGCCGAACGGCGCCTCTCCCCACGGCGCTTCCGCGTGGTAGAGCTTCGCCTCCGCGTGCTCCGCGGTCTCCGAAACGATGCCGAGCGTGTGCATCGGAAAATTGGTGCCGCCGCCGCAGCGGATCGAGAGGCCGTCGCTCCCCGCGGCGAGCGGGTCGTCGCCGGTCGGTTCGCCCTCGGTGAGCCCCAGGTGCAGGTCCACCGACCAGGCGGTGCGCAGGACGGCCATCCGTCCGCTCAGCCGCCAGGCCTGCCAGGGCCCGGAGAAGCGCGTAAGGAGCCTGTCCCTCGACTCGCCCGAGCCGTAAATCAGGAGGCTCCCGTCCGTCCTCCGAAAAAAAGGGAGCGGCGAAGTCGCGACCCACTCCACGTCCGCCGCCTCGCGTCCGACCAGCCGAACGCGATGGGTCATCTCCTTCAACGACCGGAGCCGCCGGGAGTCCTCGATCGCCTTCCGCCGGGCCTCCGGCGTCAGCTCGAGCACCTGGGTCAGCCGCGCCGCCGCTTCCGACGCTTCCCCCCAGTCGCCGCTGCCGTCCAGCAGCCGCAACGACTCCGCCCACACCGCCTGCGCAAGCGCGGGGAAGCGCTCCGCGGCGGCCCGCGCCGCCGACAGGAGCGCGGCGGCCTTGCCCTGCGCCGAAAGGCTCCCCAGCAGTCCCTTCGCCGCCGCCTCCGTGTCCGCGAGCGTCGCGGCCGTGTCCAGGATGTCTCGGTACGCACCCTCGGACTCTTCCGGGAGGCCCGCCCGCTCCGCCGCGCCGGCGGCGTCAAGCCGCGGATCGCGCGCCCGCCGTGGGGCTGGGGCTGCGCCTGCAGCCGGGACCGTAGTCGTCGCCCCGCCCACGCGCGGCGCCACCGCGCCCACTTCCGGGGCGCTCCCCATGAAGGCCAGTCGGTCGCCGCGGTCGAACGCCGCTTCGTCGAAGCCGTCCCCATCGACGTCCATGGCCTCACGCAGGCCGCCGCCGATCGAACCCGGCGCCTGCGATTCGGTCATGCGCGCGACGCAGGCCCCGTCACCGCCCAGCCGCAACACTTGCACGCGCGTCGGCTCGCCGTCCTGCGACAGCGTACACCAGAGGAAATCCCCGGCTCGAGTCCGCAAGCGCGCCACCCACGAACTGCCGGGGGACGGCCCGTGCCGGGCAAGGGCGAAGAGCGGCTTCGTCGAAAACGTCAAATCCGGCCGCGGCTCCAGCAGGTGGACACCCAGCGGCGGATTCGCCGCATCGAAGGCCTCGGCGCCCCGGAGGTGGCGAAGCTGGAGCAGGATCGCGTCATCCCAGCCCGTGGCGACGGCGAAAGCCGGCGGGACGCCCTGCCGGTCAAGCCGGACCACGGCGCGAGGATTGCCCAGCGGGGTGATCGGGCCGGCGACAAGCTCCGTCCCGCCCGGCGGTATCCGGAGGATCCTCGCACCCATGATCGACCACTTGCCGGCGAAGAGCGCCACGTCCTGCCGGCCATCGCCGTCGAAGTCCGCGAGCTCCAGCCCGATGGCGTTGCTCTCCAGCCCCTGCTGGTCCACGAGAACCGGGGTCCCGACACCTCCGCTCCCAGCATCCCACCTCGCCAACCAGAGGTTCCGTGCGCAGGCGAACACGAACTCGGGCACGCCGTCCGCGTCCAGGTCTCCGCAGACGAAAAGCCCGATGCCCGAGTCGAGCTCCCGATCGGAAACCAGCTCGAGGCCCGCGCCCCTCCACCGGACCACGAGGAGGCGAGTGCCTTTCGAGCCCTGGCCCGCGATCCAAAAGGTCGGCGGCGCGTCGCCCGCGATGGGGATCCGGCCGATGTGCACCTGCGGCTCGGCGGCAAGGATCGGGAGGCGAAGTCGCGCCCTTTCCTGAAAGGTCCCGCCTGCCTGCGCGCCCACGACCAGCTCGCAGCCGTCCCATCTCACCAGGTCGGGGCGACCGTCGCCGTCGAAGTCGATCGGCCGCTGAGGGCGGCCCGGCCCGGGCGGCGTCACCGGCTCCGCCACGGCCGTCACGAACGCGAAGGGCGCCCCGAGCTCCGCCCGGAGGCCTGCCGGCAGGGAGGGGTTCGCGAGCGCCCGCCCGAGGTCGCGGAAGGCGCCCGGAAAATCCATGACGCCGAGTCGCGTGAGGCCGAGCCGGGCCATGGCCTCCGCCCTCAGCGTGCGAAAGTTCTCCCTCAAGTCCGCGGCGGCGTCGCGGTCCGGCTCTCGGTCCTCGTCGCCTCCCTCGCACGGCTCCTGTACTTCGACGAGCAGCGGCAGGGCCTCTTCGAAGCGGCCCGCGTCGAGCAGTTCGTTCGCTACCTTCAGCAGGACGCCCCGCCCGCTCGGCAGCCCGACCGCGGCGCGATAGGCGCGATACCGGTGTCGAAGGGCGGCGGCTTGGTGCCCGCGTCGCCTCTCGACGCGCGCGAGGAGGTCGAGGGCCTCCGGGACCCGGACGACCTCGCCGCGCCGGTTGCGTTCCTGGTACTCGTCAACGAGGCGCTCGGCGATTTCGGTCGCCCGTTCCAGGTCGCCGACGAGAAGCGCCCCCTCCGCCTCGGCCAGTCGCCGCGCCGCGTCGGTGGACCGCTCCGCACGCGCCCTCCGTTCCGCGGCCTCCGCCCGCGCCTGGCGGAGGACCGGCCCCAGGGTGAAGTACAGCGTGACCAGGAGCGCGAGGAAAACCGCCGCCCCGATCGCGGCGACCCGCTCGCGGTTTCGACGGACCACTCTCCAGGCACGATCGAGCGGCGTGGACGGACGGGCCAGGATCACTTCGCCGGCGAGGTAGCGATCGAGGTCGTCCGCGAAGGCCGCGGCCGAAGCGAAGCGACGCGCCGGGTCTTTCTCCATCGCACGCGCGACGATCGTCTCGAGGTCGGGATGGAGGGAGGGCACCTGCCTGCGCAGCGGCTCGGGGTCGGAGAGCCGGACTTTGACGAGAAGTTGCAGCAGGTCGGGCGCGGTGAAGGGTGGCTTGCCGGAGAGCAACTCGTAGAGGACGGCCCCCAGCGAATAGATGTCGCTCGCCGGACCGACGCGCGTCCCTTCGCCCGCGGCCTGTTCCGGAGACATGTACAGGGGCGTGCCGAGCGCCGTCCCGGATTGCGTGAGCCGCGCCTGCCCGCCGACTTCCTTCGCCAGCCCGAAGTCGGTCAAGAGGACGCGGAACGCATAGACGGTCCGGCCGTACAGGAAGAGCTTCGTGTCGTCGGAACGGGCCGGTCGCTGCGCGTCGCCGATCGGCTCGAGGAGGAGGTTGCCCGGTTTGACGTCGCGATGGACGAGGCGGTGTTCGTGGGCGTGCTGGAGCGCGCGGGCCGCGTCACGCGCGATGCGGAGCGCCACACGCGGGGGCAGCGCCCCCTCGCGGTCGAGGACCGTGGCGAGACTTTCACCCTCGATCAGCTCCATCGTCAGGTAGAGCTTCCCCTCCGCCTCGCCCACGTCATACACCGGCACGATGCCCGGATGCTGGACCCGCGCGGCGAGCAGACCTTCGCGGCGAAAGCGCTCCCGCCCCTCCGGTTCGCCGTCGTCCTCTCCCAGGCGGACCTTGAGCGCGACCGTTCGCTCGAGTTGGGTATCGAAGGCGCGATAGACGACGCCCATGCCGCCTCGGGCCAGTTCGGAGTCGATCCGATAGCGGCCGAAGCGCCGCTCCGGGGTCGGGTGTTCGCCGGAGCTCGGCGCGCCGGCCGGCGGTGGCGCGAGCGCGCCGGGAGGGGCCGGGGAGGCGCACTCGGGCACGAGCGTTTCCGCGGTCCGCGAGGGTGACTTCCGCGCCGACGGAGGCGGTCCGTCCGCGACGTGATCGACGAGGATCGGGACCCCGGGCTTCGGCACGGGCTCGGGCTCAAGCCGCTGGAGCACCGTGGATGGGGGGGCCGCGCGCTCCGGTGCGGGAGCGGGCGGCGGCGGATCCGTGGCTTTCACTTTGGGTTCGCGATCCATCGGGCGTGCGACTCCGCTCGACTCCGGCCGACCTGGCGGTCGCGTTCCGTGGGGCTGAGGGATGGTGAGCACATCCTACACTCGCCGGGAGGGGAGTTCAAGCGGGAGGAGGAGAAGTCGCGGGTGTTTACACGCCTAGACCTCTGGCCGAGCTGACCAGGAGCGGCGGCGCGACTCGGAGAGCGGCACTGACCGCGCTCGGCACTTGCGGCCCTGCCGCGCGTGGTGAGCTGGCGTCCGTCGAGTCGTATTTGCACGACTCGGACGGACTCGTGCGCGTCGCCGCGGGGCGTGCGCTCGGTGCGATCGAGCCTGCGGAAATCGAGTCACGCGTCCTTCCGTGCCTGCTCGCCGCCCTCGACTCGCCGGACTCGCAGGTGCGCGGAGCAGCGCTGAAGGGTCTCTCTGCTTTGGGGACGCGTGCTGGGCCCGCGCTTGAAAGGGTGCGCGCATGTCGAGTGGATTCCGACGAATGGGTACGCGGGCGGGCGTTGGAGGCGGAAAGCGCAATCCAGGCCGAAGTCACGCCGGGGCCGGCGCGCTGACGTTGCGCCGATCGCTACTGGAGCCCGGGGAGACTCGCGAGCCACCCACTCTCAAATGAACGGCGGTTCGAGGTGCGTGCGGCGGAGCCGGCCGAGCAAGCCGAGGAGTGCGCGTCGCCGGCCCGAAGCGGGCGTCCGCCCCCCGAGGCGGCGCGGAAGGAGGGTGGACCCTACCCCAGCCCCAGGTCCTCGATCGACGCGGCGGTGAGGATCCGGTCCAGGAGCTCATCCAGGCGCGCGCTCTCCTGGAGCGCCTCGACTTTGGCTACGACCGGTCCCGGGAGTTCGCCGAACTTCGCACGCATCTGCCGAAGCAGCGTTTCCCGCTTCGCTGCGGCCTTGCCGATCTCCTTGCCGATCTCCTTGCCGATCTCTTTCCCGATCTCCTTCCCTGTCTTCTCACCGATTCTTCGTCCGAGTTCCTTCCCTTCCTCGATCAGTTCTTCGGCGTAGGTCTTGGCCATGACTTCGACCTCCTGGACGCGAGCCGCGTCCTTCAGACCCGACTTCACCACCGACAACAGAGCGCTCTGCTCCGCCCGCGCGCGGCGGTGCTTGATGTACCCGACCACGAACCACACAAGACTCTTCCAGCGCTCCATCTCCCCCGCACCCGCAAGCTCCTCCAAGTGCTCCAACGCTTCGCGCACGCTCGCGGCAAAGACCTCCGCGGGAGCATCATCCAAGCCGAAAAAGCGCAACAGCCAGCCCAAGGGGTCGCCGGAGGCCGTCAGGCGTTCTGGGTCACCACCCGAAACGTCAAGGACCACGGTGTCGTGCTCGGGCAGGTACTTCTCCAAGCCCGCCGGACAGTCGGTGAGGTCGCGGAGAGAACCGACCCCGGCCCAGCTACGCCGGCCGGTATAAACAACGATCGGCAGGACAAACGATAGCCGCACCTGACCTTCCGGCACTCCGCGAGCGAGCTGCTCGTGCTGGTCCGACTCCCACAACCTCAGAATGTACTTGAGCAGCCGAAACGGGAGCAGCCGGTCGGGCACAGACTGGTGCTCGATCAGGACGTAAATCCAGACGTCCATCTCTTGCGGTCCGGCGCCGACGCGATACGGAACTCGCCGAATGACGTCCGTCTCGAGCTCGCGAAAGGACTCCAAGATGAACGTTCGCCGCACCGTCTCGGCTCTCGTGCAGTCTAGCCGTCCGGCGATCGCCGGATGGGCGATCCCGAGCAGCCCCCGGAGATTCGACCTCTGCTCCAACAGCCACTGAATCGACCGGTCGGGGAAGTCCCTCACCGGAGGCATGCCCGCAGGTCGAGACCCAACCTCGCGTTCGTCCATGCTCGAGTCTCTCCCCAGGCCCGCGATGCGGTGGCAAGACCGGATAGGGTTCAAACCGCGGCCAATTTCGCGTACGGCCGTCAACGAGGTCTTTCTTCGTGGGCACGGCACCGCCGTGCCCCCTACCGAAATCGCCCGAGCGCGGAGGATAACCCCGGCTTGAACCCTGCCCAGATCGGTTTCGCAAGCCAGTAGGCCCCATTCTATCGCCCAGGGGACCCAGAGGGCAAGTCCAACCCTGCGAGAGACCCTCGCGGTTGTTGGGGGGTAGGCCACTGGGGGGGAGCTGGGCCGATGGAACCGCCGCGGATTGTGGCGGGACTCCGGTCACACGGGAGGACGAGCGACCGGCGCGGCAAGATCAAGCCGTAGGCGGCAGCAGCGACGTCGGCCTCGCTGCTGCGAGCGCCGTCTCCAGCCGGCGCAACAGCCGCAGCGGCGTGTCGGCGTCACCCGGCGACTCCTCGAGGCCGACGCGCGCCTGCAACCGGATCCGGCGGGCGCCACGGCCGGGAACCACCGGGGCCAGCTCGACCTTGCGGCGGATACGCGCGGCGACCTCTTCGGCGGACGCACGCGGGGCGCCGGGCAACAGCGCCGCCATGCACGCCCCCTCGTAGCGGGCCACGACGTCCGCGCGGCGGCACTGCTCGCGTACCAGGAAGGCGAGGTGGTGGAAGGCGGCGTCCGCGGCGGCCGCGCCGTGCAGGGCGGCCATGCCTTCGAAGCCGACGAGTTCGACGAGCAGGCACGAGACCGGCACGCGGAGGCGACGCGCACGCGCAAGCTCCGCGCGGAGCGATTCCAGAAAAAAAGAGCGCGGTTGAAGCCCCGTGGCAGCGTCGAGGACGAACCACTCGTCGATCGCGTTCAGGCGGCGGGCAAGGTCGAGCAGCCGGGACAGGTGCGCGCCGAACCTCTCCGCCCGGGTCCGCCACTCCGGCGTGAACCCCTCGCGCGGCTCGTTCAGGTTGAGCACGCCGACAATCCTGCCCTCGGCGACCAGCGGCAGGGCAAGCGACCCGTCGTCCTGGTACTTCGTCTTCCAATCGCCGGCGCCCGCATACGGGGACGCGGCGAAGGATTCCACCCGAACCGGGCGGCCGTCCAGCACGACGTCCCCCATCAGCGTGCCGGCGGAGAAGGGCAGCACGAGGTCGGGCGGCAGGCGCCTGTGGTTGTGGAGGAGCGGGACGAACCGGGTTTCGTCGCGATCGAGGACGAAGACCGAGAACAGTCGCGTGCCCAGGATGCGCGGAAGCTCCTCACCCAGCGCGCGCAGGCGGTCGCGCGGCTCGAGGTAGCGCTCAAGACCTTCGAGGAGCGCGACCTCCCAGGGCGCGACTTCAGTGGGACCAGCGGACGGCGGGTGCTCGGGCTTCGTGGTCTCGGCAATCGTGGAGGCTGACATGGGACACTCCCCTGTTCCCCTCTGCCTTCAGGCGCATGGTTCGAAGCAAGGTCCGAGTCCTATCCTCGTGCGCGGCCGACGAACCTTGGTTTGGGCGACTCACGCGGTCACGATGGAACGAACGCCGCGTGCGAGTTCGCGCGGGCCGGAGGCCCGCGCCCCCAGGAGTCGTGCGCGAGCCGCGTCAACGCGGTCGTTGCAGTGGGCGGCCGACGAGCCATCCCCGCAGCCCACCTGCGTCGCGCGCTGCGTCTGTCTGTGGCCCCTGACCGACCGACCTCGCGGCGCAATCAGCAATCAGCAATCAGCAATCAGCAATCAGCAATCAGCAATCAGCAATCAGCAATCAGCAATCAGCAATCAGCAATCAGCAAATCTCAAATCTCCATTCTCAAATCCCCTCCCCCCTCACGCCGGCACGGCCTGCGCCTCGTCCACGAGCTTCACGGAGATCTTCTTCGAGACGCCCTTGTGCTCCTGCGTCACGCCGTAGATCACGCCGCTCGCGGCCATCGACTTCTTGTTGTGGGTGATGACGAGGAACTGCGTCTTCGAGACGAATTCCTTCACCAGGGCCGTGAAGCGGTCGATGTTCGACTCATCGAGGGGGGCGTCCACCTCGTCCATGATGCAGAAGGGGCTCGGCTTCAGGAGGAAAATCCCCATCACGAGCGCAAGCGTGGTCAGGGCCTTCTCGCCGCCGGAAAGCAGGCTGATCGAGGTCGGCTCCTTGCCCGGCGGCTTGGCCAGGATCTCGATGCCGCTCTCCAGGATGTCGGGCGCCGCGGGGGCCGGGGCCGCGGGCGAGCCCGGCGCGGCCGCAGCCGCCATGGGATCCGCCGCGGGCGCGGCCTCCACCTGCTCGAGGATGATGTCCGCCTTGCCGCCGCCGAAGAGCTTCCGGAAGAGCATCGCGAAGTTCTCGCGGATCTTCTCCAGGGTCTCTTCGAATTTCTCCCGGCACTCGCGGTTGAGCTTGCGCATCAGGTCCTCGAGGGCCGCCTTCGACGACTCCAGGTCCTTCTGCTGGCCGGTCAGGAACTGGAAGCGCTCCTCGGCCTCCTTCAGCTCCTCGATGGCCGCGAGGTTTACGCCGCCGCCGATCGAGTCCAGCCGCCGCTTGAGCTCCTCGAGGGTCTGCGTCAGCTCCTCCCAATTGAGGTCCGGATCCTCAGGGGTGGACGCCAGCAGGGCCACAAGGTCCACGCCCAGCTCGTCCCGAACGCGACCGACGAGGTTCTCGAGGCGCGCCTGGTAGGCGACCTCTTCCTTCTCGACCTCGTGGCTCTCCCCGTCCAGGGCGGAGATCCGCGACTCCGCCTCCCGCTGCGCGCCCTTGCGCGCATCCGCGTCCCGCTGCGCGCCGTCCCTCGCCGACGCCGCCTCCAGCAGGCGCGAGCGCAGTCCGGAGGCCTCCGCTTCCAGTCGTGCAAGCTCCGCTTCCTTCGCCTCGATGTTCGCGCTCGTCTTGGCGATCCGCTCTTCGTTCGCGGCCAGGATCCCTTCGGTGGAGCGGACCGCTTCCTCGGTCTGGGCGATCTCGTGCCCGAGCGAGGAAAGCGTGGTTTCGTGGCTTGCCTTGCGCTCCCCGAACTGCAGGGTCCGCGCCTTCAGGTCGGCCACCTGCTGACCCAGCGTCTCCTTCTCGGACTGGGCCGAGCGGAGGTTCGACGTCAGGTCCTCGATTTCGTGGGTGAGGTCCTGCTCGTAGGCCTCGAGGTCCGCGATCAGCCGCCGGATCGCGTCCGCCTTCTTCGCGAAGTCCTCGAGCTGCCCGCCCAGTTGGACCAGCTCCAGACGATTCACCTCGGTTTCCCTCGCCAGCCACGCCTTCCGTTTCGCGCGCGAAGACAGCTCCTTCTCGTTGTCCGTGAGGTCGCGCGACCGGACGTAGATGGCGTCCTGCAGGCTCTTGTCGCGCGTCGCCAGCTCGTCCAGTTCGCCCACGGTCGTGACCCGGCTGACCTCGGTTTCGGCCAGCTCCGCGCGAACCGACTCCAGCTCCTTCTCCAGCTCGCGCAGCTCGGCCTTGCGGGAAAGGATGCTGATCCCGCCCTCGGCGGGCCCGCCCGAGAGCGCGCCGTCGGCCTCGACCAGTTCGCCGCTCAGCGTGACGATCGGCTCGGGGAAGGCGCCGGTATCGCGTGCCGCAAGCGCCTTCTCGAGGTCATCCGCGACGGCGTAGCGGCCCAGCAGGAATTTCACGAGCGCTTCGTATTCCGGGGCCGTGCGAACGAACTGGGAGGCCGATGCGAAGAGGGGCCGGCGTGAGGCCGTCCCGCCTTCGGGCGGCGGGGCGACGGTCGCGTCCGTGGCGCACTCCAGCTCCGGCACGGCGTCCCACCACCAGCCGCGGGAGGGCAGGGCCTCCGGGTCGATGGCGGGTGCGCGCCCCAGGCGATCGGGGACAGGATCCGGCGCGACGTCCTCGGCGAAGGCCGCCACTGCGTCCGACCACCAGGTGGCCTCGAGGATCTCCCCCTCGGTCGCGGGGATCGCGAGCAGGGTGGGCCGCGGATCGGGTCCGGGCGCGGGCTCGACAGCGGCGGCGGCGTCCGCCCACCAATCGGCGGCGGGAACCGCGTCCTCCGCGGGCGGCAGCGGCGAACCCAGCTCCGGGGCGCGGACCTCGGGAACGGGACTGGGGACGGGGGCCAGGCGAGGGGTCTCCAGCGCCGCCACCCAGGCATCCAGCACTTCCGGGAGGATGGCGAGGACTTCGGCATCGACCGCGAGCGCGTGCTCCGCATGCGCGGGCTCGGGTGGATACCCCCGCTCGTCCAACGTGGATGCGAGGCGGGGGGCGGCCGCGGGCGCGGAGTACCAGAGCCGCAGGCGTGCGGCAGGCTCGGGCTCGGGCTCCACGACAGGCGGAGCGATGTGCTCCAATGCGCTTTCGGATGCCGCGGCGATCGGTGCCGGCGCTGACAGTAGATCGGCAATCGGCGCTTCGGCAATCGGCGCTTCGGCAATCGGCGCTTCGGCAATCGGCGCTTCGGCAATCGGCGCTTCGGCAATCGGCGCTTCGGCAATCGGCGCCTCGGCAATCGGCGCTTCGGCAATCGGCGCTTCGGCAATCGGCGCTTCGGCAATCGGCGCCTCGGCAATCGGCGCTTCGGCAATCGGCGCTTCGGCAATCGGCGCTTCGGCAATCGGCGC